>NZ_JACSZV010000015.1 GCF_014472415.1 Pseudomonas sp. N40(2020)
CATGATCAAACTCTTCAGTTCAAACATCTTTGGGTTTTTAAGAAACCCTAAACTTGGCTCAGCAATCGTTGGTTACATCTTTGATTTCTCGCGGAGTAACTTGTGATGCTGATAATCTTGTTGACTACCAGTCTGACTCCACAAGCACCCACACGAATTGCTTGATTCAGTTGTTAAAGAGCGGTTGGTTAAGATCTTTCGTCTCAACCGAGGCGCGCATTCTACAGCAGCCTCATTTACTGTCAAGCGATTATTTTCATTAAGAATCAATCACTTAGCTAGGTGAGCAGCAACTGCTCGCTAGCGGGAGGCGAATAATACAGGACTAAAATTCGCGGTCAACCCCTGTCTGAAAATTCTTTTTGGTAGCCAAGTGCTCATGCTGCCACAGTCGACCTGCCACGCCGAGATGGTCGTCACTGCGTCTATATATATAGAAGGGAAGCTATGGTGCTGACAGCGTTGCGAGAGAATCCATTGCAGCATCAGTGCATACGAGCAGACGCTCAGCGCTACGCTACGCTACCAGCTCAACGTAACTCGACTCCCCGCCCGAATCTCACCCTCCATGGTGATGCACCGATTGTTCTTTAGTCAGTGCCTAGCCATCGCTGGCAGTCCAGCGCCACACGGCCCGGACTTGAAGCCGTGCCCCCCCGTGGCGAGAGAACTTGCTCACGCTGGGCTGCGAACCGCCCCCTGTAATCCTCCGCCAAACCAGCAGTCACTCCAACGCCCCCAAAACACTTCGCAAAACCTCACTGTGTTTAACCTGAATCCCACCCCTGTTTAAAGACATCCGTCGTTACGTCATCCCAGGCTACAACGCCTTGCGCCATTACCTACGACTACGCCAGAATCCGCCGGCTTGTGCGCCTCGAGTGCGGGCTCTATCGTGGGCTGGTCACTGAAAAGCAGTGATCGGGTTTGGTAGCCCGGCATACCCAGGCGCATCGCGCACCTCCTGTAGAGATGGATTTTTCATCTCGGCTTGATGGTGGCCATGCGTAGGGCGTCTTCGGGCGCGCCGGGCTCCTGGGCCGGTCTACCAACCTGTGCATGGCCGCCACCCCTCGTTTGGTAGCGAATGGTGAAGGCTCCTTAATCGTTTTCCCAGGAGTGTCATCCATGTTCAAAATTACGCCCAACCCACCACAAACCGATCCAGCGTCCCCCTACGAATTAGCCGACTCGAAGAAATTCCACGAAGCCGCCGAACGCGCCCTCGACCACTACCTGAAACCCGCAGCCGCCATCAACGCCACGCCCTACAAAACCAGCACTATGTTCTCCGCAAACCCAAAAACCCCGACTGAGGAATTGCTGGTTAACGCCAGTGAATCGCTGGGCTCGGCTTCGGTCATGCTTGGGAATGTGATTGGACTGGTGGACGGGTCGGCTCGCAAGACACTGCAAGGAATTGCGCAGGTAGTGATGCTGGGGGAATTGGCAGTGAATCGGGCGTTGGATAACGTTGTGCCGGTGGAGTAAGTCGTGATCCTCTGGGGCAGCGACAGGTTGTTGCCCCAGAAGGATCAACTACTGACAAAGCTGCATGATGCGTCCGCTTTCGGCCAAGAGCTGCCGTTCGAGAAATGCAGCTTCTGACCCATTACAGACATCGATTCAGGGGCCACTGGAATAGATGAGCACAGCTATAAATGCTACGAATGGAGATAGCAGAATCAGTCCACCGACGACAACTGCCCAGCCCCAGGAAAAACCACTCTCACCCTTGAAGCGGCCGCCACTCAGCAAACCCAGCACAAAAACACCAATGCGATGAGCTATCAAATCGATAACGAAGTCCATTGCTCCTTTCTCCTTGTCGGTTTTCCCAGCAATGTCAGAACGTCTGCTTCTGGCCGAAAGCAGACCTTACAACAGTAACCCCCTCTCCCGTCACAGACCTGTCACACCCAATTGCTAGCCTCACCCCGCCCAAACGCCCCCCTCTTCTCCGAATGCCTTCCAACCCAAGGAACCGCCTAAAGTGTTCCCAACCCCACCCCGCCAAAAAATTATCCTCCGCTCCGCAAACCTCCACTCCGAAGACTTCGGCGCGCTCTTCTCCAAACTCTTCGGCAACCGCTATTCCGACACCCCGCCTTTACCCTCCAACATCATCATCGGCGGTGTCTATGGCCGTCACGAAGGCGTCAGTTTTCGTCGCATGCATTACCACGGCGATTTCACCGTGACCTTCCCAGACCCGCAGGACGAAATTACTTTCGTCATCCCCACTGCCGGCAGGATCATCTTCAACCACGCCACCGAATCCATCGGCATGGCGCACATCGGTTTAGCCATCGACAAGGCTGACATTCGCTCGATGCACTTCCTCGACAATCACGCGCAGCATGGGATGTCGATTAGTCGGGGTCAGCTCACCGAGCGGTTGTCGATGCTGTTGGGTAAGCCGGTTCTGCAGAAGATTGTGTTTGAGCCGGTGGTGGATCTGAACACGGCGCCGTTTCAGGGGATCAAGGCGTTGATCGATTTGGCGACGGGGACGGAGTTTGATGTGTTGATCAACACCGGCACGTTGATGCCGTCGCGGTTGCGGGAGATGTTGATTGATGCGGTGCTGGAAGCCTGGCCGCACAATTTCACTGAGGCCTTGCGCCGCCCTGCTCCGTTGATTGCGCCGCGGCATGTGAAGTTGGTGGTGGAGTTTATCCAGGCGCATCCGGAGCAGTTGGTGAGTGGTGTGGATCTGGCGCGGTTGAGTAATGTCAGTCAGCGCGCATTGCAGGAGGGGTTTCGGCGGTTTGTCGGGACGTCGATTGTGGCGTATCAGCGGCAGGTGCGGTTGGAGCGGGCTTATGAGACGTTGGCGCAGCGGCATTCGGGGTCGGTGACTGAGGTGGCGTTGCGGTTTGGGTTTAGTAACGTCGGGCGGTTTTGTCAGTATTTTCAGAAGGCTTATGGGGTCAGTCCTGCGCAGTTGATCGGTCGGCGTTGAGCGTTGCTCGGAAATATTGATCTGCGACAAGTTTGCTGGCGGGCGGCGGGGGTAAGCTGGTTTTGCTGAAGAAACAGCCGTGCAGCCGCACGTCACGGGCCGAGGGCCAAGGTGGCGTCAAATGAATAAAAAACGCATTGTCTGGGGGAGCATTCTCCTGGGCCTTCCGTGTGTCTTGCTTCCCGTACTTTTGATGGGCTATGTCGCCTGGGTGTTGAACCTGGCCGCGACGCAGCAACGTCTGGAATCGCTGGCCGTCGTGGCCTCGAATCGCGCCAACAATACGTTCCATGAAGCGGCCGGCGTGCTGAAGAGCATCGCTGCGTCCGAACTCGCCCCTTGCACCCCGGACAGCATCGATGAAATGCGTCTGCTGACCATCAACACCTTCTCGGTGAAGTCGATCGGCTACGTCGAGGAAGAGGTTTACGTCTGCGGTTCGTGGGGGACGGTGGGCCATCGGGTGACGCCGTGGAAGGAAGATTTCACCACCGCTGATGGTGTGCGTGTGTCGCTTGGCGTTCAGGCGCGAATTGTTCCCGCCAAGCCGATGATGGCGCTGCAATATGCTGCGTTTAACGTGCTGGTCGACCCTGAGCAGTTTTTGCAGGTGATGGTGGAGGATGATGTGCATCTGATGGTCGGCACCGCCGCCGGGCAACTGGTCGGTGTATCACGGCCGGGGGCGGAGCGGTTCATTAGCCGGGTACATTTGGGCTCGGCCACAGCGCTGGAGGATGGCTATCTCTATACGCTGGTGCACAGCGGCGACTGGGTGGCGATTGCCGCGGTGTCGCGCCATGAGTTACTGCAGGGGCTGATCCGCAGGGAGATGCTGTTATTGCCGATGGGTGGGCTGCTCGCCGGCATGCTGGTGTTGATGCTCGTCGGGCGTACCCGGCAGCGCTTGTCGCCACTGGCCGAACTTGAGGTGGCGGTGCGCAATCACGAGTTCATCGTGCACTATCAGCCGATCATCGATTTGCACGATGGCGCCTGCGTCGGGGCCGAAGCGCTGGTGCGCTGGCTGCGTCCGGACGGCAGCCTGGTGCCGCCAGACGCGTTTATTCCATTAGCGGAGCAGAGTGGTTTGATTCTGCCGATCACGGATCAGGTCATCGACCATGTACTCGAGGATCTGGGGCCGCTACTGGTGCAGCAGCGTGATCTGCATGTGGCGATCAACCTGGCGGCGGCGGATGTCAGCAGCGGGCGTTTTCTGCCCCGGCTGCAAGCGGCGATAAGCAAGGCTGATGTGTGGCCGAGTCAGATATGGCTTGAGGCAACCGAGCGCGGCTTTCTGCAGATTGATGCGGCGCGGCAGATGATTAATCGGGCGCGAGAGTTGGGCTTTGTGGCGGCCATCGACGATTTCGGCACCGGGTTTTCCAGCCTGCAGCATCTGCAGCAGTTGCCATTGGATGTGTTGAAGATCGACAAGTCGTTCGTCGACAGCATCGACGTCGATCCGGCGGCGTCTTCGGTGACGGTGCATATCATCGAAATGGCCAAGAGTCTGCGCTTGAAACTGGTGGCTGAGGGCATAGAGACCGAGGCGCAGCGCGAGTATTTGCGTGGTCATGGCGTGCACTTCGGGCAAGGTTGGCTGTTTGCCAGACCGATGCCCGTCGCGCAATTTTATGGGTTCCTGCACAAGCATTCGAATACTCAGGCGCCAGTTGGGCAAGCACTTGAATGCCTGTGAATGCAGCGCTTTTAGAACTGGTAACTGGCCTTCAGGCTACCTGCGAAACCGTGGCTATCCCCGCCTCCGCTGGCACCCACTTCAGCGCCCACGCTCACCGGGCCAAGGCTGGCCATCAGGTTGACGCCGCCGCTGAACTGATCGCGGTTGTCGAAAGCGGCGCGTTGTTCGACATCCAGCCCCAGTAAGTGACCTTCACTGTCGACCTGATGATTGCCGAGTACATGCTCGTAACCCACGCGCGCACCGGGCACCAGTTGCCAGTTACCCATGGCAATCGGGGTGAAGGACATGTCGAGATTGGCCACGGCGCTGCGGCGGGTTTGTTTGCTGTCGTCGACGTCCAACGACAGTTCGCTGCCCTTCTCTTTGAAGCCTTTCAGATCGAGGTGGCTGACACGCACGCCGAGACTCGGCTCCAGAATCACGCCACTTACAGGTACGCGGTAACCCAGCGCCAACGTCGCGCCGGTGAGGTTGCCGTGGGTGTCGCCCTTCGCTGTGCCGAGGCCGCTACCGAGGTCGCGTTTGCTGTCGTAATCGACGTAACCGGCGCTGGCGTTGGCATCGACGAACAGGCCGCGTTCCAGACTGGTGAAACCGTAGCGGGCGCCAATGTTGAAGAAGGTGAAGTCGGTATCGGCCTCGCCACCCGCACCACCGACAGTGCCTTTGCTGTAGCCGAAGCCGCCGCGTGCGCTGAGTTGTTCGGTGAAGCGTTGGGTGATGCCGACCATCAGGCCCTGGCTGTGTTCGTTGCTGCTGTCGGCATGGGCTGAGCCGTCGGTGCCGAGGTAGCCGGCGAGCGCGGTGGTCCACAAACGGTATTGGCCGACTTTGAGGTCGGTGCCGCTGGCGAAGGGGGCGGTGGCTTGTTCAATCAGTGCGTTCTGGCGCAGCAGGTAGCTGGCGGCGTCAGCGTGGACTTGGCCGCCTACCGTGGATTCGACGCCGCCGAGGGTGCCGGCGTCGATGGCCGATTGCAGGTAATAGTTGTAAGCGCTGTAGGTGCCGGACAGGTTGGTGTTCTGCAACTGGCGCAAAAGCTCGGCGCCGGCAGCCGCGTTGCGGATCAGGCCAACCTGACCGGGCAGGCTGTTGTACTCGACCAGTTTGCCGCGCAGGACGTAGATGGTTTCCTGCGACAGGCCCAGGCCTTGTTTGAGGTAGTTGTCCATGCTGCCGTATTCGGCGGTGACTTCATCGAGGCCGGCCTGCAAGTAGCTGGCCTGCACACCGAGCAGTGGCGCGTAGATGCTCGCCATACTTGCCGGCATTGCTTTCAACGTGGCAGCGACGCGGGCGGCGGTGTAGTCGTTGGTCGCCAGGTAATTGGCCATGATGGTAGCGTCGTCGACGCCGGCGATGCTCTGCAACACGGCGGCGGTCCAGCCGGTGCGATCCTTGCCGGCGGTGCAGTGGAACAACTGTGCGGCGTCGACGCTGGCGAGTTCGTTGAACAGTTTGCCGAACTGGCCGCGCATGCCCGCATCGCTGACGAACGCGCGGTTGGTCTGTTCCATCATGGCGATGGCGTCGGCGGCGCTTTTGAACGAGATCGTGGTGATGTTTGCGCCGGAAGTGGTGCTGCCGATGATGTCGATGTTTTCGTAGGTTGCGCCAGTGAGCAGGGTGTCCGGCGTCGCGGCGATTTCGCTTGGCGTGCGCAGGTCGTAAATGGCGTTGATACCGAGACTGTTGAGCGTCGTCAGATCCGCCGCCGACGGGGTCAGCGCGTTGGAGCGGTAGAACACGCCACTACGCATCGTCCCATCGTGGGCGGTGGAATACGCGGTGGTGAGGCCGGCGATGTCACGGAAGTTGTCGATGCTGCTCAGACGCGGCGTATCGAGCGCGACGGACTCGGCAGCGTGGGCAGCGGCGATAGACAGGCTCAGAACGGACAGCGAACACAGAAGACGTTGGAACACAGTGCAGCCTCATGGAATAAGCGTTGGGCTGGTGACTATGTGCAATGAAGTGATACGGAATATGACAGATTGAGTTCGAGTGAAAATGGCTGCGCGATTGGGCCGTGGGGTACGTAATCTGTCCATTAACGACGACTTCAGCGATTTCCCGCGGGCGCTGATGTTTGCCGATGAACTTGATCCGCTACGAGACGATACCCTGATAAAGCGCACTGGCCGTCAGCAGCGCCGCAACCAAGTGGCCAAAAAAAGCCCGGCGGTTGAGGCCGGGCTTTCATCGAGTATTGCGGTCAAACCTTGCACTCAGACTGCACGGCGTTCGAGCAGACGGTCAGAACCACCTTCGGCTACCCGATTGCCTATCAGGCGATCCGAACCATCGGCGGCAACGGCGTCGCTGAACAGTGGATCGGTTTCAGTCGCGGCAAAAGCGTTCAGTGCAAAGATCGAGAAAGCGATGCCGAGGATGGTTTGACGTTTCATGGCGGTGTGCTCCAGAAGTGCAGTGAGTGGGTATGGAGCCGATCTTACGCCGCAAATCTGATATGAAAACCTGATTGAGTTAATGGCTGTTATTGACACAGTCAATGATACCGCCGATCAAACACATTCAGGTCAGGACGCTGTTCGACTCATCCTTGTTCGCCGGTAGAAAAAGCCGGCCCCTCAATGTGATAGACCGTGGGCTCCTGCGAAAAATATTCCTCCAGGCCCAGCATGAATATCCGATGGTCTTCGCTCGCTTCAAAGCCCGGGGTGTGATCTTCCAGTGTTTGCCACTGCACGATCAGGCTGAATTGATGGGGGGTTTCGATCCCCTGAGCGAGCGTGTGACCGATATACCCCTTTGCGCGGCTGAGCAAAGGAGCCACCTCGGCAAATGCATGTCTGAATTTTTCAATGTGTTGCTGGTGAACCGGGAGCAAAGCGATTTCATAAATCATGGCGTTTCTCCAAATCGAGTTTCAATAGTCAACAATGCGCACTGATCAGGTGAGTCTACGGCGCGACGGTAATTGCGATTTTTCCCTGAAGACCGTTGTTGCGACTCTCCAGCCGCGCATGAGCAAGTGGAATGTCGGCAAGCGAATACACAGCACCCACATGCGGCCGTAGCTGACCGCGCTCCACCAATGCGCTCAACTCATCCAGCTTGCCGCGATTTTGTCGGGTGAACACGAAGTGATAACTGGCGTTCTTGCCCCAGGCCTGAACGAGGTTTTGTGGCTGGGCAATGTCCACAATCGAGACCACCCGGCCAAGTTGCGCGAGTACATCGGGGCTGCGCGACAATGTGTTGCCACCAATGGTGTCGAACACCACATCGACGCCGTGGCCAGCCGTTTCCCGCAGGATGACCTCGACGTAATCTTCCTTTTCGTAGTCGATAATCACGTCGGCACCCAAACCCCGTGCGAACTCGAAGTTTGCCTCGCGTACGGTAGTGAACACCTTGGCGCCCATGGCTTTTGCCAGCTGTATCGCGACATGACCGACGCCGCCCGCACCGCCGTGCACCAGGATGCTTTCCCCCACTCTGAGCGCCGCTCGCACGACCAGTGCTTCCCACGCCGTCCCGCCAACCAGCGTCAAACTTGCCGCTTCAAGATGGCTCAGCGAAGGCGGCTTCTTGCCAATGATGCTTTCGGCCGCCACGTGGTATTCGGCATAACTGCCTGAGCCTTCAAATATTTGCGGGGTGTACCAGACTTCGTCTCCCGGAGCGAAAGCTGTCACCCCCGGCCCGACAGCTTCGACAACCCCAGACACGTCGTGCCCGGTGATGGCCGGCAGCGGCACCAGATCGGGATAATCGCCACGTCGAACCTGGAAATCCAACGGATTGATGGAGGTTGCGTGTACCCGAACCAAGACCTGTCCTGCCTGCGGCACTGGTTTGGGCACGTCGCAAAGTTCGAACGATTCCGGACCGCCAAATGATTTCAGTATCAGCGCTTTCACTGTAAATCCTCATTTCGACAAAAAGGGATATCGAGATTTCTCGATATATTGGGGCAAAAAAACTACAGATCTTTCCCTATGATCTCGGCAAGCACACGGAGGGTGGCTTCATTGCGTTTGTAGTAAGTCCACTGACCGATGCGCGTGACTTCGACCAGGCCTACTCGTTGCAGCGTTGCAAGATAAGACGACACCGTCGACTGCGAAAGTCCGACGCCTTCTTGAATACTGCTGACGCAAACGCCCACCGTGTGAACGTCCCCTTCATCCTGTGGAGGGAAGTTCTTCTCGGGGTCCTTCAAACCGGTCAGGATTTCAAGACGTGTACGGTTTGAGAGTGCTTTGAATATTTCGAGTAAGTCCATGCCGCGAGGATATCGACATTTTTCGATATGTCAATACGGAAAACATCCTCACCCGTTATGGTTTCAAGGCGTGATCGTCTGCAGTGTGGGAGACGGCCATTGATTTCTTCTCCGGGACCACAAAACTCACTGTCGTGCTGGTGAGTACTTTGTGAGTCGGATCGGCTACTTCCAAAAGAACCTTGTGAGCGCCGGGCGTCAGTCCCACCAGAATAATCGGGCCTTCGCTGGTATGTGCCCATGTGCCCTTCCAGTCGTCGACGGTCACATGGAGGTGCCCGAGACGCGGTGAAACATCGGCAGCCGCTTTGCCAAATACCGGCATGACCCTGGCGTGATCCGCTTGATATTGAATAATGACAACTCCACGGGCGAGTGGCTCGGCAAGCGGCGCGTAGGCAATGAGTTTCGGCGCAGTTTCAGAGTCCAATGGCAGTATTGCCGGTGGAGAATCGGCGTTTGCTATCCCTACTCCGCACACGGCGGTGCAAAAGAAGGCGCTCAATGTCAGGGCAAATAGGTTTCCGGAAGCGAGGGGCATGGGTTTTCTCCCGCGTTATTTCATTCAAGCCTAGTTCAAACCAATGGTTGCTGTTGCCCCTCGTGGCCGAGAGCGATGCCGAGGCGCGCATGCGGCGCTGCCAGTCTGGGTCAGCCCTAAGCTATCCTTCACGCAGAGATGCCGAGCCGAGCAGCCGATACTGTCATCAGCAGATCAAGAAGAAGGAGCTTTTGTGATCCCGGAATATCGACTCCGAATCTACTGTCTCATCTGCGCCCTGTTGTGCCTGCTCTGCGCATGGGCAGTAGCCGAACAGCTAAACGACGCACTGAATATTGGACAATTCGATTCAATGACAGGGCGTAGCCCGCACAAAGTCAAAGAACACTTTGTCTTCGACGAGCAGCCACGGCGCTTCAGCTTGTATCTGCTGCGCGACATCGCCGTATTCATTGCATCCGGCGGCGCTGGACTGGCCTTCTCGTGGGGGGCTCTGCGGGGACGGCGGTCGTTCAAGCGCTTGCGCGCAAAGTTCTAGCGCCTCTTTTAAAAAGCACTCACTCTTCATCGGTCGAATATTCAAGCGACTGAACTCAACCACTGGGCATCACCAGACATGAACCAACTGTTAGCCATTCGTGTGTTTGCCCGGGTCGTCGAAGCGGGATCATTTGTAAAGGCTGCGGACTCTTTGGAGATGCCTAAAGCGACCGTAAGCAAGTTGATTCAAGACCTCGAAAGTTTTTTGCGGGTGCGCCTGCTCCAACGCACCACGCGCAGTGTGACCGTCACCGTCGAAGGGGCCAAATATTACGAACAGACCGCTCGAATCATTCGCGATCTTGAAGAGATTGATTCCTGCCTTCAAAGCACGCGACTCAATCCTGGCGGCACACTTCATGTCGATGTAGGTGGTTCCGTGGCCACTTCGTTGATCATTCCGGCCTTGCCGGCGTTTTTTGCGCGGTTTCCCGATATCAAGATCGACCTTGGCGTGAGCGACCGGCATGTCGACTTGATCAGTGAAAACGTCGACTGTGTGATTCGCGGTGGCGCCCTCCGGGAGCAGTCATTGGCGGCAAGGTTCCTGGGCGAGGCTTCTTGGACCACCTGTGCCTCACCGACCTACTTGCAGCAATTTGGTAAGCCTGCTCACCCGTCGGAGCTGGAAAAGGAGCATCGCCTTGTCAGTTATCAATCGGCGCGCACCCGTCGAGCGGTCCCGGCAGTGTTTCAGCGCGGCGAAGAGAACATCGAGGTGATCGGCAACAGTGCGTTGAGTGTCAATGAAAGCAATGCGCACATCGCTGCTGGACTGGCGGGGCTGGGTGTAATCCATACGTTCAGTTATTCCGTGCAGTCTTACATCGAGACCGGCGCATTGGTGGCCATCCTGCAAGACTGGCGTCCAGCCCCCTACCCCTTTCATGTCGCCTATCCGCCGAACCGCAACCTCAGCCACCGGGTCCGTGTGTTCATCGACTGGCTGGTGGAGCACTTTTCCACGTTGCAGTGATCGCTCCACGCAGGCCATGCGCAATCAGATTTGTGCAGCACCACCGTCGACGAACAATTCGATACCGTTGATGAAGCTGCTGTCATCAGAAGCCAGGAACAACACGGCCTTGGCGACTTCTTTCGGATCACCCAGACGCCCCATCGGCACCAGGCTGGCCAGATGCGCGTGCAGACCGTCAACCTGTTCTGCCGGTACCAGGCCTGCCAGACCGGGCGTGGCGACCGGGCCAGGGCTGATGGCATTCACACGAATGTTGCGCGGTTTCAGATCCAGCAGCCAAGAGCGGGCGAAGTTGCGCACGGCGGCTTTACTCGCGCTGTAGACGCTGAAGTTTTCGGTGCCTTGGCTGGCAGTGGTCGACGCCGTCAGGATCACCGAGCCACCGTCTTTGAGCAGCGGCAACGCCTTCTGTACGGTAAAGAGCAGGCCTTTAACGTTAACGCTGAAGATGCGGTCGAAATGCTCTTCGGTGATCGACCCCAGGGGCAACATGTCGCCACCACCGGCATTGGCAAAGACGATATCGAGCTGGCCGGCCTGCGCCGCAATGACCGAGAAAACGTTATCCAGATCAGCCAGATTGGCCACGTCGTCCTTGATACCGAATGCCTTGTCGCCAATCAGGGCGACCGCTGCATCCAGCTCGGCCTGACGGCGACCGGTGATGAAAACCGTTGCACCCTGTGCTGCAAACTCCTGCGCGGAGGCCAGGCCGATACCTGTGGTGCCGCCGGTAACCAGTGCAACTTTACCTGCCAGTTTATTGCTCATCTGTGATGCTCCGAGTGACTGCGTAGTGGGGTTTCAGTTCGGTATTTCGAACCGGTGAATCCACTCTATGCCTGCCGATTGCACAGAAAAACCGGGTAAATCCGATTTGTCTATCCATCCACTTGGATAATTAAAATCGGTGTATCCATCAGATAACGGCTCGAATCTTCATTCGGACAAACAAAAAACGCACCCGAAGGTGCGCCTTGATGCGATCAAACAGGATCAAGCGGTGAAACCACCGTCGGCGACGATGTCGGCGCCCGTGACACAGCGACAACTTGCCCGGCAGTTTTCAGGCCGTAACGGCTGACGTTTCTGCGCACCTTCTTCCATCGATCAACAATCGTCCAAAAGCAGACGTCAAACCTGTCACGCGGTTATGATCCCGAACACCCGGCCTCCATGGACTCACGCTGATGCCAAGTTCAAAAACCCGCCCTACCCCCGCGCCACTGCTCAAGCCAGGCGAAACAGTGGTGCTGTTCGACGGCGTGTGCAAGCTGTGCAATGGCTGGGCACGGTTTCTGATTCGGCATGATCATCAGCGGCGTGTGCGC
Source organism: Pseudomonas sp. N40(2020) (assembly GCF_014472415.1). Lineage (GTDB taxonomy): Bacteria > Pseudomonadota > Gammaproteobacteria > Pseudomonadales > Pseudomonadaceae > Aquipseudomonas. Next base: position 12,281 of record NZ_JACSZV010000015.1, read on the forward strand.
TTGGCGGCAGTTCAGTCACCCGAAGGCCAGGCACTGCTGGCATGGGCGGGTTTGCCGGTGGATCAGTTCGACACCATGGCAGTGATTCGCGATCGGCAATATTGGGAACGTTCCGATGCCTTTTTCGAAGTCATCGGCCAGTTATCCGCCCGTTGGCAACCCTTGCGATTGCTGCGTGTCGTCCCGCGCAGGTTGCGCGATTGGGCCTATGACCGCATTGCGCTGAATCGTTATCGGCTGTTCGGCAAGTACAATACGTGCCTGCTGCCGAATCCTGACCACGAACAACGCTTTTTGAAAATGACGATGCCGTTCGTGGCTAAATCAGAAAACTGACCAATTGGACCGGCGTCATCTTCGTCACCATCATCAGCACTATCACAAACATCCCGGCAAAACCGGCGACGCCCATCCAGAACCACTTTCTGTACACGGCTCGATAATCTTCATTGAGCCCCGTCCCGGCCTCCCCCGCACTCGTTGCCATCACACACAGGCGTTTCTGCAAGACCAACACCGGCAGCCAAAGCGACCCGACACAAAGGAAAATGACCAGCGAGGTCAGCACCCACTCAGTAGTCATGGGCAGGCCCGAGAGCCTCATCAGCAGATAGCCCGTGATGATCTGTACAAAGCCTGCCGGTGTGGTGATCCAGGCATCGAAACGCACGACCATGCGCGCGACGTGGGCGATCACCTGCGGATTGGCCGTGCGGCTCGCGGCGACCAGATAGAGGTAGGAACCCATGCCGAAACCGAACAGGAAAATCGCCGCAATGATGTGCAGGTATTTGAGGCCCAGATAGAGCATGTTCAGTGCTGCCCGTCAGAGAAATGCACGGACAAACTCAGGTTGTCCGGATCATTGATCGCGGCCAGGTATTCGTCGACGCTGACTTCACCCACGCAAGGTCGGGCCCCGGGTTGCGGCACGTAGCCTTGGGCCATTTTTGCGGCCAGCGCCACAGCCGCGCAGCTTGGGATTTCCGGGCCTTTGTCATTGAGTGCGGTCAGTTGCGCAGTCATGGATAGCGGTTGTCCTTCAGCGCCAATCCCCTGAACGTCGATGTACATTGCACTTTTGCCATCGCCGAAACGTTCGAACCGGGTGCCCAGCCGATGCAACCTTGCGGCCCAAACGGTATGGTCGCGAACCAGTCCGGTCTTCAGCGCCTGCGCCAAGAGAGCGTTGGCGATACCGCCCAGCTTCAACCCGGCGCCAGCCTTGAACCTCAGGGTTTGCGCGCCATAGCGGCCGTCAAAAATATCCATGTCCGGCACATCGACGTTGGCCAACAAACGGGTGCCCAGTTGCGGCATCTTGCGCAGGGTCAGATCCTGCCAACCCGACACCTCATGCACCTTACCGTCCTTCAGTTGTTTGATCGGTTTGCCTGCGTAGGCCAGAACACCTTCAATCGTCGACAGCCCCGGCATCTTTGCCGAAGAAGAAATGCCGTGTTCGATCGAGTCGATCCGTGCGAAGCGATGGCGTTGCTGATCGATGATCGCCGATGAAAGTGTCGGCACCGAACTGCAACCACTGAGGATCGCCACGCCCGCCGCTTTCGCACTGGCATCGAGAACGCCCACGGCATTGACGAAGGTTCGGCAGTCCGCCAGATCGCAATAATTCACCCCGGCAGCGATGCAGCTTTCGGCGACCGCATAGGATTGGCCCTGAAACGGCCCGCCGGTATGAACCACCAACTGGATGTTCAATGAACGCAAAACCGAGCTGAACTCCGCTCCCATGGCATCACCGCACCAGCCTTCGGCGACCGTGCCGGGCTGGCGGTTCAACTCATCGAGCTTGCGCTGCAACTTTTGCGCATCACGCCCCGAGAGCAAAAGCTCCACACCCGGCATGACCGCCAAATGCCTGCAAACGATGCTACCGAAATTGCCGTAGCCACCGACCACCATCACCCTGAACGGCATTTAACGCTTCCCTAAATGACAGGCTGTTCTCAGCCAATTCCGACACGGACCTACCGGCGTGAAGAATATAGAGCCGAGCGTCAGCTAGCCACTCAACAAATCCAAGGCGCCTGTGCGGTCACGTCAGATCGAGACTTGCTCAAGAAAGATCAACTGCAACGGCTCAGCGAGCAGATCATTCGCCGCTGCAGCAAAGCGCTGGAAGTATGGCGTGGCGAAATGCGCGTCCAGCGCCGCTTGATCCTTGAATGCCTCACGCATGTAGAACGTGCCGCGCTCGTCACGCAGTTCAAACAACACATAGTCGAGATTGCCTGGCTCTGCCCGGGTGGGCTCAACCAATGCCAACAACCCCTCTTTCAATGCCTGCTCCTGACCCGTTCTGGCCTTGAGCACGGCAATCGAAACCAACACTTCAGCGGATGTAGTCATCATCAATTCTCCAAAATCCAAAACAGGTATTAACGGGTAGGTGCTGGCGCCGCATCGATTTTCAGGCGTAGCAGGCTGTAGGGTTTTTGCCGCTGATCCTGACCACCGCGAAACGCCGCTTGGCGGTGTAACTGGTTCGCGATGAAATACAGATAACCGTCGGGACCGATCGATAAGGTGTCGGGCCAGAGCAGACGCGGATCGTGCACCAACGTCTGCCATTGGCCATCCGGCAGGCGCTTGCGGATCGCGTTGTGCTCGTAGTCCCCGGCATAGACAGCGCCTTCGGCATCCGCCTCCATGCCATCGGACGCGCCCTTCTCACCCAGATCCTGCACTGCGGCGGCCAGTTGCTGTTCGCTTACGCGGGTATCACGCAGCAGCGCTGTGGATACGGCATACAAATGCCGGCTCGACAGTGGCGTGAAATACAGCGTCTTGCCGTCCGCCGACAGCGCGATCCCGTCGGATGCCACGCCTAACGGTTTGCGTTTGCCGTCAGGTCCTTCGACCGTCACTGCCAAGCCTTCAACCACCGGTACAAAAGCCGGATCAACCGAGGTTGCCGGGACGTCGCTCAAGCGGCGCATGGCACGGCCAGTGGCAATGTCCATGACGATGATCGCCCCGGGGCCGCGCAAGGATGAGTCAGTGAGGTAGACCGTGCCTTCGGCGCCGGTGCGAAAGTCGAAACGCATGTCGTTGACGTAGGTACTGGGCAACATGACGTTCTCTGGAAACACCAGGCGCTTGACGACTTTGTTGCTGGCAAGGTCTATCGCCACCAGCTTCGCGCCACGCGGCTTCGGTTCAGCGAAGCCCGGCGCGGCCGTGTCGAGAAGCCAGACGCGGCCCTGCCCGTCAGCAACCACACTCTGTACGCTGATCAGACCATCGCTCGGATCGTTGGGGTTTTCCCGGTTGATCGCGGCGTTCGGATAAGCCACTACCTGGCCGCTGCGGATCTCGCCCACGGTGAAAGGTACGTTGTCACCCCAACGCGGAAAGTTGACGAAGATCCGCCCGGTCTCACTGACCGTTACGCCGGTTGGCATCGCGTCGTAAAACCCATGGACCTGTTCCAGTTTGCCGAAGGATCGATCAGCGGGTGCATCCGCCTCTAAAGGAATGGCGCTGATCGCATGAGCGAACGGCGTCGACAACACAGCGGCCGAGACCATGGCCAACAGGACGGGAAGTTTTTTCATACGCATAACGTGCTCCTGGCGGCCGCTTCGAAGGCCCCCTCTGAATGTCTGGACGGTGCTGATCAGAACCCTTCAAGAACGATTTTTCCCCGGGCTTTGCCGTTCTCGACCAGCGCATGGGCGCGCCGCATGTTTGCTGCGTTGATCGCGCCGAAATGCTCGCCCACGGTGGTCTGCAAAACGCCCCGATCAATCAGGTCCGAGATCCGGTCAAGCAAGTGATGCTGCTCGATCATGTCCGCGGTTTCGTACAGCGAGCGGGTGAACATCAACTCCCAATGCAGCGACAACGACTTGCGCTTGAGCGGCATCACATCAAGACGCTCGGGATCGTCGATCACGCCCAGACGCCCCTGCGGCTTGAGCACTTCAATCAGCTGTAAAAAGTGTTGCTCGGTATGGGTCAGACTGGCGACATAGTCGACTTCGCAAAGGCCCAGCGCCTGCAACTGACTGAGCATCGGCTGGCTATGGTCGATGACGTGATGCGCCCCCAATTGCTTCACCCAATCCGCCGTTTCCGGACGTGACGCCGTGCCAATCACCGTAAGGCGGGTCAACTGCCGGGCCAGTTGCACCAGCATCGAACCCACGCCGCCAGCCGCTCCCGTGATCAACAGGCACTCGCCCTCCCCTGAACCCTCAACGACGCCGAGCCGGTTAAACAGCAACTCCCAGGCAGTGATCGAGGTCAGTGGCAACGCGGCAGCCGCGCCTGCGCTCAAGGATTGTGGTTTGTGCCCGACAATCCGCTCATCCACCACATGCAATTCGCTGTAACTGCCGGCGCGGGCAATCGAGCCGGCGTAGAACACTTCATCACCGGGTTGAAACAAGGTCACTTCAGACCCGACCTCACGGACAATACCTGCCGCATCCCAGCCAAGGATTTTCGGTTCCTTGGTGAAAGTACCGGCACGTACCTTGGTATCGACCGGATTGACTGAAACCGCCCGCACTTCGACCAGCAGATCCCGTGGGCCGGGCACTGGCGCAGGCATATAGATGTCATGCAATGACTGTGGATCTTCAATGGGTATGGCGTGCCGGGTGAAGGTGATGGCTTTCATGGAAACTCGCTGTCTGAAGGGCTGATACGTTGATATGCCCCCATCTTCGGCTTCACACGGACAAAGAAAAACCTGCAGAATGCGCCAACACTTTCACTACAGGAGTGAAAATGATCCGCATCGATGATCTTGGTTTGTTCATCCGCAGCGCAGCGCTGGGCAGCTTTACCGCTGCGGCGCTGGAGACTGATCTGTTGCCCGGTCAGGTCGCTGCTGCCATCAAACGCCTGGAGCGCGAGCTGGACGTTCGTCTGTTCGCGCGCACTACGCGCAGCCTGAGGTTGACCGCCGAGGGCGAGCAATACCTGCCCACTGCGCACGCCGTGCTGGAGGCGTTGAAGCAAGGCAAGGAAAACCTGCGGGGAGAAAACGCCACGCTACGCGGCGTGCTGCAAGTCACCGCGCCTTCTGACTTGGGGCGCAATATTTTGCTGCCGTGGTTAACCGCGTTCCGTCGTCAGCATCCGGAACTTACCCTGCGCTTTGTCCTGTCGGACCAAATGGCCGATCTGTTCCGCGATCCGGTGGATGTCGCCATTCGGTATGGCTCGAACGAAGACGCCAATTATGTCGCGCTGCCTCTGGCACCCTGGAACCACAGAGTGCTGGTGGCCTCCCCGGACTATGTGCAACGTCACGGGCAGCCAACAACCCCCGATGATTTGTTGCAGCATGCGTGCCTGCTCTATCTGCAGGCGGGCCGGGTCTACGACAAATGGTGCCTGGGCACGCAAACGATTCAAGTCTGCGGCCCGCTGTTCAGCGACGACGCCGATGTGGTTCGGCGCTGGGCACTGGACGGTGAAGGTATCGCCTATAAATCGTGGCTGGATGTCAGCGCCGATGTGAGCGCAGGTCGTCTGCTTGTGCTCCTGCCGGACTATCCCGGCGAAGCCTCGCCGTTGAGCCTGGTATGCCCGCATCGCAAGCAGATTACCCCTGCGGTATCGCAACTCTATAGCTGGTTGAGCAACCAGTTTTCCTGCATGGCGAGAATTTGAACGCAAGACCGCTCCAGGACTTCTCTTTTCACTTCTGGCACATTGACACTCATGGGCTATCCTTCGCTGACGGCCATCGCACAGAACGTTGCATTATCATGTCCAGGGAAGGCCAATGTTGTAGGGGTGCAAGAAAACACAAACTTGCAACTTCAACCTTTAGTGCAGCGGAGAAGCAAAATGCCGTTAATCACTGATGTCGCTAACGCGATCCGTAAAGATGAGCCAAAAAATCTGTTTTGCGTTGTCGAGTTTGGTGATCATGGCAATGTATTCGTTTTTTCATCTGGCAAAGGATGGCGACCACAGGGTGCAAATATTGAATTTTTTCGCGGTAACGAACTGGTCAACTTCTTTCACGACAATAACAAGTCGGATGGGGAAGAAAGAATGGTGAATAACTTTGACTCCATCTATAAATCACACGGAAACTCGACTCAGCACATCACCATGATTACGGCTGCCAGCCCGTGTTCTCGCGTTTGTTCCCGAGTAATCGTTGAGCTCGCTCTGCGATACAAAGAACACATAAAAACCTGGACTATCGCCTATCATGCCCCTTACCTGGGAGAAGGCCAGGATGGTTTTGCTGAAGCCATGTACACCCTGAACAGATACTGGGACGGCAAGCCTCAGATTCGTGCATTCAATCTGACCGGTGTATATGTGGACACCAATACCGTCCACAGTCGGCGAGCCTGAACGCAAGTAGCAGGAATCGTATTGTTGAACACCCATCTCGGCAAATAACCTGACCTTGTTCTTTGGGTTTCCAGGTTGCGTCTTTTACATCCACCGAATGATTTGTCATCGCCTTCCCCCGTGCCGTTCCCAGCGCCGATGTCAGGCGCGCGCATTCTATTCGCCGACAGTGCCGACGGCCGTGTCGCGTTGTATCTGGCGCAGCAACTACAGGATCTGCGCAAAATTAAATGAACCCAGCGTCACACGCGCCACCTAACAGAGACCATCAGGAGGTAGCCAATGCAAATCGAAACCGTGTGGATCGTACTGGCGGCAGTTCTTCTGCTGATCGAACTTTGGGCCATCAATCGGGTGCGTAAAAGCGAGGGGAAATCGAATAACAAGGGAGTTTGGATCGTGTTGATTGTGTTTGTGCCGCTGTTCGGGCTGATTGCCTGGGCGATCGCTGGTCCCAAACACATCAGCCAAAATACGGCATCGCATCCCGGTCGCTAAAAAAGCACCGCGCCGGCTTCACGCATAAGAATCTCGATGGTCTTCGGACCAATCCCGTCAAACTCCGCCAGGCGCTTCTCAAACGCTTGGCGTTCGGCGCTCGCCGCAACAATATTGCCGACCTTTCCCACGTACTCATGATTGAGCTTGTGGGCCAAGAAGGACATGGCGGCCGAAAATATGGCGGCGTAAATGTCTGAAGGCACCCGAGGCCCGGCAGAACATGCCGGGCTTTTTTTGCGTTAATTTCACTACCACTCACTGCCGAATATCGAGGGTGCCTACGTCTGCTCAATCCACCCGGGTATCACGCTGGAGGCGGTTGTGGGTCGTCTTGTCAGTGAAGAGATCATCGAGAACGCAACACACTGGTACCAGAACTAATGGTCACCCAATTGGAGGCAAAGTCATGCTGGAACAAGTTGATTCGCATGCCTATCAATGGCTGACCGCTGCGCTGGACAAACCTTTTGGCAGAGGCATCAAACTGCAGATTGACGTTGAAGCTGTCGCGCCCGTCATTCGCAGGCTTGAAGAGGCGGGTTTTGCACTTTACAGAGCCTGCCAGGACACCTGGTATCGGGCGGACAAGGTAGAAGTGGGTCAACGCGAATTCATCGTTCAGGCCCCTGACGGTTATCTTGTAAGGTTGGTAGAGCGTTTGGATGAGCGGCCAGTCAGTTCAATCTGATGGTTCGCCATTGCCTCCCACAATTCCACTAACCTCATCACACTCAAGGACACTACCCATCATGGATGAAACCATCACTTACCGAGTCGCAACCGCCGCCGATGCACTGACCCTGTGCGAGCTGGGCCAATTGCTAAACGCGGTGCACCACGCTGCCCGCCCCGACATCTACGCCGCCGCCACCGAAGATTTTTCCCGCGACCTGCCGCACTGGTCAGGGGTTTTCGAAAAGCCGGATCAGATTGTCTTCATCGCCCACGTCGGCGATCAGGCTGCGGCTTTTATCACGGCCAATCTGTCGGCAAGCGCCGGGCCGCTGATGCAGCCGCAAAAGGTCGTTCGCATCGGATCGGTTTGCGTAGCGGAGCAGTTTTCCGGCAAAGGCATTGGTCGCGCGCTGCTCCAGTTCGTCAGAGACTGGGCAATTGAACATGACGCACAGGATTTGCGGCTGACGGTCTGGCCATTCAACGAACGCGCGGCGCGCATGTACGCCGAGTTTGGTTTTGAGAATCGTGCCGTCGAGATGGGTATGCGTCTGGCGTGAACTGACAGGTTCAGACGAAGAACTCGTCTACGCTCACTCCATCGCATCCCCTGCCATTGGCACGATTGGAGACTCTGACATGATTCGCACTCTGCTGGCCGCCCTGACTTTGCTCGCCCTCAGTCATCAGGCCCACGCTGACGTGACGCCCTTCCCTGCGGCCTTTCGGGTTCAGGAAATCCCGGTCGATGGCGCGACGATGCACGTGCGCATCGGTGGCAAAGGCCCTGCGGTGGTTCTATTGCATGGCTTCGGCGACACCGGCGACATGTGGGCGCCGATGGCGGCCGATCTGGCGCGCGACCACACAGTGGTGGTCCCGGACCTGCGGGGCATGGGTTTGTCGTCGATCCCGGAGGGCGGCTACGACAAGAAAACTCAGGCCGCTGACATTCGCGCAGTTCTCAGTGCGCTGAAGATCGAACACTCAGTGGTCATCGGTCACGACATCGGCACCATGGTCGCCTTCGCCTACGCCGCACGCTACCCCGAGCGCACCGAGCGCTTGGTGGTGATGGATGCGCCCGTCCCCGGCATCACGCCATGGAACGACATCGTGCGCTCGCCGATGCTCTGGCACTTCGACTTCGGCGGTGCCGACATGGAGCGCCTGGTGGCGGGCCGCGAACGCATCTACCTCGACCGTTTCTGGAACGAATTCGCCGGCACGCCCGCGAAGATCGATGAGGACACCCGCCAGCATTACGCCAAACTTTACGCTCGGCCCGGCGCCATGCGCGCCGCGTTCGCCCAGTTCCGCAGCATTCGCCAGGATGCCACCGACAACGCACCCGTGTTGCAGAAACGCCTGACCATGCCGGTGCTGGCCGTCGGCGGCGAGAAGTCCTTTGGCAACAATGAGGCAATCGTCATGCGTAACGCGGCGGACAAGGTGACGGAAGTGGTGATTCCGGGGGCGGGGCACTGGCTGATGGAGGAAGCGCCGGCACCGACGATCAAGGCCGTTCGGGACTTTATCTCGATGTGAGGAAATGAGGTTGCCTGCGTCCTGCCCATGCGTCAGGATTCCACCCCTTTTGGACCATTGGGCAAGCGACCGACACGCCCTTCGATCGTCGATATTCAACTGACAAACCGAGTAGTCACCATGAACCGTCAGAAAAAACTGCAGCAGTTGTTCAAGGAAAAAGCCAAAAAGGCCAGCGCGAAACTCGCGCCGAAAAAGCCCAAATACATCAGCAAGGCTGATCGGGCCAAGCTGGAGGCTGAGGCGGCAGCTTCGACCGGGAGCCCCGCGACCACTGATTAATCCGGACACCGCATCAGCGGGAGGCATTCAATGGATCTGAAGTTCAGTCACGTCGATGTGCTGGTCAACCATCTCGAGGACGCGTGTGCCTACTACGCGCAGATCCTCAAAGCCAATATCTGCAAAACCCAGACATGGCAACGCGGTGGCCTGCATGTGCGCTACGCCGTCGCGATGATCGGACAAGAGCGTTTCATGCTGGTGCAACCGCTGGAAGGGAACTTGAAGACGCTGCTCGATACCGTCGGCGAAGGCATGATTTACCGTCACTGCTACACGACACCGGACATCGAGAAAGCTTATGACGACCTGCTGATCGCCGGTGTGCAGCCTGAAGATGAAAATGGCAATCCACTGACCCGCCAACACCTGCAATCCCCTTCCGGGACACGCATTATCTGGTTGCCGAAACGCTTCGGTCACTTCTCTATTGAAATTCTGGAAGAACAATCACTGGAAGCGTTCATTGAAACTGCGTTTGCTTGAGTGATGAACAACGCCCGAGATTGGGCGAGCGCCTCCGTCCTTTCTCAAAGCGTTTTACCTGCCAGCCAAGCCCCCCAGAACAGACTGCTGAAAAACCGTATCGCCTCACCAAATCCAGCTTCGTGCAACAGCGCCTGAACCGCCGCCTCCGAATGCGGCGGATCGGCACCCTGAAGAATCTTGCCAAGCTTGGCCTGCACCTCATCCGCACTGGCACCCTGCTGCCGCCACCGCTGCCCCCATGCTGCCAGCAATAAAGGTTGGCTGGCATAAGCGTAGTGGTTGCCCGCGACGATCAGCGGCGCACCTGGTTTCAGGCGAGCCTGAATCGATTGCAGGATTGCTCGTTTGGGTTCCTCGCCATTCAGATGATGGAGCACGCCGATCAACGTCGCCGCGTCGAATGACTCATCAGCCGGCAAGTCATCGACATGCCCGAGATGCACATCCGTTCTGTGCAGCAAATCATTGGCCTGCAAATGCTGCGTCGCGGCCTCCAGCATTGGCTCGGAAGGATCAACCGCCGTGAAGCGCCAGCTCGGCTCCAGTGCGGCCATCGCTATGATTTCCTCCGCTGTACCGCCAGCGCCGACGACCAGTATTTTGGCCGAGGGCGAGGCGCCGAGGCTGGCCGCCAACATGCACGCCGCCAGATCGTGGCATGCGTCATAACCCGCCAGTGCGATGCGGCTTTGGCTGGCGTATTCGTTGGCGCGGGAGGTGTCGAATTTTTCAGCGGGGTTGGCAGCGGATGAGTTCAATGGGCGATTCTCCTTGTCTTTGCAGCAAGGTACGCCGTGGTGTGGGATAAGAAAAATTCAATGATTTCATGTGGTGCATTCCTGTGGGGAATGCGGAACTGGAGTCCTGGCTTACTTCCTCGAGTATCGATGGCGTCTTGATACCTGCCACTCAACCCCAGTGATCGGGTTCAGTAGCCCATGGTAAATGAAAGTGCATAAGCGTCTCTAAATCAGATTTTTATAGACCTTTTCAACCGTCCGCTTTCGGCCAGAAGCGGACGATCAATTAGGAGTTGTAACAAAGAGTTGTCCGCCATTTAATGAGCGATCGAACATCAGGTTGATGAACCGCAAATGAGTAAACTGGGTTGCAAGTGTGGCCATGTGATTACCGATCAGACCGACAGCTTGCCCTACAAGGCGAGCTTGCTTCGCGACGAGGTGGAAAATAAATTTTGGGATGAGGTGCACCGAGAACTCAAACCTCTGGTCGAGGCGGCGGAGTCCGGAGACAAGACTTCAATCGCCGATGCATTTGGCGAGTTTTCACCCATATTCAGCGCTGCTGACAAGCTGCAAGACCGGATATCCAGCCTTTACATTCAACGAATGTCGACTGCCTACGAGTGCCAGAACTGTGGGCGCCTTTGGGTGCAAAAAAATAACAGTGAACGATTTGTTTCCTATGTCCCAGAGGAAGGCGCATATGGCGCGATCCTGGCAGTGGCATCAGGAGTACCTGAAAATCTGGATTAAGCATGCGCGATTGGTCGGAAGCTGAGATTGCAATCGGTAGCAATCGACCCATAGGGGACACTCGAAAATGGAGAGGTTGACTGTCCGTCTCTCGGCATAGCAGCTTCCCAGCCAGCATTCTCTCTAATGCCCCGATACAAGGTTTCCGATGTCTATTGATCTTGATGAGTTGTTAGAGCGCGTGAACGATGAGCAATCGTTCATTGAGTTTATCCAGGCTCTTGGCTCTGATTTTGCCAGTGAGCGCGTATTGGAGGAAACGACGCCATCGTCTCCTTATGGGCCAGGCGCCTTGGGGTGGGAAAATGGCTCTATAGATACATTTTTCGATGCAGCTGCTGAATGGGCGACCGCCAGTACCAGGAGCTTTCCTCCGAGTGCTCCTGTTTCAAATGTATGGCAGCGGTGTGCATCCATTTTGCTGGCTGGCAAATTTTATGAGTGAACGCTAGTTCTACCTTCAGAGAAAATCGAGAGACTCATTCAGTCTGCTATTGGCCGATTGCTGCCTGTCGTGAATGGGAGCAAACGGCCACAATCGGACAGTCGGATTAAGGGCGGCGCTTGGTAGCAGCCTCAATTCCTCGGCGCGATAAACGAGCAGTACCTCACAGACATCACTGACAAACGCTATCTGGTTTTCCCGGTCGACGACGAACACCGTGTCCAGCATCAGGTGAATCAATTTTGGATAGAGCGCTCGTAAATCAACGAGCATGGCTTCAGTGTCCGGTTCAGATAGCGCGATAAAAGCCTTAACGTGATGGGCGACGGCAAGCAACCCCATTCGATTTGACCGATATCGGATGGCCTGCACACTTCCCAGCTCATCAATGATGGTCATTTTTCCCGATTGGTCGATCAACGTGCCAAACGCAACGGCTCGGCAAAGGCGCCGGGCCGTGAAGAGCCGTGCTTAGAGGAACGTCAGGACAGCGTTGAACACCAGTGCCGCGACAAAGCCAACAGGCGCTGCGCGAAACAGGAGCTGCTGGAATAGAGAGCTGCGACTCTGCTCCGTGGCACACGAGCCTAATATCAAGCTGCCACCCGAGGAGAACGGCGAGATGGAGGTGGCTTGAGCGCCCACGACGATGGCCACGAACAGGATCATCGGATCGAGCCCCAGTGCAGTGGCAAGCGGTGGCACCAACGGGAATAGCGCCGGCGTCACCACCCCCAGCGTGCTGGAGAACAGCGACATGAACGCCGCCACCACACCGAAGACAATCGGCACCATGATGGGCGCAATGCTATTGCCCATCCACGATGCAAGCAAACCGATGGTCCCGGCTTTGATCGCGACCGAAATCAGCATGCCTACACCGCAGATCATGATCAACGTGCCCCAGGGCACGGACGCCATTGCCTTGCGTTCGTCGCCCAGTTTCAGCAAGAGCGCGATCACCGAGAACAGGCTGGCGATCAAACCGATGTCCATCTTCGAATTGATGAAGCTCACCGTGGAGTTGTCCGGGAAGACAATTTGCGCGACGGGCGCCGCCAGTACGATCACCATCATCGCCAACGTCAGCCACAGGGTGATTGTCTGCTCGCGGTTCAGCGGCGACGGCACGGCGACCGCATAAGCGGACGCCTTCATCGCCTTGCCATGGCCGGTGAGAAACACTAATACCGAAATCACCGCCAGCGGTATCACCAGGGTACTGGCGAAAATCGCTGCGGCGTTGATGAAGGCCTCGTTTTCTGGGATGCCGGCATTGACCATCAAGCCACGAAAAATGATACCACTCTGGCTGGAAACGAAGTTGGCTCCGCTCAAGGCGCCATAGTTGACCGCCATGCCGCCCGTGATCAGGCTCATCCCGGTGCGCTCACACAGCAGCAGCGTGATGGGCGCCATGAACGCCAGCACTGTGTAGTAGCCCGCCCCCATCGCCGAGATGGTGGTTGCCGTGAAGAAGACCGCGAACGGCAACAATTGAGGCATCGACCGGCATCGATAAATCAGATGCTCCGCCAGTTTTTCAAGCGTGCCATTGACGGTGGCAAAACTATAGAACAGACAAACCGAGAAGATGATGAAGAAAATCTTCAACGGCCACAGGCTGATGACTTCGGACGGGCTCAACCCCATGCCGTAACAGCCGATCAGGTAAGCAAAAGCGATGGCGAACAGACCTATGTTGATCTTGGTCTTGTAACCCAGGGCAACGGCGATAACGATTGCCGCGACGACGAGCAGGCTCATCATGATGGAAGTCCTATTGTTGTTATTGATTGTTTAGCTGCATATGTCGAAGCCAAACAGCTTCGCCGGGTTGTCCTTGAGCACATGCGCCCGCTCGGCCGCGTCCGGTAGCAAGCCTTCGAGGAAAGCCACTTGCCGGGTATAGTCCGTCTGCTGTTCATACTGAGTGTTGGGCCAATCGCTGCCCCAGACGAGTCGCTGGAGACCGCCACTCGTGTCGCGCAACAGCGCCAGCCCATGCGATGCCTGGGCAAGATCGGATTGACTGCGGTACGCGGCGGACAGCTTGAGCCAAACCCCGTCATCGTTCAGCAACTCAAGAAACGCCTGATGGTTGGGGTTCCCGACATCGATGCCCCCCGTCGGCAGGCCGAAATGATCGATGACGACGGTCACACCGCAGGCCCTGATGGCCGATACGATCGGCGCCAGGTCATCGATGCCACGCTGAATTTCAACTTGCCATCCCCGCAGCGCCAACCGCTGGAACAGAGCGGTCCAGGCTGGGCCGCTGTAATCCGCCAGCGCCTTACCAATGAGATTCAAACGGATGCCGACCACACCCGCTTCGGCCAATTCGTCCAACTGGGTTTCGCTGACGTCGACATCCACCACCGCCACCCCACGCAAGCGCTGCGGATAACGGCGCAACGCGTCGAGCATGAAGTGATTGTCGGTGCCCAGAAAGCTCGGCTGAATCAACACGCCGTGTGAAAAACCGTGGCGATCCAGGTGATCCACGTATTGCTCCACTAAAGCGTTGTAACTCGGGCTGTAGCGACGGTTGGCAACCATCGGCAGATCTTGGCGGAAGACGTGGGCGTGCGTGTCCACACCGGTGAAGGCTGGCGGGTGAAGGCTGGTCATAAACAGATAACCCCGGTCGTTTGTTGTTATGGAAAATCACCTGCCGCCATGAGAAATCAGGTCCTTTTGCCCAATTTCCCATCGTCAGCATGTGTATAAAATTCGACAATTCATATATATGACTAGATCACCATATATTCACGGATGGATATCTGTCAAACCTCACACAGGTGATAAAGTGGCTCGGCATGCCGAAAAGGAATCAAAGAAAAATGAACGCCCCTACCCTCGGATACGACGAGCGCTTGCCGCTCTATCAGCGCCTGCGAGAAGAAATGCTCGCCAAGATCGCCACCGGCGAATGGATGCCAGGTTCGCCCATCCCCACGGAGGCCGAGCTCACCAAACACTATGGTGTGGCCATCGGCACGGTACGAAAGGCCGTGGATACACTGGTCAATGAAGGTCTGCTCCTGCGCAGCCAAGGCCGGGGCACCTACGTGCGCCGCCCCAACTTCGATGCCTCACTGGCGCGATTCTTCAGGCAAGTGAATGCCGCGGGTGGGCGCGAAATACCGACCAGCCGCATCTTGGCAAAGAACCGGCAAAAACCCTCACAGCTGGTGGCAACAGCACTGAAGTTGCAGGACGGCGAAGACGTCGTGCATCTGGAACGGCTGCGGATGGTTGAAAGCCGCACACTGTTTCACGAGGATATCTGGCTCCCCGCCACACGGTTCGGCGTATTGCTGGAAATTAATTCCGAAAGCTTCGGCGACCTGCTCTACCCGTTTTATGAAACCCAGTGCGGCCAATGTATCGGCTCGGCGACAGAGACCCTCACCGTAGAGCAAGCCGACCGGGCCACCGCCAAAATCCTTTCGATCAAAGAAGGCGCCCCGGTCGTCACCATCGAGCGCACCGCCCTCGGCTATGACCGCTCCCCGCTCGAATACCGAATTTCCCGCGCGGCGGCCGAGGGGTTCAGGTACCAGATCGATATCTCATGAGCAGTGACAAGGGCACCCACGCCCTCGCCGCCCGGTGTCGGGATTACGCCAGCGGTCCAGCCGATCCAGCTCTCGATTGACCGCCAACTCACCGAGCATGATGATCTGCACAATCCCCAACAACGCATTACGACTCGGCCACTGAAACGTCTGCGCCAAGTCGCAGGCCATTACAATGGCCGACGCCAAGGATTCACAGGCGTGAACCAGCAAGTCTTCCGTGTCGAAATCCGGGTTAATCGCATACATTGTGCTCGGGACCCGGCTGCGGGTTTTGATGTCTTCGGTGTTGAGGTAATAGGCGAGGGAGTTAGCCTTATGGGCGCCACATTTGGAGCAAAACCGAAAGGGAACTTCAGGTGAGCATCCGCGTAGGGTCCAGGCTGCCAGAAGCAGTCATTGAGCATTCTTCGGACCTACCTCTTTTTCCGCTCAGTGTATGAACAGCTAGTGACCGGCGTTAGCAAGATGCCGGTCACTTCCACTATTTTATTTACTGATGGACACAATGGTGGCTCTGCCACCATCTAGCCGAAACGAAAACGAAACACGGTCTCCAGCCGTCAACCCTTTCAGTTGATCGTCCGATACGGAAAAGGCCATGGTCATCGGGGGCCATTGCACAGCTGGAACAGCGCCGTGAGAGATGGTCACCGTATGCTTCGTAGAATCTATA
This sequence comes from Pseudomonas sp. N40(2020), assembly GCF_014472415.1. GTDB lineage: Bacteria > Pseudomonadota > Gammaproteobacteria > Pseudomonadales > Pseudomonadaceae > Aquipseudomonas. The sequence continues at coordinate 28,331 of NZ_JACSZV010000015.1, forward strand.
GCCTTGATCGTTCCGTCGGCGGTGGCGACTGGAGCCTGTTTTGTTTCCTGCTCCATCTTCATGCCATCCATACCGTCCATTTTCATACCCGGCATGTCCTCTGCCAGCGCCGAAAAAGACAGCGTAACTACGGTGCTAGCAACTGCAATCATGGTCAATTTCATACAACTTTTCCTTGAGGTTTTTTGGGTTCAACTGCGAGGCGGCGGCGACGCATCAGGCGATAAGCTGCCGGAATGACAAACAGGGAAAGCAAGGGTGCCGTGATCATGCCGCCCACCATGGGCGCGGCGATGCGACTCATCACTTCGCTCCCAGTACCGCTGCCCAACAGAATGGGCAGCAGGCCGGCAATAATGACGGCTACGGTCATGGCCTTGGGGCGAACGCGCTGCACAGCACCTTCACGAATCGCCGCGACCAATCCACGCTCAGTGCTGTCGCCGAGGTCTTCACGTTCGGCCCAGGCGTTCTTCAGATAGAGCAGCATGATCACGCCAAACTCGGCAGAAACCCCGGCCAAGGCGATAAAGCCAACACCGGTAGCGACCGAAAGATTGAATCCCAACAGATAGAGGAACCATGCCCCGCCCGTCAGTGCGAATGGCAGCGTGGCCATGATCAGCAAGGCCTCATCGAAGCGGGCGAACGTCAGGTAGAGCAATACGAAGATGATCAACAGCGTGGCAGGCACCACCAGCTTGAGTCTTGCGTTGGCCCGTTCGAGAAACTCGAACTGCCCTGAGTAACTCAGACTCATGCCGGGCTGCAACTTGACCTGCTCATTGACGACCCGGCGTAGATCAGCAACTACCGAGGCAATGTCCCGGCCACGCACGTCGATGTATACCCAACCAGAGGGCCGCGCGTTCTCGCTCTTGAGCATCGGCGGACCGTCAGTAACTTTGACCTTCGCCACGGTACCGAGGGTGATCTGGCTACCTAGCGGGGTATAGATCGGCAATTGCTCCAAGGCACCGAGCGAGTCACGCCACTCTCGTGGGTAACGCACGTTGATCGGGAAGCGTGCGAGCCCTTCAATGGTCTCACCAACATTTTCACCGCCGATAGCGCCGGCCACGATGGACTGAACATCGGCGATATTCAGTCCGTAGCGAGCGGCGGCTTTGCGGTCGATATCCACGTCGATATAGCGGCCACCGGTCAGACGCTCGGCCAGAGCCGAACTGACGCCGGACACGCCCTTGGCCACTCGCTCAACCGCCTGAGTCGCAGCATCAATTTCCGTCAGGTTGGTACCGGCAACTTTCACGCCGATGGGACTCTTGATCCCGGTCGCCAGCATGTCGATACGGTTGCGAATCGGTGGTATCCAGATATTGGTTAGCCCAGGAACCCGTACCACTCGATCCAGTTCTTCCACCAACTTTTCCTGGGTCATGCCTGCACGCCATTGCTCGTGCGGCTTGAACTGGATGGTGGTTTCGAACATCTCCAGCGGTGCCGGGTCGGTGGCGGTTTCAGCGCGTCCGGCTTTACCGAAGACATGTTCGACCTCTGGGACGGTCTTGATCAAACGGTCGGTCTGTTGCAGCAGTTGCGCGGCCTTCTGCGCCGACAGCCCCGGCAAAGCCGAAGGCATATAGAGCAGATCGCCTTCGTCCAGCGGTGGAAGAAACTCACCACCCAATCGAGACATTGGCCACAGCGCACTGACAAAAACCAACAGCGCCACCAGTAGCGTGACTTTGGGGCGGCGTAGCACCGCATCCAAGGCTGGCTGATAGATCCTGATCAACCAACGGTTCAACGGGTTCTGTTGCTCATTGGGGATTCGTCCTCTGATCCAATAGCCCATCAGCACTGGCACCAAGGTCACTGACAATCCCGCCGCTGCGGCCATGGCGTAGGTCTTGGTGAACGCCAAAGGGCCAAACAGCCGACCCTCCTGGGCTTCCAGCGTGAACACCGGGATGAACGACAGAGTGATGATCAACAAACAGAAGAATAGCGCCGGGCCTACCTCTGCCGCCGCCTCAGTCATTACATGCCAATGACGCTCCCCCTTCAGTTCTTCCCCCGGATTGGCCGCGTGCCAAGCCTCAATCTTCTTGTGCGCGTTCTCGATCATCACCACGGCGGCATCGACCATGGCGCCGATGGCGATGGCTATTCCGCCCAAGGACATGATGTTGGCGTTGATGCCCTGATAGCGCATGACGATGAAGGCAATCAGCACCCCCACCGGCAGCGAAATGATCGCCACCAGGGATGAACGCAGGTGCCAGAGGAAGATCCCACACACCAGCGCGACGACGATGAACTCTTCGATGAGCTTGTGGCTGAGATTTTCCACCGCGCGGTCGATCAGCTTGCTGCGGTCGTAGGTCGTGACGATTTCCACCCCGGCCGGCAGGCTGCTTTTCAGTTCGTCGAGTTTGGTCTTGACCGCCGCAATGGTCTCGCGAGCATTCTTGCCGCTGCGCAAAATCACCACGCCGCCGACGGTCTCGCCTTCGCCGTCGAGTTCAGTAATGCCACGCCGCATTTCCGGTCCCAACTGAATCGTCGCGACATCGCCAAGGGTTACCGGCACACCGCCGAAACCCAGTTTGAGCGGGATCGCCCGAAAGTCATTAAGCGTCTTCAAGTATCCGGAAGCGCGCACGATGAACTCGGTCTCTGCCATCTCCAGCACGGCACCACCGGTTTCCTGATTGGCCTTGCCGATAGCGTCGGTCACCTCAGCCTGAGTGATACCGAGGCTGGCCAGTTTGAGCGGATCAATCTGCACCTGGTACTGCTTGACCATGCCACCCACGGTGGCCACTTCCGCAACGTTGGGCAGGGTCTTGAGTTCGAACTTGAGGAACCAGTCCTGAAGTGCGCGTAGCTGCGCCAGGTCGTGTCCTCCACTGCGATCTACCAATGCGTACTGATAGATCCAGCCCACGCCCGTCGCATCCGGCCCCAACGCCGGCTTGGCGCTGGCCGGCAACCGACTTTGTATTTGGCTCAGATACTCCAACACCCGCGAGCGAGCCCAGTACAAGTCCGTGCCGTCTTCGAACAGCACGTAAACGAAGCTGTCACCGAAGAAGGAATAACCACGCACAGTCTTGGCTCCCGGTACTGAGAGCATGGTGGTGGCCAACGGATAGGTCACCTGGTTCTCGACGATCTGCGGCGCTTGTCCCGGATAAGGGGTCCGGATGATCACCTGAACATCCGAGAGATCTGGCAGCGCATCGATGGGCGTGCTCTGCACTGACCAGATGCCCCAGGCCGTAACGAACAGCGTCGCCAGTAGCACCAGGAATCGGTTGGCCACTGACCAGCGAATCAGGGCCGCGATCATGGCTGGCTCCCCGATTTATCCAGACGCTCAACACGCAAGCCATCATCGGTCTGGCTCACCGCAATCCGAACCTTGTCACCCGCTTTCAGTCCCTGCACCAGAGTCGGATTGGCGAGTGGAAACGTCATCGTCATGCCTGGCATGCCCAGTGTCTTGAAGGGACCGTGGGCAAGCGTGACTTCTTTATCGTTGATCTCAACGATCTGCCCATCCGCTTCATGAAAGCTGGAGGCTGCTGCGCTGGGTGGTGACTCTTTCTCCGTGCTTGCAACAACGCCCTTGAGACTGGCCTCCGAGTCGAGCAAGAACTGGCCAGAGGTAACCACCTTCTGACCTCCTTCCAGACCTTTCAATATCGCCGTCTTGCCATCGCTTTCCTGCCCGAGTTGCACTTCAACAGGGCGGTAGCGACCCGCGTCTTCGGCGAGCATCACCAAGGCACGTCGGCCAGTGCGAATGACGGCTTCGCTCGGCACCCACAACACACTTTGCTCAGTTGAGCGGTTCAGGCGTACCTGTGCGGTCATACCCGGTCTGAGGCGCCCGTCCGGATTGGGCAGTTCCACCCGCACGCGAAGGGTGCGGCTGTCGGGATTGGTCTCGGGCAAAATCGCGCTGACCTTGCCATTGAGTATTGTCCCTGGGAAAGCTGGCAGACGCGCTTCGACTGCCTGTCCCGTGGTGATCGATCCGGCATCCGATTCTGGTACGGCCACAGCTAGCCAGACACTGCTCAAGCCATTAACGCGTGCCAGGGTGTCGCCGGTCGCCACGGTCATACCCGCGCGCACGTTCAACTCTTGCAGCACACCGGCAATGGGAGTGGTCAAAGTCAGGTACGGCTGAACCTTACCGACACGCTCTACCTGAGTAATCAGCGCTGCCGGCATCCCTGTGAGCCGCAGACGCTGACGGGCCGCATCCAACAGGGCAGCATCCCCGTTGCGTTTCAGGGCAAGGAACTCTGTCTGAGCCGCGGCCCATTCCGGCACCAGGATATCTGCCAACGCCGCGTTGGCTTTGAGCACATCACCGGACGCATGGGCATAGACCCGCTCCACAAAGCCAGCGGTGCGTGCCTGAATCACAGCGACATCACGTTCGTTGAACACCAAGACACCTGTCACGTCGAGACTGGAATCAAAGATCCCACGGGTGACGGTCGCAAAACGCAGTCCGAGATTTTGGGTCAGACTTGGATCGATACTGACGGTCGCTCGATCCCCTGCGCCGCTGGCGTACTGCGGGACCAGTTGCATGTCCATGAAGGGGGACTTACCCGGCTTATCGAACTTTTGCTGCGGGTACATGGGGTCGTACCAATACAGTGCTTTACGTTCACCCGGTGAATTGAGGCTCTGCTCTGGGGTGGAAACTGGTACTGCGCTCATGCGCTGATGCGCGAACCAGTAACCACCGGCAACACCCAATGCCAACGAGATGCCCACCAGCAATACCCCATTCCATTTTTTGAGGTTCATTGGCTGGACTCCCCATAAGCAAAATAAAGACGCGCACTGGTCAGCGCTCGCTGTTCTTCCACGTCGATCTGTTTGAGGCGGGCTTCGATGAGTTCACGTCGGGCGGCAACAACGGCGTTCAAATCGCCTTTGCCGGCACGGTAACTGGCCATGCTGAGGTCGACCTTTTCCTTGGCCAGCGGCAACAGGCTTTCCTGGTTTCGGCGCACGGCACGATTCAGACGCTCATAGTCGGCCAGTTCGCTCTCCAGTTGCTGAGTGTGCTCGCGTGACAGGGCTTCGCGCTCGGCCTCAAGCTGACTGAGTTCAGCCTGTTTGGCGGCGATTTTGGGGTTTTGGCGCGAGTCAGGAAACAGCGGCAGGTCCCAGGAAAATTGCACGCTGACCATATCGCCAAACTCACGGCCACGGCGCTGATAATCCAGTTCCCAGCTCCAGTCCGACTGCTTCTCCGACACGGCTTCACGAACCTTGGCTTGCGCTTCACGGGTCATCGGCGCAAACGCTGCCAGCTCGGGATGATGTTGCAGTTTATGGGCGTAGCCGGAGGTATCGACGGGCCATTCAGGCAAGCTGCCCACAGGCTTATCGTTGGCGGCGGAGCCAACCCAGCGTTTGAGGGCTGCTCGGGCCTGCGCTCTCTGGAGAATCAGATTGTCCTGTTGCTCCGCCAGTTGAGCTGCTTCCTGCTTGGGTGTCACCGCATCGGCGGGTTGAGCGCGGCCACCGGCAATCTGGGCCCGGACGGTATCGGTCAACAGGCGATTTTCTTTGTAGAAGTCCTGGAACAGCGCATCTTTACGCTCAACCGAGTAACTACTGATCCAGGCCAACGCCGTGGACTGGCGTACCTTCAGACGTTCGACTCGACGCTCCGCAGCGGCGCGATCAATGGCCGCATCAGCGACCTCGACGCGCGCTTTGCGCTTATCGCTGTTGGGCATCTCTTGCCTGACCCCGACCATTTGCATGGTCATGAAGTCCTGGTCGATGCTCCAGCGATCCGGACCGCCAATGGGGTAGTTCTGCACACCTAGCAGTAGCTTGGGGTCAGGTAGTTCACCGGCTGGAATAGCTGCACTGCTGGCAGCCTGAATTTTGGCGTCTTGTGCGGTCAGCGACGGCGCATTGTTTTCGGCCAGCCGCAACGCTTCATCGAGTGTCAATGCGGCAGCGAAGCTCGGCAATGCCAGTACGCTTGCCGCCAGACCGGCCACGAGGGACCAGCCTGTGCAATAGCACTTGGAGTTCATGTTTACGATTCCTGTGATCATCCACTGCACGCGTCAAAAAGACATGCGCGCAGCTAGTCCATCCCGCTAATGCGGAAAGAGGCTCAAAGTGGGACAGGAATCAAACGCGAGGCGGTCGCCATACCCCGGACGGGGTCTGTACGGGTAGGGAATTGCTGAAGAAGGTAAGCACGACGGGGCTGAATACGGTTACTTGAGGCTTGAAGATCGAGACTTGCAGCATGCCACCTGTTTTGCATTCCTGGCCCGGCTTACAAGGTTTGCCGTGCTCGGAAGGGCTTTTCATATCGTTGCAGCAGTCCATGCCCATGTCGTCCATCATCGCCATACCCATCGTCTTCATTGGGCACGGTTCTGTCGGTGCTTGGACACCCGCCATCCCGCTGAGGGGAAGCGCCAAGCTAATCATGAAGATGATGCAAAACCGCAGATAGCGTTTCATGGGCTGGAGTGTAGTCGCTGCAAATGGCTCTTACAATTGGAAGCGGTCGACCCAATAGGCCTGCCAAAGGCGATAAAACACATCCTGAGTTAAGCCAGCATTACCGACGCGGAATAAAGCTTCTGAGACGCAGTTTCTAGATCTGCAAGTGATTCAAAAACGATCAAGGCATCACTCAAGCCAGCAGCCCCCATCCCAACCCTGCTAATCTCCCCCAATGAAAACCGCCATTATCTCCGATACCCATGGCCTCCTCCGCCCCGAAGCCCTCGCCGCCCTCCAAGGCTGCGACCTCATCATCCACGCTGGTGACATCGGCAACCCCGAAATTCTGGATCAACTTTCCGAAATTGCGCCGCTCCACGCCGTACGCGGCAACAACGACCTGAACCTGCCCTGGGCCGCCGACCTCCCCGACTACCTCACCTTCGACCTCAACGGCTGGCAAACCCTGCTCACCCACGATATCGCCGACGTCCCCACCGATCTCGACAGCCACGTCAAACGGGTCATTACCGGCCACTCGCACAAACCCTGCATCGAATGGCGCGGTGATCGTCTGTACCTCAATCCCGGCAGCGCCGGTCGTCGTCGTTTCAAACTCCCGGTCACTCTGGCGTTGCTCGACGTCACCCCAGACGCCCTGCAACCCCAGATAATCCACCTCCTCCCCTGAAACTTTTCCTCAATCCTCGTACCGATCACCTAACCTCATAAACTGTGTGATCAATTCGGGTCTACCCCTCCATGCGCAACACATTGAAGTCATTGTTTTTTGTCGCGCTCACGTTGCTTGCTCCGGGCGGTTCGTCGCTATGGGCGGCTGATCTACCGGCGCCTTCCACGATGGCTGCCGCGCCAGCTACGGTCATTTCCCAAAACGACTTGCAAGCCCTTCAACAACGCCTCGACGGGCTCAAGCAACAAATCTCGTCTGCCAACAATTACAACCAGCTCGAAGGGCCGCAGGATCGGGTGCAGGCGTTCATTCTGGATGTTGATCGGTTGTCGGCGTCGTTGTTGCCGCAGCAGGCGCAACTGGCGGTGCAATTGGGTGTGTTGGGGGCGGCGCCGGATACCGGGGTGGCGTCTGAGCAGGCGGATATCATTGCGCAGCGGGCGTCGCTGGCAGAACAAAAGAACAAGGTTGATGCGACGCTGAAGAATCTGGCGGCGTTGAAGCAGAGCGCGGCGGATCTGATCACGCAGATTGCCGGGATCCGGCGCACGTTGCTGGAGAGTGAGCTGACGCTGCGCACCAACAGTGTGTTGAGTCCGGATTTCTGGGCGCCACTGATCAAACCCCGGCCCGATGATCGGCAACGTTTTAGTTTTTTTGTAGATCGGGTGGGCGATACGTGGGCCAGGGTCTGGGCGCCGGGGCAGCGTTTTTATACCAGTGTGCTGGTGTTGTTGGCGTTGGTGATCTGGACGTTCGGACGCAGGCTGGCCGAGCGTGGGCTGACGTGGGTGTGCATCCATCGCATGCCGGAGGGGCGTGTGCGCCGCAGTGCATTGGCGTTCGCTTCGGCGTTGGCGACCATTGTCACCACGGGCATTGCCCTGCAACTACTGTTCTACGCCCTCACCCGCCACGCACCTTTGCCGCCGGTGCTGGATACGTTTTCCGAGGAGTTCGAAAAGGTCGTGTACGCCTGCGTGTTGATCACCGGGCTGAGCCGCGCGCTGCTCTCGACCAAACATCCGTCGTGGCGGCTGCCGGCGATTGCCGATCCGGTAGCGCTGGCACTGAAGCCTTACCCGCGCATTCTTTCCGGCACGTTGCTGGTGCTGGTGACACTGGTGCAGGTCAGCAACGCCACCGGCATGAGCAGCCAGATCGTGCTCGCCGGGCGGGGCGTGATCGCGATTGCTGTAATGGTGATCATCGTGGCAATGCTGTTGCGGGTCAGCAAAGTGCGCAAGGCAATGATTGCTGCCAACGACACATCGGCGGCAGGCAACGTGTTCGCCGGGGTGATTTACACCGTCGCCAGTGTTTCGATGTTTGTCTCGATGGCTGCGTTGCTCATCGGTTATGTGTCGCTGGCCCGGTTCATTACTTATGAAGTGGTGTGGGCGTACATCGTACTGTCGGGGTTTTACTTGCTGATCCAATTCATCAAGGACGGCTGCGAATATGTGTTTTCGCCCAAACATTCGAGCGGAAAGGCGCTTAAGCAGTTGCTGGGGATTGGTGATCGGCGGCTGGATCAGATCTCGATTCTATTGTCCGGGTTCAGCCGCGCCGGGCTGTTGCTGCTGGCGGTGATTGCGCTGTTTGTCGGCGGCATCGGCACCACGCTCGGGCAACTACTAAGCAACATCATGGCCATTCTCGGCGGCGCCGGGTTGCGCAAACTGAACATCGTCCCCGGGCATCTGCTCAATGCGGTACTGGCGTTGTTGATCGGCATCTACCTGATTCGCGCCCTGCGCCGCTGGCTGGACAACGAGTTCCTGCCCAAGACTGATATGGACCCGGGCATGTGCGCGTCGTTGAGCACGCTGTTTTCCAATATCGGTTATGCGCTGGTGATCCTGTTGACGCTGTCGTCGCTGGGGGTGCAGTGGACCAACCTGGCGTGGATCGTCAGTGCGCTGTCGGTGGGGATCGGTTTTGGTTTACAGGAGATCGTGAAGAACTTCGTTTCGGGTCTGATTCTGCTGACCGAGCGTCCGGTGAAGGTCGGCGATTTGATCAGTATCAGTGGCGTCGAGGGTGATATCCGCCGGATCAACGTCCGCGCTACGGAGATACAGCTCAGCGACCGCTCGATTGTGATCGTGCCCAACTCGCAATTGATCTCGCAGAACTTGCGCAACGTTACGCTAGGGGGGAGCGCCCAGGGCGTGGCATCGCTTGAATTGGTATTCCCGCTGGATATCGATCCTGAGGAGGTGAAGGAGCTGTTGCTAAACACTTATCGAGAGAACGAAAGCATCCTCGATAAACCGGCGTCGTTTGTGCGTTTCAGCAAGTTGTCGCAGGACGGGATTACGTTGACGATTACCGGTTATGTAGGCAGCCCGAGGATTGTCGGGGTGACCAAGAGTGATTTGTTGTTCGAGATTCTCAAGCGGCTGGGGGCGGCGGGTATTGAGTTGGCGAAGCTGCCGGCGAGTGCCTGAAGCGGCTTTTATGTCTCGATACATCTGCGGCGTCAACGAACGACCCGGCTCGGCGCATCGATGAGGTCTGCCTTGCCTCCGGCAAGCGAGGGCGCCGAAGCAGTGACGATGTCGTGTGGAAATCCGAGGGATATTGCGCTGGCACTATCCAGATGTTCCAGTTGTTCCACCGTCAATTTAACGTCCGCTGACGCAAGGTTATCGGCCATCTGCTCCGGCGTGCGCGGACCAATGATGGGGAGTGTTCCCTTGGCCAGAACCCAGGCGATTGCGATCTGACCCGGTGAATGGCCGGTCTCTTTGGCGATCGCCAACACTGAATCCACAGTTGCGGTCTTGCGCTCGCTGCTCTCGTCGTGGATGACCGCCCCCAAACCCTGGGCACGACCGGTTTCCCCTTTGCGGTACTTACCGGTCAGCAAACCACCGCCTAGCGGTGACCATCCAACGGTTCCCAAATTGAAAGCGGCCGCCATCGGCAGAAGTTCGCGTTCGGCCGACCGCTCCACCAGACTGTGTTCCAACTGCACCGCCGAAATAGCCGACCAGCCACGAAGCTCGGCCAGGGTGGCGGCCGTCGCCACCCGCCAGGCCGGGAAGTCTGACAATCCACCATAGAGAACTTTGCCAGAGCGGATCAGATCGTCCAGCCCCCGTACGATTTCTTCGACAGGCGTCACGCCATCGGGCATATGCACCCATAACAGATCAATTCGATCTGTCTTGAGGCGCTTGAGGCTAGCTTCCACCGAGCTGAGCATGGCTTTGCGGCTATTGCCGGAACGCAGGACGCCGGCACCAGGTGAATCACCGAGCGAGAATTTGGTCGCCAGCACGACTTCATCGCGCTCGGTAGCCATGAAATCGCCGAGCATTGATTCCGATTGTCCGAATTGATATTGATCGGCCGTATCAATGAAGTTGCCGCCCGCTTCACGGTAACCGTTGTAGATTTTTCGCGCTTCGTCCTGATCGGAGCCATAGCCCCAGCCTTTACCGAAGTTGCCAGTGCCCAGCGCGAGCGAAGATACCCGCAGGCCGGTATTGCCGAAGATTCGATAACGCATGGCTTGCTCCTTCCAAGCAGGAGGCTACAGCGACCTGCGCTGGGTTGAACGTGAATGGATGCGCAAGAAGTTTAGACGGCTGATTGCAGTCTTGCTGCAGGCGGTAATGGGCGCTATCCACCGATCATTACCGACGAGATGAGCCGCTATCTGCTGCTCTGTCGGGTACTGCGCAGCATGCATGAGAGCCGACGCAACAGGGCTTTGAGCGGGCCTCCCGTCATTTGCACTTGGCCAATACCACCTGACAGGTATTCGGCGTGCCCCCCGATCGCCCGGCGTAGCGCATGCAATTGGTCATGGATTTTTGCCGAGCCATGTTCAGGCTGGAACCCCAGGCGAGACCGCCCTCCCCAACCGTCGGCAGCGCCTTGGCATAGCAGCTGTCGCCGACGCCTGATGGCGGATAGTGTTTTCGGTTTGAGCAGCCGCCGCTCAGCGCCAGGCTGAGGGCGATCAAGATGGACAAGGGCCACAGCGAGCATCGGCGTCTGAGTATTCCCCTCATCGCGTTTCTCCTGCCGCAATCGGGTCGTGACGTATTGAGTCTAGTCGGTATGCGCAGCGGCCTCTCACTGCTCCGTCGCCTGACGATACTCCCGGGGCGTAAACCCGGTCGAAGCCTTGAACTGCCGGGTAAACGCACTGTGATCGGTGTAACCGCATTGCAGCGCAACGTCGGTGATCGGTAAATCGGTATGCAGCAGACGATGCGCATGTTCCAGCCGCACCTTCTGGATCATCTGCCGTGGCGTCAGGTGGAACACCCGTTTGCAGTAGCGTTCCAGTTGCGCCACGGAAATACCGGCAATGCGCGTCAGTTCGCCCAATGTGACGCGGCGGTTGAAGTGCGTGCGGATGTGTTCGTCGACAGCGGCCAGCCGCTCAAACGCCGGGTGGGTTTCGCTGGCTGATTGCAGATCGACGGAGATGCCGGCCAGCCCGATGATCTGCCCCTCGCGGTTGTACAGCGGTTGTTTATGAGTCAGGCACCAACCCGGTTCGCGACTGCCGTACAGATGCAGTTCCAGCTGATCCTCCAGCACAAAGCCCTCTTCCAGCACTTTGCGATCCTGTTCGGTGTAGCCCGGCCCCAATTGCGCCGGGAACACCTGCACGCTGGTTTTGCCGAGCAACGGACGCAAGTCCTTCAAACCACAGCGCTGCACCAGTGTGCGGTTAGCGAGGACGTAACGGGCTTGAACATCCTTGATGAATATCGCTGCGTTGGGGATCACATCGAGCATCGGCAACAGCAGCGCGGCGCCGGCCAATAGCTCGTCCAGGGTTTGCGGGCGGCTCTGAGACAGCATCGAAAAGGCGCTCTTCATTGAAGATCCCTCCCTGTTCGTGGATATGCCAAGTGCCCGTGCTGCGGCAGTCGCGAGCAGATTGCAGCATCGCTCAAGTCGTGTCGAGGGCCGCGTTTCATCGGCGCAACTGTGCCGATTTCGTCATCGATCCCGCTGAAAAACATCAATCACCGCCCTGTCGATGAGTTCAAAGTTTGCCCGTCCCAGTGACACAACTGCCAGCACCGTGAACACACGCCCTGCCGGCGCCTACTGAAATCACTCAACGGGGCACGTCCATGAAACGAGTACACGTCATCGATTCCCACACCGGCGGTGAACCCACGCGCCTGGTGATGAACGGCTTCCCCGAACTGCCCGGCGGCACCATGGCCGAAAAACGCGACGCCCTGCGCACTCAGCATGATCCATGGCGCCGCGCCTGCCTGCTGGAACCGCGCGGCAACGATGTGTTGGTCGGTGCGCTGTACTGCGAGCCGGTATCGGCGGACGCCACGTGTGGGGTGATTTTCTTTAACAATGCCGGGTATCTCGGCATGTGCGGCCACGGCACCATCGGCCTGATCAATTCGTTGCACTACCTGGGACTGATCGCGCCGGGCGAGCACAAGATCGACACACCCGTCGGCGCGGTCACCGCGACATTGCATGAAGACAGCAGCGTGACCCTGGGTAACGTGCCGTCCTGGCGTTATCGCAAACAGGTGCCGGTGGAAGTGCCGGGTTACGGCCGTGTGTCCGGCGATATCGCTTATGGCGGCAACTGGTTTTTCCTCGTCTCCGAGCATGGGCAAACGCTGAGCATGGACAACGTTGAACACCTCACCGCGTACACCTGGGCGATGCTCAAGGCTCTCGAAGATCAAGGCATCTATGGCGAGGACGGTGCCGTGATCGACCACATCGAGCTGTTCGCTGACGACGCCAATGCCGACAGCCGCAACTTCGTCATGTGCCCCGGCAAAGCCTATGACCGCTCACCCTGCGGTACCGGCACCAGCGCCAAACTCGCCTGCCTGGCCGCCGACGACAAGCTGCGACCCGGCGAGCGCTGGGTGCAGGCGAGCATCACGGGCAGCCAGTTCGAGGGCCGCTTCGAATGGGCAGGCGAACGCATTCGCCCGTACATCACTGGCCGCGCCTACATGACCGCCGACAGCACGTTGCTGATCGACGAAGAAGACCCGTTCGCGTGGGGTATCTGAGCTGCTGCGCTGACTTTTCAACCCAATCCGAATGATGTGCCAAGGAGTTAAAACAATGAGCGACAACGTCTTCACTGGTTGCATGCCGGCCCTGATGACCCCGTGCACCGCCCAGCGCAAACCGGACTTCGACGCATTGGTGGCCAAGGGTCGCGAGCTGATCGATATCGGCATGAGCGCGGTGGTGTATTGCGGCTCCATGGGCGACTGGCCGCTGCTCACCGAGGCCGAGCGTCAGGAAGGCGTGGCGCGGCTAGTCGCGGCGGGCATTCCAACCATCGTCGGCACCGGGGCTGTGAATAGCCGCGAAGCGGTGTCCCATGCCGCCCACGCCGCGAAAGTCGGCGCGCAGGGTTTGATGGTAATTCCACGAGTGCTGTCCCGGGGTGCTTCGGCCGCCGCGCAGAAGGCTCACTTCGCTGCAATTCTCAAAGCAGCTCCCGGGCTGCCGGCGGTTATCTACAACAGCCCTTACTACGGCTTCGCCACCCGCGCCGATCTGTTCTTCGACCTGCGTCGCGAGCACCCGAACCTGATCGGCTTCAAGGAGTTCGGTGGCGGTGCCGACTTGCGCTACGCGGCGGAAAACATCACCTCCAAAGATGATGGCGTGACACTGATGGTCGGCGTCGACACCCAAGTCGTGCACGGCTTCGTCAACTGCAACGCCACCGGAGCCATTACCGGTATCGGCAACGCCCTGCCTCGCGAAGTGCTGCAACTGGTGGCGCTGAGCAAGCAAGCGGCCAAGGGAGACGCCAAAGCCCGACGTCAGGCGCAGGAGCTGGAATCGGCGCTGGCGGTGTTGTCGTCCTTCGACGAGGGTTGCGATCTGGTGCTGTATTACAAACACCTGATGGTGCTCAACGGTGACAAGAAATACACCCTGCACTTCAACGAGACCGATGCGTTGAGTGACTCCCAGCGTCGTTATGCGCAGACCCAATACGCGCTGTTCCGTCACTGGTACGAGAACTGGTCGGCAGAGCAGAACTTCGCCTGATCTGGAAAGACTTTGAGCTAGCCCGCGCGTCGCTGCCAATGCTGGCGCGCAAGGCCGGTCGCCTGTTCGATGGGCAAAGGGAAAACTGAAAAATGTCGAATAATCCCGTGCACGACATCGCCGTGGTCGGCGCCGGCATCATCGGCGTCGCTTGCGCCCTGCGTCTGGCTCGCCAAGGCTTGCGAGTAATCGTCATCGATCAACAGGAACCCGGCCACGGCGCCTCGTTCGGCAATGCCGGGCACTTGGCGACCGAGCAGGTATTTCCGATTGCCGATGTGTCGATTCTCAAGCGCTTGCCGGCCATGCTGATGGACCCGATGGGCCCGCTGCGGCTGGACTGGAAATACCTGCCTCGTGCGCTGCCCTGGTTCACGCGGCTGCTGCTGAATCTGCGCTTGGAACCTTTCAGCCAAACCGTCGCGGGATTGCGCGCGCTGAATGAAAGCAGCCTCGATGCCTGGCATCGTTTACTCGCGGATATCCAGCGCCCCGAACTGCTGAAAGTCGACGGTTCATTGCTGGTATTCGAACGCGCCGAATCGCGTCAGACCATCGAAACGCTGCAGGCTCGCTTGCGTCAGCAGCAAGTGCCTGTCGATTTCTGGCAGGCCGGCGCTGTACGGGAAACCGCGCCGCAACTTAGCGAACAGATTCAGGGCGGCCTGTTCTTTCCGAGCACCGGGCATTTCATCGATCCGTATCGCGTGGTGTGCGAGCTGGTCGAGGCAGCAAAGGCCGGCGGCGTGAGCTTTGTGAAGGAACAGGTTCAGGGCGGGTATGTGCAGGCCAGCGGTGTTTCCCTGATCACCAAAACCGGCGATCTGACCGCGAGCCGCGTATTGATCGCCTGCGGTGCGCACTCGGCAAAACTCACCGCCGCGCTCACGGGCAAGAAAGTGCCGCTGGACACAGAACGCGGTTATCACCTGATGCTGCCCGCCGAACACAACCGCCTGCCCTTCCCTGTCACCTCGCTGGAACGCAAGTTCATCATGACGCCAATGTCCGATGGCTTGAGATTGGCGGGCACCGTCGAGTTCGCCGGGCTGGAGCGGCCACCGAGCATGGAGCGCGCGTGGCAATTGCATCGGTTGAGCAAGGGTTTGTTTCGCAAGGATCTGAGTGCTGAGGCGGCGACCCCGTGGATGGGCTTTCGACCGTCGTTGCCGGATTCGCTGCCAGTGATTGATCAGGTGTGCGGGGGCAAAGTGCTGCTTGCTTTTGGGCATCAGCATCTGGGGCTGACGCAGGCGGCGGTGACGGCGGAGATGGTTGTGGGGATGGCCTCTGCGACAGCGCTGAATCCATCGATCGGTTTGCCGAGTATCGAGCCTTACGCGCTTTCTCGCTTCTGATAAAAAAGCCTGCTCTCAGCGCAGGCTTTCGATGGGGTACGTCGGGATCAGGCGTCGTAAAACGCCTCAACCGCCACCCGACTCCCCACAAAGAAACTATCCGCCACCAACCGCAACGGCTGCAGATCCAGATCACTGGCCTTGTCGTGAATCAACTGCTGGAAATGTCGATACACCGCCGCGTACTCGCCCTCCTCCGACACGGCTTGGCGCACGCCGTCGATACTCAACACCGCGCCCCCGTTATCCAGGCGCAGCACACCCTCGGCGCAGCGAATCTCGATGCTCCAGAGTTCGTCATGACCATGGTCGAAATCGAACTCGGCGCGCACATCGAGGTGGCGCGCGTCAGACATTTTGATCGACGCGGCAATCGGCGACTGGCAGTTACTCGGCACGCGCAGTTCGGCCGATTCGACGAACAACGGCAGCGCCAGCAAGTGGGTCGCGATCGACAAGGCATTGATGCCCGGATCGAAAACGCCCAGGCCGCCCGGTTGCCAGATCCAGGTCTGGCCGGGATGCCACTTGCGCACGTCTTCCTTCCAGTCGATCTGCACGCTTTGCAGGGTGCGAGTGGCGAGCCAGTCGCGGGCGGCGGCAATGCCCGGCGCATAGCGTGAATGCCAGGCAAACAACGCGCTGACGCCTTGCTGTTCAGCCAGCGTCACCAACGCCATCGCTTCACCCAACGTGGCGCAAGGCGGTTTTTCCACCAACACATGCTTACCAGCTGCCAGTGCCTGTTGCACCAGAGCGAAGCGACCTTGCGGTGGCGTGCAGAACGCAATCGCATCAACCGGCGGGCCGTTTTCGAGCAACTCGCTCAACGACTGAAAATTCTCTACACCGGCGCAGGGCTTGCCTTGCGTGGCGACAGACACCAACTGGAATCCGGGATTGGCGAGGATCGCCGGGACGTGTTGATCCTGCGCAATTTTGCCGTAGCCCACCAGGCCGAGACGGATCGGTTGCATCAATGACTCCTGCTTTTGTTTGTTTTAGTCAGCGAAGCGGCAGATTACCTGCAAACCTCGCGGTCGTCTGTCGGTGCAACGTCACAAGCATCCGCAGGATCAGGCAAGCATTGCACAGGAATGCACTACTCCACTGCCGCGCAGAACCGCAAAGATGGGCATCCGACAACCCCATTGAGGACGTTCTTATGCTCGTACAAGCCTACGGTGCCCACGCTGGCGACAAACCCTTTGAGCCGATGCAGATCAACCGCCGCGCGCCGGCCGCTCACGATGTGCAGATCGACATCGCCTTCTGTGGCATCTGCCATTCGGACTTGCATCAGGTACGCGCCGAATGGGCGGGCACGCAGTTCCCTTGCGTGCCGGGGCATGAAATCGTCGGTCGCGTCTCGGCCGTCGGTGCACATGTCACGGATTTCAAAGTCGGCGATCTGGTCGGCGTCGGTTGCATCGTCGACAGCTGCAAACATTGCGACGACTGCGAGACCGGTCTGGAAAACTATTGCGACGGGATGATCGGCACCTACAATTTCCCGACCCCGGACGCACCGGGCTGGACGCTGGGCGGCTACTCGCAAAACATCGTCGTGCATGAACGCTACGTGCTGCGCATCCGCCATCCAGAGGCGCAACTCGCGGCCGTCGCGCCGCTGCTGTGTGCGGGGATCACCACTTACTCGCCGCTGCGTCACTGGAATGCCGGGCCAGGCAAAAAGGTCGGAGTGGTCGGCATCGGCGGCCTCGGTCACATGGGCATCAAACTGGCCCACGCCATGGGCGCGCATGTGGTGGCATTCACCACGTCCGAATCGAAACGCGAAGCGGCGAAACAATTGGGTGCCGACGAGGTGGTCGTGTCGCGCAATGCCGAGGAGATGGCCGCACACGCGAAGAGCTTCGACTTCATCCTCAACACGGTTGCAGCGCCACACGATCTCGATGCGTTTCTGGTTCTGCTCAAACGTGACGGTGCATTGACGCTGGTCGGTGCGCCTGCCTCGCCGCATCCGTCGCCCAACGTGTTCAACCTGATCATGAAGCGCCGCACCATTGCCGGGTCGATGATTGGCGGTATTTCAGAGACGCAGGAGATGCTGGATTTCTGCGCAGAGCACGGCATCGTCTCCGACATCGAACTGATCCGCGCTGATCAGATCAACGAATCCTACGAGCGGATGCTCAAGGGCGACGTGAAGTATCGCTTCGTGATCGATAACGCGACGCTGACCGTCTAAGCGCTACGTGCCGTGACCCTTGTCGCCGGAATTTGACATGCGCCGTGTTGCTCGCCAGAGTCGCACCCCTTTTGCGGACTTACGCGCCGCAGGTTTGTGCTGAACAGGGGTTGCCGTTGAACGAACAGACATTGTCCAC
Organism: Pseudomonas sp. N40(2020); assembly: GCF_014472415.1. Classification (GTDB taxonomy): domain Bacteria; phylum Pseudomonadota; class Gammaproteobacteria; order Pseudomonadales; family Pseudomonadaceae; genus Aquipseudomonas. The sequence goes on from NZ_JACSZV010000015.1 coordinate 46,258, forward strand.
GCGCCTGGAGCGTGTGGCGGCGCATGTGCCTGCCGGCGCACGGCTGGCCGATATCGGCTCGGATCACGGCTATCTGCCGGTGGCGTTGATGCGCCGTGGTCTCGTAGAAGCAGCGGTGGCTGGTGAGGTGGCGTTGACGCCGTTTCATGCAGCCGAACGTACCGTGCGCGAGAACGACCTGCACCACCGAATCACCGTGCGCCTGGCCAATGGTCTGGCAGCTATCAAACCGGAAGACGGGGTCACCGCCATCACTATTTGCGGCATGGGCGGCGAGACCATTCGGGACATCCTCGACAGCGGCAAATCTTGCTTGAGCGGGCAGGAACGCCTGATCCTGCAACCCAACGGCGGCGAGCAGCCACTGCGCCAATGGCTGATGAATAACCGCTACCGCATCCTCAGCGAAGAAGTGCTGCGCGAGAACCGTTTCGACTACGAAATCATCGTTGCCGAGCGTGCAGCGTCAGTGACGTATACCGACCAGGAGCTGTACTTCGGCCCGTTACAGATGCAGGCACGCAGTCCGGCGTTTCTGACCAAGTGGCAACGCAAGCTGCGCCAGAAGCAGAAGACCCTGAGCCACTTCTCCCGGGCCCGGCAGGCGTTGCCCGAGGCGAAAGTGCAAGAGGTCGCGCGACAGGCACAGTGGATCGAGCAGATGTTGGCGCCGGCCTCGCTGTAGCTCCGGGTGGTGCCGCAATCAGGGCCATCACGCCGTTTACATTTGATACACCGCATCACAAATGATGTACCTCAAGCCCCATTTATCAATCTCCAGCAACTTCTTAAAGTTCTCTCCAACAGCAGCCCATCATCCCGACAGGCCTGCGACTGGAGATATTCAAATGCCTTTCATCAGCGTGCGTATCACCCGTGACGGCGTCACCCGGGAGCAGAAAGCCCAGGTGATCAAGGAAATCACGGAAACGATGGAACGGGTTCTGAACAAGGATCCGAAACTCACCCACATCGTGATCGAGGAAGTTGACACCGATAACTGGGGTTATGCCGGTATGACGACCACGGAGTACCGCAAACAGTTGACGGACTCGCCGTCATGAGCCGCACGGTAAAAATCGATTTTGTCTCGGATGTCGTCTGCCCTTGGTGTGCACTGGGCGCTACCGCACTTGAGCAAGCGATCGTGAACCTGGCCGGTGAAGTCGAGGTTGAGCTGACTTACAAACCGTTCGAGCTGAATCCGGACATGCCGGCGGAAGGTGAAAACGCCATCGCCCACATGATCCGCAAGTACGGCCGCACGGCTCAGCAAGTGGCCGAGCGCAACGCAATGATCATTGAACGCGGCGCGCAGATCGGTTTTCGCTTTGACCTGGAAAAACGCAGTCATTTTTACAACACGTTCGATGCCCATCGCTTGTTGCTTTGGGCATCGACACAGGGGCTCCAGCGCGAACTGAAGAAAGTCCTGTTACGGGCTTACTTCGCGGACGGAAAGAACCCGAATGACCGTGAAACGCTGGTGACGCTGGCTGGCGAAGTTGGCCTTGATACCGAACGTGCGCAGGCAGTGCTGGCATCCGATGAGTTGAGTCGCGAAGTCCGTGAACTTGAAGCGTTTTACCAGCAGCGCGGCATCAACTCGGTTCCGGCGATGGTTCTGAATGATCGGCAACTCATGTCCGGATCGCTATCGGTCGCCGAATACGAGCAAGCGCTACGTCAGGCAGCGCAGGTCGCGGCTCACGTCTGACAGTTGCAAATTTGTTTACTCAATTAACTTCGATTCAATGAGGATTCATCATGAGCACGTCCAATAAAGTTGTAGTGATTACTGGCGCATCCCAAGGCATTGGCGCAGGTTTGGTAAAGGGTTTCCGTGATCGCGGCTATCAGGTGGTCGCCACTTCCCGCTCGATCAAACCGTCTACAGACCCGGATATTCTGACCGTCGCTGGCGACATTGCTGACCCTGAAACCGCCGAGCGCGTTATCCGCGAAGCCGTTGCACGCTTCGGCCGTATCGATACGCTGGTCAACAATGCCGGTATCTTCGTGGCGAAGCCGTTCACCGAGTACAGCAAAGCAGATTACGCTCAGGTCGTGGCCACCAACATGAGCGGCTTCTTCCACATCTCCCAACTGGCCATTGCCGAGATGGAGAAGCACAACAGCGGACACATCGTCAGCGTCACCACCAGCCTGGTGGATCATGCGATTGACGGCGTACCGTCGGTGCTGGCCTCGCTGACCAAGGGTGGCATCAACGCTGCGACCAAATCGCTGGCCATCGAGTATGCCAAGCGCGGCATTCGGGTCAACGCCGTGTCACCAGGCATCATCAAGACCCCGATGCATGGCGTCGAGACTCACGAAGCACTGGGCAACCTGCACCCGGTTGGCCACATGGGCGAAATTGATGACATCGTTCAAGCGATCCTTTATCTGGACACCGCGAACTTCGTGACCGGCGAAATCCTTCACGTCGACGGGGGCCAGAGTGCAGGTCATTGATCCAGACGTTTTGTTTACGACATGAAAAAGCACCGCCGGCCTATACCGGCGGTGCCTTTTCATGTGGTACACACCCGAATGAAATGTCCGTTGATTCTCGGTGTAATCGATTATGAAGCGCCACTTTGATGACTTGCAGTTGGGCAGTATCGAGCTCTTTTGCCTCGCCGCCGAGGCCGGTAGCTTCACGGCTGCCGCCCAACTGGCCGGGGTAACACCGGCAGCGGTGAGCCGGTCGATTCTGCGCATGGAGCAGAGGCTGGGTTCGCGCCTGTTTACCCGAACGACGCGCAGCATTCGATTGACCGAAGCGGGAAGAAAGTTTTTCGAGCAATGCAGTCAGGCACTGACGCAACTGGTTGAAGCCCAGCAAGAAGTCATGGGCGCGCAGACGACACCTTCGGGGCAGTTACGCATCAGTGTGCCGACCACTTACGGGCATCACCGCATTCTGCCGCTGTTGCCAAAGTTTCGCGCGCTCTATCCCGAAGTCTCCGTGGATATTCACTTGGGCAATCGCAACATCGACTTCGTCGCGGAAGGCTACGATCTGGCGATCCGGGTTCGGGCGCAACCGGACTCGACCATGATCGCGCGCTTGCTGGAAGACGCGAAGCTGGTGGTGGTCGCCTCGCCCGACTATCTGCACAAGGCCGGCATGCCGAAAACCCTGGAAGACCTGGATCAGCACGAGTGCATCCAGTTTGAGTTGCCCAGCAGCGGGCGAAAAATTTCGTGGCTGTTTCTGGAGGATGGCACGGATCGTGAGGTGTACTCCGACGGAGGCTACTCCTGTTCTGACGATGTGCTCGGCGGTGTGACGCTGGCCAGAAACGGCGCGGGACTGTTCCAGACCTACAAGTTCATTGTCGAACAGGAACTGGCAGACGGCCGTCTCGTCGAGGTTCTTCAGCCCTATAAAGGTCGTTCCCGGCCATACACCTTGCTGTACCCGCACGGTCGCTACGTTCCCCAACGCGTGCGGGCGTTCGTGGATTTCCTCCTGCAATATCGCGATGAATGGGCGGTGATTTAACCGTGAACGCCGCGTTAAACACCCAGCAGCTGCTTGGTCGTCGCCATCGAGGTGTTCAGCGACTGCCCCGTGCGCTGCAGTTTGTTTAGCAGGCTGGCGCCCAACCACAGTTGATACAGGGTTTCAGCCAAGTGCCGGGCGTCTCCCGCAGGCAGGCTTTTTTCAGCCTGGCCCTGTTCGATGCACTGGGTAATGCGGGCCACCACCCGTTCGGCGCCATCTCGCAATGTGAGGCGCATGGACTCGGACAAGTCGGCCACTTCGGCACTGAGCTTGACCACCAGACATTCGTCACCATGCCCTTCAAGAGTGCAACGGTTCTGCCAGCCCTGCCAGTAATCCATCAGCCGCTCATAGGCGTTCAGCCCTGGCAGAGTCAGGCGCTGCTCCATGTCGGCGAGGTAACAGACAAAGTAATCCTCAAGCAAGGCCTGTCCGTAGAGTTCCTTGGATTTGAAGTAGTGATAGAACGAGCCTTTGGGCACACCTGCGGTTTGCAGGATCTCGTTCAGGCCAACACTGGTGAAGCCCTTCTCGGCCATCATCCGGTGACCCGTGTCGAGCAAGTGTTGGCGAGTATCGTCGTAGGTCGCTTTCATGGGGCGCTAAATACCAAACAATAGACCAGTCGTATATTTCGAAGAAATGCGAGTTTGCCACACCCGAGGTCTAAAAACCCACAGGCAAAAAAATTACTAGACGACTGGTCTAATTGGAATCTATGCTGTGTCCCGACAAACATCACCGGGTGTCCCCAACGTGCGAATCCGTCGCGCTTCGATAACACCTGATCAATGCAAGGGTGCTTTATGAAAATCCTGATGGTTCTGACTTCCCACGATCAACTCGGCAACACCGGCAAGAAAACCGGTTTCTGGCTCGAAGAATTCGCCGCGCCCTACTACGCCTTCAAGGATGCCGGTGCACAGATCACCGTGGTTTCGCCGGCCGGCGGCCAGCCACCGCTCGATCCGAAAAGCGACGAGCCAGATGCACAAACCGCAGAAACCGAGCGCTTTCGCAATGACCCGGCGACGCAACAGGTACTGGCCAACACCGGGCGTCTGGCCGATGTCAGCGCTGATGATTTCGATGCCGTGTTCTACCCGGGTGGCCACGGCCCGCTGTGGGACCTGGCCGAAGACAAGCAGTCGATCGCGTTGATCGAAGCTTTCGACCGTGCCAACAAGCCCCACGGATTTGTCTGCCATGCACCGGGTGTGCTGCGTCACGTCCTGAATGCCGACGGCAAACCGCTGATTCAAAACCGCGAAGTGACGGGCTTCACCAATGCCGAAGAAGCGGCGGTCGGTTTGACGGAAGTGGTGCCTTTCCTCATCGAAGACGAGTTCCAGCGTCTCGGCGGGCGTTATTCCAAAGTCGCCGACTGGCAGGTGTATGTGGTGGCTGACGGGCAACTGGTCACCGGACAGAATCCGGCAAGCTCCGCCGCTGTCGCCGAGAAACTGCTGAAGATGCTCGGCTAAGCCTTTTACAACTCCAGACACCGTGTGCGGCTTGCACGGTGTTTTTTTTCGCTCATCAACTAGTCGACTGGTCTAATAAACGACCGGATTGCAGACATTTATCAAGGTCAACTCCATGAACAACAGCAGCTTCTTCAAGCCCGCCAAACTGGGCGTTCACACCCTGAAAAACCGCATCGTTCTGCCGCCCCTCACCCGCCAGCGCAGCACGCAACCGGGCAACATCGCCAACGAGCTGATGGCCGAGTATTACCAGCAGCGTGCCGGCGCCGGTTTGCTCGTCACCGAAGGCACACAGATCGAACCGCGTGGCCAGGGTTACGCCTGGACCCCGGGCATTCACACACCTGAGCAAATCGCCGGCTGGCGCAAAGTCACCGAGGCCGTGCATGCCGTCGATGGCATGATCTTCGCCCAGTTGTGGCATGTGGGCCGGGTTTCCCACACCGCGTTGCAGCCCGAAGGCGCGGCACCTGTATCAGCGTCCGCAGTGTCTACCGACCGAGTCAGCGTGTTCATCGAAACCGCGCCTGGCGCGGGTGAGCTGGTATCGCCGTCCGCTCCTCGCGCGTTGACCACCGATGAAGTGCAGGAACTGATTCAGCTCTACATTCAGGCTGCACGCAACGCGATGGACGCCGGGTTCGACGGCATCGAACTGCACTGCGCCAACGGCTATCTGGTCAACCAGTTCATCTCCGCCCACAGCAATCTGCGCACCGATCAGTACGGTGGTTCGTTGCAAAATCGCCTGCGTTTTCTGCGCGAAGTGGTAGCCGGTGTCGCCGAGTGCATCGGCAAGGAGAAAGTCGGCGTACGTTTCGCGCCGCTGTTCAGCACCACCGATGAAGCGCGGACTTACCTGGGCCTGGTCGAGGAAGATCCGCACACCACTTACATTGAGGCGATCAAAGTGCTGGAAGAGGTAGGCATTGCCTATCTGTCGATCGCCGAAGCGGACTGGGACAATGCACCCGCCATGCCGCAAACCTTTCGCCAAGCGGTGCGCGACACCTTCAGCGGCGCGATCATTTACGCCGGACGCTACAACGCGCAATCCGGTGCGCAGTTGCTCGATTCTGGCCTGGCAGACTTTGTCGCCTTCGGCCGCCCGTTCATGGCCAACCCGGACCTGCCCGCGCGGATCGCCAATGACTGGCCGCTGAACGCGCTGAACCCGGCCACGGTGTATGGCGGCAATGCCGAAGGGTACGTGGATTACCCGGCCTACCTCGCCTGACGCAAAGAGCCCGAAACAGTGCTCCCGCTCTTGCGGGAGCGCTGCTTTGCGCCGCCCAATCCGCTCCCGGTTCCGTGGGGCGCCTGGATGTAACGACTTCCTATCTTCACAAAAAGAATGGCGCTCCATTGTCAGCTCGATTTTTTCGGCCTATCTTTATAAAAAGCCTATACAAGGCATGCCGCAATGTACAACTTAGAGCCGTGGCCACTGACGCTTTACTTTGACGGTGAATGCCCGCTCTGTGCGCGAGAAATCAAGCTGTTACGCCAACACGCCGTCGAAACACGCCTGCGCTTCGTTGACCTTAGCCATGAGGACTTCGATCCAGCCGCACTGGGGTTCACGCTTAAGCAAATGCAATCCTCACTGCATGCACGATTCGACGATGGACGCTGGGTAAAAGGCCTCGACGCTACGCTATGGAGCTGGCGAGCCGCAGGGCTTGGCGTCTGGGTCGCCCCCCTGAGCTGGCGTTTGACCCGGCCTTTGTTTGCCATTGCTTATCGCTTGTTCTGCCACCTGCGTCCTCACTTGGCCTGGCTGCCTCACCCGGACGGCAGCCGTCGTTGTCACGACAGCCACAGCAGTTGCCGCACTCCTATCCTGTCGCAACGCCGCGAGAAATCCGAATGACTGAATCATTAGCCAACCATTACCGTGAAATTCTTCTCGGCGTCGGTGAAAACCCCGACCGCGAAGGCCTGCGGGACACGCCCAAGCGTGCAGCCAAAGCCATGCAGTACCTGTGCGACGGCTACTCGATGAACCTGGAAGGCATCATCAATGGCGCGCTGTTCGAGTCACAGAACGATGAAATGGTCATCGTTCGCGACATCGAGCTTTATTCACTGTGCGAACACCACATGCTGCCCTTCATCGGCAAGGCCCACGTGGCCTACATCCCGACTGGCCGGGTGCTGGGGCTGTCGAAAGTGGCCCGGGTGGTCGATATGTTCGCGCGCCGCTTGCAGATCCAGGAAAACCTGACCAGACAGATCGCCGATGCGATCCAGCAAATTACCGATGCTGCGGGTGTAGCCGTGGTCATTGAGGCCCGGCACATGTGCATGATGATGCGCGGTGTGGCAAAGCAGAATTCGGTCATGACGTCATCGGTCATGCTCGGTGCCTTTCGAGAGTCCTCTAGCACGCGTCAGGAGTTCCTCCAACTGATCAGCCGATGAAAGTGATTTCGTTGGCGGTTTGTCGAGTCAAATACGCCATTAAACCTGTACAAGCATAGATAGCTGTACAAGCACTTTTGTGGAATGTCCTCCACCTCGACCTGTGTATTCAGGGAGTAAAAACAATGACCCGTTTTTTGGTTTTACTGGCTCTGGTGCTCAGCCTGTCGAGCTGTGGCAGCGTTGAGGTCGGGCACTATGCCGACCAGCAACCGGCCTTCAACCTGGAGAAGTTTTTTAGCAAACCCGTCAAAGCCTGGGGGATGTTTCAAAAACGCTCTGGCGAAGTCGTCAAGCGCTTCGAGGTGAACATCGAGAGTCGCCGCGAGGGTAACAACCTGATTCTCGACGAGCGTTTTCTCTATAGCGACGGCACTCGCGAGCGTCGCGTCTGGACCCTGACCCCGGAAGGTGCGGGCAAATGGCGCGGCCGCGCCGGCGATGTGGTCGGTGAGGCGAAGGGTGAAGTTGCCGGCAACGCGCTGCGTTGGCGCTACATCTTGAGCCTGCCGGTCGATGGCTCCGTTTATGAAGTGAGCATGGACGACTGGATGTACTTGATGGACGAAGACACCTTGATCAATCGCACCACCATGTCCAAGTTCGGTGTCGAGATCGGCCAAGTGACATTGTTCTTCCGTCGCCAGAGTGCGGGAGACAATCAATGACCGACTCGCTCACGATGACTTCACTGGGTGACGGCTACCGCGCCCTGGTCATCGGCGCCAGTGGCGCACTCGGCGCTGCGTTCTGCGAGTGGCTGAAGCAGGACTCTCGATGTGCAGGTGTTCGTGAACTGGGGCGTAAAACGGATCCCCCGCTGGATCTGGAACGGCCAGAGACAATTGCCAGCGCCGCCGCGGAACTGGCGACAGAAGCGCCTTATCAACTGATCGTACATGCCGCCGGCCTGCTGCATCGCGATGCGATCAAGCCGGAAAAAAGCTACAGCGCGATGGAACACGACGCGCTCCAGGCAGTGTTTCAAGTAAACACGCTGGGGCCGGCGATGGTCTTGCGCTACTTCCTGCCACTGCTAGATCCCCAAGGCGCGATGGCGATGCTCTCGGCCAAGGTCGGCAGCATCGACGATAACCGTTTGGGCGGCTGGTACGCCTATCGCGCCTCCAAAGCCGCGCTGAACATGCTGATCAAAACCGCGGCCATCGAACTGGCCCGCACTCGCCCTCACAGTCGCTTGCTGAGCCTGCATCCCGGCACAGTCGTTTCGGCGCTGTCGCAACCTTTTCGCGGTGCATCGGCGGCCCGCCCGGCCAGCGTTGCCAGCCACGAATTATTGACCCTGATCGACCGGCTGACGCCGTCAGACAGCGGCCATTTCTTTGCCTACGACGGAGAACGCCTACCCTGGTAGGCAAGGAGTGATTGATGAATCTGCAAACCCTCACCGAACGCGCTGCCAATAGCGAAATACGTGAACTGGAACTGCTGTCGCTCGAAGGTGGCTTTTATCTGGCGCGCATCCGCATGGATCACGGCCATTTCACTTTGCTCGACGATGCGGCAAAACCCATGCGACTGCGCTCAATCAGTCATCTGCGGGACTTGCTGCAAACCGTTCCGGCGTTTCCCTGCGTGTTGGTGCAGCAATGTGTCCACGACGAAATGTGCGGCCGGGATTCAGGCCCGGTCGAAGAGTTGCGGCTGCCTTTTTCGCTGACAGCAACTTGATGAAGCGGACGCTGCTGGACTGTTCCGAATGAGCAAGGTCAATCGCCTGTGCCTGATCCTCGGTGATCAGCTTTCGTTTGACCTGGCCTCATTGCAAGGGCTCGATCCCGAACGGGATGCGGTGCTCATGGTCGAGGTGATGGAAGAAGCCAGCCATGTGACTCATCACCCACAAAAGATTGCCCTGATCTTTAGCGCCATGCGTCATTTCGCCAAGGCGTTGCAAGCCAGAGGCGTACGTGTGGAGTACGTCACCCTTGATGATCCGCACAACAGCGGATCGGTGCCGAGTGAATTAGGTCGCTGGCAGGCACTTCTGCAACCGGAAGAGCTGCACGTCACTGAATGTGGCGACTGGCGTCTGGAGCAGTCTCTCAGGGACTGTGATCCAGCCATTCATTGGCATGCCGATACGCGTTTTCTGTGCAGTCGAACGGAATTCAGTGCGTGGGCGGCCGGCAAAAAGCAGCTGCGTATGGAGTTTTTCTACCGCGAGATGCGCCGCAAGAGCGGGCTGTTGATCAATGGCGACGGTACGCCGGTCGGCGGCGCCTGGAACTTTGACGCCGAAAACCGCAAAGCCTTGCCCAAGGGAGTGAACGCGCCCTACCCGGCGGGTTTTTCCAACGACGCCATCACCCTCGAAGTCCTTACGCTGGTCAAAGCACGCTTCAGCCACCACTACGGTTCTCTGGACGATTTCAACTATCCAGTGACCCACGCCGACGCCCAATCACTGTGGCGTTACTTCCTCGATTATGGCCTGGCCGGGTTCGGCGATTATCAGGATGCCATGGCCAGCGATGAACCCTTTCTGTTCCATGCGCGCATCAGCGCTGCGCTCAATATCGGACTGCTGGATTTGCGTCAGATGTGCAGTGACGTGGAGTCGGCTTACTGGTCAGGCAGCGTTGCGCTGAATGCCGCCGAGGGATTCATTCGTCAACTGATCGGCTGGCGCGAATACGTGCGCGGTGTTTACTGGCTGAAGATGCCTGACTATGCCCAAGGCAATTCATTTGGTAACAAGCGCCCATTGCCGGAATTCTACTGGACTGGCGAAACGAAAATGAACTGCATGCGTCAGGCAATCGGCCAAAGCCTGAAACACGCCTATGCTCACCATATCCAGCGGCTGATGGTCACGGGGAATTTTGCGTTGCTCGCCGGCATCGCGCCGAGCCAGATCTGCGAGTGGTATCTGGCCATCTATATGGATGCGTTTGATTGGGTGGAATTGCCCAACACCTTGGGCATGGTCATGCACGCTGACGGAGGTTATCTCGGTTCCAAGCCTTACTGCGCCAGCGGCCAATACATCAATCGAATGTCTGACTACTGTCGCGGCTGTGCTTACAAGGTTAGCGAAAGCACTGCTGACAACGCATGCCCTTTCAATGCGTTGTACTGGCATTTTCTGATGCGCCATGGCGATCTTTTACGCAGCAATCAGCGTATGGGCATGATGTACAAAAACCTCGACCGCATGCCTGAGGCCAAGCAGCAGGCGCTTTGGCAGCGAGGCGAGAAGCTGCTCGCCACACTGGATGCCGGCGAGGCGTTATAAAACGGGCTTCCCCCTCCTGTGCGGGTGCAACTTAACCATCAGACGGCGTGTCAATGTGAGGATTCCCAGTGTTCGATTGAACCGCGTTGAATGAATTCAAACAAAAATCAAGAAGGCCCCTGTGGTGGAAATTCTGAAGCATCTTACTCGCGAGGAGCTTGAGGCAGAGGTGATGCGCCTGCGCCTGGCTCTGGAGAGCAGCGCAGTAGCAACACCGGAGATGGCCCAGCAGCTTGCAGCCAGCCGAGCGGCGCTCGCCAATAGTGAGGCGCGCTTCAGTACCATTCTGGAAACCATCGAGGCCGCATTCGCCATCGTCAAAGTCAAATTCGACGCCGACGACCACCCCGTGGATTATTGTTTCGTCGAGGCCAACCCGGCGTTCGAACGTCAGTGCGGCGTCAACCTGCGGGGTAAATGGGTCACAGAGTTCGCCCCTAACCTTGAGAAGTTCTGGTTCGAGACTTACGGACACGTGGCCAAGACCGGCGAGCCGGCAAACTTCGAGAATTACGCCAATACGTTTGAACGCTGGTTCGATGTGCGTGCAGTGCGGGTCGGTGACCCTGCCGATCGCCAGATCGCGATTTTCTTCAGCGACGTCACCGCACGCCGAGACGCCGAAGAGCGCTTGCGGATCAGCGAAGCGGTAGCGCGGGAAAACGTCGAGCGCGTGCAACTCGCCCTCGCGGCCGGCGCCATTATCGGTACCTGGCACTGGGATCTGCCGACCGATCGCTTCACTGTGGATGAGTCCTTCGCCAGGGTTTTTGACCTTGATCCCGCATTGGGCCGCGACGGCCTGACCCTGGAACAAGTGGTGATGACCGTACACCCCGATGACAGAGAGGGGCTCACCGGTGCGATCAATGAAGCGATTGCCCGCGGCGGCGCCTACTCCCATCAATACCGGGTGCGCCGCGCCGACGGGAAATACAACTGGATCGAGGCCAACGGTCGCGTCGAATGCGCCGACAACGGCACCCCGCTGCGCTTTCCCGGTGTGCTCATTGATGTTGAGGATCGGCGCAATGTCGAGGCGGAGCGCGACCGCGCCAACGCCGAATTGCGCGCGCTCAACGAAACTCTGGAACAGCGTGTATTGGCACGCACAGCCGATCTCATGCAAGCCGAAGAGAAATTGCGCCAATCACAAAAAATGGAAGCGGTCGGCCAACTGACCGGCGGCCTGGCCCATGACTTCAACAATCTTCTCGCCGGCATCTCGGCCGCCCTGGAACTGATAGAAAAACGCATCGCTCAAGGCCGCCTGAAGGAGGTCGACAAGTACTTGGTCACCGCCCAGGGCGCGACTAAACGCGCCGCGGCCCTGACCCATCGCCTGCTGGCCTTCTCCCGACGCCAGACCCTCGATCCACGGCCAACGGATGTGAACACCCTGATCGCCGGGGTGACCGAACTGATCCAGCGCACCGTCGGCCCGAGCATACGTTTGAATACCGTCGCCGCACCCGATCTCTGGCCGGCCCTTGTCGACGCCAGCCAACTGGAAAACGCCCTGCTGAATCTGTGCATCAACGCCCGCGATGCCATGCCCGATGGCGGAAGAATCACGGTCGAGACGGCCAATCGAACAATGGCGTTCGAGACCGCCCGTGCTCTGGACATGCCCGAGGGGGAATACCTCTGTCTATGTGTCACTGATACCGGCACTGGCATGAGCGCTGACGTCATCGCGAAAGCCTTCGACCCGTTTTTCACCACCAAGCCGCTCGGCCAAGGCACCGGCCTGGGGCTGTCGATGATCTACGGGTTCACCAAGCAATCCGGTGGTCAGGTGCGGGTGCATTCGAAAGTAGGCCAAGGCACCACGATGTGCATCTACTTGCCTCGGTATCGCGGGGAGGCGCTGCAAAATCACGATGCCACTCACAGCACGACAACGCCTCTGGCAAAAGCAGGGGAAACCATCCTGATTGTCGACGACGAGCCGACAGTGCGGATGTTGCTCATAGACGTACTCAGCGAACTCGGCTACACCCTCCTGGAAGCGGCCGACAGCGTCGAGGGACTGGAAGCATTACGCTCCAGCGCACACATCGATTTGCTCATCACTGATGTCGGATTGCCCGGCGGTATGAACGGGCGACAGATGGCCGATGCGGGCCGGGAAATCCGCCCAAAACTGAAGACCTTGTTCATTACCGGCTACGCCGAAAACGCCGTTATCGGCAGCGGCCAACTCGGGCCGGGCATGCAAGTGCTGACCAAGCCCTTTGCCGTCGACACACTGGTTTCGCGCGTCGGCAGCTTGATGTCCGCCAAACTGGATTGAGGCTGCCTCAGGCAACGACTCGCAGGCATCGCTGCGCCCGATATTGCGCTTCCGGGTCGTCGCCAGGATTGGACTTTCCAACTGCAGAAAAAACCAAAGCCTGCTTTTAAGGGCAGGCTTCTGGCATTGCAGCGTCGGCTTACTTCTGCTGAGCGGTCAGCGCCGCATAGCCATTCATCAAATTGCGATAGTTCGGAATTCGCTGCGACAGCAAGTTACCCAGCCCTTCGATGTCATTGCGCCAGTCGCGGTGCAGCTCACAGGCGACCGAGAACCAGTTCATCATCTGTGCGCCGGCCTGGGTCATGCGGTTCCACGCGGCTTGTTGCACGGTGGTGTTGAAGGTGCCGGAGGCATCGGTCACCACGAACACATCAAACCCTTCCGCCAGTGCCGACAGGGTCGGGAACGCTACGCAAACATCTGTTACCACACCGGCAATGATGATCTGCTTGCGGCCGGTGGCCTTGATCGCCTTGACGAAGTCTTCGTTGTCCCAGGCGTTGATCTGGCCTGGGCGAGCGATGTAAGGCGCATCGGGGAACATCTCTTTCAGCTCCGGTACCAGAGGGCCGTTCGGGCCTTGTTCGAAACTGGTGGTGAGGATGGTCGGCAGTTCGAAGAACTTGGCCAGATCGGCCACCGCCAGCACGTTGTTCTTGAACTCGTTCGGCGAGAAGTCCTGTACCAGAGAAATCAAACCGGTCTGGTGGTCGACCAGCAGAACTACGGCGTCGTCTTTGTTCAGGCGGTTGTAGGTTGGAGTGTTCATCTGTGCGTCCCTTTGTAATTGTGGAAGTTCGTTTGCGTTCAAGATGGGCACAGATTACTGAGACACTGAAACGGGATAAATCGGCTGAAAAGCGTTTCTCCGTCAACTCAGAAGAGACAATGTTGAAGAGTGGTTTGCACCGAGAGTTTGTCCAGGTTCTGCCACCGAGTGCTCACCGGAGCGATTACGGAAACGACGCCATGCTATGCTCTGAAAGAGTATATGAGGGGTTCCAAATGACTAGATCAGCCACTGACAGCGTTGCGTCTGAAGTTCGCCAGCTCGCCAAAGAACATGAGATTACCGCCGACCGCGACAGCCTGAGCCACATGGCCGTTACGATTACGCGCTTGGCCGGTGATGTCGTGGAACTGGACAGTGTTGAGCAAATGCTCGTCAACCTCAAAAGAAAAGGCGTACTGAGCAAGACAGAGCTCATGGCCTTTCAAGGGCGCTACCTGCAGGAAAAAAGGCGTTGTAAAAAGCAGATCAGCGCATGACTTTCGACCCCTTCGGCGATTTCGAGACTGAAGGTTATCTTCAAAACTCGCTCAAACTCAAAGACCCCATTGAAGTAAAAGAGTCTGAGCACCTCTCCTTCGAAGCCAGCATCGACGACGCTCTTGCCTATCTCGCCAGGAAGAAGCCTATCGACTACAACACAGTCCTCAAAACACACGAAATCCTTTTCTCCGGTTTTTATCCTTGGGCGGGGAAAGACAGGAATGAACTGGTCCCCCATTTGGCGGTTTTCAAGGGAACGAAGGATGATCCTCATCACACGATATTTGAGCGTCCCGACCTTATCAAAAGGTCGGTCGAATACGCGCTTGAACTTGCGGCAAACAAGAAACGCTTCCGGACTCGGCCTGGCGAGGTAATGGGCCAGTTGGCTTCTGCGCACCCTTTTCTCGATGGCAATGGCCGCACCATCCTGCTCATTTACATGGAGCTGTGCTTTCGGACCAGATTCGCCATCGATTGGTCAAAGACGAGCAAGGATGACTATTTGCGGGCACTCAGCGACGAGATTCGAGATCCGTTTCACGGCCATCTGGATAGCTACCTGGCGCCTTTCATCATCGATATCACCACCCGTGAGGAATGGCCGGAAATGATTGGCGGCATAAAAGGACTGGATGGTTTGGATAAGGACGGCATTTCGTACCAGAGTCTGGATGATCCCGAGGTTCAGCAGCTCTACAAAACGTATCGGGTGATGCCTCTCGAATAGCATGACTTCCCGATGAATCGCCACTGGAATGTGGATTCAGACTTCAACGGGCAAAAGCCTGCTTTTAAGGGCAGGCTTCTGGCATTGCAGCGTTGGCTTACTTCTGCTGAGCGGTCAGCGCCGCATAGCCATTCATCAAATTGCGGTAGTTCGGAATTCGCTGCGACAGCAAGTTACCCAGCCCTTCAATGTCGTTGCGCCAGTCGCGGTGCAGCTCACAGGCCACCGAGAACCAGTTCATCATCTGTGCGCCGGCCTGGGTCATGCGGTTCCACGCGGCTTGTTGCACGGTGGTGTTGAAGGTGCCGGAGGCATCGGTCACCACGAACACATCAAACCCTTCCGCCAGCGCCGACAGGGTCGGGAACGCTACGCACACATCCGTCACTACACCGGCAATGATGATCTGCTTGCGGCCGGTGGCCTTGATTGCCTTGACGAAGTCTTCGTTGTCCCATGCGTTGATCTGGCCGGGGCGAGCGATGTACGGCGCGTCGGGGAACATCTCTTTCAGCTCCGGTACCAGCGGGCCGTTCGGGCCTTGTTCGAAACTGGTGGTGAGGATGGTCGGCAGTTCGAAGAACTTGGCCAGATCGGCCAGCGCCAGCACGTTGTTCTTGAACTCGTTCGGCGAGAAGTCCTGTACCAGAGAAATCAAACCGGTCTGGTGATCGACCAGCAGAACTACGGCGTCGTCTTTGTTCAGGCGGTTGTAGGTTGGAGTGTTCATCTGTGCGTCCCTTTGTAATTGTGGAAGTTCGTTTGCGTTCAAGATGGGCACAGATTACTGAGACACTGAAACGGGATAAATCGGCTGAAAAGCGTTTCTCCGTCAACTCAGAAGAGACAATCAATTCATACTGAATCTTGCTCTGACAACAACCCGACCTTCCTGGCGATCCTTGTCATACTGTTGCCATGCATTACGTTGAATCGAAACCAAGGAGATGTTCATGCTCGGACGCCACCCGCCAGAGCGGAACGCTGACAAGCTCACCTCCCCCGCTGCCCTGAAAGCCGTGAGGGCGGGATCGACTTTTCGCCTCACGGTCAGTTTCATGCTGGTGGTGGTCGTTGCCTTTCTGGCAGTCGAGAGCTGGCGGACATGGCGCGACTATCGCGCCGCTTTCGCCTCCGCGCGCGACTCAGTTACCAACCTGACCCGCGCGACGGCTCAACATGCCGAAGACACCATTCGGCAAATGGATGTGCTGACGGCGGCCCTCAGCGAACGGATCGAAGGCGATGGTCTGCAAAACCTCGATGTGCCGCGCATTCACAAACTGCTGGTGCAGCAATCGACAATCATGCCGCAGTTGCACGGCTTGTTTATCTACGGGCCTGACGGACAGTGGATCGTGACCGACAAGGAGGTCACGCCCGAGACTGCTAATAACGCCGACCGCGATTATTTCCAGTACCACCGCACCCATGACGATCGGCAAGTGCGCATTGGCGAGGTGGTCGAAAGCCGCTCCACCCACGACCTGATCATTCCCATCTCGCGCCGCCTGAATAATCCCGATGGCTCGTTCGCCGGTGTACTGCTGGGCACGATCAAAGTGAGCTATTTCGTCGACTACTACGGCGACTTCAGGATCGACGACAAAGGCGCGCTGGTGTTGGCCAAACGTGACGGCACAATCCTCGTGCGCCGCCCGTTCATTGCGTCAGTGATCGGCAAGAGCCTGGCCAACAGCGAGATATTCAAGACCTACCTGCCCAACTCCAATGTGGGCATCGCGCAAGTGCGCGCCGTCATCGACGACACCGAACGTCTGTACGGCTATCGCGCCCTCAGCACTTATCCGCTGGTGGTGGAGGCCGGGCTTTCCCAGGAATCGATCATCGAACCATGGCGCCAGGACTTGCTGAAAAACGGCTTCGTGCTGGTGTTTCTGATCCTGGTGCTGACTTGCTTCGGCCTCATCGTACTGAGCCAACTGCGCCAGCGCATGGCGATGGAGCGGGAAATCCGCCACGCCCACCAGACCATGCGCGACATGGCGCTGACCGACAGCCTCACCGGACTTGGCAACCGGCGCCGACTGGACAATGCGCTGGCCGATGAAGTCCGTCTGGCCCGGCGCCAAGGCTCGGCACTCTCGCTGATCATGCTCGATGTCGACTACTTCAAACGCTACAACGACCAATACGGACATGCCGCCGGAGATGACTGCCTGAGCGCGGTCGGACGCGCGATCCAACAAGCGGTCAAGCGTCCGGGTGACTTGGCCGTGCGCTACGGCGGCGAGGAGTTCACCGTGCTGTTACCCAATACCGATAGCGATGGAGCGATTCAGGTGACCGAAGATATTCTGCAAACCATACGCTCGCTCAGAATGGAACACGCCAGGCACCCTTTGGGCTATGTCACGGCCAGTGCCGGGATTACCACGCGTCATCCGGTCGATGACACGGTCACGCCTGCCACCTTGCTGAAATCGGCGGATACCTGCCT
Source organism: Pseudomonas sp. N40(2020) (assembly GCF_014472415.1). Lineage (GTDB taxonomy): Bacteria > Pseudomonadota > Gammaproteobacteria > Pseudomonadales > Pseudomonadaceae > Aquipseudomonas. The sequence continues at coordinate 63,708 of NZ_JACSZV010000015.1, forward strand.
GTACCAGGCCAAGCAACAGGGCAGAAACCGTTGGTGCTCAACGGCTCCGGTTATGAGCTAATAACGCCTTCATTAAACCGTCGCTCAAACGTTGTACTAGGATAAGAACCAATTTCTGCAATTTTCGTCGCTCAAGGACATCGTCGACAAAGTCGCAGGAGTGTTAGCCCCCGCAAACTCATGGATGATGTAAATGAATTCATACCTGTTCCCTCACATCGGCAAAGTCATCGCCAGCACCGGTAGCCGTCATTTCCCGCGCATGCTGCATGACCTGATCCTCACTCAACTGGCAGTCGATGCCACGCACATCCGCCAGATGCGTGTTGAACCGGTGGGCCGCACCGCGACCCGCAGTGAACCGGAACCCATGAAAGAGCCGGCGTTGTTGGCCGAAACGGTATTTTCCGACCACAGTGTCGCGGCGGTCGACGATTTGCCTAATCCGGAATCATCGACCGCCGCCGAGGCTTCGCAACTGCACCTGACCCGGCGCAAGGACGGTTACCGCTACGTGATTTCGGTATACCGCAACGGCCAGTCGCAACGCTTCTCCGCGCAGGAGCGCAGCCTGTTGCAGGACATCTCCCCGGTTCTGTTGCCGATGGTGGAAAAGCACATCGATGCACTCCAGCCAGCCAACCCTTGTGCAGAAAACCCGGGCGAAGCTGCCGAGGGCACGGGACTGGAAACCCTGCGGGCGCGCTTCAATGAACGCTTGCAGCAATTGGGGTTGAGTCTGTCCAATCGTGAAACCGAAGTGTGCATCGGCCTGCTTGCAGGACGTACTGCGCCGGAGCTGGCCGAGCAATTGCAGTTGAAGGTCAACACGGTAGAGAGCTATCTCAAGCGCGCGGCGATCAAGTTGGGGATCAGCGGGCGGCATTCGTTGATGCGCTGGATGTATTCGCCGCAGGAAACTTCGGCTTCCACGGCGGCCTGACAAAAATCCCACCTGTAGGAGCTGCCGAAGGCTGCGCCTACAGGAATTCGGTGAGTACCATCAGTCGCGGGCCAACGCCTCGATCGGATCAAGCCGTGAAGCATTGCGCGCCGGCACAAAACCAAACACAACGCCGATCAGCGTCGAGCAAACCACCGCTGTCAGCACCGATGCCAGCGAGAACACCATCTCCCATTCTTTGATAAATACTGAAAACAAGTGGCCAATGGCGTAGGACAGCGAAATCCCGATCGCCCCGCCCAACAGACAGACCATCACCGCCTCCACCAGAAACTGCTGACGAATATCCGATTGCCGGGCGCCGACCGCCATGCGAATCCCGATCTCGCGAGTACGCTCGGTCACCGACACCAGCATGATATTCATCACCCCGATACCGCCGACCACCAGCGAAATCACCGCAATCAACGACAGCAGCAATGCCAGCGAGCGACTGGTTTTCTGCACGGTCTGCATGATGCTGTCGAGGTTATTGGTGAAAAAATCCTTGGTGCCGTGGCGTTGCAGCATCAGTTTGTTGACGTGTTCATCCACCACGTTGCTGGGTTGGCCGTCCTTGAGCCGCACGCTGATGCTGTCCAGGTAGCGCTGGCCCAACAGGCGCCCGGCAGCAGTTTCGTAAGGCACCCAGACGTTGAGCGACTTGCTCGCAGCGAACAGGTTTTTGTTCTCGGCGGCCACACCGATCACCGTACAAGGCAAGTTGCCGATCAGGATCACTTGCCCCAACGGGTCGACATGTTCGCCGAACAGCCGAAGCCGGGTTTTGTGATCGATCACCGCCACCTGTGCCTGGCGCCGGGCGTCGCTTTCACTGAACGGGATACCGGCCTCCATCTTGATACCGCGTACCTGAAAGTACAGGTCGCCGACACCATTGACCTGCGCATCCAGATCAATATTGCGATAACGCAGCAGCAGGTTTCGGCCGACCACCGGCGTGGCGCTGTCGACGTAATACAGCTGATTGAGGGCGGCAACGTCAGCGGGCACCAGGGTTTCGATGGCCGTCGAGCGGCTGTCGCCAAAACTGGTGCCGGAATAGATATCGATGGTGTTACTGCCGATCGCCTGAATGTCCTTCAACACGTAACGTTTGGCACCCTCGCCGATTGCCGAGATCGACACCACCGACGTAATGCCGATTACGATGCCAAGCATGGTCAGCAAGGTGCGCATGCGGTGCGAAACCAGCGCGACCCAGGCCATGCTGAACGCTTCCTTGAACAAACCGAGGCTGGCGACCAGGCGTCGTCCAGCGGTGGATTTGGCAGGGACCGCTTCGTCGCCTGACAGCTGCGCCGTGTCGCGCTCGTTGCGTCGGTCGCTGAGGATCTCACCGTCACTGACCTCAATGATGCGCTCGGCGTTGGCCGCGACTTTCGGGTCGTGGGTCACCAGGATCACCGTATGCCCGGCAGCGTGCAATTCCAGCAGAATGCGCATGACCTCTTTGCCGCTGGTGGTATCGAGAGCCCCCGTTGGCTCATCGGCAAGGATCACATCACCGCCGTTCATCAACGCCCGAGCGATACTCACCCGCTGCTGCTGCCCGCCGGACAGCTGACTCGGTCGGTGGCTCAGGTGCCCTTGCAGACCCAATCGCGCCAACAATTCCCGAGCGCGGGCATGACGTTGCAGCTCCGGGATGCCCGCGTAGATCGCGGGCATCTCGACGTTATGCATGGCACTCAGGTGCGGCAGCAGGTGATAGCGCTGGAAGATGAAGCCGAAGTAGTCGCGACGCAATGCCGCCAGGGCCTCGTTATCGAGGTCACGGGTTTCCTGACCGTTGATCCTGTAACTGCCGGCGGTGGCGTAATCGAGGCAGCCAAGAATGTTCATCAACGTCGACTTACCGGAGCCAGAGGCGCCAATGATCGCGACCATTTCCCCGGCATGGATCGTCAGGTTGATGTCCTTCAACGCGAGAAACTCACGGTCGCCGGCGGTAAAGCTGCGGCTAATCCCGCTCAGTTGCAGCAAGGGCTCGTTCATCGTCAAGACCCCGCCACGGTCGACACCGGATCACCGATCACCACGCGGTCGCCCTCGGCCAGACCGTCATTGACCTGCACCTTGACGTTGTTGTTGATCCCGGTCTGCACATTGCGCGCCTGTGCCTGGCCCTTGGCGTCCAGCACGCGTACTGGAAAACTGCCGTCGCTGTTGCGCGGCCCCAGCGCTGCCACCGGAATGGTCAACACGGATTTGGCGGTATCCAGCACCACCCGCACCTGCGCGGTCATCGAGATGCGCAAGCGATGATCCGGGTTGGGCACCTCGAACAGTGCGTTATAGAACACCGCCGTGTTCTGTTTTGGCGTGCCGGCGGGCGGCGTTTCGAGAAAGTTCTGCGGTGCCGGTTCAGTGCCGCGCAGCTTGCCGTAATAGCGTTTGTCCTCGCCGAGAATGGTGAAATACACCTCCTGCCCCGGCATGATATGAATCACGTCGGCCTCGGAAACCTGCGCCTTGACGGTCATGGTGTCCAGATCCGCCAATTTCAGCAGGATCGGCGCCAACTGGTTTGCGATAACGGTCTGGCCTTCTTGAGTAACGATGCCGACCACGTCGCCATCGATCGGCGCGACGATTCGTGTGTAGGCCAGGTTGACCTTGGCGGTGTCGATCTGGATGTGCGCACTCTTGATCTGCGCGTCCAGTGACATCAGATTGGCCTGCTGCACTTCGTAGTCAGACTGCGCGGTTTCGAAGTCCTGGCGCGAGATCGACGCGTCGTCCTGCAAGTTCTTGTAGCGTTCGTAAATCGCCTTGGTCTGCCTGAGTTGGGCCTGCGTGGCGCGTTTTTGCGCTTGCAGGTTTTCCTCATCGACCTGGGCTTGACGCAGGGTGTTCTGCAACACCAGCGGATCGATTTCTGCCAGCCACTGGCCCTTTTTCACCTTGTCGCCCACCTTGACCTTGAGCGACTTCAACTGGCCGGACACTTGCGCACCGACGTCCACCTGCTTGATGCCTTCGAGCAACCCGGTGGCCAGCACCGCGTTTTCGATATCACTGCGTTCAACCGTGGCAGTCAGGTACTGCGGCGCCTCGGCCGGCGCCTTTACCGCATAGAACACCAACCCGGCCAGCGCCACCAACGCCAATCCCATACCGACTTTGCGCAACTTCGACTTTTCCATAAATGACCACAAGTCCGTTCAGGATTGAACCCGGCCAGCGGCCGGGCTCTGGTAGATAAACAACACTCAGGACAGCACTTCGTTAACCGGCACCGACAAGCCGTCATGCCACCACGCCGCAAGACTGAAGACGTTGGGCGCCTTGAGAATCGTGAAGTGGTTGCCCGGCCCGTACCACACCGCCAGATCCGTCACCTGGCGCTGCCAGCCTTCGACCATCGCCGCTTGCTCGCGCTGATTGCCCGCCGCGTCCAGCGTCGGGTCGTCGACCAGCGCCAGCCGCACCAGGCCGGTGTAAGCCTGGCGTGGCTGGTAAACAGTGCGCAGCGCAGTGGCAAAGGTGCGCACCGGGCCATGCATCGCCTGTTCGGATGAGCGTGCGGACAGCACGCCGGCACGCACCATGCCTTGGTGCAACAGGCGCATTTGCAAAGCGTCGTCAGCCTCGGCAAACGCCTGCGCATCGATACCCAGCGATTTACCGGAAGACAGCTGCAACGCCTCGATCAAGCGCTGTAGCGCAGCAGTGGTCGTGTACGGTTTGCCCACCACACCGTTACCGCCGGGCGCTTCGCTGTCGATCAGGGTCAACGAGGCGACCTTGCGCCCGGCATCCTGCAATTGCGCGGCCATGGCGTGGGCGACCCAACCACCGAATGAATGGCCGATCAGGTGCACCGGACCTTGCGGGTAGAGTTGCTCGATGGCTTGCAAATAAAACCTGGCGGCGGCCTCGACCTGACTGTGCGGCACCGTGGCGCCATCGAGACCACGCGGTTGCAGACCGTGAATCGGCCACTCCGGCCCGAGTGCCTCGGTCAGATGGATAAACCCGGTGACGCTGTCACCCGCGCCGGGTACGCAAAAGATCGGTGCATGCCCGGGGTGGCCGGTCTGCACCGTCAACAACGGCTGATAAGTGACGGGCGCAGGAACCTTCGCCCCGTCCAGTGCCTGACCCAGCGCTTGTCCCAGGGCACCGATATGCGGCGCCTTCATCATGCTCTGGTGATCCCCGGGCACGTCGATGCAATGCAGCAAACCCGCAGGCAACTCTTCGGCCCAACCCCGCGTCGGGCTGAGCAGTGACATTTGCGCCGAACGCTCCTGAGCGCGCAGTAAATACAGGGGTAGCGGAATCGGAGCAATCCGGTAGTGCGCCAGCGCATGCCCGTGGGCCACTTCACGGTCGAGGTAGTGCCAGGCATCCGTCGAAGCGATCGCCGCCAGTTCCGGACGCAACAATTGTTGTTCCCGGCAGCGCTCGAACAGCTCCGCGAACCCCATCGGCTCCAGCTCGGTCTGCAGCAGGGCCAGGCGAGCCAGGGCTTGCTGCCCCTCGGCACCCTGCCCGGCCCAATGCGCCGTACAGTGCAGCAACAATTGGCGCTTGTGCACATGGGCATCGTTCCAGCGTGCCTTGTCCGGGTCGGCCAGACGCGGCACATAGGTATCGATCAAGCCGAGGAATTCCACCCACTCATCCATGCCGAGCAATTGCAGGGCAATTTCATACGCCAGTACGCCACCGAACGACCAGCCGGCCAGTCGATATGGCCCACTAGGCTGCTGTGCACGGATAATCCCGACCAGCCGCGCCGCGAGGCATTCCATCGTGCGTAATTGGGGTTGCCCGAGGTCGATGCCCGGCAAGCCATAGATGGGGAACTCACCGGCGATGTGCGTGCCCAGCGCCGGGAAATACACGTCCCGGCCACTGAATTCATGCACCAGGAACAACGGTGTGCCATGACGGCCGGCACGCACCACGACCAGACCGTTTTGCGGCTCGGCAACGCCGTTGCGCGAGCTGAGCAGCGTTGCCGCAGACTCCACAGTCGGATGCTGGAACAGTTCGGCCAGAGTGATCGTCTGGTTGTTCTGTTGCAGCAGGCTGACCAGACGCACCGCCAACAATGAATGCCCGCCCAGTTCAAAGAAGTTGTCGTGGCGGCCGACGCGTTCGACCTGCAACACCTCAGCCCAAAGCCGGGCAAGATTCGCCTCCACGGGATTGGTCGGCGCTTCGTAAACGCGACTGAGCAAGGCTTGCGGTGTCGGCTCCGGCAACGCCTTGCGATCGACCTTGCCATTGTTGTTCAGCGGCAGCGTGTCGAGGCGCACCCAGGCCGCAGGCACCATGTACTCCGGCAGGCGTGCTTGCAGCAGCGCACGCAGGGTGGCGCTTTGCAGACTGGCATCATGCGCCGTGTAATAGGCCACCAGGCGAATCGGTTCCTGTCCGTCGCGCCGGGCCAGTACCACCGCTTCCCTGACGCCCGGACAGCTCAACAGGCGGTTTTCGATTTCACCCAACTCGATGCGGAAACCGCGGATCTTCACCTGATCGTCGTTGCGCCCGATGCATTCCAGTTGCCCCGGCGCCAACCAGCGCACCAGATCTCCGGTGCGGTACATCATTGCCTCAGGCTTGGCGCTGAACGGATCGCGGAGGAATTTCTCGGCAGTCAGTTCAGGTCGATTCAAGTAACCCAACGCAACGCCCTGCCCGCCGATATACAGCTCACCGATCACACCAAACGGCACCGGTTGCTGATGGGCATCGAGCACATACGCAAGGGTGTTGGAAATCGGGCCACCGATCGACACGCTGTCGGCATCGTTCGCAACAGAGCGCACTTCAAAAGTAGTGGCGTAGGTCGTGGTTTCCGTCGGGCCGTAGCAGTGCACCAGACGCAGATCCGGCGCCTGCGCCAGCAGAGCGCGAAACGCCGCCGGATCACCCCGTTCACCACCGCACAGCAGGATTCGCAGACCTTTGAGTGCCTCGGGAATCAGTTGCACGTACTGGTTGAACAGCGCGGTGGTGACAAACAGGATGGTCGCCCCGCAGCGGCGCAACTCGTGCCCGAACGCCTGCGGGTCGAGCAAGGTGGCTGGGTCGATCACCGCAACCTGAGCACCGTTGAGCAGCGCCCCCCAGACATCCATCGTGCTGGCATCGAATGCCGGGTTGGAAGCGAAGGCCACCCGATCAAGCGGATTGAAATCGGCGTAGCCGTTATTGATCACCAGCCGGGTGATCGCCCGGTGTGGCACCATCACGCCCTTCGGTGTACCGGTTGAGCCGGAGGTGTACATGATGTACGCCAAAGACTCTGCCGACTGCGGCAGTTGCGGGTTGTGCGACGGTTGCCCGTCGAGTGCCAGGGCATCCAGATCAATCCGGAGCACCGGGTCATCGAATACGGCACCGGTCGCCGTCAGCAAGGCCGCCGCCTGACAGTCCTGAACCATGAACGCCTGACGATCGGCAGGCGCGTTGATGTCCAGCGGCAGGTACGCCGCCGCGCATTTAATGATCGCCAGTTGCGCGATCAACAGATCCAGCGAGCGCGGCAGCAGAATCGCCACAGGGTCGCCGGGACTTACGCCCTGAGCCATCAAGTAATGGGCCAGTTGGTTGGCCTTGCGGTTCAATTCGGCGTAACTCAACGCTTGCGCGCCATGCACCGCCGCAACGGATTCGCCCCGCGCCGCCGCGTGCTGTTCAAACACGCGGTGAACGGTCAGGGTTTGCGGATACTCCCGTTCAGTGGCGTTGAAGTCGACCAGCAATCGCTGGCGTTCCTCGTCATCGACAAGTGGCACGTGTTCCAGCACCGCTTGATCATTGCTGACCATCGCCTGCAGCAACTGCTGGAAGTAACCGACAAACCGCTGCGCCGTTGCTTCATCGAACAGTGCCGTGGCGTACTCCAGCCACCCGCCGATAACGCCCTGCGCGTCGCCCAGGGTCAGCGTCAGGTCGAACTTGGCGAAGTGGCTTGGCTCCGCGACGGGCTCCAGCGTCAGCTCACCCAAGGCCAGCGCCGGGCCATCGCTGTTACGCCAGTTGAGCATGTTCTGGAACAGCGGGCTGTGCGCCAGACTGCGCACCGGCCGGGTGATTTCCACCACTTGTTCGAACGGCAGATCCTGATGCGCCTGGGCTTGCAGCGTCAGCGCCTTGACCCGCGACAGCAACGCTTCGACGCTCAGCGCTCCCGAGGTATCGATGCGCAATGCGAGGGTGTTGACGAACAGGCCGATCAAACCTTCGATTTCGGCTCGCGAGCGGTTGGCCACCGGTGAGCCAATCACCACATCAGCCTGCCCGGACAAGCGACTGAGCACCATCGCCCAGGCACTCATCACCGTCATGTACAAGGTCACGCCATGACGCTGACTCAAGGCTTTGAGCGCAGCGCTCAAGCGCTCGTCCAGGCGCACCTCGACGCTGCTGCCGGCATAGTCCTGTTGCGCCGGGCGCGGTCGGTCGGTGGGCAGCGTGAGCACGGCCGGCGCGTCAGCCAGCGTGCGTTGCCAGTATTCACTCTGGCGCTGCAACACCTCGCCGCTCAACCAGCGTCGTTGCCACAGCGCGTAGTCGGTGTACTGCAACGCCAGCGGCGGCAACGGATCTTCCTCGCCATGCCTGAACGCCTGATACAGCGCCATCAGTTCACGGGTCAGCACGCCCATCGACCAGCCGTCCGAGATGATGTGGTGCAAGGTAATCAACAACACATGGTGATCGTCCGCCAACCGCACCAGCCGTCCGCGAATCAATGGATCGCTCTCCAGATCGAACGGCCCCGATGCCTCGCCCTGAATCAGCGCGAGCAAAGCCTCGTCAGCCGCCGGGTGCAGACGCAAATCCTCAACGCGCAACAGCAAACCGCTGTCCACCGGCGTAATCAGCACCTGTGCGTCGCCGTTGAACGGGGCAAAACGACTGCGCAGGGTCTCGTGGCGCGCGACGATGCGGGCCAGCGCCCGTTGCAGCGCATCGTCGTCAAGCACGCCTCGCAAGCGCAGGCCGATCGGGATGTTGTACGCCGTGTTGGCACCTTCCATCTGCGCCAGAAACCAGAATCGCTGCTGGGAAAATGACAGCGGCAGCCCCCCTTCGCGCGGCACGGCCAGAATCGGCGGCTGCGTACAGCGCCCGGCCTGGGTCAACGCTTGCGCCACCGCCGCCAGTTCGGCATTGGCGAACAACTCGCCTAGCGCAAGCTCGACGCCCAGGCGCTGGCGTACTTGCGCGACCATGCGCATGGCCAGCAACGAATGGCCGCCCGACTCGAAAAAGTGATCTCGACGCCCGACCCGTTCAACCTGCAACACCTCGGCCCAGATCTGCGCCAACGTGGTTTCCACTTCACCCTGCGGCGCCTCGTATGCCCGAGTGAACAGCGCCGAGCGCTCAGGTTTGGGCAAGGCCTTGCGGTCGAGTTTGCCGTTGGCGGTCAGCGACAGCGCATCAAGTTTCACGAAGGCTGACGGCACCATGTACTCGGGCAACTGGGTCAGAAGCTGCGCGCGCAGTTCAGCCACGGCCAATGGCTGGACCTGCGCCTGTTCGGTGAAATACGCCACCAGTCGTGGCTGCCCCGGTTCATCCTCGCGAGCCAGCAACACCGCCTCCTGAATGCCGGGGAGCTGGTTGAGACGGTTCTCGATTTCCCCCAACTCGATGCGCACGCCACGGATCTTCACTTGATCATCGTTGCGCCCCAGGTATTCGAGGGTGCCGTCGACCCGCCAGCGTGCCAGGTCGCCAGTTCGGTACATCCGCGCTTGCGGTACGCGGCTGAATGGATCGCGCAGGAAGCGTTCGGCGCTCAGGTCCGGCCGATTCAGATAGCCGCGGGCAACACCGCTGCCGCCGACATACAACTCTCCCGTCACACCAATCGGTACCGGACGCTGTTGAGCATCGAGCAGATACACCGTCGCATTGCTCACCGGTTTACCGATGTGCAACCCATCGCCAGCCTCGATGCGCCCGGACGTTGCCACCACGGTGGTCTCGGTCGGGCCGTAGTTGTTGATCACGTCGAAGTGCTGATTGCGCGAAAACTGCCGCAACCGGTCGCCACCGATCAGCAGCGTGCGCAGGGTCGGATGTTCCAGGTTCTGGCTGAAGGCGTACTCGGCAACCGGCGTCGGCAGAAAACTCACGTCCAACGGCTGCGCACGCCACCAGGCGAGCAAGGCATCAATGTCTTCACTGCCCTCGTGAGCCGGGGCGATATGCAAGGTCGCGCCTGCACACAGCGCCGGCCAGATTTCCCATGCCATGGCATCGAAACCGAACCCGGCCAGACTTGAGGTGTGGCGGCCGGCGCATAAATCGAAGGCTGCACAGTGCCAGTCAACCAGATTGCACAGCGTGTGGTGCTCGACCATCACCCCTTTGGGCAGGCCGGTGGAGCCGGAGGTGTAAATCACATAGGCCAGATGCGAGGGATTCAGGCCGGGCACCTGGGGATTGTGGGTGGGGCCCAGCGGCCAGGTGCATGGGTCAAGATCGATCACCGGCACGTCCAGAACGGGCAGGCGTTGCGCAAGATCACTGGATGTCAGCACAGCCACCGGCGCACTGTCGCTGAGCAGGTAGCTCAAGCGCTCGGCGGGGTGCGCCGGGTCCACCGGTACGTAAGCGGCCCCGGCCTTGAGAATCGCCAGCAATCCGACCAGGGTTTGCAGGCCGCGTCGGGCGACAATCGCCACCCGATCGTCGGGTTTCACGCCCAGCCCGATCAGATAGTGGGCCAGGGCGTTGGCCTTATGGTTCAACTCGGCGAACGTCAATGTATCACCCAGATACACCGCCGCCAACGCGTCGGGCCGGGCGACAACCTGAGCCTCAAAACGATGATGAAGGGGCTGCGCCGGCGGGCACTCGACGTGAGTGGCGTTGAACCCCGACAAAACCTGCTCGCGCTCGGCCGGCGGCAACACCGGCAATTGATTCAACGGGGTGTCCGGTGTGCGCTCCAGGGCCAGCAGCAGATTTTCCACCGCGCACAGCATGTAGGTGCAGATTCGGTGGGAGTCGACCTCGGTGCTGGCGAGCAACGTCAGGCTGAAGCGGTCAGCAAAATCGTCGATGCTCAGGGTCAGCGGGTAGTTGGTACGTTCTTCCGAACGCAAGACACTGATGCCCTCCCAGGCTGCGAGCGCCTCGGCGCTGGCATTGGCACTCGACGCGCTGTGCCGGTAATTGAGCAGCGTGCTGAACAACGGCGAAGACGCCACCACGCCACTGCAACGCTGGGCCAGCGCCAGCGGCGCGTGTTCGTGGCGCATCAGGGTGGTCAGGCGCGCATGAGTGGCCTTCACTGCCTCGCCCGCCGCTTGCGCCCCCGCATCGACCCGCAACGGCAACGTGTTGATGAAAATCCCCAAGGCGCGGTCGGTGGATTCGGCGCCTTGCATCCGCCCCATCAGCACGGTGCCAAACACCACATTCGATTTACCGGTCAGCGCGCTCAAGACCTGCGCCCAACCGAGATGAAACAGGCTCGCGACACTCACCCCCAGCAACCGTGCCTGTGCCCGCAAACGCTGACCGAGTAGCGGATCAAGCGCCAGACTGAGCTCCTCGATATCGCTGCCGTCACCGTGGACGCCTTGCAAACCAAACGGCAATGTCGGCTCGTCAATGTCACCGAGCATGTCGCGGAAAAAGGCTTCATGTTCCTGCTCGCTGATCCCCAATCGAGCGTGTGCCACGTAGTTGCGAAACGGCACGGGCGGCCCCAATCGAGCAGCGAATCCTGACAGACAGGCTTGCAGCTCTTCGCTGACCACCGCGAGCGCGGAATGGTCCATCGCCATGTGATGAAACAGCAACATGGCGACGATGCGCTCCTCGCGCGGATCCCACGCGTGGACCAGACGCAACAGCGGCGCACGGGAGACATCGAGGCGAAAATGCCGGGCGTCGAAACGCTTGTGCAACTGCGTCAGCACGTCACCGTCGGCCACTTCCAACTGCACCTCTTCCAGCGGCAGCTCGGCGGTTCTCAAGACCACTTGCAACGGCGTATCAAGGCCCTCCCAGAACACCGCCGTGCGCAAAATGTCGTGACGGTCGATCACGGTCTGCAAGGCCCGGACGAACGCCTGCAAGCGCTCGCGCCCGCTGAACGCAAAATGCGCCTGCATGACGTACGGATCGCCATGGGTGGCACTGACATGGTGGTAGAGGATGCCTTCCTGCAACGGTGTCAGCGGATAGATGTCCTGCACGTTGGCGGCGCCACCGGGGATGGTGTCGACCAATTGATCGAGACGGTCCTGACTCAGCTCGGCGAGCGTCAGCATCGCCGACGTGATTCGCGTGGAGCCTGGGACGATGCCATTGACCGGCACCTCGACTTGCCCCGCTCTCGCCGCCGAATACGTCCCGGCCTTGATCAGTTCGATCAGCGCCGGCTTGTGTTCGCGCAGTGACGCCAGCAGGGCCGGCTCGCTCAACGCCTGTTTGTTGCCGTTGACCCGTAACTGGTCATCGGTGACCGCCAACTGGATGTCCTTTTCCTTCAACGTCACTAACAGTTCGTTCACGTTCACAGGACGATCTCCATTCTTTCCGTGATTGCCGCGTAACCGGCCAGGGTCGGGTGTTCGAACAACGCCCTGACATCCGCTTCCATGCCTTCCTGTTGCAGGCGTCCGACCAGACTCACCGCCAGCAACGAATGCCCACCCAACTCGAAGAAATGGTCGTGACGCCCTACCCGCTCGACGTTGAGCAACTCGCACCAGAGCGGCGCCAGGATGATTTCCAACTCACCGACCGGCGCTTCGTATTCGCGGCTGATCACCGAGTGCTGATTCGGTACAGGCAACGCCTTGCGATCGAGTTTGCCGTTGGGGCTGAGCGGCAAGCGGTCGAGATGGACGAAAATCGCCGGGACCATGTAGTCCGGCAGATGCTGCAGCAACGCCCCACGCAGAATGTCGACATCCAGCCGTGCGCCGGTGTAATAGGCCACCAGGCGTTTGTCCCCTGGAACATCTTCGCGGGCAACCACGACCGCTTCCTGCACGCCGCCGATCTGTGTCAGGCCTGCCTGAATCTCGCCAAGCTCGATGCGCAGCCCACGGATTTTCACCTGGTCGTCGTTGCGCCCCAGATACTCGATATTGCCGTCGGCACGGTAGCGGGCAATGTCGCCGGTGCGGTACATCCGCGCGTGCGTCTGATCACTGAACGGATCGTTGAGGAACCGTTCGGCGCTCAGCTCGGCACGGTTCAAATACCCCCGCGCCACTTGCACACCGCCGATGTACAACTCGCCGACCACGCCTTGCGGCACCGGTTGTTGCCACGCATCAAGGATGTACATCCGGGTATTGGCGATCGGTTTGCCGATCGGCGTGTTGTCTGGAATGTCTTCGCAAGATCCGGTGCAATGCCAGGCAGTGACATCCACCGCCGCTTCGGTCGGGCCGTACAGGTTGTGCAGTTCGCTGGCCGGCAATTGTTGTTTGAACCGCCGCACCAGACTGCCGGGCAACGCTTCGCCGCTGCACATGACCTGACGCAGCCCTGTACAACGCTGGGTCTGGCCGTGGGCGAGAAACACATCGAGCATCGATGGCACGAAATGCACGGTGGTGATGTTCTCGCTTTCGATCACTTCACTCAGGTAGGCCGGCTCCTTGTGTCCGCCGGGACGGGCCAGCACAAGCCGCGCACCGGTCATCAGCGGCCAGAAAAACTCCCAGACCGACACGTCGAAGCTGAACGGCGTTTTTTGCAGCACCGCGTCCGCCGGTGTCAGCGCGTAGGCGTCCTGCATCCACAGCAGGCGGTTCACCACTGCCGAGTGCTCGTTGGCCACCCCTTTGGGCTGGCCGGTAGAACCGGAGGTGTAGATCACATAGGCCAGATGGTTGGGTGTCAGCCCGGCGACTGGCGGATTGTCCGCCGACAAGTCCTGCCAGGTTTCCTGATCCAGATTGATCACCGGCACAGCCACTTCAGCCGCCAACCCGGCCGTAGCGCTCTGCACCAGCAGCACCACGGGAGCGCTGTCCGCGAGCATGTAAGCGATGCGTTCCGGTGGATAATCCGGATCGAGTGGCACATACCCGCCACCCGCCTTGAGAATCGCCAGCAAGCCAATGACCATTTGCACACTGCGCTCGACGCCGATCGCCACCCGTGAATCCGGCTGAACGCCAAGATTGCGCAGGTGATGGGCCAAGCGGTTGGCGCGCTCGTTCAATTGCTCGAAGCTCAAGCGCTGGTCACCGACTTGCACCGCTGGCGCTTGCGGGGTTCGCAGCACTTGCGCCTCGAACATGCCGTGCAGGGTTTGCTCCAGGTTGTAGTCAACCGTGTTGGCGTTAAAGTCGAACAGCAGTCGCTGGCGCTCCTGATCGGGCAGGATCGACAGGCGATTAAGCGGTTGTTGCGGCGCCTGCTCCAGTGCCTCCACCAGCACGCTCAACGCCGTTTGTACGTAAGCACAGATCCGTTGCGAGCCGACCTCTTCCGAGGTAATCGCAGTGATTCTGAAACCCGCGCCCAAATCGTCGACATTGAGGCTCAGCGGATAGTTGGTGCGTTCTTCGCCGGCCAACGTCTCGATGCCCTGCCAGGCCGGGTGCGCTTGCGTTAGGGGTGCGCTGCTGTGCCGATAGTTGAGCATCGCGCTGAACAGCGGCGCCGGCGCAGCGACACCGCTACAACGCTGGGCCAGAGCCAGCGAAGCGTGCTCGTGTCCAAGCAGTCCGGTGAGTCGCGCATGCGTCGCCTTGAGCGCGGCGCGCACCGGTTGGTCGCCGACATCCACGCGCAGCGGCAAGGTGTTGATGAACATCCCCAGCCCGCGATCGGCCCCCGCCCCACCCTGCATCCGCCCCATCAGTACGGTGCCGAAGACCACGCGTTCCTGCCCGGAGGTGGCCGCCAGTACCTGCGCCCATGCTAGGTGAAACAGACTGGCAACGCTGATGCCCCCTTGTCGCGCCTGACTGCGCAAGCGTTGCGCCAATGCCTCGGGCAAAGCCAGAGCGGTTTCCTCAAAAGCACTGGCCGAGCCGTTCACCTCACTTAAACCGAACGGCAAGGTTGGCTCATCGATGTCGCCGAGCATGTCGCGGAAAAACGCCTCGTGCTCCTGTTCACTGATGCCCAATCGGGCCTGTGCCACGTAGTTGCGATACGGCACCGCCGCCGGTAACGGCTCGGTCAGCCTCAGCAGGCTCGCCTGCATCTCGTGACGCACCACTTCCAGCGCGGTGTGATCCAGGGCGATGTGATGGAACAACAACAGCCCCGCCACGCGGTCATTGGCCGGATCGCGGGCATACAGCAGCCGAATCAACGGCGCCTGACTGAGATCCAGGCGCTGTTCCAGCAGTTGCTCGATCGCAACCTCCTGCACCAGTAACTCGGCATGACGCCACACCACCTGAAGCGGCGCGGCCAAGCCCTGCCAGACGATGGCCGTACGCAAAATATCGTGGCGCTGCATGATGTGCCGCAGCGCGTTGGCGAAGGCCTCGACGCGCTCGACGCTGGCGAATGCCATTCGCGATTGCAGCACGTACGGGTCGCGTTCGGCGGCAGTGATGTGGTGGTAAAGAATGCCTTCCTGCAACGGCGCCAGCGGGTAAATATCCTGCACGTTGGCCGCGCCACCCGGCACCGTGGCGACGACCCGATCGATACTGGCCTGATCCAGATCGGTCAGGGTCAGCATGTCCGGGGTGATGCGCGTGCAATCGGCTGGAATGCGATTGGCCGGTACGTCGATTTCGCGACCACTGCCCACCGCAGCAGCCAACGCCGCGAGGGTCGGCTGGTTGAACAGCACGCGCACATCGCTGCTCAGGCCGATCTGGCGCATGCGTTCGATCACACTCACTGCCAGCAACGAATGCCCACCGAGTTCAAAGAAGTTGTCGTGGCGGCCAACCTGTTCGACTTTCAAGACCTCGGCCCAGATCCGCGCCAGCGCGGTTTCCACCGGGCCTTGCGGTGCCTCATAGGCGCGGCTGAGCCATGCACTTTGATCCGGTTCGGGCAGAGCCTTGCGATCGAGTTTGCCGTTGGCGGTCAGCGGCAAAGCGTCCAGTCGCACGTAGGCCGCCGGCACCAAGGCTTGTGGCAAGCGGTTTTGCAGATGCTTGCGCAAGTCCTCGATAGCGACTGACGTGCGCTCGGTAAACCAGGCCAGCAATTGCCCGTCGCGCACCAGCGTTACCGCTTCCTGCACCGCTGGATGGCTGGCGAGCGCCGCATCGATTTCGCCCGGCTCGATCCGTACACCGCGCAGTTTGACCTGATCGTCGTTGCGGCCCAGGTATTCGATATTGCCGTCGGCCAGCCAGCGCACCAGGTCTCCGGTGCGGTACATACGCGCACCTTGGGGGCCGAACGGGTCGTTGATGAACCGCTCGGCAGTCAAATCGTCACGATTCAGATAACCCCGCGCGACGCCCGCACCACCGACGTACAACTCACCCGCGACGCCGACTGGCACCGGGCGCTGTTGCGCATCGAGTACATAGGCCCTGGCATTGGCAATCGGCCGCCCGATGTGCAGAACCTGCCCGCATTCGATCCGCCCCGATGTCGCCACCACCGTGGCCTCGGTCGGGCCGTAGTTATTGATCACGTCGAAGGTCTGATCACGCGGGAACTGCCGCAGCTTGTCGCCGCCGATCAACAGTGTGCGCAAGGTCGGGTGGCCAAGCTCGCGACTGAACGCATATTCGGCCACCGGCGTCGGCAAGAAACTCACCTGCAACGGCTGCGCCCGCCACCAGTCGAGCAATTCATCGAGGTGTTCATTGCCAATGGATTCGGGCGGCAGGTGTAAGGTCGCGCCGACACACAGTGCCGGCCAAACCTCCCACGCCATCGCATCAAAACCGAAGCCGGCGACACTCGCAGTATGGCTGCCGGCATGCAGGTCGAAGGCTTGAGCGTGCCAGTGCACGAGGTTTTCCAGGGTCCGGTGTTCGACCATCACGCCTTTGGGCTGGCCGGTGGAGCCGGAGGTGTAGATCACGTAGGCGAGGTGGTGCGCGGTCAAGCCGTTGACCCGGGGATTGTCCGCCGATAAATCCTGCCAGTGGTCTTCGCCAAGATCGATCACGGGCACCGTCACCTCACCCGGCAACCGCGTGTCCAGTACCAGCACCGCCAATGGCGCACTGTCGCTCAGCAGGTAAGTGATGCGCTCCGCCGGATAAGCCGGGTCGATCGGCACATAGGCAGCGCCGGCCTTGAGGATCGCCAACAACCCGACCAGCATCTGTGGGCCGCGCTTGAGACAGATCGCCACTCGCGTATCCGCCCCCACACCCATCCCGACAAGGTAATGCGCCAGGCGATTGGCCTGTTGGTTGAGTTGCAAGAAGCTCAATCGCTGCTCACCCGCCTGCACAGCCAACGCATGGGGTGTGCGCAGAACCTGCGCTTCGAACAGTCCGTGAACGGTCTGACTGACAGGGTAATCGGCGCTACTGGCGTTGAAGTCGTGCAGCACTCGCTCACGCTCAAACGCTGACAGGACTGAAAGGCGATTCAGTGGCTGTTCGGGGTTGTGTTCCAGCGCCGTCACCAGCGCCGCGATAGCGGTATGCATCAGATCGCAAACCCGCTGCGCGCCGACGTGGCTCGGGGTCAGGACCGCCAGGTTGAACCCCTCGCCCAAGTCATTGATGCTGAGGGTCAGCGGATAATTGGTGCGCCCGTCATGGGCAAGGAATTCGATGCCTTGCCAGGCCTGTGACGCCGCTGATCGCTCGGCGCTGTGTCGATAGTTGAGTACCGAACTGAACAGCGGCAACGGCGCCGCCACACCACTGCAACGTTGCGCCAGGGCGAGGGACGCGTGCTCATGCCCCAGCAGCGCGGCCAGTCGCTTGTGCAAACTCAGAACCGCGTCGCCGACACTGCGGTCATCAATGTCCATGCGCAACGGCAAGGTATTGATGAACACCCCAAGCGCCCGGTCAGCGCCTTCGCCTCCTTGCATCCGGCCCAGCAGCACAGTGCCGAACACGACGTGTTGCTGAGCCGCTGTCGCCGCCAGTACGTGCGACCAGGCCAGATGGAACAGGCTGGCCGCACTGACTCCGAACAACCGGGCCTGAACGCGCAAGCTCTGGCTCAGCCCGGCCGGCAGCGTCAGCAAATGCTCCTCGATATCGCGGGCATCACCCTGTACGTCGCGCAAGCCGAACGGCAGGGTCGGCTCGTCGATATCGCCGAGCATCTCGCGGAAGAAGGTTTCGTGTTCCTGCTCGCTGACGCCATGGCGAGCCTGGGCCACGTAGTTGCGATACGGCGCCGCTAACGGCAGCGGTTCGGTGCTGCCCAGCAGACTGGCCTGCATCTCGTGGCGCACCACCTCCAGCGCCGTGTGATCGAGGGCGATATGGTGAAACAGCAACATCCCCACCACTCGGTCATGGGCCGGGTCGTGGGCATACACCAGACGCAACAGTGGCGCCTGGCCAAGGTCGAGACGGAAGTGGCGGGCATCGAATCGCCCGTGCAACTGTCCGAGGATGTCACCGCCCGCCGACTCCAGCGCAACGGCTTGCATGCTCATCGGCGCCTGACGCCAGACCACTTGCTGCGGGTTCGACAGCCCTTCCCAAACCACGCTGGTGCGCAGGATATCGTGACGTGCGATCACGCTTTGCAACGCCTCGGCAAAGGCGTGCAAATGCTCGATATCGGCGAATGCCAGACGTGACTGCAGCAAGTAGGGATCACCGTCTGCGGCGCTGATGTGGTGATAAAGAATGCCCTCCTGTAACGGTGCGAGCGGGTAAATCTCCTGCACATTGGCCGCACCACCGGGCACGGTGGCGACGATGCGTTCGATGCTGGCCTGATCCAGATCGGTCAGGGTCAGCATGTCCGGGGTGATGCGCGTGCAATCGGCTGGAATGCGATTGGCCGGTACGTCGATTTCGCGCCCGCGCCCCACGGCTGCCGCCAGCGCCGCCAGGGTCGGCTGGTTGAACAGCACGCGCACATCGGCGCTCAGGCCGATCTGGCGCATGCGTTCGATCAGGCTCACCGCCAACAGCGAATGGCCACCGAGCTCAAAGAAGTTGTCGTGACGGCCGACTTGATCAACCTTGAGTACAGTCGCCCAGATCTGCGCCAACGCGGTTTCCACCGGGCCTTGCGGTGCTTCATAGGCGCGGCTGAGCCACGCACTTTGATCGGGTTCGCGCAGTGCCTTGCGATCGAGTTTGCCGTTGGCCGTCAACGGCAAAGCGTCCAGACGCACGTAGGCTGCGGGGATCAGGGCGTCCGGCAATCGGGCCTGCAAATGGCTGAGCAGTCCGGCAATTTCGACAGATTTGCGTTCGGTGAACCACGCGACCAGCCGCCCGTCGCGCACCAGCACCACGACATCCTGCACCGCATTGTGAGCACTGAGTGCGGCTTCGATTTCACCGAGTTCGACACGCACGCCGCGCAGTTTGACCTGATCGTCATTGCGGCCCAGGTATTCGATGTTGCCGTCGGCCAGCCAGCGTGCCTGGTCGCCGGTACGGTACATCCGGGCGTTCGGCTCGTCACTGAATGGATCGTCAAGGAACTGCTCGGCAGTCAATTGCGCGCGATTCAGATAACCCCGTGCGACACCGGCGCCGCCGACATACAGTTCACCTTGCACACCCACCGGCACCGGCTGCTGCTGGCTGTCCAGCAGATAGACTCGGGCATTGGCAATCGGCCGCCCGATATGCAAAACCTGTCCGCATTCGATCCGCCCCGATGTCGCCACCACCGTGGCCTCGGTCGGGCCGTAGTTATTGATCACGTCGAAGGTCTGATCACGCGGGAACTGCCGCAGCTTGTCGCCGCCGATCAACAGCGTGCGCAACGTCGGATGCCCCAGATGGCGACTGAACGCATAGTCGGCCACCGGCGTCGGCAGGAAACTCACCTGCAATGGCTGCGCACGCCACCAGTCGAGCAGTTCATCAAGGTGTTCATTGCCAATGGATTCGGGCGGCAGGTGCAAGGTCGCGCCGACACACAACGCCGGCCAGACTTCCCACGCCATCGCATCAAAACCGAAGCCGGCGACACTCGCGGTGTGGCTACCGGCGTGCAGGTCGAAGGCTTGAGCGTGCCAGTGCACGAGGTTTTCCAGGGTCCGGTGTTCGACCATCACGCCTTTGGGCTGGCCGGTGGAGCCGGAGGTGTAGATCACATAGGCGAGATCCCCCGGATTCAATGCCGGCAACTGAGGATTGGTCTGCGGGAAGCGCTGCCAGTCATCACCGTGCAGGTCGATCACTGGCACGCTTGCCGGTAGATCGCGCGTCGAAGGCTGGGCGAGCACCGCCACCGGCTCGCTGTCCTGCAACAGATAAGCGATACGCTCGCGCGGATGAGCCGGATCGACCGGCACATAACCGGCGCCCGCCTTGAGAATAGCCAGCAGCGCCACGAGCATGTCCGGGCCGCGACGCAAGCAAACGGCGACACGATCATCCGGTTGCACACCGAGGCCGATCAGGTGGTGCGCCACGCGGTTGGCACGCTGATTCAGTTCGCGATAGCTCAAGCGTTGCTCGCCCTGCACGGCCGCCCATGCATCGGGGTGCGCCGCGACTTGCGCTTCGAACAAACGCTGGATGGACTGCCCACTCGGGTAGTCACGGCCGGTGATGTTGAAACCCACCAATACCCGTTGACGCTCACTCGGCGACAAGATTGACAGCTGCTGCAGCGGCGCGTCAGGCGTGTATTCGAGCGCCGTTACCAGACCGTGCAACGCCGTTTGCAAGTAATCGCACACCCGCGCGCCATCCACTTGTGGCACCGCCTGCACGCTCAGCCGGAAAGCGTTACCAAGGTCGTCGACGCTGACCACCAACGGGTAGTTGCTGCGTTCGCGAGAGCTGAGAATCTCAATGCCCTGCCACGCCAGCGCCGCCGAATCCGCCGCACTGTGACGATAGTTGAGCAAGGTGCTGAACAGCGGCAGTGCAGCCGATACGCCGCTGCAACGCTGAGCCAGCGCCAACGATGCCTGCTCGTGCCCGAGCAATTGCGCCAGGCATTGATGAGTGGCGCGCACACTGTCCTGCACCGACGCGGCGGCCACGCTGACGCGCAGCGGCAACGTATTGATGAACATGCCCAGCGCACGGTCGGCGCCCTCGCCGCCCTGCATCCGGCCCAGCAACACGGTGCCGAACACCACATCCTGCTGACCGGAGACTTTCGCCAACACCTGCGCCCACGCCTGATGCACCAGACTCGCAATACTGATGCCGAGCCGACGCGACTGCTCGCGCAGACGCTCGCCGAGGCCGGCATCCAGCGCTGCATGACTGTCGAGAATATCGCGGCCGTCGCCGTGCACGTCCTGCAAACCGAACGCCAGGGTCGGTTCGTCGATATCGCCGAGCATGTCGCGAAAGAACGCCTCATGGACTGCTTCGCTTGCGCCAAGCCGCGCCTGCGCTACGTAATTGCGATATTGCACCGGCGCCGGTACATCGATTGTCCGGCCGTGCATGACGTCGTTCACTTCCGCTACCAGCACCTCCAGCGCCGTGTGGTCGAGCACGATGTGATGCAGCAAAAGTATCCCGATCCACCGGTTATGCGGCTGATCTTCGGTATAAGCAAGGCGCATCAGCGGTGCTTGGTTGAGATTCAGGCGTGCTGTTTTTGTCGCAGTACGCGGATCGAAGCGTGCCTGCATTTGCTCCAGTACATCGCCGTCGAGTTCGTCGGCATCGACCCGTTCCAGCGCCAGCGGTGCCTCGCGCCACACCACCTGTACCGGTTCTTCCAGCCCTTCCCAGACCACACTGGTGCGCAGAATATCGTGACGGCCAATCACCTCATTCAAGGCGCGGACAAAGGTTTTGATCTGCGCCAGACCGTCAAACGCGAATTGCGCCTGCAACACATAGGGATCGCCGGCGCTGGTTGCCAGGTGGTGATAGAGAATCCCGGCCTGCAACGGCGCCAGCCCATAGATGTCCTGCACATTGGCGACGCCGCCGGGCACACTGGCGATGACCCGGTCGATGCCGATCTGATCCAGTGCGGCCAACGGCAGCATGTCGGGGGTGATGTGCGTGCAACCGGGCTCGATCAGGTTCTCCGGCACCACGCTGACACTGGCTGTGCTCAAGGTCGCCGCCAGCGCCGCCACGCTCGGCTGGCCGAACAGCACGCGCACGTCGCAATGCATTTCGTGTTGGCGCATACGCTCGATCAGCTTCACCGCCAGCAGCGAATGACCACCGAGTTCGAAGAAGTTGTCATGCCGGCCGACCTGTTCGACGCCGAGCAGGCTCTGCCAGATTCCAGCGATGAGCGCTTCCACCTCACCCACCGGCGCCTCGAAACCACGCCGGGCGAACGCATCGCTGTCCGGTGGCGGCAAGGCCTTGCGATCAAGTTTGCCGTTGGGGGTCAGCGGATAGGCATCGAGGCGCACGAAGGCGCTCGGCACCATGTACTCGGCCAACGAAGCCTGCAGGTGATCGCGCAACTGCGCAGCACTGGGCTCAACGCCCTCGTCAGCCAGCCAGTACGCCACCAGACGTTGCTCGCCGGGGCTGTCTTCACGTGCAATCACCACCGCTTCGCGCACGCCTGCGCAAGCGGCCAGGCGTGCTTCGATCTCGCCGAGTTCGATTCGGAAACCGCGGACTTTCACCTGGTCGTCGTTACGCCCCAGGTATTGAAGACTGCCGTCTGCGGCCCAGCGAGCAAGATCGCCGGTCTTGTACAAACGCGCCTCGGCATGGCCGCTGAACGGGTCGGCAATAAAGCGTTCGGCGGTCAGGTCCGGGCGGTTGAGATAGCCACGGGCAACCCCGGCGCCGCCGACGTACAACTCGCCGGTCACACCGACCGGCACCGGTTCGCGTTGCGCGTCGAGCACATACAGTTGCAGGTCGGGTATGCGCACACCAATCGGGCTTACGCCCGTCAATTGCGCGTCCGCCGCGACCAGCGGTCGGTAGGTCACGTGCACCGTGGTCTCGGTGATGCCGTACATGTTCACCAACCGCGTACCGGCATTGCCAACTCGCGCGTACCACGGCTTAAGCAGGCCCGGCTCCAGCGCCTCGCCACCAAAAATCACTTCGCGCAAGGAATGCTGCAACGGGCTGCGGGCCTGTGCGGCGACCATTTGCCGGAACGCGCTCGGCGTCTGGTTAAGCACGGTGACGCCGGTACGGCACAGCAGCGCATAGCAGTCGTCCGGTGAACGGCTGACGGCTTGCGGCACCAGCAGCAACTGCCCACCAAAACTCAGCGCGCCCGAGATTTCCCATACCGAGAAATCGAAGGCAAAAGAGTGGAACAGCGCCCAGATGTCCTGCGGGTTGAATTGAAACCAGTCATGAGTGGCCGAAAACAGTCGCGCGACGTTGCGGTGTTCGACCATCACGCCTTTGGGCAAACCGGTGGATCCGGAGGTGTAGATCACGTACGCCAGGTGCGCCGGGGTCAGTTCCGGGATCTGCGGATCAGTGGCGAATTCGGCGCGTAAATGAGCGCTGTCGAGATCGACTGTCGGCACGTCGAGATCCGCCACGCGGTCGCGCGTCGCCGCTTGCATCAACACCGCGACCGGCGCGCTGTCCTGCAGCGTGAAAGCGATTCGATCCAGTGGATACACCGGATCGATCGGCACATAACCGGCGCCCGCCTTGAGTACGCCAAGCAAGCCGATGATCATTTGCGGGCCGCGCTCGACGCAGATGGCGACACGGTCGTCCGCACGAATGCCCAACGCCAGCAAGTGATGTGCAACCTGATTGGCGCGACGATTCAGTTCGCCATAGCTCAGGGTTTGTTCACCGAAGATCAACGCAGTGGCGTCCGGCCGGGCCTGCGCATGGGCTTCAAATTGTTGATGGATTAGTGGCGTATCTGGGAACTGTGCCAGCGGCGCGTTAATGCCGTGCAGCAGTTGTTCACGTTCCCTGGCCGGCAAAATATTCAGGCTGTGCAGCGGCTTTTGCGGATCGGCTTGCAACGCTTCAACCAAACCTTCCAGCACCGTGTGCAAGTAACGGGCAATACGCTCGGCGCCGAGGCTGGCGTCCGCCAGCGCGGTAATGCGCAAATCCTCGCCGAGGTCATCGATGTTGACGGTCAACGGGTAGTTGGTGCGTTCCCGGGCGCCCAGCACCTGAACGCCGGGCGCGATATCAATCACCTCGGCGACTTCTTCGACGGCGCTGTGACGGTAGTTGAGGATTGCGCTGAACAACGGCGTCGGTACTGCCACCGCACTGCAACGTTGGGCCAGCGCCAGCGAGGCCTGCTCATGGGCGAGCAACGCAGTCAGGCGACGGTGGGTCTTCAGCACGGCGGCGTGAACACTTTCCGCGCCAACATCCACCCGCAGCGGCAACGTATTGATGAACATCCCCAACGCCTGCTCACCGCCCTCGCCCGCCTCCATCCGCCCGAGCAACACGGTGCCGAACACCACCGCCGTACGCCCGGACAATTGGCCCAACACCCGCGCCAGCGCCAGGTGCATCAGGCTTGCCACGCTCACGCCCAATTGCCGCGCGTGCTTACGCATTGCTCGGCTCAAGTCGCTGTCGAGCATCAACCAGGTTTCCTCGATGGCCTGCCCGTCACCTTGAACGTCCTGCAAACCGCAAGGTAGCGTCGGTTCGTCAATGTCAGCAAGCATCTCGCGGAAAAACGCCTCATGCGCCTGTTCACTGGCGCCAATACGCGCCCGCGCCAAGTGGTCACGGTAAGGCACGGGCGCCGCGACCTGAGCGGTCTGCCCGAGCAAATACGCCTGCGCTTCGCGGCGCACCACGTCCAGTGCGATGTGATCCATGATCAAGTGGTGAAACAGCAAGAGCGCGACCACTCGCCCGTTCGCCGGATCTTGCGCGAACACCAGCCGCAACAGCGGTGCCTGCTGCACGTCAAGGCGGAAGAACTTCGGGTCATAGCGATCCAGCAACTGCTGCAGCACATCACCGCGGCCCTGCAACTCGACCTCTTCACAGCTCAGCGAAGCCTTGCGTTGAACCACTTGCAGCGGCTCGTCCAGCCGCTCCCAGATGAAAGAAGTACGCAGGATGTCATGGCGTCCGATCATCCATTGCAGCGCTTCGGCGAACGCATCCAGTCGTTCACGATTGTCGAAAGCGAATCGCGCTTGCGACACATACGGATCGCCTGCGGGTGCCGACAGGTGCAGGTAAAGCATGCCCTCCTGCAACGGCGCCAACGGGTAAATGTCCTGCAGATTCGCCGCGCCGCCCGGCACCGTGGCGATGATGCGGTCGAGGGTTTCCTGATCCAGCGTCACCAGCGGCAGCATGTCCGGGGTGATCCGGAACGCCGGGCTCAGCCAGTCGCCGCCATGGCTGGCGACCAGTTCCAGCAGTTGCGCCTTGTGCGCAGCGAGGCTGTCCCACAACGCGTCATCCAGCGCGTCGTCACCCAGAATGACCAGGTCTTCATCTTCCTGTTGAAGGCGGATCGCATGGGTCGAAATAACAGCCATCAGTTCGCTGAAATGCATGGAGTAACCTGCTGTAAATACGGGAAAAAGGAGCGCGCAGCAGCCAGTCCGTGCAAGCGGCGCGCAGCCTGGAAAAACTAAAACATCGGGGCTTGGGTGTCTGACATGGGAAGCGGGGACAAGCCGTACTCCCCAAGGGCCGCGGCGCTTTGATTTCCTGTGTAGGCGCTGCCGAAGGCTGCGATCTTTTGATCTGGCTTTTTAAAGTCAAAGTCAAAAGATCGCAGCCTGCGGCAGCTCCTACAGGGGGGAGAACTCCCTGTCAGAGGCGGCGTTTGCGGTTGAGGTTCGGGATGGTGGTCTGAGCGATTTCCACCTGTTTCGCATGCCGGGTGGTCTGCGCTGCCAACGCTGCCAATGTCGGCTGACTGAACAGCGTCCGCGCATCGACATGCAGCCCGGCCTGACGCATGCGCGCCACCAGACTTACCGCCAGCAAGGAGTGCCCACCCAGCTCAAAGAAGTTGTCGTGACGACTGATCTGATTGACGTCGAGCACCAGCGCCCAGATCTGCGCCACGGTATTTTCAACTTCACCTTCGGGCGCTTCGTAAGGTCGGTTGAGCACCGCCTCCACACCCGGTTCCGGTAAGGCCTTGCGATCAATCTTGTCGTTGGGCGTCAATGGCAGCGCGTCGAGCTGCACAAAAGCCCCGGGCACCATGTACTCCGGCAAACACCCCAGCACATGCGCGCGCAAATCCCCCAGACTTGGTGCAACAACGCCGGCACGCACGGTGTACCAGGCCACCAGACGCTCATCACGCACCATCACCACTGCTTCACGCACCGCCGGATGCTCGATCAGCCGCGCCTCGATTTCCCCCGGTTCCAGGCGCAGACCGCGCAGTTTGACCTGGAAATCGTTGCGACCCAGAAATTGCAGGTTGCCGTCACTGCTGTAGCGCACCAGATCACCGGTTCGATAAAGCCGATCATCCTGCACAAACGGACTGTCTATAAAGCGCTCGGCCTGCATCTCGGGCAGTCCCAGATAACCGCGCGCCACGCCGACTCCGCCGATGTGCAACTGACCGCAAACCCCCAGCGGCACTGGTTGATCATGGGCATCGAGAACGTACAGCCGCGTGTTGGCCAGTGCCTTGCCGATTGGCACCACGCTGTCCGGCACCGGCATATGCGGCTCCAGCGTCCAACCGGTGCTGTCGACGGTGCTCTCAGTCGGGCCATAGACGTTATGCAGGCGTACCCACGGCAGGCGCTCGCGCACTTGGCGGGCCAGCGTGGCGCTGAGTTCACCGCCACCGTTGAGTACGTCAGTCAGGCTGGTGCACTGCTCGACATCGTCCTGCTCGATGAAATGCTGGAGCAGCGCCGGTACGAACTTGACCACGGTGACCTGCTGCTCGCGAATCGTCTGCACCACATAGGCTGAATCACGGTTGCCGTCGGGCCGCGCCAATATCAGACGCAGACCGGAACACAGCGGCCAGAAAATTTCCCATACCGAACTGTCAAAACTGAACGGCGCCTTTTGCAACAGCGCGCCGTGTTCGGTTGGCGGACTGATCTGCGAGCCCCAATGCACCATGTTGCAGGCGCTGCGGTGCTCGACCATGACGCCTTTCGGCAGTCCGGTGGAGCCGGAGGTGTAGATCATGTAGGCGAGGTTTGAAGCACTCAGGCCGGGCACTTGCGGATCGTCCTCCGGTTGATCCTGCCAATGGCTGTGGTCGAGATCGATCAGCGCCACCTCGGCTTGGCCAAGCAGATTGCGTGTAGCCTCATGCACCAGCACCGCGACCGGCACACTGTCCTTGAGCATGTAACTCAGGCGCTCCAGCGGATAATCCGGATCCAGCGGCACATACGCCCCACCTGCCTTGAGAATGCCAAGCAGACCAATCACCAGATCCAGTCCACGCTCAACGCAAATCGCCACTCGCGCATCCGGTTGCACACCGATTTCACGCAGGTGATGGGCCAGTCGATTGGCGCGCGTATTGAGCTCGCGATAGGTCAGACGTCCTTGCTCGGATTGCACTGCGATGGCATCCGGTCTGCGCCTGACCTGCGCCTCAAACAGTGCGTGAAGCGGTTGCTCCAGCGGGCAATCGACTTCAGTAGCGTTGAACTCGATGAGCAAGCGTTGCAGCTCCTGAGTCTGCAAAATCGGCAAGCGGTTGAGCGGTTGTTGCGGCGCCTGCTCCAGAGCGTCCACCAAGCCGCTCAAGGCTGCTTGCACATAACCGCAGATCCGTTGGGCGCCGATCCCTGCCACCGTTCTGGCGGTCAGGCGCAGGTCGCTGCCCAGATCGTCCACACTCAGGGTCAGCGGATAATTGGTGCGCTCCTCATTGGCCAACGTTTCGATACCTTGCCACGCCTGACGTGCCGGCCCAAGCAGCTCGCTGGGGTCTGTGTGTCGGTAGTTGAGTAACGCACTGAACAGCGGCGATGGCGACGCCACACCGCTGCAACGCTGAGCCAGTGCCAGCGAGGCGTGCTCATGCCCCAGCAGCGCGGTCAGCCGTGCATGCGTCGCCTGCATCCCAGCCAGAACACCCGTATCGACATCGATGCGCAGCGGCAAGGTATTGATGAACACGCCAAGCGCCCGGTCAGCGCCCTCGCCGCCTTGCATGCGCCCCATCAGCACGGTGCCGAATACCACTCGCTCCTGGCCTGAGGTCGCCGCCAGCACCCGCGCCCACGCCAGATGAATCAGGCTGGCGATGCTGACGCCGGCCTGCCGCGCCTGGCTGCGCAAGCGCTGATACACGCCCTCTTTCAGTGTTTGCTGCGCTTCTTCGATGCCGCGACCATCACCGTGCACCTCTTGCAGACCGAACGGCAAAGTGGGCTCGTCGATATCGCCGAGCATCTCGCGAAAGAACGCCTCGTGCTCTTGCTCGCTGACTCCCAGACGCGTCTGCGCCACATAGTTGCGATACGGCACCGGTGGCGCCAGCGGCTCGACCTGCCCGGACAGGCTGGCCTGCATCTCGCCGCGCATCACCTCAAGCGCAACGTGGTCCATCGCCAAGTGATGGAACAGCAAGATGCCGACTACCCTGCCGAGGGCCGGATCACGGGCATACACCAGGCGAATCAGCGGTGCCTGGCTGACATCAAGGCGATAACGGCGGGCGTCGAAGCGCTCGTGCAATTGATCGATGATCGCGCCTTGAGCGGGATCAAGAACGACTTCCTCCACGGGCAGAATCGCCTCGCGCCACACCACCTGCACTGGCGTGGTCAACCCTTCCCAGACCACTGCGGTGCGCAGAATGTCGTGACGGGCCATGACCTGACGCAACGCGTCGGCGAAGGATTCGACCCGCTCGACACTGTCGAATGCCAGCCGCGATTGCAGCAGATACGGATCACCCTGCGCGGCCGTGATGTGGTGGTAGAGAATGCCTTCCTGTAATGGCGCCAGCGGATAGATGTCCTGCACGTTGGCCGCGCCACCCGGCACTGTGGCGACAATGCGGTCGATGGTCGGCTGATCCAGTTGCACCAGCGTCAAAATGTCCGGCGTGAGGTGGGTGCAATCCGCTGCGATACGGTTTTCCGGCACTTCGACCTCACGCCCCGACCCCACCGAAGCCGCCAGCGCTGCCAATGTCGGCTGACTGAACAGCACACGCACGTCGCTGCTCAGATCGATCTGGCGCATGCGTTCGATCAGGATCACGGCCATCAACGAATGCCCGCCCAGTTCGAAGAAATGGTCGTGGCGTCCGACTCGCTCGACTTGCAGCAGTTCGGCCCAGATTTGCGCCAGCGCAGTTTCCACTGCACCCTGCGGGGCTTCATATTCGCGGCGAATCAACGCCTCCGGCCCCGGCGCCGGCAAGGCTTTGCGGTCGAGCTTGCCGTTGGCGGTCAGCGGCAACGAGGTCAGGCGCACATAGGCGCTCGGCAGCATGGCGCTGGTCAGGCGGGTTTTCAGGTGCGCGTGCAACTGATTGATATCCAGCGGCTGACGCTCGGTAAACCACGCCAGCAGTTGCCCGTCGCGAACCAGCACCACGGCGTCCTGTACCGCGTCGTGACTGACAAGCGCGGTTTCGATTTCGCCCGGCTCAATTCGCACGCCCCGGATTTTCACTTGATCGTCGTTGCGCCCCAGGTATTCGAGATTGCCGTTGGCACGCCAGCGCGCGAGGTCGCCGGTGCGGTACATGCGCGCGCGGGGCGCATGACTGAAAGGATCGTCGAGGAAGCGCTCGGCGGTCAGGTCTGCCCGGTTCAGATAGCCTCGGGCGACTCCGGCGCCGCCGACATACAATTCGCCCGTAATGCCAATCGGTACCGGCCGTTGCTGCTCGTCCAACAAGTACACCTTTGTGTTGCTCACCGGCCTGCCGATATGCACCGCCTGCCCGGACTCGATCCGGCCTGAGGTCGCAACCACCGTGGCTTCGGTCGGCCCGTAGTTGTTGATCACTTCGAAGGATTGCTGCCGATTGAACTGACGCAGGCGATCACCGCCGATCAGCAAGGTGCGCAGTGTCGGGTGATCAAGTTCGCGGCTGAAAACATATTCAGCGATGGGTGTCGGCAGGAAACTCACGTCCAACGGCTGGGCGCGCCACCAGGCGAGCAAGGCATCAATGTCTTCACTGGCCTCGTGGCTGGGCGCCAGATGCAAAGTCGCGCCGGCACACAGCGCCGGCCAGACTTCCCAGGCCATAGCGTCGAAGCCGAACCCGGCGAGGCTTGAGGTGTGCTGACCGGCACGCAGCTCAAAGGCGTCACAGTGCCAATCCACCAGATTGCTCAGCGTGCGGTGCTCGACCATCACGCCTTTTGGCAGGCCAGTGGAGCCGGAGGTGTAAATCACATAGGCGAGATTGGCCGTGGTCAATCCCGGCACTTCGGGGTTGGAAACCGTCGCCGACCCACCCTCCAGATCGAGCTCAAGAACCGGCACGTCCAGCACCGGCAGCCGATCGCGCAGAACACTTTGGGTCAATACGACGATCGGTGCGCTGTCGGCAAGCAGATAGCTCAAACGCTCGGCAGGATGCTGTGGATCAATCGGTACGTAACCTGCCCCGCTCTTGAGGATGGCCAGCAAACCGACCAAAGTGTCCAGCCCGCGATAAGCGATAATCGCCACGCGCTGATCCGGCCGCACACCGAGGTCGATCAAGCGCTGGGCCAGGGCATTGGCCCGGCCATTGAGTTCAGCAAACGTCAACGATTGCCCCTGATAAACCGCCGCAATTGCGTCCGGGCGCTCAGCCGCTTGCGCTTCGAAACGCTGATGAATCGTTTGGCCTTGCGGACACTCCAGTCGCGTGTCGTTCCATTGCTGCAGCAGCATCGATTCGGATTCAGTACTCAGGCAAAAATCGCTCACCGAAAGCTCCGGGCACTCCAGCCCTTGCTCCAGAATCGACAGTAACCGTGCCGCCAGTGCCTCGATCTCATCGGTCTCGAAAAATGCCTCGCTGTAGACCAGATGCAGCCAAACTTTGTCGTTGTGACGGTTGCTGCGCAGGTGAATCGCCAACGGTGTAGCTTCGTGGCGATTGGAAACCTTGACCGTATGCCCCAACGCCGCGCCATAGCGGTAATCATGATCATCCTGTTCGTAGGACACCGACACCTCAAAAAGCTGCGAACGCTCTTCGCGCATCAGGCCGAGTGCGCGATTCATCTCGCTCAGGGCGAAACGCTGGTGGCGGAAATCCTGTTTCAGTTCATCACCAATGGCCCGGACCAATTGAGCGAACGACTGCTCTTGGCCAAAGCGCAGACACACGGGACTGACCTGGGTAAATAACCCGAGCGTCGCTTTGAATCGGGCACCGGAACGGTTGAGAATCGGCAGCCCGACAACCCATTCATCACGCTGCAAGGTGCGGCTGAAATAGACGTGCAGTGCCGCCAGCAACACATGGAATGCCGAGCCGCCTGACTGTCGCGCCGTGTGTTTCATGCGTTCGTGCAACAGCGAAGGAAAGGCTTGAACGTGTGTCAGGGTCGCCGCTGCCCGTTTGGCAAAACGCTCGCGATAACGTGGCACTAGCAGCGGTTCCGGGACTGTCCGGTACTTGTCGAGCCAGTAGGCACGGTCACGCGTATGACGAACAGAGTGGTGATAACGCGCGTCGTCCTGGATGAACTCAGCGTAGGAAGGCGTCAGCATCTGCGGTTGTTGCCCTTGAGTCAGCGCGCTGTAAATCTCGCCGAGCGCTTTGAGCATCTGACCAAACCCCCAGCCATCGAGGATCAGATGATGGGCCTGGGTGGCGAGCCAGTGACGGTCGTTGTCCAGGCGGATCAGAGAGAAACGGAAAAGCGGCTGTCCATCCTGTTCGTAAGTCTGTTCCATCGCCTGCTGGATCAGAACCTGCGCCGCCGACTGCGGCTCCGGGTGCGCGGAAAAATCAAAAACCGGCATAGACACCGGCAGAGACCGGGCGAACCGTTGCAACGGCAAACCGTCAGCACCGGCGCCCACCAACAGGACTGTTCGCAAGGCATCGTGACTGGCAACCAGAGACTCAAGGGCCGCGTGCATCAAATCTGCATCCAATGGCCCGGTCAGCTCGACATAACCACCAATGTTGTACAGCGGCGAATCTCCACGGCTCAGTTGATCAAGCCAGATATCCCGTTGGGCGGCGGTCAGAGGGAACGTTTCGACAGGCGCGGACAGATCGTCCGCCGCGTTGGCAGAAGTAGGCTGCATAAGGTCCATCTCATGTAATTTGTCGCGTATTCAAGCATCGGCCTCCCCACCGACATGACACCTGAAACCCGGACAACCACCCCGCCCACGCACGCCTGAGAGCCTCTATTGAGGCGAGTCGCGCACGTATTTTCTAAAAATCCGGAGAGGAAATACTGAAAAGCTTGTAGGAAAAGAACCACATGTCCATACCGCCTTTTACTCAGGCGCTGCCGACCGGAAATCACGACCGCCCCGTTTTCAGGGCCTTTGGCGTGACTGGGCAGTCATTCGCGACAACTGTTGTGCCATCAGTCCCGTCAGAACCCCGGCGCCAACATTCATAAATAGTGGCACTTTGTGTCCCTGTTTTCCCCTACAGACGTAGGACAAATGTATAGGCTTAAATCCTGCCCCAGATCATGTTCTAGGAGAAATGACTGCGTGGGCGGCTTTTACGACGGCAGACGATTCAGTGATGGCTCTGAACCAGGGATGAAAAGGATATGAATCTGACCGGCATGATTCGCGATGTGGAAAACCCGCACTTCTACTGGCAACTCGGGGAGCTGATTGCAAGCACGGGCGATGATCACTTCGCCACGAACATGTTCCAGTTGGTCGACACGCTGGTGCCGGTCAACCGGGTCGATCTGAGCGAGTGGACGCTGGATGAGCGTCAAGCCAGCGTGGTCGAGATCAAGCCGCTGGGCAGTGCCGGTCTACCGCAGATTTTCCCTGCGCCCGATCCGCTGGAGAGCCCGGACAATCATCCGTTGTTGCAGAAAATGATCGAGATGAACGACTCGCTGTTGATTCAACTGAAAGCCTCGCTTCTATCCCGACATCCGCACCACAGCGTCCATCAATGCAATCTGGTGTCGCGCAGCTCCAACCGCCGCTGTGTCATTTCGTTTTACCGGCCGCATACCCAGCGCGTGTTTTCCCTGCCGGAACTGTCTTTTCTCAAGAGCCTGTCCGACACCCTGCTGCCGCTGATCGAACGCCATGCGCAGATCAGTCGGCAAACCCTGGCCAAACAACCGCGCCTGCCGTTGGCTGATCTGGATCAGGCACCGCTTGCACGAGTGTTCGATGAACGATTGGCATTGAGCGGCATCGCCTTGTCAGCGCGCGAGAAAGAAGTCTGCCTGGGCTTGCTGACCGGCGGCACAGTGCCGCAAATGGCCGAAAGGCTTCGGGTCAAGAACAGTTCGATCGAGACCTACCTCAAGCGCGCCACGGCCAAGCTTGGGGTCAGTGGCCGGCATGGTCTTGCCAAATGGATGGCTGGGGCCTGATCCGGCAGTTCTGCTGAAAAACGGGCACCGATACAAGACGTGCCCGCTGTCTTCCGTGCATGAGGCTGTTCGATGTCCACCCTGCGAATTTCCTTGCTGTCCCTGGCAATGCTGGCGGGCGGCTGTTCACTGATTCCCGATTATCAGCGGCCCGCGCCACCGAGTGCTGCGCAATATCCGCAAGGAGCAGCCTATCCGGTATCGAGCCAGACTGCGGGCAACGAAGACTGGCGCACACTGTTCAATGATCCGGCCCTGCAACAGTTGATCGAGCGCGCGCTGGTCAACAACCGCGATTTGCGCGTGGCCGCATTGAACGTCGAAGCGTTCCAGGCGCAGTACCGTATCCAGCGCGCCGACCTGTGGCCGGCGGTGTCGGCCAATGCCAGCGAATCGCGCCAGCGCATGCCACCGAGCGTGACCCAAAGCAAAGCGCTGATCAATTCGACCTATTCGGTCAATCTCGGCATCAGCGCCTATGAGCTGGACTTTTTCGGCCGCGTACGCAGCCTCAGCGAGCAGGCGTTGCAGACTTGGCTGTCGACCGAAGAAGCTCGCCGCAGCGCGCAGTTGAGCCTGGTGGCCAACGTCGCCAACGCCTACCTGACCTGGCGCGCCGATCAGGAACTGCTGGCGCTGACCCGTGAGACCCTCGCCGCCGATCAACAGAGCCTGCGCCTGACCACACGCAACCGTGAGGCTGGTAAATCGTCGGCACTGGAGCAGGCGCAAGCGAAAACCAGCGTCGACACCTCACGGGCCAATCTGGCGCGCTATCAGCGTCAGGTCGCGCAGGACTTGAACAGCCTGACGCTGCTGGTCGGCGCGCCGGTGCCTGAGTCCCTACCGGCGCGGCCGTTGGCCAGTGATCTGGTGCAACAACTGCCGGCGGGGCTACCGTCGGATCTGCTGCAACGGCGGCCGGACATTCTTCAGGCCGAGTACAAACTCAAGGCAGCCAACGCCAATATTGGCGCGGCGCGGGCAGCGTTTTTCCCCAGCGTCAGCCTGACCGCGAATGCCGGCACCTCCAGTCGTGACCTGTCTGGCCTGTTTGGCGCAGGCTCCGGGGCTTGGACGTTTCAGCCGCAGATCAGCCTGCCGATTTTCAATGCCGGCAGCCTGCGCGCGAGCCTGGATTATTCGAAGTTGCAGAAAGACGTGGCGGTCGCCGAATACGAAAAATCGATTCAAACGGCGTTTCAGGAAGTTGCCGACGGACTGGCGGCGCGCACGACTTATCAGCAGCAATTGCAAGCGCAGCGCGATCTGGTGCAAGCCACACAGGACTACTACAACCTGGCGCAACACCGTTATCAGAACGGCGTCGACAGCAGTCTGGTGTTCCTTGATGCCCAGCGTTCGCTGTTCAGTTCGCAGCAAGGCTTGATCACTGATCGCCTGGCGCAACTGGTCGCCGAGGTGAATCTGTACACCGCGCTGGGCGGCGGCTGGCGGGCACAGGAGTCGACGGTTCACTAGGTACTCGTCACTTTTTCTTAAACCTTTTGTCGCCCTGCGACACCCTGTCAGCTGATCGAAAACCGACTCGCCGGTTCAGTTTGGTATCATGCGCCGCTTTTACGGTTAACCCCTCGCCAGTCCTGCCGACTGACGGGCTGCAAAAGGCGGTATTAGATGACGGCTTTGTTGACTCGCCGCAAGGTACTTGCGGGAATGGGCGTGCTCGGGCTCGGCCTGCTCGCCGGCTGCGACACCCGCGGCCAACTGTCGTACAAGTACGGCAAGGATCTGAGTAACAAGATCATGGGACGCACCTTCAAACTGAAGAACACCGACGGCGAAACCATGACGCTGTCGAGCTTTCGCGGTTTGATGCCGATGGTGTTCTTCGGCTTCACCCAGTGCCCGGCAATCTGCCCCACCACGCTCGCCCGCGCGGCCAAAATCAAAAAACTGATGGGCAAGGATGGCGATCGCTTGCAGGTGATCTTCATCAGCCTCGATCCCGAGCGCGACACGCCAGAAATCCTCGACGCCTACATGAAAGCCTTCGACCCTACCTTCGTCGCGCTGTACGGCACGCTTGAGGAAACCAAGGCCACGGCCAAGGAGTTCGACGTGTTCTTCGAGAAGGTGCCGGCTGGCGACACCTACACCATCTCGCACACCGCCACCAGTTACGTCTACGACTCGCGCGGCGAGCTGCGCCTGGGACTGTCCACATCGCTTTCGGCAGAAGAATGCACGGAAGATTTGCTTACTGTTATGGAGGTTTGCTGATGCACCCCGTTCTGAACAACATCAAACGCGTCGTGTTCGGTCTGTCCCTGCTGGGCCTGGCTTTTCAGGCGTCGGCACAAACCACCGTCAGCGACGCCTGGGTACGTGCCACCGTGCCGACCCAGTCCGCCAGCGGCGCATTCATGACCGTCACCGCCGACAGCGACAGCAAGCTGCTCAGCGTCGCGACCCCGGTGGCCAAAGACGTGCAGATCCACGAAATGACCATGAAGAATGACGTCATGAGCATGGGCCCGGTGAAATCGGTCGACCTGCCAGCCGGCAAAACCGTCAGCTTTGATCCAAACGGCTACCACGTCATGCTGATGGGCCTGACCGGTCAGTTGAAAGAAGGCGAAACCGTGCCTTTGACCCTGACCGTGGAAAACGCCAAAGGCGAGAAAGAAACCGTTGAAGTGAAGGCCGCCGTGCGTTCGCTGACCAACATGCAACGTCACGATCACAGCAAAATGCATTGATCTGACTGACTGAAACACCCGCGGGGCGGCCTGATCGTTATCAGGCCGCCCCGTTTTTTTTGCGCGAAGGAAACGTTTACCGCTCGTCGCGTGGGGCCTGTCGAGCGGGTTGACAGAACTCTGGGGCAAGAGGATTATTATTACATCGCGCGCGATCTAACCGCATGCGATAACAACTTCAATCATTATGTCTTTGAGGATTAATCCCATGAGCAAAATCGAAAAAGTCCTGGCCACCGGCAAAACCCACACCACCGCTGCCAGCGCCGGCATCACTTCGCGCGGTCACAACGGTAACCTCGACATTCAACTGTCGTCGCCGGGCAGCGCCAAACCGGCCCATGTGTTTGCTAACGCCCTGCCGCACCCAACTGCCGAGCAATTGTTTGCCGGCGCCTGGTCCGCTTGCTACACCGCCGCGGTCGGCCTGGTCGCCAATGACCTGAATGTGGTGCTGCCGGCCGACATGTCCGTGGACATCGAAGTCGACCTCGGCCAGACAGGCCCGGCCTACTTCCTTCAGGCTCGTCTGACCCTGCGCGTACCGGGCATTGCCGACGACATCGCGAAAACCCTGGCGCACACCGCTGACCAGATCTGCCCCTACTCGAAAGCCACTCGCGGCAACATCGATGTGGCGTTGAATGTCATCACCGAATGATTTTAGCCAGCCAAATACATCGCATGCGATATAGGCGCATAGGATAGAGATGCAATCGGTTCGCCCTGCGTTCACGGGCGAACCGATTGGCGTTTCAAACACCAGCAGCACTCCCGATAAAATCGCATCCGACGTATAGTTCGCCCCATACGTTTCAACGGTTCAGCAGACCCACGAGGATGAACATGAAAAACACCCTGGCCCCCACCGATCTCAAACTCAGCGACTTCCTGTGCTTTGCCGTCTATTCGACCAACCTCGCGTTCGGCAAGGCCTACAAACCGATCCTCGAACGGCTCGGCCTGACCTACACCCAATACATCACCATCGTTGCACTCTGGGAACAGGACGACCAAACGGTCGGCAGTCTCGGCGAAAAGCTGTTCCTGGAATCCAACACCCTCACCCCGATCCTGAAAAAACTCGAAGCCATGGGCTATCTGCAACGTCAACGCGACCCGGCGGACGAGCGTCAGGTGCGGATCGGCCTGACCCAAAGCGGCAAAGACCTGCGCAACGTGTCCTCGGGCAGCAGCCTGTTCGACGCAACCGGGCTGACCGTGGACGAGTTCACGCAGATGCAGCAATCGATCGTGAAATTGCGCAATAACCTGATCAAGTCGGTGAATGCCGAGGACTGATTGGCTGCGGCACCATGGAAAGCATGCTTTACATCAGGAAAATCTTCGGCGACTATGTAAAGGGTCTTTTACATAGGAAGTGAAGCATGAATCGGTATTACCTCGAAATGGGCGCAGCATTGATCCTCTACATGCTGGTGCTGACTGCTTCATTGATTGCTTCGCAATACTTGATGGACGCCAATATCGTTGTTCGTTCAGCTGTCGCGCTGACGCCCATCATTCCGGCGGGTTTGATGTGCTGGGCCATCGTGCGCAACATGCGCCGCATGGACGAAATGCATCTACGCATCCAGTTCGAAGCGTTGGGCTTTGCCTTCGCCGCATCAGCACTGCTGATCTTCAGTTATGGTTTTCTGGAGAACGTCGGTGCCCCGCATATTCCATGGACCTGCGTCTGGCCGGTAATGGGCGCGATGTGGATCCTCGGCCTGCAAATCGCCCGACGTCGCTACCAATGAAAAACCGCCTAAAGGCACTGCGCGCCGAGCGCAAATGGTCACAGGTCGATCTGGCTGAAAGGCTCAACGTGTCACGCCAGACGATCAACGCCATCGAGAACGAGCGCTACGACCCTAGCCTACCGCTGGCGTTCCTGATTGCCCGAGCGTTCGAGATGCCGATTGAAAGCATTTTTGATGATGGCGAGGGCTGATAAACGCAGCGCAATCCTGTCACTGCTCGATATCACTGCAGGAGCTGTAACGGTCTTTCGTCGTGGAATGATGCGATCCTTTTCGCTGAAGTCCTTGAGGGTCTTGATGTTGGGGGTGTGGCCTGAAATGGCAGCGAAACAGAGCCGACTAAACAGCCTGAAACAAATAAAAAACCCACAGCGCTTGCCAGCCGGACTCCAACTGATCCTCTGACACGGAAGCGGGTTAAGGCCTCAAGCCTTCAAAGCCGTTCGGACTGCCATCTGACAACAGAACACCCGCACGTTTAAAAAGGCGATCAGACAGCTCACCCTTGGTATCATCACCCACACTTTTTTGACGGTTTGATGACTGGAAGGTCTTTTTTGTGAGCGCTCTTTTGACCGGGTTGCGACACCCACATGCCCGCCTCTTTTCCTTGATTTTTCTGGTTCTGATCGTGCCGGTCTGCCTGCGCGCGGCGCTCGGCTGGTCGACGCCGCTGGGTTATTTGTCGGATCTGGCCATTGGCAGTTTGCTGGTGGTGTTGCTGCATCTTCGTCCGTGGTGGCTGGCATTGCCGGTGCTGCTGCTTTGCGCACTGTTGAGCGTGGCGACGGCTGAACTGGTCAGCGCTGTAGGCCGTCTGCCGAACCCTTCCGATCTGCATTACCTGATCGATCCGCAATTTGTCGAAAACTCCACGGGGGGCGGTTTGGCGCATCCGGCGCTGGGCATTACCTTGCTGCTGGCGTTGGTGTTTTGGCTGCTGACGCAGTTCGCTGCGCGTGGCATACCGCGCCCGGCTCTGCCCCGCGCCGTATGGAGCGCGCCGCTGGTGCTGTTTGCCGCGCACTGGGGTGCGCAAAACCTGTGGCCGAGCGAGGACGATCCGTGGCGGGCTTACAACCTGCCGCATCAATTGCTGGCCACGCAGGTCGCCGATATACAGATCCAGGCCGAGGAATGGCTGGACGGCGATGTCGAAGAAGCCGCGCCAGCGATGGCCGGGCTCACCGACGTCGATCTCAATGGCCACAAGCTGCTGACCGCCCCGGGTCAGGCGCGCAACGTATTGGTGATAGCCCTGGAAGGCATTCCCGGCGCCTACATCCGCGCCAACCGCGAGGCCATCGGCAGCCATTATCAGGAAGACCTGATGCCCAACCTCAGCCGTTGGGCCGAGCGCGGCATGAACACTCCGGACTACGTGCTGCACACCCACCAGACCATTCGCGGTCTGTACGCCATGCTCTGTGGCGATTACGACAAGCTCAACAACGGCACGCCAAAAGGCGTGGAAATGCTCACCCAGCAACAGCGCAATCAGGCCTGCCTGCCGGCACAACTGCGCGAACACGGCTTCAGCACCCACTACCTGCAAGGCGCCGGTCTGCGCTTCATGGCCAAAGACAAGATCATGCCGCACATCGGTTTCGATGCGACCCATGGCCTGGAATGGTTCACCAACGCCAACTATCTGGAGTTCCCTTGGGGCAAGGATGACAAGGCGTTCTTCGAAGGTGCGCTGGATTATGTCGGCCAATTGAAGAAGCAGAAGCAACCGTGGATGCTGACGTTGCTGACCGTGGGCACCCATCAGCCCTATTCCGCGCCAGAAGACTATCTGCAGCGCTACGAGACGCCGAAACAGGCAGCGGTCGGTTATCTGGACGATGCGCTGGATCAGTTCCTGATCGGACTTGAACGCCAGGGCGTGTTGAAAGACACCCTCGTCGTGATCACTTCGGATGAATCCCACGGCATCGACGGCGTGCGTCTGGCCTCCTCCTGGGGCTTCAACCTGACATTGGCGCCCGAACATGAACAACTGCCGCGCCTCAACGCCGGGGTGTATGGCCATGTCGATCTGAGCACCTCCATCCTCGATTACTTCGACCTGCCAGTGCCAAGCGCGCTGAGTGGCCGCTCGCTGTTTCGCGACTATGACTCCGGGCGCGAGATCATGTCGTTTACCAACGGCAAACTGCGCTATCACGACGGTCGGGGGATTTTTTCCGAATGTGACATGCCACGCCGTTGCCGCTACTACGAAAGCGCAGGGTTTATCGCCGAGAGCGCCACGTTCAAGGGCACCTACAGCGGTCAGCGCGCTCGACAGATCGCGGCCCGCGCGAATGCCCTCGATCTGTCGCTGCTGCGCACCCCGCTCAATCAGCGCTATCAGTTCGGCAGCACCAACGTCATCCCGTTGCAAGCGCAGATCAATGACGATTGGGCCGACAACCTGATTGGCGCGCAATATCTGGAAATGCCCAAGGGCACGCAAACCCGCGTGCGCCTGACCGT
Source organism: Pseudomonas sp. N40(2020) (assembly GCF_014472415.1). Classification (GTDB taxonomy): domain Bacteria; phylum Pseudomonadota; class Gammaproteobacteria; order Pseudomonadales; family Pseudomonadaceae; genus Aquipseudomonas. The sequence continues at coordinate 104,082 of NZ_JACSZV010000015.1, forward strand.
ACGTTCGGTCGATCCGCAGCAGGCGGCATACATTCAGCTCAAGGCCAAAGAGTTTGAACAGGACGTGCAACTGGGGCTGCCTTCAGAAATGGTCGCCACGGCGGATCAACCGCTGGAGATGGATTTCAGTTTTGACAACCCGCAGCAGCGCAAGGCCTTCTCGTTTCACCTGTTGGGATATGGACTGGGTGCAGTAGAGGTGACGGATTTCAGTGTGATCACCGAAGTGCCGGGGCAGGAGGAACTGCTGGACGAAGTGCCTGAGGATGAAGTCGCGCAATCCAGTTGATTCATCGGTAAAAGGTTCTGCCTATCAGTGTCCAATAGTCGGGCTATTAGCTGACTTGCCAAGTCGGGTCTAGCCTTACAAGTCCGAAGTCGGCACGAGCCGGCCGTACAAGACCTGATAAGGATCCGAACATGGCAAACGAATCGAAATGCCCGTTCAACCACGCCGCCGGTGGTGGTACGACGAACCGTGACTGGTGGCCGAATCAACTCAACCTGAAAATCCTGAGTCAGCACTCGCCCAAGTCCGATCCGCTGGGCAAGGATTTCGACTACGCCACCGCCTTCAAAAGCCTGGACTTTCAGGCCTTGAAACAGGACCTGCGCGCCCTGATGACCGACTCTCAGGACTGGTGGCCGGCAGACTTCGGCCACTATGGCCCACTCTTCATCCGCATGGCCTGGCACAGCGCCGGCACCTATCGCACCGCCGATGGTCGCGGTGGCGCCGGTTCCGGGCAGCAACGTTTCGCCCCGCTCAACAGCTGGCCGGACAACGTCAGCCTCGACAAGGCCCGGCGCCTGCTGTGGCCGATCAAACAGAAATATGGCCGCAATATTTCCTGGGCCGACCTGATCGTACTCACCGGTAACGTTGCACTGGAATCCATGGGCTTCAAAACCTTCGGTTTCTCCGGCGGCCGTCCCGACGTGTGGGAGCCGGACGAAGACGTGTACTGGGGCTCGGAACACGAATGGCTGGGCGGCGACAGCCGTTACGGCAAGGACAAGTCTGCCATGCAGGAACCCGGTGACGGCACGCTGGTAGCCGAACCTGATTTACACGGCAAAGAAGAAAGCCGCACCGATCAGGGCGAACGCAATCTGGAAAACCCGCTCGCTGCCGTGCAAATGGGTCTGATCTACGTGAACCCGGAAGGCCCTGAGGGCAACCCGGACCCAGTGGCCTCGGCCCGGGACATCCGCGAAACCTTCGGCCGCATGGCCATGAACGATGAAGAAACCGTGGCACTGATTGCCGGTGGTCACGCGTTCGGTAAAACCCACGGCGCCGGCCCTGCCGATAATGTCGGTGCTGAACCGGAAGCCGCCGGCCTTGAAGAGCAAGGCCTCGGCTGGCGCAACGCCTTCGGCACCGGCAAGGGTGGCGACACCATCACCAGCGGCCTCGAAGTGACCTGGACCACCACGCCGACCCAATGGAGCAACAACTATCTGGAAAACCTGTTCGGCTTTGAGTGGGAGCTGACCAAGAGCCCGGCCGGTGCGCACCAGTGGCAACCGAAGAACGGCGCTGGGGCTGGCACCGTTCCCCATGCCCACGACCCGAGCAAAAAACTCTCGCCGACCATGCTGACGTCTGACTTGGCGCTGCGCTTCGACCCGGCCTACGAGCAGATCTCGCGCCGGTTCCTGGCCAATCCCGATCAGTTGGCCGACGCCTTCGCCCGTGCCTGGTACAAACTGATCCACCGCGACATGGGCCCGCTGTCACGCTACCTCGGACCGGAACTGCCCGCCGAAGAACTGCTGTGGCAAGACCCGATTCCTGAGGTCACTCATGCGCTGATCGACGACAACGATGTGACCGCACTGAAAGGCAAAGTACTGGCGTCTGGGCTTTCCGTCTCGCAACTGGTCTCCACCGCGTGGGCGGCAGCCTCGACATTCCGGGGTTCGGACAAACGCGGCGGCGCCAACGGTGGCCGCCTGCGTCTGGCACCACAGAAGTTCTGGCAAGCCAACCAGCCTGAGCAGTTGGACAAGGTGCTGAACACCCTTGAAGGCATTCAGGGAGAGTTCAATGGTGGCGCATCCGGCAAGAAGGTCTCGCTGGCGGATCTGATTGTGCTGGCGGGTAATGCCGGGGTCGAGCAAGCGGCAAAAAATGCCGGGCACTCGGTCACGGTGCCATTCACGCCGGGACGTGCGGACGCGACCCAGGAGCAAACCGATGTCGACTCGTTCGGCTTTCTGGAGCCGATTGCCGATGGGTTTCGCAACTACAGCAAAGGCAAATACCGGGTGTCAGCCGAGGCCCTGTTGATCGACAAGGCGCAACTGCTCACCCTCTCTGCTCCGGAAATGACCGTGCTGCTGGGTGGCCTGCGCGTGTTGAACACCAACGTCGGGGGAACGCGTCATGGTGTGTTCACCAGCCAGACCGAAGCACTGACCAACGACTTCTTCACCAACCTGCTGGACATGGGCGTGGAGTGGAAGCCGACGTCACGGGACGCGGACGAGTTCGAGGGCCGTGACCGTAAAACCGGTAGCGTGAAATGGACGGCGACAAGGGTTGATCTGGTGTTTGGCTCCAATGCGATATTGCGTGCGCTGGCGGAGGTGTATGCCAGTTCGGATGCAAAGGAGCAGTTTGTTAAGGACTTTGTTGCTGCATGGACGAAAGTCATGAACCTGGATCGCTTCGACCTGAAGTAATTTAGAGCAACAAAAAACGCCGCTTGTTTAAGCGGCGTTTTTTTGGATGCAAACTGGATTATTTCGGTGTTTTTTAGATCTTAACCCCCTCACCCCAGCCCTCTCCCCCAAGGGGGCGAGGGGGAAAGGGAGCCGATCTCGATGTGCTTCAAAACCAACGCTCGACTCGGTCTTTCAAGTCGGTGTAACTCGACCATCCACCTCGGTCAGTCCCCTCTCCCTCAGGGAGAGGGTTAGGGTGAGGGAAAAGCTCCAAACGCCATATCAAGCCAAGCTCTTGCTAACCACCTCATACACATCGCTCGACAGCTGCCCCGAAGCCCGAATCCGCTCCAGCTCCCCTTTCATCAACGCCTGACGGGCGCTGTCGTATTTACGCCAGCGAGTCAGCGGCGCCAATTGGCGCGAGGCAATCTGCGGGTTGAAGCCGTTCAGCTCAATCACCAGATCCGCCAGGAAGCGATAACCCGAACCATCCGCCGCGTGGAAGTTGATCAGGTTCTGCCCGGCAAACGCACCGACCAGCGCACGCACCTTGTTCGGGTTCTTGATGTTGAACGCCGGGTGCTGCATCAACGCTTTCACTCGCTCCAGACCACCCGGCAAGGTGCTGCCGGCCTGCACGCTGAACCACTGATCCATGACCAGCGGGTTGTCCTTGAATTGCTCGGCGAAACTGGCCAGCGCTTGGTCTTTCTGCTCGTCGAACGGCGAGTTGACCAGCACCGCCAGCGCGGTCAGGCGCTCGGTCATGTTGTCGCTGGTGTCGAACTGTTCAAGCGCCGCTGCCAACACTTCCGGCTTGCCGCTGAGCATCAGGTACGACAGCGCGATGTTCTGCAAGGCACGACGGGCGAAATGCTCGGCCTCGGCCACATACGGGGTTTTCTTCGACAGGTCACGGTTGGCCTGATAACGCAGCCACAGTCCTTCGAACAGGTTGTCGGCCAGTTGCTTGCGGGCAAATTCGCGTGCGATATGGATGGCATCGACGTCCGCCACTTCGCTGATTTCAGTGAGGTACGCCTCACCCGGCAGCGAGAGCATTTCAGCGACCATCGCCTGATCCAGCGACTCGTCGGACAACACCGTGCGCAGCGCCGAAACCAGACGCGGATCGAGCACCAGACTTTCGCCCTTCTGCTGCTGCGCGATCAGCTCTTGCAGTACCTGTACCGACAGTTGCTGACCGGCATCCCAGCGGTTGAAGCCGTCGCTGTCGTGCTGCATCAGGAACATCAACTGGTCACGGTTGTACGGGAAGCTCAGTTTCACCGGCGCCGAGAAGCCACGCAGCAACGATGGCAATGGCTGCTCGCTGATGTCGACGAAGGTGAAGGTCTGCTCTGCCTCGGTCACCGAGATCACGCGGGTGGTGCCTTGCGCCGATGCTTCACCGGCCAGACGCAGGGCGATCTCGTTGCCCTTGCTGTCGAGCAGGCCCAGTTCGACCGGAATCACGAACGGCAGTTTTTCTACCTTGTCCGGGGTTTCCGGGCAGCTCTGGCGGAAGGTCAGGCTGTAGGTTTTCGCCGCGGCATCGTAAGACTCGCTCACCGCCAGGCGTGGCGTACCGGCCTGGCTGTACCAGCGTTTGAACTGGGTCAGGTCGACGCCGTTGGCATCTTCCATCGCCTTGATGAAATCGTCGCAAGTCACGGCCTGGCCGTCGTGGCGATCGAAGTACAGGTCGCTGCCCTTACGGAAGCCTACGGCGCCGAGCAAGGTATGGATCATGCCGACCACTTCCGAGCCCTTTTCGTACACGGTCAGGGTGTAGAAGTTGGAAATCTCGATGAAGCTGTCCGGGCGCACGGCGTGGGCCATCGGGCCGGCATCTTCGGCGAACTGATGGGTACGCAGGTACGCCACGTCCTGAATGCGCTTGACCGTGGCCGAGTTCATGTCGGCGGAGAAGCCGGAATCGCGGAACACGGTGAAGCCTTCCTTGAGCGACAACTGGAACCAGTCGCGGCAGGTCACGCGGTTGCCCGACCAGTTGTGGAAGTATTCGTGGGCGACGATCGCCTCGACCCGCTGGTGCGCGGCGTCGGTAGCGGTTTCGGCGCGGGCCAGCACGGCGCTGGAGTTGAAGATATTGAGGCCTTTATTCTCCATGGCGCCCATGTTGAAGTCGTTGACCGCGACGATCATGAAGATGTCCAGATCGTACTCGCGACCGTAGACCTCTTCGTCCCAGCGCATCGACTTCTTCAGGCTGTTCATCGCGTGCTGGCACTTGTCGATGTTTTCCGGCTCGACATAGATGCGCAGCGCGACGGTGCGCTCGGTCATGGTGGTGAAGGTGTCTTCAACGCACCACAAATCACCGGCCACCAGCGCGAACAGGTACGCCGGTTTCATGAACGGGTCTTCCCAGGTCGCCCAGTGCCGGCCGTCTTCGCCGGGGCCGGAAGCGATCGGGTTGCCGTTCGACAGCAGCACCGGATAGCTGTGCTGCTCGGCGACCACCGTGGTGGTGAACTTGCTCATCACGTCGGGACGGTCGAGGTAATAGGTGATCTTGCGGAAGCCTTCGGCTTCGCACTGGGTGCAGAACATCGTGCCGGACTTGTACAGGCCTTCCAGCGCGGTGTTGGTTTCCGGGTGGATCTTGACGCTGGTGTCGACCGTGAAGGTTTCGCTGGTCGGTTGCAGGGTCAGGTGGTTTTCGCTGAGCTGGTAATCGTCAGCGCTCAGCTCTTTGTCGGCGAGTGTGACCGCGAGCAATTCCAGCTGCTGGCCATCGAGCACCAGCGGCGGCAGGCCCGCGCCACGGGCCGGGTTGCGGCGCATCACCAGTTGCGCGTGGACCAGGCTGTGGTCCTCGAACAACTCGAAGGTCAGGTGTGTTTCGTCGATCAGGTACTCAGGCGCCTGATAGTCCTTCAGGTAAATCATCTTCGGTTGTTCGGTGCGCATGCTGGAATCCTTATTGATGCACGGCGAGCTGATAAGCCGTGTACTTACGAATGTTGATCACGCCGGTATCGAAGATCAGGTACTGGCCCTTGATCCCCAGCAGCGTGCCTTCGGCAATCGGGTTCTTGTCCAGGTTGAAGCTGACGATCTTGGCCGGGTATTGCTCGACCGGATAGCGGATTTCGATAGGTTCGACATCGGCAATCGTCTGAATTGCCTGTAGGCCGAATCGCTCCTGCAAGCCTTGCAGGCCCTCGGCGCAGCTTTCGAACAACTGATCGCGTACTTGCGCCAGATCGACTGCCACCGCATCGCCCTTGAGCAGTGCGCGCCAGTTGGTCTTGTCGGCGACTTGACTGCGGAACAGATCTTCGACGAAGCCCGATTGCTGCCGCGTCGCCACACGCATGATCGGCAACGCCTGACTGGCACCCTGATCGAGCCAGCGGGTCGGCAATTGGGTAGCACGAGTGATGCCAACCTTGACCCCCGACGAGTTGGCCAGATAGACCACATGGTCGGTCATGCAGAACTGCTCGCCCCACGCAGGATCGCGGCAGGTGCCGGCGTCAAAGTGGCAACGCTCCGGGCTCATGATGCAGATATCGCACTGGGCCAGCTTGGTCATGCACGGGTAGCAGTAACCCTGGCTGAAACTGGTTTTGGTCTTGCGCCCGCAATGGGTGCAGTGGATCGCCCCCAGGTACTCCAGACGCACCGTGGTGCCGATCAAAGGATTGACCGGCACCTCGACGTCATCCAGACGAAACGCGTATTGCACGTTCGGCCCGTCAAGGCACGCCGACATTTTGCTGATTGCACCGCGGCCAATCTCGATCAATGGATGGCATCCGACTTGAACAGAATGTTCGGCACTTCGATCGACTTCGACGCACACTCCTGCGGGCCCATGTAACCGGTGCGCTGTTCTTCAGGCAGGTTCTGGATTTCCCAGGCGATCATCGCCTGCAACGACAGCTCGCGCTGTTCGGCGGTGAGTTTGCCACCGTCCGACCACTTGCCGATTTCCACGGCCAGTTTCAGGCTCTCGTAGATGTCCGGGGTGATGTTTTTGATCATTTCGTTAAAAGAGGACATCAGGGTCTCCGTGCTCTTTATTCACTGAAAATTTTAGACGGCCAGTTTACGGCGGTTATACAAACCGCCCAACAAACCGGTTAAGCATCCGATGAGTAACCCGCCGACGTGGGCGGCATTGGCAATTTCGCCGAAGCCGATCATCGAGATCAGCCCGGACATGCACACCAACAGCCACACCAGCATCATCACCAATACGCCGCGCGGCAGGCGATAGGCCGGGTTCGGCGACAACAACTGGAAGATCCAGCAGTGGCCGAGCAAGCCGTAAAGCACACCGGACAGTCCGCCGAACAAGGTCGCGCCGCTCCAGGCGAACTGCGCGTAGTTGGACACCAGGCTGAACAGCAACGTCAGGCCGATCAAATTGATACTGCCCTGACGCGACTCGATGCGCCGCCCCAGCTCCCAGTACCACATGCCGTTCATGGCCAGGTGGAGGATGCCGAAGTGGATCAGCATCGGCGTCACCAACCGCCACCACTGCCCCGCCGCGAGGCTGTCAGCCAACGGAGTGAAGTGGATGTATTCGCCGATCACACGGAAATCGAGGAAGGTCAGCCAGCGCAGGGTTTCCAGGTTTTCACCCAGAAAGGTCAGGCCGGCGACGATCAGGCACAGCAGCAGAATGAAGCCTGTGGCCTTGGCGTGCTTCAGTTGTTCGACGAAGCCCGGACGCTTGAAGGTCTGGGCTACCGGGATGTCCAGGGTTTGCTCGGGATCACCGGCCGGGAAGCGCTCGTACAGCGAACGAACGTCGTCGCTGACCTCCGCTGGCGCCCACAACACCTGCTCGCCCGCCTCCTCACTGACCCGGTGCGGCACCTGCATGCGTTGCAGCAGCGTGACGAAACCGCTCAAGTCCACCGCCAGGGGCAGACGCAATACCGCTACCGCACTCATTGCAGCACCTCCGGCCGCTCGACATCGACCCAGACAAATTTATGCGGATCAAGGCGGGTTTCCTGATCCAGACGATAGGCGACGAGTTTGCCGTAGAGCACCGCGCTGTAATCCAGACACGCGAGGTTCGGGCGGATCGGTGCCGGTTTGCCGCTGCGCCAGTAATGGCCGACGAACAGCAACGGCTCATCGACGCCATAGCGCAGCAGGGAATTCTTTTCAGTGGAAGTCAGCGGCGTCTGCGCCACCGGCTCCGGCAAGGCATCGGGCTGAAAGACGATGTCGCCATAGGTTTTCGGATCGTCTTCCCAGAACTTGGTGCGGAAGAACGAACGCACCAGACCATCACCACTGGTCATGGTCTGGCCGTCCGGCAGACGCATGTCGGTGCCGCGCAGCAGGCGATCGAACACGGTGCAGGCAAAGCTGCCGGGCACGGCCGAGGCCTGGAGGAAATGCTCATCGATGCGTGCATCGGGAAACAGGCCGCGCAGCGGTTCGATCAGGCCGGCGTCCCAGCACGCATGCACCACACGGAAACGCCCGGCATCCACCACCAGCGGCAGTTCATAGAACCACTGCTGAAAGTCGTGCCAGTCGCCGGGATGGTCTTCGAACTGAGTCAGGGTTTCATGGAGCAATCGCGCATGGCGCGGCGTGTGCTCACGCACGAACTGCTTGCCGCTGCCCGGTGGCGCCGGCGTGCTCCAGCCGAGGGCATTGAATTCATGGTTGCCCATGATGCACAAGGCCTGACCGGCCTCGACCATGTCGTGGACGATGTGCAGCGCCTCGCGAATCCGCGGGCCACGGTCGATGATGTCACCGACGAACACGGCCATGCGCGATGGATGCCGCCAGACCCCGCCCTGCTTGTGATAACCGAGACGGTCAAGCAGATGTTCGAGGGTCAAGGCGCATCCGTGCACGTCACCAATCAGGTCATAACTGCGCGCGGGATCGAGCATCAGTCGCCTCCACCGCCCAGCTTGCTGCCCCAGCCGAGCTTGGTGCGGCAGACTTCGTAGTAATTGTGGTCAAGCGGGTGGATCAATCGCAGTTTCTGCGCTTTCTTGCTGACGGTGATGGTGTCGCCCGGCGCACAGGTGAAATGGTTCTGCCCGTCGCAGGAGACTTGCGGATAGATCTGCATGTTTTTCGACACGACGATTTTCAGCTCACTGTTGCCATCGACCACAATTGGCCTGCTCGACAACATATGGGGGTACATCGGCACGATCACAATGGCGTCGAGCTTGGGATGCATGATCGGCCCGCCCGCCGACAACGCATAAGCAGTGGAACCGGTCGGGGTGGCGACGATCAGACCGTCGGCCTTCTGGCTGCAGACGAACTGGCCGTCAATGTACAGCTCGAACTCGATCATCCGCGTCGACTTGCCCGGGTGTAGCACCACATCGTTGAGCGCATCACCCTGACCGATGGCCTCGCCGTGGCGGCGGACTTCGGCTTGCAGCAGGAAGCGGTTTTCCACCAGATAGTGGCCGTCGAGGACCTTGGCGACTTCGACTTCCAGCTCGTCCGGGCGAATGTCGGTGAGAAAACCGAGGCTGCCACGGTTGATCCCCAGCACCGGAATATTGTGTTTTGCCAGCGCACGGGCGGCCCCGAGCAGGCTGCCGTCACCGCCGACGACGATGACCATGTCGCAGACTTCACCGAGCATCTTGCGCGACGAGGTTTGCAGGCCGTGGCCCGGCAGGACTTCGGCGATGGTGTCTTCGAGGATCACATGCAGGTGACGATCGAGCAGAAACCGTTTCAGTCGGCGGACGGTATCCAGCACCTGGGAACTGCCCAGGCGACCGATGATGCCGATATTACGAAATTGCTCCATGGGACCTCTGCGGACAATCGAAAACGCGAAAACCACGATTATGGGCGAAAGCCTGCGATAGACAAAATCCTTTCAGCCTCAAGGGTGGGCTCGTGTTTAAGGCTATGCTCGCAAGATGATCCTATTTCCCGACCTGCTGCAGTTGCCCCATCAATTACGCCATCCGGAAGTGCGTGATCTGGCGTGGGTGATCCTCGCCCCGCCGATGCTTGCGACTACACCGTGGCCGCAGCGTCATCCATTGGCCGGTAGCGACTGGGTTGCCGATCCCGAGCGTCTGGAGCAATGGCTACGTCAGCTTGATCGTGACAGTTACGAACTGCTGCACTGGTTGTCCCAGGCGCGCACCCGGCGTCTGGGCCTGTATTACGAGCGCTTGTGGCAGTTTGCCGTGGAGCATGCGCCGGGGATTGAGCTGATCGCGGCGAATCTGCCGATACGTCGCGAAGGCCATACCTTGGGCGAGTTGGACATGCTGCTGCGTGACCGCGATGGCGTGCATCACCTCGAACTGGCGATCAAACTCTATCTCGGCCCGCAACAGGGTGACGGCCATGACCCGGCGCAATGGCTGGGGCCGGGCTGTCACGATCGGCTGGATCGCAAACTGGCGCATCTGGTCGAGCATCAACTGCCGATTTCAGCGCGCCCGGAAAGCCGCGAAGTCCTGGCGAAACTGGATATCGAAGTATTCAGTGCGCAACTGTGGCTGGGCGGGTATCTGCTGTATCCGTGGCCCGGCCCTTCGCAGTCGCCGGATGGCGCCCACCCGCAGCATTTACGTGGCAGTTGGTTGCATCAGAAGGATTGGCCGGCGTTCGTCGCTCAGCGTCCGGCAGGCCGTTGGCAACCCCTGCCCCGTCATGCCTGGCTGGCGCCGGCGCACTACCCGGCGGATCAGACCTGGGCTCCCGAGCATTTGCAGATGTGGCTGGAGGGCTTGGAACCGCTAGCCCCGGCGCAGTTGATGGTGCGCCTGACCGAGAATGCACAGGGCGAATGGGAAGAGGCGGAACGCTTGTTCCTGGTGTCCGACCTTTGGCCGAATGTCCCTGGCCAAGCTTAAAGATCGCAGCCTTCGGCAGCGCCTACATTTGGAATGCGTGCACCCTGCAGGAACTGCCGAAGGCTGCGATCTTTTGATCATGCTTCTAAAAAGATAACCGCACAGCCAAAGCCGCCAACGTCACCAATAACACCGGCACCGTCAGCACAATCCCCACCCTGAAGTAATACCCCCAGCCAATGTGAATCCCCTTGCGCTCCAGCACATGCAGCCACAGCAACGTCGCCAGACTGCCAATCGGCGTGATCTTCGGCCCCAGATCGCTGCCGATCACGTTGGCGTAGATCATCGCCTCCTTGACCACCCCGCTTGCCTGACTGGCATCGATCGACAGCAAGCCGATCAGCACGGTGGGCAAATTGTTCATGATCGACGACAACAGCGCCGTCAGCACGCCAGTGCCCATGGCCGCGCCCCACACGCCATGACCGGCGAAGATATCCAGCCAACCGGCGAGATAGCCGGTCAAACCGGCATTGCGCAGACCGTAGACCACCAGATACATGCCCAGCGAGAAAATCACGATCTGCCACGGCGCTTCTTTCATCACTTTGCGCGTGGAAATCTTGTGTCCACGGGCGGCGATGCCCAGCAGCAATGCTGCGCACACGGCGGAAATCGCGCTGATCGGAATGCCCAACGGTTCGAGGGCAAAACAACCCACCAACAAGATCGCCAACACCGCCCAGCCGGCATAAAACGTGGCTTTATCGTGAATCGCGGTTTCTGGATGTTCGAGCTGTTCGGGGTCGTAAGCCTTGGGAATGTCGCGACGGAAAAACCACAGCAACATGCCCAGCGTCGCGGCGACGCTGACGAAATTCACCGGCACCATCACCGCAGCATAGCGATTGAAGCCGATGTGAAAGAAGTCCGCCGAGACGATGTTGACCAGGTTCGACACCACCAGCGGCAGGCTCGCGGTGTCGGCAATAAACCCTGCGCCCATGACAAAAGCCAGCGTCGCCGCCGGCGAGAAGCGCAGCGCCAGCAGCATCGAGATGACGATAGGCGTGAGGATCAGCGCTGCACCGTCATTGGCAAACAGTGCCGAAACCAGCGCACCAAGCAGCACCATGAAGGCAAACAACTTGCGCCCACTGCCTCGTCCCCACCGCGCCACATGCAATGCGGCCCAAGCGAAAAATCCCGCCTCGTCGAGCAACAGGCTGATGATGATCAGCGCGACGAAGGTGCCGGTGGCGTTCCAGATGATTTGCCAGACCAGCGGGATGTCGCTCAGGTGTACCACACCGAAGATCAGCGCCAGCACGGCGCCCAACGTCGCACTCCAGCCGACACCGAGGCCTTTGGGTTGCCAGATAACGAGGGTAATGGTCAGCAGGAAAATCAGTGACGCAGCGAGCATCCGCGAAAACCTTCAATTGAAATGCAGTAATGAAGTGAACACAAAACCTGTAGGAGTGAGCCTGCTCGCGATAGCGGTATGTCAATCAGTCGACTGAC
>NZ_JACSZV010000016.1 GCF_014472415.1 Pseudomonas sp. N40(2020)
AAGATCGCAGCCTTCGGCAGCTCCTACATGGGGAACGATTTTACTGCGCGGATTTTTGCTTCAGACGCTCAAGAATCGCATTGGCGCTGCCTTCGTTCGGCGTGATCCCGGCGTCGCGCAGTTTGCGGTCCAGGTCGTTGCCGGTCGAAGCATCAGCCAGTTCGTCCGCGGCGCTCAGCTCGGCAGCTCGTTGCTGCTGTTTGGCTTGCAGACGGTTCAGGGTGCCGACGGCGGTTTCCAGTTTGCCGTTGGCGCCGCCGCTGGCAATGGACGCGCTGACCTGGGCTTTCTGCACGCTGTCACGGGCCTTGGCCATGTCCACTTGCTGGCGCAGGCTCTTGATCCGGGCTTCGGCCTTGTTGATGTCTTTGCGCATGTTGTCGGCGTAGGTGCCGAATTCGTCGCTCAGCTTTTTCTCGGCGGTCAGGTCGTTGGTCAGTGTCGAAATCGCTTCGGCCACTTCCATCGCCAAGTCTTCACGGCCGGCATTCAGGGCCGAAACAGCTTTGGCTTCCAGGTCTTTGATCTTGGCGTCGTACTCGCTCACGCGGTCGGCGGCCAGTTTGTGCTTGGCCATGATGGTGACCAGTTCACGACGGGCGTTCGACAGGGCGGTGTCGGCGTCGCGGATTTCCTGGTCGAGGATGCGCAGGGCCTGTTGGTCGACGATGCTTTCGCCGACTTCATTGGCGCCGCCGCGCAGTGCGGTGAACAACTTGCTCCAGATGGACTGAGTCATTGGATATTCCCTGTTGATTACTTGAAGAAGTGTTCGAAGGCTTCGCTCGCGCGCTGCACGTTGTCGACCAGGGTTTTCACCTCGGTGACGACGTTGGTCAGGCTCGAGTCGGCGCTGAGGGCGCCAAACATGTTGTAAACGGTCTGCCCGTTCGGCATCGACTCGATACCGATCGACGACAGCGGGAACATTTCACGGCTGCGCAGCACGGCATCGTTGAAGGCGTGCACGTCGGTGATCGAATCGATGTCCACCAGCACGGTGTCGACGATGATCTGCTGACCGGCCAGGGCGATGTGAATCGGCAGACCGCCGAATTCGTTCATTTCCAGCTTGATGCTGGGTTCGGAGCTCTGGATCAGAGACAGTGTGATCTCCTGCGAAGCCACCTCGTCCAGTGCCTTGAGGGCGTTGAAGAGGCTATCGATGTTCCAGTTGTTGCCTGCGCTCATGTAATTCTCCGACATGAATGAGCCAGCCAGAATCGGTTGGCGTAGCTGTTGCTCCATTTGCTTGAGCAAGCTTCGGTTTTCCGGAAGCACCCAAGTTTCGTGTTTCACATAACCGGCAGCGGCCAGGCCCGCGCGCATCTGCTTCATATAAAAGCTCGACGGTTTTTTCGCGGACGGTTTCGAGCGCTCTCCCTTTGGACTTGCTGACGCTGAAGCAGGGGAGTGGCTTTTCATGGCAGTGACTCCGTTATGAACATCTCACGCGTGGGCCACACTACAACCAATTCAAAGTGCCATCAATGGCTCACGCGTGAGATTTTTTCGGCGCATGCAAAAACGCCCGCAACGGGGCGGGCGCAGGTTTTTGCAAAGTGTTTCGCGGTGGCTCAGCGTTGAAGGAACTCGTTGGTTGAGATCACGCTGGCGTAGGCAAAACCCAGCGCCGACATGAAAGCTGCATGGACGTGCGCCGCCGGCACTGTGAGGCCGTTGAACTCCAGATCGCGGCTGGCGCAGGCATCATGAATCACCGTCACTGCATAACCCAGATCCGCGCCTGCACGGGTGATGCCGTCGACGCACATGTGGCTCATGCTGCCGACCACCACCAGTTCCTTGATGCCTTGTTCGTCGAGGATTGATTGCAACTCGGTTTCGCGGAACGAGTTGACGAAATGCTTGAGCACCACGGGTTCGTCGGCGCGGTTGAGCACTTTCGGATGCAGCTTGGCGCCGTCGGAACCTGGAGTGAAAAACGGTGCGTCGGGTGAGGTGAATTCGTGGCGGATATGCACCACCGAATCGCCGGCTTCGCGGAAGGCTGCGATCAGTCGTGCGGCGTTGTCGGCGGCGGCGTCGGCACCGGCCAGCGGCCACTTGCCTTGGGGGAAGTAGTCGTTCTGGATATCGACTACGATGAGCGCTTGCTTGGCCATGGGTGTGTCCTCGATGGATTGGCTGGAAGTGGCTTCAGTATTGGCGCTTACCAGCGATTCGAGGATTGGCCGCACCGACAATAGACAGGGGAAAACTGACAATGGGCGCAGAAAGGGCTGCCATCGCCGAACTGGGCGTGCTGATTTATCCCGGTGCGCAAATGGCGGCGGTGCATGGCCTGACCGACCTGTTCGCGGTAGCCAACCGGATTGCTGCGGAGCATCAGGCTGCGCAGTTGCCGTTGCTGCGGGTCAGTCATTGGCACGTCGACGGCGATCAGGCACCGGCGCGGGTTTTCGAGAGTTGTCCGGGTGTCGACAGTGGTTTGCTGGCGGTGCTGATTCCGCCGTCCATCGCCGGGTTTTCCTCAGCGCAAATACCAGCCAGCCTGGCGCAATGGCTGCGCGAGCAGCATGCAGGCGGCGCGACGTTGGGCGGTGTCTGTGTCGGTTCGTGGCTGCTGGCCGAAAGCGGTCTGCTCGACGGCCGCAGCGCCACCACGCACTGGACGTCGGCCAAGGACTTCGCTGAACGTTATCCGAAGATCAAGCTCAAGGCCGACACACCGATTGTCGATGACGGCGACCTGATCACCACCGCCGGACTGATGGCCTGGTCTGAGTTGGGGTTGCGCCTGGTCGATCGTCTGCTCGGGCCGAGCATCGCCACCGGCACTGCGCGGTTTCTGGTGGTTGAACACAGCGACAGCGCCAGTGCCTGCGGGAGTAATTTTGCACCGATCCTCAGTCACGGCGATGCAGCCATTCTCAAGGTTCAACATTGGTTGCAAGGCACCGGCGCTACGGACGTTTCATTGGCTGCGATGGCTGAGCGCGCGGGGCTGGAGGAGCGCACGTTCCTGCGCCGATTCCGCGCGGCGACCGGGTTGAAACCGACCGAATATTGTCAGCATCTGCGAGTGGGTAAGGCGCGGGAAATGCTCGAGTTCACCAATGGCACAATTGATCACATTGCGTGGACGGTGGGCTATCAGGACCCGGGGGCGTTCCGGGCGATCTTCAAGAAAATCACCGGCCTGGCGCCGAGTGATTATCGGGGGCGGTTTGGTTTAACCCGGTAGTCCCGGCAATGCATAACCCTGTGGGAGCGGTGTGATGCCGGGGATCGTGCAAATTGCCGGGGTTTTGCCCCCGGTCGTGCAGATTGAAACAGGCTTGATGCCAGCACGATTTCGGCAAACGACTGATTAACCGAACATTTTCCCGATCCTGCCGTTGGCCTGATCTCTGCACCTTTCCCTTATACATTCACCGCGCCGCTGGAAGGGGGACGCATGACCCCGACACCCCGCAAGAAAACCGTCGTCGCTCACTCCGTGCGCAACGACGCGCCGCAGCACGAAGTGCAAACCAACAAAGCCCTGGCCCGCTGGCTGGCGCAGATTCTCGGGTTCAAGTTCGGTGGCAGCTATAACCCCCAGAAACATCGCGACCGTGACCTCTATTTGTTACCGACGCAAACCATTGTCGGCGCCGCTCATGCTCACGAATTGGGCATTAAAGGCCCGGATGATTTGTGGGGTGGCTATGTCGAGCATGATTTCATCTGCACCAAAGCCATCAGCCACGGCTTGCGTAGCCATCAGGCTCACGCGCCACAGGGCTGGTCGCCGCTGTTTTCCGAGCGCGTGCGTAATGTGGTGCTCGACGGTTTGAGCGTGTTTGCCTTCGACGATGCGCGGCCCGCCGCCGAGCATTTGTTGTACAGCGGGCCGATCCGCTTGAAGCCGATTCACGCCTGCGCCGGTCGTGGTCAGGAAGTGATCAAGAGTCTCGACGCCTTCGACGAAATCCTTGCCCGCCCCGAAGCTGAAAAGCTGTTCCGCGAAGGCGTGGTGCTGGAGCAGGATTTAAGCGAAGTCATCACCCGCAGCGTCGGCCAGTCATTCATCGGCGACAAAGTACTGAGCTACTGCGGTGATCAATACTTGACCGAAGACGCTCTCGGCGAAGACGTCTACGGCGGGTCGAATCTGTTGGTGGTGCAGGGCGGTTATGAAGCTCTGCTGGCGCTGGATCTGCCAGACGATGTGCGTTTGGCTATCGAGCAGGCGCAGGTTTTCGATAACGCTGCCAATGAAGCCTACCCACGCTTTTATGCCTCGCGCCGCAACTACGACATTGCCCAAGGGCTGGACAGCAACGGCAAAACCCGCAGCGGCGTACTCGAACAATCCTGGCGCATGGGCGGCGCCAGCAGCGCGGAAGTGGCGGCGCTGCAAAGCTTCGTCAACGATCCGACGATGCGCGCGATTCGCGTGTCTTCGGTGGAAACCTATATCGATCAGCCGCTGCCGGCGGACGCCATCGAGGTGTATCGCGGCCCGGCCGAGAACAGCGAATTTCTCCTTAAATACGTAACGGTCAAATCCTATGACGGCTAGAAGCGAAAGCATTCAAATCGACATTGATGATGAACAGATGAGCGGGACATTTCTCAGTCCCAAATCGAAAGTGCCGGGGGTGTTGTTTGTTCACGGTTGGGGCGGTAGCCAGGAGCGGGATCTGGAGCGAGCCAAAGGCATCGCCGGTCTCGGCTGTGTGTGTCTGACCTTCGACTTGCGCGGCCACACGGGCGGCACCGGGATTCCGCTGACTCGGGTCAGCCGCGAAGATAATCTGCGTGATCTGCTGGCGGCTTACGATCGCTTGCTCTCACACCCGGCGCTCGACACGTCAGCGATTGCCGTGGTCGGCACCAGTTATGGCGGTTATCTGGCTTCCATCCTCACGTCTTTACGCCCGGTGCGCTGGCTGGCGTTGCGGGTGCCGGCGCTGTACCGCGACGAACAATGGCACACGCCCAAGCGTGAACTGGACAAGGCTGACCTGCGCGATTATCGCGGCACGCTGATACGCGCCGACAGCAATCGGGCGCTGCATGCGTGTTCACAGTTCACTGGAGATGTGTTGCTGGTGGAATCGGAGACCGACGACTTCGTGCCCCACGCGACGATCATGAGTTACCGCGCGGCGTGTCAGCAGACGCACTCGCTGACCCACCGGATCATCGACGGGGCGGACCATGCGTTGAGCGAGCCGGTTTCGCAGCAGGCGTATACGTCGATATTGGTCGACTGGATTACCGAGATGGTGGTGGGTGAGCGGTTGAGCATTATCCAGTCTTCATGATCTGTGTTGCTCTGTCGGATGCCATCGCGAGCAGGCTCACTCCTACAATTTGGAATGCGTTCCCCTGTAGGAGTGAGCCTGCTCGCGATAGCCTTTTCAGCTTCACAGCAAAATCAGGAAGGCTTCTTCTCTATCCGCAATGACTTGGCCTTCGCTTCCACCAGCAGATACATCACCACGGTAATCAACAGCGGCAACAGAAAATAAATCGCCCGATACGCCAGCAGTCCAGCCACCAGACTGCCCCGCGACGCCTCATGTTGCAGCAGCGCGACGAACACCGCTTCGAGCACGCCAAGCCCCGCCGGAATATGCGTGATCACCCCGGCAATCGCGCTGATCAGCAACACTCCGAGCACCAGCGGATAGTCGAGTTTGCTCGGCAGTAACGTGAAAATCACGGCCGCCATCAGCGACCAGTTCAACGCGCCAAGCAACAGTTGCAACACCGCCATGCGCAGCGACGGCAAATTGATCTCCACACCGCGAATCGACCACTCGCGCCGTTTCGAGAATTGGCACGCGGCGAGATACCCGGCGCTGATCAACAGCAACAACACACCGATGCCTTGTAACGCCGTGGTGCTGACTTTCCAGCCCGGTGGCATGCTCACCAGGCCACTGCTGAATACCACGCCGGCGATGGTCATGTAGCCAAACCAGTTGGTCGCCAGGCTCAGGCCGAGAATTTTGGCGATGTTGCTTTTGCTCACGCCCAGTCGCGAGTACAGCCGATAACGCATGGCGATTCCGCCGACCCACGCGCTGAGGTTGAGGTTGAACGCATAGCTGATAATCCCTACCGGCAGGATCTGTTTCCAGGTCAGGTCCTGGCGGATGTAGGTGCGCCCGATCAGGTCGAAACTGGCGTAGGTCAGAAAACTCAGCAAGGTCACGCTGGCGGCAATGATCAGCGTGCGCACCTTGAAGTCGGCGAGGGTTTGCAGCACTTCCGCCCATTCGATACGACGGGCGAACATCGTCAGCAGCACGATCAGTGCGAGGAAAAACAGCGCCGTCAGCGGACGTTTCCATTTGCTCCAGCGTGAGTGCGTCGCTGGCGCGGCATGATGGGTTGCTGGGGCTTCGGAATGGCTCATGAGTGATCACCTCGAAATGGCTTGAGCCGTGGTTTGTGCGCAGGCAGCCAACCGGCCATCGCCGGAAAATGCCGCAGAAAGTGAAACACCAGAAAACCCACCGTCATATGCCAGATACGTCCGCGCGGCGACTTGCCGGCGTCCATGGCTTTGCAGTGGTTTTGGCTGAGGTCTTCGAGGCGTCGGAACAGTTCCTGATTGAACGCGCGGTCGCGGATCAGCACGTTGGCTTCCAGGTTCAGCGACAGGCTCAGCGGGTCGAGATTGCTCGAGCCGACGGTGCTCCACTCGTCGTCTACCAGCGCCACTTTGCCGTGCAGTGGGCGCTGGCAGTATTCGTGGATCTGCACGCCGGCCTTGAGCAAATAGTCATAGGTCATGCGCGCGGCGAGTTTGGCCACCAGCATGTCCGGCTGGCCTTGCAGGATCAGCCGCACATCAACACCGCGCCGGGCGGCGTTGCGGATCTCGCGCAACAGGCGATAGCCGGGAAAAAAATAAGCGTTGGCAATCACGACCCGCCGTTTGGCGCGGCGCAGCACCTGCAAGTACACGTCTTCGATATCGGTGTTGTGCTGATCGTTGTCGCGAAACACCAGGCGCACCTGGCCGTCGTGATCGGTGACAGCCATTTCGGCGCGACGCTGGCGCCGGCGTTGCCACCAGAACCGTGCCCGACCGGGGCGACCACTTTGCAGCAGGGCGAAATGGTGGATATCGGCCACCGCCGGGCCTTGAACTTCCACCGAGTAGTCCTGTTTGGCTTCCGGTCCGAAATCCAACAAATGGTCGCCGGAAAAATTGATCCCGCCAATGAACGCGATCATGCCGTCGACCACCACGATCTTGCGATGCAAGCGGCGGAACCAGTTGGTGCGAATGCCCAAATGTTTGGGGGCGGGATCAAACATCTGCAGATGTACGCCGGCTTCGCTCAGGGCGGCGAGATAACCGGTGGTCAGCTCGCCACAACCGAAGCCATCGAGGCTGACGGTGGTGCGCACGCCGCGACGGGCGGCGTCGATCAGGATCTCCTGCAACTCCTGGCCGACCTTGTCTTCGAAAACGATAAAGGTCTCCAGCAGAATCTCGCTTTTCGCCGCCCGCATTGCAGCGAACACTCGCGGGAAATACTCCTCGCCGTTTTCCAGCAACTCGACCCGGTTGTTGCCCAGCCAGCCATATTCGACAGCAACGTGGCCGGGCTCGCGTATCGGCGGGTTGACGGTCATCGGTTCTACGGCGGACTTCTCCAGCGGTGCGCTGCTCATAGTTCGATCTCCACCGATAACGGTGCGTGGTCGGAAAGGTGGGACCAGGGCCGGTTGGCCAGGACTTTCGGCTGGCTGGCCTTGAGGTTGCGCACGTAGATTCGGTCCAGTCGCAGGGTCGGCAGACGCGCCGGAAAACTGCGCGCCGGCTTGCCGTGATGTTCGGCGAATACTTCACGCAGACCGCAAGGCTTGAGCAGTGCGTCGGCACGCTGGCGCCAGTCGTTGAAGTCTCCGGCGACGATCACCGGTGCGTCATCGGGCAGCTCGGCGAGGCGTTGGCCGAGCAGTTTCAACTGAGCGTTGCGGTGACTTTCGCGCAGGCCTAGATGCACACAAATCGCATGCACCTCGACGCCGTCGCCGGGCAGGCGCAGCACGCAGTGGAGCAGGCCACGGTTTTCATGGCCGCTGATCGAAACGTCGAGGTTGTCGTGGCGAATGATCTGGAATTTCGACAGCAGGGCATTGCCGTGATCGCCGTCCGGGTAAACGGCGTTGCGCCCATAGGCGAACTGCGGCCAGAGGCTGTCGGCAAGAAACTCGTACTGCGGCATCGTCGGCCAATTGGTGTAGCGCTTGGGATGGTGTTCGTGGGTGCCGTGGACTTCCTGAAGGAACACCACGTCAGCAGCCACGCTACGCACCGCTTCACGCAGCTCCGGCAGAATGAAGCGCCGGTTGAGCGCGGTGAAGCCCTTGTGGGTGTTGACCGTCAGCACAGTGAAAGTACGCACAGATGGCGCTACGGCGGAGCCTTCGTCGGTGAAGCCGACCGGTTCTGAAATGCTCATGCCTGCGCTCTTTCGCCAGCGGATTCGCCGTGCGGATTGTCGTGTTCATGGGCGTAGCGCCAGTCGAAAGTACCGATATGAATCGTTGCCATGCCGCCCTCCCGTCGAAAGTCCCCGTACAGCCTCTGTCTGTTGATGACTGTGGGCGGTTCGGGAAAGTTTCGATGGTGTTACGGACGGTACATATTCAAGAAACCACCACAAAACCCACAGTGGGAGCGAGCAGGCTCGCCCCCACAGGGGATTGGTGTTGAATCAGTGGCCAGTGACGATGCGCGCGGAGCTTTCGGCATAGGTCGGGCCGAGGCGGTCGAGGCGACCGCTCCACGCGGTGAGGGCCAGCGCCACCAACACCACCAGACCACCGATCCACGCCGTGTGAATCAGGCCGATGTGCTCAACGATCAACCCTCCGCCCCACGCACCGCCGGCAATCCCCAGATTGAACGCGGCAATATTCAGCCCCGACGCCACATCCACCGCATTCGGGGTGTGATGTTCAGCCTGACGCACCACATACACCTGCAAGCCCGGCACGTTGCCGAACGCCACTGCGCCCCAGACCAGCACTGTCGCCAACGCCAACCAAGGATTGCCGGCAGTGAAGGTCAGCACGAACAACACCGCCGCGAGCAGGGCGAAGATGATTTTCAGCGCACTGATCGGCCCACGTTTGTCAGCCAGTTTGCCGCCCCAGATGTTGCCGACCGCCACTGACACGCCGTAGACCAGCAGCACCAGACTGACGGTGCTGGCGCTGAAGCCGGAAATGTCCTGAAGGATCGGCGCCAGAAACGTGAAGGCGATGAACGAGCCGCCGTAACCGATGGCCGTCATGGCGTACACCAGCAGCAGGCGAGGTTGTTTCAGCACTTGCAGCTGCTGCAGCAGAGACGCCGGTTTGCTGTGGGCAATGTTGTTCTGCACGTAGAGCAGGCTGCCAATGAACGCGATCACACCCAGCGTCGAGACGGCGAGGAAGGTTTCACGCCAGCCGAAATGCTGGCCGATGAACGTGCCCAGAGGGACGCCAGTGACCAGCGCCACGGTCAGGCCAGTGAACATGATCGCAATCGCGCTGGCAGCTTTTTCCTTCGGCACCAGGCTGGTGGCGATGGTCGAGCCAATGGAGAAGAACACGCCGTGGGCAAGCCCCGTGACGATCCGCGCCAACACCAGCGATTCATAACTCGGCGCCATCCAGGCCAGCAGGTTGCCGAGGGTGAACAGCACCATCAGCGACAGCAGCAACAGTTTGCGCGGGACTTTGCCGGTGAGCGCGGTCAGCACCGGCGCGCCAATGGCGACGCCCAGTGCGTAGAGGCTGACCAGCAGGCCAGCGGAGGGAAGACTGACGCCGAGATCGGCACCGATGGTAGGCAGCAGGCCAACGATGACGAACTCGGTCGTCCCGATGGCGAACGCGCTGAGAGTCAGCGCAAGCAAGGCAATGGGCATGACGGCACTCCGGTAGGTTTGGATTGAGCGCAGTGTCGGAGTTTGCGGTGGGCGGAAAAATACCGGGGAGGGCATTTGATATTTGCCTTGGGCGCAAAGATCAAAGGCCTCCCCCCTCACCCCAACCCTCTCCCCCAGAGGGGGCGAGGGGGAAGGGAGCTGATCTTCATTGTTTTCGGAACTTGAGTTCGACGTTGGAAGCTCAGGTCGATGTACCTCGTGAGAACAACCCGGTCGGCTCCCTCTCCCTCCGGGAGAGGGCTGGGGTGAGGGCGATCTTGAACTTGCCAGGCAAATGCCGATCAGTTCCTTACAGGTTCAGCCAACGGGAGATCGGAGTTTTGATCAAGTTCAGGATCGCCATTCTGCTGGGAGCATTGTTGTTTCTCGGTGCCAACGAGCTCGAAGCCGCCGCGCTGCCGGGTCTTCCTGCCGCCACAGAGGAGGCGGCCAAACCCGAGCCGATTGTCCAGGGCGGACTGCTCGGTGCCATCAGTTCGAGCATCGATGACGTACAAGACAAACTCGACCTCAACGAACATCTGGTCGACGCCTGGCGCCTGCGTGCCGACCGCGCCGCCGATGAAGTCGACAAACTGGTCAATCAACCGTCGAACCGTTCGGGCTGGAGCGTTGCCGGGGATTTTCTGATGTTGTCCGGTGTCTGGCTCGGTAGCTTCGCTCTGCTGACCGTGCTCGGCAGCCTGTTGGCCAAACGTCTGCGCGAGGGCCGCTGGTTTCGTACGCGCCAGCGCAGTCAGGATCTGCTCGGCTACCTGCTGCCCTATACCGTGCCGGCGCTGATCTGTTTGCCACTGACGTTGTACGTCAGCCACTTTTTGCAAGCCTCGGTGGGGCGAGCGCTGGCGTTGTGTTTTGCCTACGCGACCAGCAGCGGCATCTTTTCCACGTCGATGCTGCTGTGCGTGGTGGTGATGTTCAATGTCGGCCACAAACGCCCGGCCGCGCGGATCATTCGCCGTTATTGCCCGCGACCGCTGTTCCTGATCGGTTTCCTCGCCGCCCTCAGCGATGCGCTGACAAGCCCGCAGATCGCCCGGCAATTGGGTGGGAACATCACCAGCAGCGTTGCGGTGTTCACCGGGCTGATTGCCTCGGTCATCTTTGGCCTGGTGGTGATTCGCCTACGCCGTCCGGTGGCGCACCTGATCCGCAATCGTTCGCTGAGCCAGCGTCTGAAACAGCCGTCATTGCAGGAGTCACTGCGGATTTTTTCCGGGCTGTGGTATTGGCCCATCGTGCTGATGGTGCTGGTGTCGGCGGTGAGTCTGATCGGCATTGGCGAAGATAATCAAAAGGCCCTGCGTTGCGCGTTGTTCACCACGGTTCTGCTGATCGGCACGGTATTTCTCAGCACCATCCTCCAGCACCTGTTCAAGTCGCATAAAGCCGCAGCGATCCAGCGCAGTAGTGCCTACAAGGAGCGGTTTCTCAGTCTGTTGCATGCCTTGCTGCGGATCGTCATCGCGATTGCCTTCATCGATATCCTCGGGCGGATCTGGGGCGTGTCGCTGCTCGATTTCGCCCAGAGCAGCACCGTTGGCCGGGCGATCAGTAACGCACTGAGCAGCATTGGCCTGATCTTCCTGGTGACGTGGCTGCTGTGGGTGGTGCTCGACACGGCGATTCAGGAAGCGCTGAAACCACCGGTCAGCAAACGCGCGGCGCGCCAGCCCAGCACCCGGGTGAAAACCATTCTGCCGCTGCTGCGCAACGCGATCAAAATCATCCTCGTGGTGATCTGCGCGATCACCACCATGGCCAACCTGGGAATCAATGTGGCGCCGCTGCTGGCAGGTGCCGGGGTGGTCGGTCTGGCCATCGGTTTCGGTTCGCAA
The DNA here is from genome assembly GCF_014472415.1 of Pseudomonas sp. N40(2020). GTDB lineage: Bacteria > Pseudomonadota > Gammaproteobacteria > Pseudomonadales > Pseudomonadaceae > Aquipseudomonas. Next base: position 11,762 of record NZ_JACSZV010000016.1, read on the forward strand.
CAGCTGGTTCAGGATGTGATCACCGGTTTGTTCATCATCATCGAAGACACCCTGTCGATCGGCGATTGGGTGGTGCTCGATTCCGGGCATGCCGGCACGGTCGAAGGGCTGACCATTCGCACCCTGCGCCTGCGTGACGGCAAGGGCTTTGTCCACTCGGTGCCGTTTGGCCAGATCAAGGCTGTCACCAACCAATCGCGGCAGTTCGCCTATGCGTTCTTCTCGGTGCAATTCACCTACGACACGGATGTGGAAAAGGCGATCGAGCTGATCCGCGAGACTGGCGATTCGATCCGCGAAGACCCGTTCCTCAAGTACAACCTGCAAGGGCCGCTGGATGTGTTTGGCGTGGACAAGATGGATCTCAACGGCGTGGTGCTGACGGCGCAGTTCCGCACGGTGTCGGGCGGGCAATACGCGGTGAGCCGGGCGTTCAACCAGCGTTTGAAAAAGCTTGTGGATAACAGCCCGTGGGTGCATTTCGCGCAGACTTATCCACAGCAGGTTTTGTTGCCCAAACGCGAGCCGGCGGATGATGTGGTGCCGGAGCATCCCTCAGTGGTGTTGCCACAGCAATCGCTCACCTGACTGCAAGATGGTGTGGTGGGAGTGCTGGCCCCTTCGCGAGCAAATCCCGGCCATCGACACTTTACGGGTGACGGTTGCGCACTAAACCCGCAAAATGCAACGATTCCGGCAATTATCGACGACGGCGCCACAAGCATCGTCGCCAAAGCCATCGTTCCAATCAGACTGGGCCTGCTGACTCTATGCGAATGCGCCTTATGTTACTGGGCGGCGGAAATGCCCTTGGGCAGGCGCTGATTCGCCTCGGTGCGGAAGAAGACATCGGTTTCCTCGCCCCCCGCCCCCCCGAAGACGGCTGGGATGCCGCGAGCCTGACGCAACTGCTCGACGACACCCGTCCCGATGCGTTGATCAACCTTGCCTACTATTTCGACTGGTTCCAGGCCGAGACTGTCAGCGAAAGCCGCATGGCCGGGCAGGAACGCGCGATCGAGCGGCTGGCCGAACTGTGCCAGCATCACAACATCGTCCTTGTGCAACCCTCCAGTTATCGGGTGTTCGACGGCTCGCGTGCCACCGCCTACAGCGAAAAAGACGAACCGGTGCCGCTGGGCCTGCGCGGTCAAGCGTTGTGGCGCATCGAACAAAGTGTTCGCGCGACGTGCCCGCAACACGTGTTGCTGCGTTTCGGCTGGCTGCTTGATGACAGCCCCGACGGCACCCTCGGACGTTTCCTTGCCCGCGCCGAGCAACCGGAAGAATTGCTCATGGCGGATGATCGCCGGGGTAATCCAACACCGGTCGACGACGCCGCCCGGGTGATCATTTCGGTGCTCAAGCAACTCGATTGCGCAGCGCCGCTGTGGGGCACTTATCACTACGCCGGCCACGAGGCGACCACACCGCTGGCGCTGGGTCAGGCGATTCTGACCGAGGCCCGTAGCCTGCACGCACTGGCCATCGAAGCGCCGACCGCCCAGGCCCACGCCGCGCGACCGGACGCCGCCGAAGAACCGCAACACGCGGTGCTCGCCTGCAAGAAAATTCTGCACACTTTCGGGATCAAACCGCGCGCCTGGCGTGCCGCGCTCCCGAGCTTACTGGATAGGTTCTACCGTCATGGCTGAAGGTACTGTTTTAATCACCGGCGGAGCCGGTTTCATCGGCTCGCATCTGACCGACGCCTTGCTCGCCAAAGGGCATTCGGTTCGGGTACTGGACGATCTGTCGACCGGCAAGCGCAGCAACCTGCCGCTGCACAATCCCAAGGTTGAATTGATCGTTGGCGATGTCGCCGACGCTGCGCTCGTTGCCCAGGCGATGCAAGGCTGCAGCGCAGTCGCCCACCTGGCGGCGGTGGCTTCGGTGCAGGCGTCGGTGGATGATCCGGTGAAGACTCACCAGAGCAACTTCATCGGCACCTTGAATGTCTGCGAAGCCATGCGTCTGGCCGGGGTCAAGCGTGTGTTGTACGCCTCCAGCGCAGCGGTGTACGGCAACAATGGCGAGGGCGAGTCGATCGATGAAGACACGCCAAAGGCTCCGCTGACGCCCTACGCGTCGGACAAACTGGCCGGCGAGCATTACTTCGATTTCTATCGCCGCCAGCATGGTCTGGAACCGGCGATCTTCCGCTTCTTCAACATCTTCGGGCCGCGTCAGGATCCGTCCTCGCCGTATTCCGGTGTGATCAGCATTTTCAGCGAACGCGCGCAGAATGGCTTACCGATCACCGTGTTCGGCGATGGCGAACAGACGCGTGATTTCCTGTATGTCGAGGATCTGGTCGATATTCTGGTGCAGGCGATCGAAAAGCCTGATGTGGACGTGGGACCTGTGAATGTTGGCTGGAACGAGGCGATGAGCCTCAAGCAGATGCTTGTAGCCCTGCAGTCAGTGGTCGGCGAGTTGCCACCGGTCAGCTACGGCCCGGCACGCTCCGGCGACATCCGCCACTCGCGGGCGAACAACCGGCGGTTGCTGGAGCGGTTCAAACTGCCACAGCAGACGCCGATGAGCGTGGGGCTGGCGCGGTTGCTCGGAAAATAGCATTACCGCAGACATGAAAAAGGCGCCTTTTGACAGGCGCCTTTTTCACGGCCGGAATTTATCTCAATCCCTGTGGCGAGGGGATTTATCCCCGATCGACTGTGCAGCAGTCGCCTTCAGTTCAAGCTGCTCACCACCAAGCCTCATTCACCACCACGTGAACGTTCTGTAAACCGGGCTTAGAACTTATAGCCCAAACCCACCATGTAGATGAACGGATCCACATCCACGTTCACCCGTGCGCGAGTACCCGGCGCCACAGCGTTGTTCTCCACAGTCGCGCGAGTATCGATATCGATGTAGCGCACTTGAGCGTTGAGCATGATGTTGTCGGTCAGCATGTAGTCCGCACCCACTTGCCACGCCAGACCCCAGGAATTCTTCGCCTTGAAATTGCTGAAACCATTGGCGCTGGCTTCGCTGCCGACGTGCTCGTCATAAATCCAGGTGTAGTTGATGCCGCCGCCGACATACGGTTGAAACGGCGACTTCGAATCCAGCGGGTAGTAGACGACGCTGAGGGTCGGTGGCAGGTGTTTCAGGGTGCCGAGTTTGCCGTTTGCTGCTGGCAGGGCAGTGCCTTTGATCTTCACATCATGTTCGAACGGCGTGGCGGCGAGCAGCTCGATACCGACGTGGTTGGTGAGCATGTAAGCGAAGTTCAGGCCCAGTTGAGTGTCGCTGCTCATGGTCGCCTTGCCGCCCAGATTGGTGCCGCTCAGCGGACCCTGATCGACCTTGACGCTGGAGCTGTCGGCCTTCGGGTTGACGGTGATTGCACCGGCACGAATCAGGATGTCGCCGGCTTCGTGAGCGTGGGCGAGCGGGGCTGCGAGCGCGAGGGCAAACAGCGAGGCGCTGAGCAAGGACTTGTTCATGGGGGCTCCAAAAGGACGTTAAAAGTTTCTGATGTCCTATGGTACGAAGCCAACTGATACGGTCTTTTGACTCAGCTCAATGAAACAGTGAAGGGGCAGGCTTTTGTGGAACCTTTGTCAGCAATGAGGCCCTTACAAACAACACAGAACTGTCGGATTCACTCCGGCAGCTCATACACATAAATCTTGTCCGCCTCCATCTGATACCCGGCATCCGCCAGTTCGCTGCTCGACGCTTTAACCTGCATCGGCCCTTCGACCCAATACGGCTGATACAACTCATCGAGCTTCACGCCCAACTCGCTTTTCACATGCACGATCTGGTTCGACGGCGGTGGCGGCACATGGATGCAGGCGCCGAAATACGGCACCAGCAAGAAGTCCGTGGTGCGTCCTTCTTCATTGACCTCCAGCGGCACGATGTAGCCCGGCAGACGAATGTTCTGACCATCGAGTGATTGCACAACCGGAGCATTCGGCATGTCCTGTTTCGCCGCTGGCGCGGCTTCGGCAGACAGCGCATCGCTCATCTTCGACAGATCGTGCAGCGGGGTCATGTTCGGCACTTCCGGCGCCGCGTCCGGCGGGATCATTTCCGACCAGGTCAAATCTTTCGGCGCCGCCGCCCACACGGGCAGGGCGACCAGCAACAACAGCGCGAGCACGGCGCGGGGCATGGAAAACATCCTCATAAACGAATCGACAGGCCATCGGCCAAGGATTGGCGATACGCGCGCCAGGCCGGCACGCTGCCCATCAGCAGCGCGGCCGCCAGAATGCCACCGAGCAGCGTCCATTCATACTCGCTCGGCCACGCCAGCGGCAGGAACAATCCGTAATTGGCCTGCACATAACCCTGCGCAGCAGCGATGCCGATATACAGCAACGCCAGCCCGGCGATCACCCCGGTCAACGCCAAGGCAAAGGCTTCCAGCACCAGCAGGCTCGCGATGTGCCACGGCCGCGCACCGGCCGAACGCAGAATCGCCATCTCGCGGCGACGCTCGTTAAGGCTGGTGAGAATCGCCGTGAGCATGCCGATCAAACCGGTCAGCACCACGAACAGCGAGACTACAAACAGCGCTTTCTCGGCGGTGCTCATCAGGCTCCACAATTCCTGCAAGGCCACACCCGGCAGGATCGCCAACATTGGCTCACCACGGAATTCATTGATCTCGCGTTGCAGCGAGAAAGTGGAAATCTTGCTGTTGAGGCCAAGCATGAACGCGGTGATCGCTTGCGGCGTCAGGTCCATGTTGCGCGCCTGATCGGCCGTGATCCGCCCGTTGCCCCGCGCGGGCACGCCGTTGTGCCAGTCAATGTGAATCGCCTCCATGCCGCCGAGGCTGATGTGCAACGTGCGATCCACCGGGGTGCCGGTGCGCTTCAGAATGCCGACCACGGTGAACGGTTTGTCATCGTGTTTGACCAGACTGATCGCCGCCACGCCATGGGCCAGGACCAGTTTGTCGCCGAGCTTGTAATGCAGCGCGTCGGCGACTTCGGCGCCGAGCACTACTTCAAACGGATCGGTGGCAAACGCGCGGCCATCGGCCAGTTGCAGGTGCTGCTGGCGGCCGTACTGGTAATGCTCGAAATACGCTTCGGTGGTGCCCATCACCCGGTAGCCACGATGGGAATCGCCGAGGGACATCGGGATCGCCCACTTCACTTTCGGGTTATTGGCGAAGTGTTCGAAGCTGTCCCAGCGGATGTTGTTGGTGGCGTTGCCGATGCGGAACACCGAGTACAGCAACAGATTCACCGAACCCGAGCGGGCGCCGACGATCAGATCAGTTCCGCTGATGGTGCTGGCGAAACTGGCTTTGGCCTCGGTGCGCACGCGCTCGACGGCGAGCAGCAAGCAGACCGACAGGGCGATGGCGAATGCGGTGAGCAACGCGGTGAAGCGGCGGTTGGCCAGGCTGGCCATGGCCAGACGAAACAGATACATCTCAGACCTCGGCAGACGTGGCGGCGCGATTGAGTTCGGCCAGTGACAGGTGACGGTCGAACAGCGGCGCCAGACTTTGGTCGTGGCTGACGAACAACAGACTCGAACCGGCCTCGCGGCATTCGGCGAACAACAGGCGAATGAAGTTTTCCCGAGCGTCGTAATCCAGCGCCGAGGTGGGTTCGTCGGCGATCACCAGTTCCGGCTGTCCGATCAAGGCACGGGCGGCGGCGACCCTTTGTTGCTGGCCGATCGACAACGAGTCGGCGCGGCGACTGAGGATGCTTTCGTCCTTCAAACCCAAGTGAGCAAGCAGGGTGGCGGCGGCTTGATCGACGCTGCCATGACGCTGCTTCGCCCGTTCGGCACGCAGCCTGGAGAAGTGGCAGGGCAGTTCGACGTTCTCACGCACCGAGAGAAACGGCAGCAGGTTGAACTGCTGGAAGATATAGCCGGTGTGATCGACGCGGAAGGTGTCGCGGGCGCCGGCGGACAGTGCGGTCAGTTCCTGGCCGAGCAGGCGAATGCTGCCGCGATCGGGTTTCTGCACACCGCCGAGCAGGCCGAGCAGGGTGGTCTTGCCGCTGCCGCTGGGGCCTTTGAGGAACAGGGTTTCACCCGGCTCCAGACGAAACGCCGGGATGTCCAGCAGCGGCGGGTGGCCGGGCCAACTGAAGCCCAGGTCGGACAGTTCGATGAGTGCTTGGGTCATGGCGCCAGTTTCAAAAGTTTTCATAGCCCCTGTAGGAGCAGCGTTGGAATCAGAACTTCAGCGCAGCAGCCTTGGCCGTCACTTCGGTGCCTTGCTGACCGCTGGCACTGATCAGTTGTACCTGAATTTTCTGCGTCGCCGGGAAGGTGCTGAAAATGTTCGCCAGATCCAGCGTCTTCAAGGCGCCCGGAGCTGCGCACTTGAACTGATAGTGCGCGTGGATTTCGCTGTGGTCGTGATGATGCTCGTGGCCGTCCTTGCCCGCTTCCCCGTCGTCGTGATCATCGGCATCCGGCTTGTCACCGAACAACGGACTTTCCAGTTCCTGACTCACCACTTTGCAACCGGCAGCGGCTGGCAGCTTGAACAGCGTCAGAGGCTTTTCCAGTTGGGCGCGGGCGGCGGCGACTTTGGCCTTGTCGGCATCCGTGGTGGCGGCGTGTTCGAAACCGACCAGGTTCATCGCCGGGCTTTCCAGCTCCAGTTCCAGAGTCTGGCCATCCAGAGCGGCGTTCAAACGACCGACGCCATGTTCATGTGCGCCAAGGCTGCCGTGTTCATGATCGTGGTCATGCTCATCAGCAGCATGGGCGATGGCCAGCGGCAACAGGGCAAACGGCAAAACGAGCAGCAGACGACGCATGGCGGTCTCCGGAAAGTAAAGTGAAGAGTTTGTTATGTAATCTTATAACGAAAGTGCGCAGAGTTTGCCCGTGCGCTTGGCGTTACACAAGTCCCGTGGGAGCATGCAGGTCAGAAATGTGCGGGAGCGAACTCAATGTTGCGGATACGTGGAACCGTCGGCGACGTGCCGGTGGATTTGACGGTGGAACTGGATGACAGCGACTGGGCGAAGCTGGGCTCAGCCCTTGGCGATCAGCCGCATATCGCTCAAGCGGTGGCCGCTTCGGCGCCAGCGGCGAAACCGCTGAATCAGGACGATGCGTTGTGGCAGGCTGCCCGGGATTTGCTGCGCAAGGCCGGGCAACTCAGCGGGCCGGATCTGCTCGAACAACTGGAAGGCCTGACCGGCAGCGCAGGGGCAGGCAAACGCTTGCTGGTGCGGCTGCGGCACAGTTCGGATGTGAAAGTGGTGAGCGGCGGGGATACGCCGCTCTACAGCTGGATCGAGTAAACGCTTAGTACAGCGCGGCAAACAACTTGCGACGGTAGGCGGTCACCAGAGGGTGATCGTTGCCCAACAACTCGAACACCTGCAACAACGTCTTGTGCGGCAAACCTTCGCTGTAGCTGCGATTACGGATGAACAGCTTGAGCAAGGCATCCAGAGCCGCTTCGTATTGCTGACGAGCCAGTTGCTGAATCGCCAGTTGATACACCGCTTCATCGTCCTGCGGGTTTTGCGCCAGACGGGTTTTCAGGTCGGCAGCGTCCGGCAGGTCGCGGGCAAGGCCCAGAAATTTGATCTGCGCCTTCGCCCCGGCGAGCGTGGCTTTGTGCTCATCGCTCTTGACCGCGTCGAGCACGGTTTGCGCTTCGTCCAGTTCGCCGCGCTCGGTCAGGCAACGGGCGTACAGAATCAGCGCTTTGGCGTTGGTGTTGTCTTCGTTGAGCATGATCACCAGCGCGGCTTCGGCATCGGCGTAACGACCGTCATCGAACAAGGCCTGAGCCTGTTCGAATGGATCGGCCGCGGCCGGCGCTGGCATCTGCACATGGGGTTCGAGCAAGGCACGTACGGCGGATTCCGGTTGCGCGCCGGCAAAACCGTCGACCGGTTGACCGTCCTTGAACAGCACCACAGTCGGCAGGCTGCGAATGCCGAAGCGGGCCACGATGTCCTGCTCGATGTCGCAGTTGACCTTGGCCAGCAGCAACTCGCCCTGATAGCTCTCGGCAATGCCTTGCAGCATCGGCATCAGCGCCTTGCACGGCGCACACCATTCGGCCCAGAAATCCACCAGCACGGGTTTATTGAAGGAAGCCTCGATCACCGACTGGTCGAAATCGGCAGTCGTGGCGTCGAAGATGTACGGCGTTTGTTGACTCATGGGGGATCTCTTTTAAGCGTCAATGAACGCACTATAAGGGGTGGCGCAAAAGATCGCGACGCGCGTGGTAAAGGCTCACATGCCGAAACTCTTCCGGCTCCGCCAGATCCGGCAAGGTCATCGCCTCAAGCATTTCAATGCGCTCATACAACGGATGGCGAAAATCCCGAACCCGCGAATCGGCCACCAGCGCTTCACGGCCACGGCTGAGAAACGCATCGAGCAACGGCAGATTCGCCCGGTCATACAACACATCCGCCACCAGAATCAGGTCAAAGCGATCCGCTTCGGCGAAGAAATCCGTCGAATAACTCATCTGCACATCGTTGAGTTCGGCATTCGCCCGACACGCCGCGATCGCCAGCGGATCGAGATCGCAGGCCACCACTTCCAACGCCCCGGCCTTCACCGCTGCAATCCCGGCGATGCCGGAACCGGCGCCAAAATCCAGGACGCGTTTGCCGCGCACCCATTCGGGAAACTCGGCCAGATAACGCGCCACCGCCAGACCACTGGCCCAGCAAAAGCTCCAGTAGGGCGGCTCGTGCAGAATTCGTTGGGTTTCTTCCTGGCTGAATTCGCGTGCCATGTTGTCGCCGTCAATCAGCCACAACTGCAAATCGGTGTCCGGCAACGCACAGGCTTTCAGTCTGGCGTCGCCGAGCAGTTCACCCAACGCCTGTTGCAGGTCGAGCGGTGCATTCATGGTGCTTTGACGAATTGCAGTTGGCCCAATGCCTGAGTGGTCGGCTGGGTAATGGTTTGCGACGGCAGATGCAGGATCAACTGGCCAGACTGGCTGGCGCGGCCACGCAGTTCAACCCGCGCCCCGGCCGGGAAGGCCTCGGGGTTGAAGCGCACATGGAACGGCAGAATCTGGTTGTTGCCGATCAGGCTGGAACTGGCGAGCAATTGCTGCGGGCGATCCTTTGCATCGATCACCAGTAGCGCCAGTTCGACTTCGGCACCGGCCGGCACACCTTGCAGGGTGCCACTCAGTTCGCGCTGATACGCCGGCAACGGGCCGAGGTCGGCGGCTTCCTTGGCTTTTTTCTGCGCCTGCTGTGGCGCCGGGCCTGGAGTGGGCGGCTGAGGCTTGGGCGCATCGCTGCTGCAGGCCACCAGCAGGCTTAAAAAACTGAGCAAAACGAGCGGACGTAACGACATTGGCAGCTCCGGCAAAATGAAATCGATGGATCAAACGATCATGCCAGTCTGTATACCGCAAACCCTATGGCTTGTCTTGCCACCGGGATGCGCTACCATGGCCCTCCCTTTTTTTGTTGCCAGCCACCATGCACTGTCCCTTCTGCGGTGCCAACGACACCAAGGTCATCGACTCGCGTCTGGTCGCCGAGGGCGAACAGGTGCGCCGCCGGCGTGAATGCCTGGCCTGCGGCGAACGTTTCACGACATTCGAGACGGCCGAACTGGTGTTGCCGCGCCTGATCAAAACCGATGGCAGCCGCCAGCCGTTCGACGAAGAAAAACTCCGCGCGGGCATGCAACGCGCCCTGGAGAAGCGTCCGGTGAGCGTCGAGCGCCTCGAATCCTCTTTGGTTCACATCAAGCACAAGCTGCGCGCCACCGGCGAGCGCGAGGTTAAATCCCTCGTGGTCGGCGAACTGGTGATGGCCGAGCTGCAAAAGCTTGATGAAGTCGCCTACATCCGTTTCGCTTCGGTCTACAAGCGCTTCCAGGATCTTAACGAGTTCCGCGAAGAGATCGACCGCCTCGCCCGCGAACCGGTGAAAGAATGATCACCGCCGCCGAGCAGGCCATCCTCGACGCCCACTTCATGGCCCGCGCGCTGGAACTGGCGCGCAAAGGTCACTACACCACGCATCCTAATCCCCGGGTTGGCTGCGTGGTGGTGCGGGACGGGCAGATCGTCGGCGAAGGCTGGCACGAACGCGCCGGCGAGCCTCACGCTGAAGTCCACGCCTTGCGCGCTGCCGGTGAGCTGGCCCGGGGTGCGACCGCTTACGTCACCCTCGAGCCGTGCAGCCACCATGGCCGCACCCCGCCGTGCGCCGATGCGTTGGTCAATGCCGGCGTGGCTCGGGTGGTGGCGGCGATGCGCGATCCGAACCCTCAAGTCGCCGGTCGTGGTTTGCAACGTCTGGCCGATGCCGGCATTGCGACTGAAAGCGGCGTACTGGAAGCTGAGGCGCGCAAGCTCAATCAGGGTTTTCTGAAACGCATGGAACACGGCTTGCCGTTCGTGCGGGTCAAACTGGCCATGAGTCTCGACGGCCGCACGGCGATGGAAAGCGGCGAGAGTCAATGGATCACCGGCCCGGCCGCACGTTCGGCGGTGCAGCGTTTGCGCGCGCAAGCGGCGGTGGTGCTGACCGGCGCCGACACGGTGCTGGCTGACGGCGCACGCTTGACCGTGCGCGCTGATGAGCTGGGTCTGGATGCCGGGCAAACCGCACTGGCCATGAGCCGTCCGCCGCTGCGAGTGCTGATCGACGGACGCCTGCGGGTGCCGCTGGACGCGCCGTTCTTCAAGGCTGGCCCGGCGCTGGTCGCCACCTGCATGGCGGTCGAAGAGCAATACGCCAATGGCCCGGAATGTTTGATCGTGCCGGGTGATGACGGTCAGGTCGATTTGCATCAATTACTGATCGAACTGGCCAACCGTGGCGTCAACGAAGTGCTGGTCGAGGCCGGCCCTCGTCTGGCCGGTGCCTTTGCCCAGCTCGGTCTGGTCGATGAGTTCGTGATCTTCATCGCCGGCAAGTTCCTCGGCTCCACGGCGCGTCCGCTTTTGGATTGGCCGCTGAGCTATATGAAGGACGCTCCCGAGCTGAAAATCACTGAAATCCGCGCGGTTGGCGATGACTGGCGAGTCACTGCCATCCCTGTCCTTTCGGCGAGCGTATAATTCCCGGCCATCGCGTTAGCGCTGGCTTCGTTCTCAAGGAGAACCCCATGTTTACCGGCATCATCGAATCCATCGGCAGCATCCGTGCATTGACCCCAAAGGGCGGCGATGTGCGGGTGCATGTTGAAACCGGCAAGCTCGACCTGAGCGACGTCAAACTCGGCGACAGCATCGCGGTCAACGGCGTCTGCCTGACGGCCGTTGAGCTGCCGGGCGACGGCTTCGCTGCCGACGTCAGCCGCGAAACCCTCGACTGCACCGCCATGAACGACCTGAAAAGCGGCAGCCCGGTCAATCTGGAAAAAGCCCTGACCCCGACCACCCGTCTCGGCGGGCACTTGGTCAGCGGTCACGTCGACGGTGTCGGTGAAATCGTCTCCCGCGCTGATAATGCCCGCGCCGTGGAATTTCGCATCCGCGCACCGAAAGAGCTGGCCAAGTACATCGCTCATAAAGGCTCGATCACCGTCGACGGCACGAGCCTGACCGTGAACGCGGTCGATGGCGCCGAGTTCATGCTGACGATCATCCCGCACACCCTGAGCGAAACCATCATGGCTTCCTACAAGCCAGGTCGCCGAGTGAACCTGGAAGTCGACTTGCTGGCGCGTTATCTGGAGCGTCTGCTCCTCGGCGACAAGGCCGCAGAGCCAAGCGCTGGTGGCATCACTGAAAGCTTTCTGGCCGCCAACGGCTATCTCAAATCCTGACCCAAGGGGGTGCCTTGTGGCGCTCAATAGCATCGAAGAACTGGTTGAAGACATCCGCCAAGGCAAGATGGTCATCCTCATGGATGACGAAGACCGCGAGAACGAAGGCGACCTGATCATGGCCGCCGAATGCTGCAAGGCCGAGCACATCAACTTCATGGCCAAGCACGCCCGTGGCCTGATCTGCATGCCGATGAGCCGCGAGCGCTGCGAACTGCTGAAGCTGCCGCTGATGGCGCCACGCAATGGTTCCGGTTTTGGTACCAAGTTCACCGTGTCGATCGAAGCCGCCGAAGGCGTGACCACCGGCATTTCCGCCGCCGACCGTGCGCGCACCGTGCAAGCGGCTGCCGCCAAAGACGCCAAGGCTGAAGACATCGTCAGCCCCGGCCACATCTTCCCGCTGATGGCGCAGGCCGGTGGCACCCTGGCGCGCGCAGGCCACACCGAGGCCGCTTGCGACCTCGCACGCATGGCCGGTTTCGAGCCGAGCGGCGTGATCTGCGAAGTGATGAACGACGACGGCACCATGTCCCGTCGCACCGAACTGGAAGCCTTCGCCGCCGAACACAACATCAAGATCGGCACCATTGCCGACCTGATTCACTACCGGATGATCCACGAACGTACCGTTCAGCGGATTGCCGAGCAGCCACTGGACAGCGAACTGGGCCATTTCAACCTGGTGACCTATCGTGATTCGGTGGAAGGCGACGTGCACATGGCCCTGACGCTGGGCACCGTTTGCGCCGAAGAGCCAACACTGGTTCGCGTACACAACATGGACCCGCTGCGCGACCTGTTGATGGTCAAACAACCGGGCCGCTGGAGTCTGCGCGCCGCCATGACGGCGGTTGCCGAGGCTGGCAGCGGTGTGGTGCTGTTGCTCGGTCACCCGCTCGATGGCGACGTGTTGCTGGCGCACATCCGCGAAACCGCCGATCAGGCTGTGGTGAAAAAACCGACCACTTACAGCATCGTTGGTGCCGGTTCGCAGATCCTGCGCGACCTTGGCGTACGCAAAATGCGCCTGATGTCGGCGCCAATGAAATTTAATGCGATATCCGGTTTCGATCTGGAAGTTGTAGAATACGTGCCCTCCGAATAATGACCGGTTGTTTCCGGCCCTGATTTCGCGGCAAATAAATCACTGAGGGATGCGTAGCAAACGCGTCCCGGCTCTTTAAGAGATCTGACGAATGACCCTGAAGACCATCGAAGGTACCTTCATCGCCCCTAAAGGCCGCTACGCTTTGGTAGTGGGCCGTTTCAACAGCTTCGTCGTTGAAAGCCTGGTCAGCGGTGCAGTTGATGCCCTGGTTCGCCACGGCGTGAGCGAAAGCGACATCACCATCATCCGCGCACCTGGCGCCTTCGAAATTCCGCTGGTTGCGCAGAAAGTCGCCCAGAAAGGCGAGTTCGCAGCCATCATCGCTCTCGGCGCGGTCATTCGTGGCGGTACTCCGCACTTCGAATACGTGGCGGGCGAATGCACCAAGGGCCTGGCCCAGGTGTCCATGGAGTTCGGCGTGCCGGTCGCTTTCGGTGTCCTGACCGTTGATTCCATCGAGCAAGCCATCGAACGTTCCGGCACCAAGGCCGGTAACAAAGGTTCTGAAGCTGCCCTGTCCGCTCTGGAAATGGTCAGCCTGCTGGCGCAGTTGGAGGCCAAGTGATTAGCGACGAAAGCGATCGTTTCAACCCGCGCGAGCCACGTCCAGCGGACGCCGGCAAGCCTTCGAAAAGCGAGAAGCGCCGGGCTGCCCGTCAGTTGGCGACTCAAGCACTGTATCAGCGTCACATGGCCGGCACTTCGCTGAACGAAATCGAAGCGCAGTTCCGCGTCGATAACGATTTTACCTTTGCCGATGCCAGCTACTTCCACGACATCCTGCACGGTGTTCCAGCGAGCCTGACCGAGATCGACGCTGCGTTGGCGCCGTGCCTGGACCTGACCATCGAAGAGCTCGACCCGGTTGAACTCTGCGTGCTGCGCCTGTCCGCATGGGAGCTGCTCAAACGTGTCGATGTGCCGTACCGTGTGGTAATCAACGAAGGGATCGAACTGGCGAAAGTCTACGGTTCGACCGACGGCCACAAGTTCGTCAACGGCGTGCTCGACAAGCTGGCCCCGCGCCTGCGTGAAGCCGAAGTGAAGGAACACAAGCGCTGATCTGCGCTTGAGTTCCCAATGGGCGAGTTTGAGCTGATCCGCAATTTCTTCGCCGCCGCGCCCTGTGCGCAGGGCGGCGAGGGCGTTGCACTGGGGATCGGCGACGACTGCGCCTTGCTGGCGGTTCCTTCCGGGGAACAGCTGGCGATTTCCACCGATACGCTGGTGGCCGGCGTGCATTTCGCCGACCCCTGCGATCCGTTTCTGCTCGGTCAGCGCTCGCTGGCCGTCGCGGTCAGCGATCTGGCCGCCATGGGCGCCACGCCCGTTGCCTTTACCCTTGCCCTGACTGTGCCGACGGTGACCGCCGATTGGCTGCAAGCCTATGCCCGTGGTTTGAACCGCATGGCGCAGAGCTGCGGCGTGGCATTGGTCGGTGGTGATACCACGCGCGGGCCGTTGAGCTTGACCGTCACCGTGTTCGGCCGCGTCCCGGCCGGTCAGGCCTTGACCCGTAGCGGCGCGCAGCCGGGTGACTTGCTGTGTGTCGGCGGTGAACTGGGCAATGCCGCCGGTGCGTTACCGCTGGTATTGGGCCAGCGCGACGCCGCGTCGGACATCGCCCAGCCGCTGCTCGATCACTATTGGTCGCCGCAACCGCAACTGGCCCTCGGTCAGGCGCTGCGCGGCAAGGCTACTTCCGCACTGGATATCTCCGATGGCCTGCTCGCCGATTGCGGCCACATCGCCCTGGCGTCGAAGATGCGGCTCGAGATTGAACGCGAGCGCGTACCGTTGTCGGATGCTTTAGTGGCGTTTCTCGGCCAGCGCGGCGCCGAACGCGCGGCGCTCAGTGGTGGCGATGATTACGTGCTGGCCTTCACGTTGCCGTCTGTCGAGTTGCCGGCGCTGCTGGCTGCCGGTTGGCCGATCCATGTGATCGGTCGCGTGGCAGAGGGGCAGGGCGTGGTGCTGCTGGATCGAGACGGCCACGACATCACCCCGCAAATCCGGGGTTATCAACATTTTCAGGAGACACCGTGACAGATCACCCGAAACAGGTTCCGGCCGAATTCGTTCCGCCGTCTGTCTGGCGCAATCCCTGGCATTTCCTCGCGTTCGGCTTCGGTTCGGGCACCTTGCCCAAGGCGCCGGGCACGTGGGGCTCGTTAGTTGCGCTACCCTTTATCCCGTTGTGGCAGATGCTGCCCGACTGGGGTTACTGGCTGATGCTCGGGATCACCATGCTGTTCGGCTTCTGGCTGTGCGGCAAAGTGGCCGACGATCTGCGGGTGCACGACCACGAAGGCATCGTCTGGGACGAAATGGTCGGGATGTGGATCACCCTGTGGCTGGTGCCGGAAGGCTGGTACTGGTTGCTCGCGGGTTTTCTGGTATTCCGCTTCTTCGATATTCTCAAGCCGTGGCCGATTCGCTGGATCGACCGGCATGTCCATGGCGGCGTCGGCATCATGCTCGACGACGTGCTGGCCGGGGTGTTTGCCTGGCTGGCGATGCAGGGACTGGTGTGGATTTTCGCCTGACCTTGCGGGGCCCAGGCGTCAAGTGAGGTAACTAGGGATGGCTGGACGCTGGTTGGTGCTATTGGTTTTTGCCCTGCTGGGCACAGTGGCCAGTGCGCAGGAATCAGTGCCAGCGCCCTCGGTCATCCACCTGGCCAGCGAAGACTGGGAAGACTACACCGCCGCCGACGGCCATGGGCTGGGCTGGGATATCTTGCGAAAGGTGTTCGAGCCGGCCGGGGTGAAGCTGAATATTCGCACCGAGCCGTACACCCGTTCAGTGGGGCTGGCCCAGCGCGGCGAGGTCGATGCCTGTGTCGGCTCTTATGATCAAGAATTCAGCGAACTGCTTTATCCGCGCTGGAATTTCGACACCGACCACGTCTACGCGCTGGGCCTTGCCAGCAATCCGGCGCCAACGCCGGAAACCTTGGGCAGTTACCGACTGGCTTGGGTACGTGGCTACGACTATCAGAATTATTTGCCCAACGTGCGCGGCTATAACGAAGTCGTCCGGCGTACCGGGATTCTGTCGATGCTGACCCACAATCGCGCCGACTATTACATCGACGCGCTGACTGAGATCGACTATGTGCTCAGCCGGGCCAGGGATCCTTCGCAGTTCCGCACCACTCATATCGCTGAATTGCCGCTGTACCTGTGTTTCGCCAATACGCCACAAGCGCGGACGTTGATGGCGCTGTTTGACCAGCGCATGGAGCAACTGGTGAAAAGCGGTGAGCTGAAGCCGGTATTTGAGCGCTGGAAGCAGCCGTATCCGTTTAGTTCGCCCTGACGCGAAACCCCTGTAGGAGCTGCGGCACGCTGCGATCTTTTGATCTTGATCTTAAAAATCAGGATCAAAAGATCGCAGCCTCGTTTCACTCGACAGCTCCTACAGCGGTCCATGTTGTCCGGGAGTCATCAAACTTTTTGATCGTTATGCCCGATAATTCAGCCTAAGCGTCTGTAGGAACCTGCTGTTACAATGCCGCCCAGCGAATCTTCAGACTTTTTTAGATCAGGAGCACACCGGTGCCTGTCGTTTTTGTCGCCGCTTCCAAGCTGCCAACGCCTTTTGCGCAATTCACCATGCACGGTTTTCTCGATGAAGCCACCGGCCGCGAGCACGTCGTGCTGAGCCTGGGTGATTTTGCCGACGGAGCCCCGGTACTCGGCCGATTGCACTCCGAATGCCTGACGGGTGATGCCTTGTTCAGCCAGCGTTGCGACTGCGGTTCGCAACTTGAGGGCGCGCTCAAAGCCATCGCTCGCGAAGGTCGTGGCGTCCTGCTGTACCTGCGCCAGGAAGGTCGAGGCATCGGTCTGTTGAACAAGATCCGTGCCTACGAGTTGCAGGACGGCGGCGCCGACACCGTTGAAGCCAACGAGCGTCTTGGCTTTGCCGCCGACCAGCGCGATTACGCCATGTGCCTGCCGATGCTGGAACATCTGGGTGTGAAATCCCTGCGTCTGATGACCAATAACCCGCGCAAGGTCAAAGCCTTGACCGACATGGGCATCGTCGTCGCCGAGCGCGTGCCGTTGCACACCGGCCACAACCCGCACAACAAACTGTACCTGGCGACGAAGGCCAGCAAACTCGACCACATGATGGGCAATGAGCATCAGGGCGAGGTAGACCGCGCGTGACTCGCGGTCAGGTGCGCCGTCGCCTCAGCGTCGACTGGTGGAAATACCTGACGCTGGCGCTGGTGCCGTTGTTCGTGCTCAACGCCGTGTTCGGTCAAAGCGAGGCGATCCTGCCGGTACTGGCGATGCCGTTCTTTATCGCCGGTGTCGCCTCGATGTTTGTCAGCCTGAAATTTTTCGGCCGCTACAAACATGCGCTGATCGCCACGCAAAAAGTCCTCGATACCCCGGATGAGCCGACTGCATGGATCGCGCTCGCGGCGCGGCGCCGAACTGCCTTTCTCGCCGCGGCGTTGCCAGCGTGGATCGGTGCTTTGGCTGTGTTCGTCGGTCTGGAGGCGGTACCGCTGATGCTGCTGGCCTTGTCCACGGCGGTGCTGTTCTACCTCTACCGTATCCCGCGTCAACTCGGCTGATGCGCCGTCTCTGGCTGGCGGTTCTGCTGCTGGCCATCAGCGGGTCGACGCTGGCCGCTCTGCGCGTGGTCAGTCTCGCGCCGTCTCTTTCTGAAATCGTCGTTGAGCTGGATTCGGCCGATCTGTTGGTTGGCGTGCTGGATGCGGGCGAGCGGCCTGCTGCGATTGCAAATGTACCCTCAGTCGGTCGCTATGGCCAACTCGACATGGAGCGTTTGCTTAGCCTCAAACCCAACCTGCTGTTGCTCTGGCCCGGCAGTGTCGGCCCGGCGCAGCGTGACCAGCTCAAGCGGTTGAACATCCCGACTTACGTCGCCGAGCCGCACAGTCTGGAAGAGCTTTCTGCGCAGATCGAAGCCATTTCTTCTCAACTAGGCCGGCCCGAGCGCGGGGTGAAACTGGCTGCGGATCTTCGCAATAAGTTGGGAGATCTGCGCCAGCGCTATCGCCGGGATACGCCGCTGAAAGTGTTTTATCAAGTCTGGGACAAGCCGCTCTATACCGTCGGTGGTGGGCAGATCATCAGTGATGCGCTTGAGGTGTGTGGTGCGCGCAATGTCTTTGGCGACCTGAGCCCGCCGGCACCGCAAGTGAGTGTCGAAGCGGTGTTGCAGCGTGATCCCGAGGTGATTCTCGCAGGTGATCAGGCGCAGCTTGAGGCGTGGAAGGCTTGGCCGCAGGTGGCAGCGGTGAGGCAGGGGAAACTGCTGTTGGTCACCGATAAAGGCCTCGAACGCCCGAGCGGCCAAATGATCGACGCAACCGCCAAGCTCTGCCAAGTGATCGCACCAGACAAATAATCCCTACAGGGAATTTCAGCGCAGCTCAGGCGTCCAGGTCACCCCAAACACCCACGCCCGACCTTCCTCACGATAGCCATACTGACTGCCGTCGTAACTGTAGTTCGCCCGGCTGTAACCCTTGTCCAGCAAGTTATCGACCTTCAGATCCAGCTTGATCTCGCGGTTCAGCGCCCAGCTGCTACGCAGCCCGAGCGTACCGTAGCCACCCAGTGGCTGAGTGTTGTTCAAGTCGTCGTAACTGGCGCTGACTAATTGCCAACTCCCGCCGAGGCTCAATCGATCGAACTGACGGTCCATATCCCAACTCAATGTACGCCGCGCCCGCCGCGCCAGCGTGTGACCTGTATCACGATCACGCGGATCGATAATCGCCACGCCGAGATTGCTCTGCCAGCCAAACAGCTCCTGCTTCAGCGCTGCTTCAAAGCCATTGATTCGTGCCGAGGCCACATTTTCCGGCCGCGAGTTGCTGCCGAAGATAATCGCGTCTTCCAGATCGGTGCGGTACAGCGAAGCTTCCAGTCGAGCGCTGTCACTCAACTGGCTGCGCCATTGCAGTTCGTAGCTCTTGGAGGTTTCCGGCTTCAGGTTCGGGTTGCTGAAGTCCGGGTAGTACAGGTCATTGAAGGTCGGCGCGCGGAAGCCCTCGCTGTAGCTCAGCAGCAAATCGTTGTCCGGGTTCAGCGGCAGGGTGAACGTGCCGCTCCAGGTGTTCTGGCTGCCGAATTGCTGGTTGTCGTCGTGGCGCAGGCCGAGTTCGGTGGAGAAGCTGTCGGCCTGATAACGATGCTGGATGAACGCGGCGCGGTTCCAGCGACTGTCCTCATCGAACGCAGTGCTGCTGTTGACTCGGTCTTCATACCAGTCGCCACCGAGAATCAGGCTGTTGCGCGCGTCCAGGGTCAGGTCGTTCTGCCAGTTCACCGAGTCGCGGTAGGTGTTGAACACCGTGCGCTCGTCGCTGAGCTTGTCGAGGGTCTTCTCGCGGTTTTCGCTGTGGCCGAATTCGACGCGGGTTTTCCAGATGTCGTTGACCCGGGCATCGACGTAGCTGCTGACGCTGCTGACATTGAAATCGCTGTAGGGCTGCTGCTGATAGGACGTATCCGTGACGTAGTCATAACGGCCAAACGGGCTGTCGTATTCACTTTTCCCGCGGTTATCCAGCAGGTTGGCGCCGACTTCGATGTCATCGGTCAGCGCATGGCTGAGGCTCAGGCTGACGGACTTGTTGCGGTAGGCGTCATGATCGCCGTCGCTCGGATACGACGCGTGGGTGCGGTCGAGGCCGGCGGTTTCATCGAGGCTGGCGCCGAGGTTGAAGCGGGTTTTGTCATCGCCACCGGACAAACCGAGACTACGTTCCCAAGTCTGGTTGCTGCCGAAGCCGACGTGCAGGCGTGGCTGCAGACCTTGTTCACTGCCGCGCCGGGTGAAGATCTGAATCACCCCGCCAATCGCATCGCTGCCGTAAATCACCGAGCGCGAGCCGCGCAGCACTTCCACGCGCTCGATCTGTTCGATGTTCAGGTGTTGCAGGTTGCTGTCGCCGGAAGTGGAGCTGCCGATGCGCTGGCCATCAATCAGCACCAGGCTCTGCGCCGACTGTGTGCCGCGAATGTAGATCGCCGGCAGACTGCCGCGCCCACCGGCCTGCGCCACTTGTACGCCCGGCACTCGACGCAGCAGGTCCGGCACATCGCTCGGTTGCAGGCGGTCGATGTCTTCGCGGGTGAATACAGTGTTGGCGGCGCTGCTGTCGTTGCGTGCTTCGACCTGGCGGTTGGCGGAGATCAGCGTGTCCGGCAGTTTCAGGGCCTGATCGCGTTCGAAGGTATCTGCGAGGGCGCTGGCGGTTGGCAGCAGAAGGAAGGGCAGGGCGTGGGAGGTACATGGCAATCCATGGTTTATGCAAAACCCTGTAGGAGCTGCCGGAGGCTGCGATCTTTTGATTTTGCTTTGAAAGGTTTTGAAGCTACCGAAGATCAGGATCAAAAGATCGCAGCCTTCGGCAGCTCCTACAGGGGGACTGTCAGCCAGCGAGCAGTGCCAGACGTTGTCGGATCGAAGCTTCGATCCCGGCCTCATCCAGTCCGCATTCCGCCAGCATCTGCGCAGGCTTGGCGTGCTCGACATAAACATCCGGCAAGCCCAGGTGCAGCATCGACTTGAGGATGTTCTCGCGTGCGAGAAATTCGCTGACCGCGCCACCGGCGCCGCCCATGATCGCGTTCTCTTCGATGGTGACCAGCAACTCGTGGCTGCCGGCAATCTCGCGTACCAGCTCTTCATCGAGCGGTTTGACGAAGCGCATGTCGACCACGGTAGCATCCAGCTTCTCGGCGACTTTCAGCGCTTCGGCCAGTTGCACACCGAACACCAGCAGGGCGACTTTGCTGCCCTGGCGACGGACGATGCCTTTGCCGATTTCAATCGGCTCGAGGTCTTTCTCGATGGTTGCATTCGGGCCGCTGCCACGCGGGTAACGCACCGCCGCCGGGCCGTTGTACAGGTGGCCGGTGGTGAGCATTTTGCGCAGTTCGTTTTCATCGCTCGGGGTCATGATGACCATGCCCGGGATGCAGCGCAGGTACGACAGATCGAAGCTGCCGGCGTGGGTCGGGCCGTCTTCGCCCACTAAACCTGCGCGGTCGATGGCGAACAGCACGTCGAGGTTCTGTACCGCTACATCATGAACGAGCTGGTCGTAACCGCGCTGGAGGAACGTCGAGTAGATCGCCACCACCGGTTTCGCGCCTTCGCAGGCCATGCCGGCAGCGAACGTCACCGCGTGTTGCTCGGCAATTGCCACATCGAAGTAGCGCAGCGGGAAACGTTCGCTGAACTCCACCAGATCCGAGCCTTCCTTCATTGCCGGGGTGATCCCGACCAGGCGCGGATCAGATGCAGCCATGTCGCACAGCCATTCGCCAAACACCGCCGAATACTTCGGCCCGCCAGCTTTTTTCGGTGCAGCGGCCGGAGCGTCGACAGGTTCGAGCTTGGTAATCGCGTGGTAACCGATAGGGTCGACTTCCGCCGGGGCGAAGCCTTTGCCTTTTTTGGTGACGATGTGCAGGAACTGCGGGCCTTTCAGATCGCGCATGTTGCGCAGTGTGGCGATCAGGGTCGGCAGGTCGTGGCCGTCGATCGGGCCGATGTAGTTCCAGCCCAATTCTTCGAACAGCGTGCCGGGAACCAGCATGCCTTTTGCGTATTCTTCGGTGCGGCGGGCGATTTCCCAGGCGCCGGGCAGGCGCGACAGCACTTTTTTGCTGCCTTCACGCATGCTCGCGTAAGTGCGGCTGGAAAGGATCTTCGCCAGATAATTCGACAGACCGCCGACGTTGCGCGAGATCGACATGTCGTTGTCGTTGAGGATCACCAGCATGTTGGCGTTGACTTCCGGCGCGTGGTTCAGCGCCTCGAAGGCCATGCCTGCGGTCAACGCGCCATCGCCGATCACGGCAATCGCCTTGCGATCACTGTTTTGCAGGCGGGCGGCAATCGCCATGCCCAGCGCTGCGCTGATCGACGTGCTGGAGTGGCCGACGCCAAAGGTGTCGTACTCGCTCTCGGCACGACGCGGGAAGGCGGCGATGCCGTCCTTCTGGCGCAGGGATTCCATGCGCTCGCGGCGTCCGGTGAGGATCTTGTGCGGATACGCCTGATGACCGACGTCCCACACCAGCCGGTCGTCCGGGGTGTCGAAGACGTAATGCAACGCGATGGTCAGCTCGATGACGCCCAGGCCGGCACCGAAATGCCCACCGGTCTGGCCGACCGTGTAGAGCAATTCCAGGCGCAACTCATCAGCCAGGGTTTCCAGCTCGGCTTCGCCTAACCGGCGCAGGCCGTCCGGCGTGTTCGCGCGGTCGAGCAGGGGCGTGGTCGGGCGCTTGCGGGGAATCTCATGAAACGTCGTGGGCATCAGGCGAATCGTTATAGGTATAAAAGATGCGGCAGTTTACCTGATGCATCGCCCCCTGCCCACGCGTTGGTCTTTTTTGGCTGAATCGCCGTCAGTTGCGCCGATCGACGATATACCGGGCCAACTCGCGCAAAGGCTCGGCCGCCGCGTCAAACGGTCGCAGGGCGTGCAGCGCCTGATCGCGCAATTCCAGGGCGTAGGCCTTGGCGGCGTCCAGACCCAGCAGGGCCGGGTAGGTTGGCTTGTCGCGGGCGATGTCGGCACCCTGGCGTTTGCCGAGGGTCGCGGTATCGCTTTCGACGTCGAGAATGTCGTCCTGCACCTGAAAGGCCAGGCCAATGGCCTGTGCATAAGTTTGCAGGGCTTTCAGTTCATCCTTTTCGGCACGGCCGCTGGCCAGGGCGCCGAGTTTGACGCTGACTTCGATCAACGCGCCGGTCTTGTGCCGGTGCATCTGTTCGAGGGCTTTCTGATCGAGTTTGAGGCCGACCGAACCGAGATCGATGGCCTGACCACCGACCATACCCGCCGGGCCTGCGGCTTGAGCCAGAGCCGTGACCATTTGCAGTCGGATGTCGGCGTCGAGATTGCTCAGATGCGGATCGAGCAAGGCGCTGAACGCCAGGCTCTGCAAGCCGTCACCAGCGAGGATCGCGCAGGCTTCGTCGAATTTTTTGTGGGTGGTCGGCTGGCCGCGACGCAGATCATCGTCGTCCATCGCCGGCAAATCGTCGTGAACCAGCGAATACGCGTGGATCAGTTCAACCGCGCACGCTGCGCCGTTGGCCTGCTCAGCCTTGCCACCGAGCGCTTCGCACGCGGCGTAGGCCAGCAGCGGACGCACGCGTTTACCGCCGTTCATCACGCTATAGCGCATGGCCTCGTAGAGACGCGCCAGCTCCGGCAGCGGGGCGTTGAACAGGCTTTCCAGCGCCGCGTTGACTCGGGCCTGGCTGGTCGCCGAATACGCTGCAATCATTCTGGCTGTTCCGCGTCGAAGGGTTCCTCGGCGAGTTCGCCATCGCGCTCCAGCAGCACTTGCACTTTCTGCTCGGCCTGGGCCAGCGCTGCCTGGCAATCACGGGTCAGCCCGATGCCCTGCTCGAAAGCGGTCAGCGAGTCTTCCAGCGACAATTCACCGTTCTCCAGACGTTCGACCAATGTTTGCAGGTCGGCGAGGGACTGTTCGAAATCCAGTGCAGCTTTTTTGCGGGCCATGGCGGCAGTTTCCGGTTGACGTTAAACCGGCGCGACACTAGCAGATAGGGGGTTTATGGGCAAATGAGCGGGGGGTGACCGCAGATGGATCAATGGGTGGATTCGCCTGGATAGCGGATCTGATAGCGAGTGCTCCTCCCGCCGCCCGGAAGTCGTTGCAGGCAGCCTTTGTCCAGCAACTCCGCCAGATGTCGGGTAGCCGTTGCCTTGGAGACTTTCGCCACACTTTGATATTGCGCCGCACTGATGCCGTGTTCGAAACCGCGCTCCCCGCCGTCGAGCAAGCGATTGAGCACTTTAATCTGCTCCATCGACAGTTCGGATTCACGGTGCGCCTGCCAGAAACGCGACTTGCCCAACATCCCCTCGATCCGCGCGATGGCTTGTTGCAGGCTGCGCAGCAAGGTTTGCAAGAACCATGTCAGCCATTCAGTGATGTCCAGCGTAGCTTTCTGGCTGGATTCCAACGCTCGGTAATAGCCGCCGCGATCATCGAGGATGCTGGCCGACATGGCATAAAAACGGATCGCCCGTGCTTCACCCTGAGCCAGCGTCAGATCGGTGATGGTACGGGTAAGGCGCCCGTTGCCATCGTCGAACGGGTGCAGCGTGACAAACCAGAAGTGCGCGATGCCCGCTCGCAGCAAAGGGTCGAGACCAACCTGACGCTGGCTGGCCTCAAACCACTTTAGAAAATTGTCGAGTTGCTGCTCAAGGCCTTGTCTGGGCGGGGCTTCGAAGTGCACGGTCGGACGATCAATTCGCCCGGAAACCACTTGCATTGGCTCCTCGCCACGTAGCGCACCGACATTGATTGCGCGCGAAGAAAAGCCTGTTTCCGGTTCCGGAAACAGCCACTCATGCCATTCCAGCAACCGATCCAGCGTCAACGGCTCATTGAAACGCCGGGTTGCATCCAGCATCAATTGCGCCAGACCTTCACTGCGCTCACTGACTTTATCGCCATCGACTACTTCCAGGCCCAGGCGCCGCGCCAATGACGAGCGAACTGAACCGACATTCAACTGCTCACCCTCGATGGCTGAGGACGTCACGATGTTTTGCAGCAACGCATCCAGTTCAGTCTGAGCGCTCAAAGAGTTACCCACTGATCCGGCCATGCCCATCAATTGACCTTGTGCCTGCACGCACTCACGCAGCAACGGCGTCAGACGCTCCGCCTGCCATTTGAAATCGGACCAATCGGGTTGTTGCCAGATCCAGTTCGTAGCCATTGGATGCCATTCCTGAGTGCGTGAGCCGAATAGAAGCGCTATTCGGCTCATTTTGTGAGCCGAATATGACGCCTATTCGGCTCATCGTCCACCCGGCGCCGTGATTCCTACCGCAAAAGCCGATGTATCCGATTGTTAAAAAACTGCCGAATGGCTAATCTTCGCGCCTTCTACGACCCGACAGTCACGGGTCTTTCAGACGAAACGCAGTGTTCACCGCTGTGAAGTACCGAGGATCGGGTGCAAGGTTTCGTTCAGGCATGGCAGGAGGCAATACATGCGTTCATTTCTTTTGCTGCTGATCGGCCTGGCCTGCGCGCCTGCGCTGCTGGCCGCGCCGACAGCGGAAATGTCCGAGCCGGTGGGCGGCTGGCGTTATCACGGGTTGCTCGATCGCACGGAAAACCCGCAAGTCGCCTATCCCACGCCGCCAATCGATCGCGGCATCCAGCGCAATCGCACGATGATCCAGGGCCAGCTCAAGGCCATCGGGCATATGCGCCCGCCGCACAGTCTCGCCGTGAATGGCAATCCACTGAATCTGTACACCGACGACCAGGGCCGTTTCGCCCGGCCCTATGCGTTCGGCGCCGGTTCCAACAGCGTCGAGGTGATCAGCGCCGAGGGCCAGTCGCTCAAGCGCGTGCAATTTTATGAAGCAAATAACCTGCGCACGCCGGCGAAAATTCGTCTTGTCTTGGGATGGGACGATCCGAAAGCCGAGCTCGATCTGCACATTGTCACGCCCGATGGCCAGCATGCCTTTTGGGCGCGGCCGGCGCTGAGCAATGGCGGCGGGCTCGACCCGGATGGCGTCGATGGGCCCGGCCCGGAAATGTTCACCATGACCGCGCCGCTGCATGGCACCTATCTGGTTTACGTCAACTATTGGGGCAACTTTGGCAACGGCGGCTATAACTTCGAGGAGACCAGCAACCAGAACGAGGTGATCACCTCGCAAATCACGCTGGTGCTCAACGAAAACACCGTCGACGAAAAACGCGAAACATTCATCGTGCCCCTGCGGGCGATCGGTGATCTGCTGCTGGTCAAGACTTTCAACTATTAAGCATCCCGCTCCACGGATGAACTTCGGGTTTTGTGAACATGAGTGATAACGCTGCTTCTCCGGCCGTCCCGACACCTGCCGGCAAACCTTCCCGGCGCTGGCCGGCACTGCTGATCGGATTGGTCCTGGTGGCCGGCGTGGCGGGAGGTTTTGGCTGGCTGCTGCTCAAGCCCAAGGCGCCGCCGGCAGAGCTTGCCAGTGACAAACTCGGTCTGAGCCGCCCCGACGCCTTGCTGGAAACGCACTCCCTGAGTCAGTTGCCCAAGGACTTGCTGACGGTGCCATTTCTCAAGGCCACGCTCACCGAAGATTTCGTCTTCTATTACGAAACCCACGCCGATCGCCTGGGCTTGATCGGCAGTCTGCGCCGGATCATCTACGAGCATGACCTTAAGTTGCAGGACAGCCTGATCGAACAGCTTTTCGATCAACCGGCAGACGTCGCGTTGTGGCGTGGTGCCGATGGCCGGCTCAAGGATTTCCTGCTGGTGATGGATCGCGGCGGTCTGGCCAAGCTGCTGGAGCCGTTGGCAAAGGTCGCGCTGGATGATTCGCAGCTAAGCGTGTTGGGCAACCTCAAAATCGGTAGCGACGAGGTGCCGCTGTACCAGCTCAGCTACAACGCCAGCAAATCGCTGCTGTTCGCTTCGCGCGGCGACAAACTGGTGGTGCTCTCCAATCCGAACAAGTACTACGACTCTGACAGCGGCACCCAAGAGGAGCCGGGCCACGTCTCTTCGCAAGCGCTGGCCGCGCTGCTCAACGGCGAAAAACTGTTCCCTGAGGCTTTCGGCCTGCCGGCGAAAACCCCGGAAACCAAACAACGTCTGTCGGTCAACTCCAGCGTTCTTGCCATGGGCTACCAACGCTTCATTCCGAACTTCGCCGGCCTGCGTTTCGACATGGACGACAAGGGCTGGCACAGCTACCTCGCCATGGATGAGCTGGAAAACCAGCCGGACTTCGATTTCAAACCGGTCTGGCAAGCCATGCCGCTGGGCGCGAGTGCCTGCGTGACCCTGCCGGTAGCAGCCGAGCCGCAGAAACCGTTGCTGGTGAAACTCGGTGCCGAAGACGCCGTGGCGCAAAAACTCACCGAACACGTGGCCGGCGCGGCGGGCCTGTGCTGGTACGCCGATTCGCGGCTCTACACGCCGTTGCTGGTCGCCAGTCTGAAAGACGAGGACAGCAGTAAACTCGATGGCGATCTCGGCAAACTGTTCGGTTCGATGGTCGGTGCCTTCGAATCCAACGTCGAAGAAAACGTCTTTCCGGTGGTTGAGAAGCAGGAAGGCCAGAGCCACCTATGGCAGCGCCAGGTCAGCTCCAATTTCGGCCCGTACGCCGCCAAGACTGCCGATAATCCGGACGCCATCAGCGGCAAGGCTTTCATGAAAGTCAGCCTCGCGCGTCACGGTTCGACGTTGCTGTTTTCCCTCGACGACAAACTGGTCGACAAAGCCCTCGGCACCCTCGACAAGCGCTTCCCGCCGATGGCCGACGTACTGCCCAAAGATGTGCTGATGCCGATCTACTTCGGCCCGGATTCCATGGCGCAACTGATGCAGCAGGAAACCCTCGACAGCCTGCCTCAGGACATGGAACCGGTGTTTTACAACGCCGCGCAAACCTACCTGATCCCGAAACTGCGCACCCTCGGCGGCTACGGCAAATATGCCCTGACCCTGCCTGAGGGCAGCGAGCCGGACGGCCACTGGCAATGGCTGCCGCTGGAATGGAAAGCGCTGTGACGGCACTGATTCGCAGCCTCGGCCTGCTTGCGCTGTTGCTTGGCGCGGGTGCTCGCGCCATGGAAGCCCCGGCGCTCGATCCGGCGCAGTCACAGGTTTTCCGCGCCTGGTTCGTGCGTATCGCCCAGGAGCAACTGAGCCAAGGCCCGAGCCCGCGCTGGTATCAGCAGGATTGCGCCGGGCTGGTGCGTTTCGCCGCCAATGAAGCGCTGAAAGTCCATGACGACAAATGGCTGCGCAGCAATGGCCTGTCCAATCGCTATCTGCCGCCGGAGCTGTCGCTGAGCGACGATCAGCGCAAGCTCGCCCAGCAATGGCAGCAGGGCGGCGGCAAGGTCGGGCCGTACGTCAACGCGATCAAACTGATTCAGTTCAACAGTCATCTGGTCAGCCGCGACGTGTCGCAGGCGCGGCCCGGTGACCTGATGTTCTTCGATCAGGGCGACGACCAGCACCTGATGATCTGGATGGGCCGTTACATCGCCTATCACACCGGCACCACCACCCCCACTGACAACGGCATGCGTTCGGCAAGCCTGCAGCAACTCATGACATGGAAGGACACCCGATGGATACCCGACGCAGCCAACCCCAACTTCATCGGCGTCTATCGACTGAACTTTCTCTCCCAATGACCGGTGCCCGCATGTTGCGACTCTGCGCAAAAATTCCCCTGTTGCTGGCACTTCTGCTGCCGCTGGCGACTGTTAATGCCGAAGATTCGGTGGAGCCGAGCGGCTACACGCCAGTGTCCGGTGAAAGCTTTTTCCTGCTGGCGGACAGCAGCTTTGCGGCCGACGAACAGGCGATGGTGCGCCTTGAAGCACCTGGCCGCGACTATCGCCGTTTCCGCATGGAGCCTTACGGCGGCGCCGATATTCGCGTGTACCGCATCGACAAGCCATTGGACTTCCTCAAGCGCCAGAAGAACCTGCACCGCGTGGTCAGCGACGGTCAGTTCAAGGGCGAAGGCCTGTCCAACACCCTCGCGTATCTGTGGGACAACTGGTACCGCAAATCCCGTCGGGTGATGCAGCGTGCGTTCTCCTATGAATCGCGCAAACAGGTCACCGAAGAAGTGCCGGAACTGAAGATGGGCGACGCCATCGCCGCACCGACACCGTATGACGCACAGCCTCAATTCGCACTGATTCCGGGTCTGCCGGTGGTCAGCCAGTTCCGTTATCCATTGTGGCAGGCCAAACCGATTCAACCACCGGCCGGGGTCAATCTGGCCGGGTCTTCCAGTGACTTCGTCAGCGTCGCGCCGGGCAACGTCTACATTCCGTTGGGCAACCTGAAACCGGGTCTGTATCTGGTCGAAGCGCTGATCGGCAAGTACCGCGCCACCACCATGGTCTTCGTCTCCAACACCGTGGCGGTGAGCAAGATTGCCGGTGATGAATTGCTGGTCTGGGCCGCGCGCAAACACGAAGGCAGTTCGGTGCCGAAGGTCAATGTGCTGTGGACTGACGGCCTCGGCGTAATGAGCAGCGGTGCCACCGATGCGGACGGTTTGCTGCGTCTGAAACACGTCAGCCCCGAGCGTTCGTTCGTGATCGGCGAGGACGAGGAGGGCGGTGTATTCGTCTCCGAGAACTTCTACTACGACAGCGAAATCTACGACACCAAACTCTACGCTTTCACCGACCGGCCGCTGTATCGCCCGGGGGATTGGGTATCGCTGAAAATTGTCGGTCGCGAGTTCAAGAATGCGCGGGATTCGGTGCTGCCGGGGGCGGCGGATGTCAGCGTCAGCGTGCTCGATGCCACCGGCACCGAACTGCAACACCTCGATCTGAAACTTGATTCGAAGGCCGGTACTCAGGGCCGTTTCCAGTTGCCGGACAACGCCGTGGCGGGTGGGTACGAGATTCGCTTCAACTACAAGGATCAGGCCTACAGCAGCGCCTTCCGTGTGGCCGAATACATCAAGCCGCACTTCGAGATTTCGCTGAACCTGGCCAAGCAGGATTACCGCACCGGCGAGCCGGTCAAAGGCAGTCTGGTGCTGCTGTACCCGGACGGCAAACCGGTGGCCAACGCCAAATTGACTCTGAGCCTGCGTGCCCAGCAATTGTCGATGGTCGACAACGAACTGCAATACCTCGGGCAATTCCCGGTGGAATTGACCAGCACCGAACTGACCACTGACAGCAAAGGCAACGCGACCCTCGATCTGCCGGCCGCCGACAAACCGAGCCGATACATGCTCACCGTGTTCGCCAGCGATGGTGCGGCGTATCGGGTCAAGACCACCAAGGAAATCCTCATCGACCGTGGCGCTGCGAGCTTCCGCTTGAGCGCGCCGCAACGCTTCAGTGCGGTCAACGACAAGGTCGCGTTCAGCTATGCCAACGAGGGCGGCACCGAGCAAAGCAAAGCGGTCACGCCGAGCAGCTACAGCTGGGTGCGTCTGGAAGATCAGAGCACGGGCGAAGGCAAACTCGCGGCGACGGATAAAGGCTTCAGCCTCGCGTTTGAACGTCCAGGCACCTACAACCTGACTCTGAAGGATCAACACGGCCGTGTCCTCGGTGCCACCGGTCATTCGGTCACTGGCGACGGCGTCAAAGCCGTGCCGGGCACCGTGGAAATCGTCCTCGACAAGCCTGAATACAAGGCCGGTGATGAAGCGCTGGCGCTGATCACGTTCCCCGAACCGGTGAGCGATGCCTTGCTGTCACTGGAACGCGACAAGGTCGAAGCCACCGCGCTGCTGGCCAAGGGCGGCGACTGGTTGAAACTGGAAAAACTCAGCGACACCCAATACCGCGCGCGCATTCCGGTGAAGGACAACTTCGCGCCGAACCTGACCTTTTCCGTGCTCTACACCAAGGGCGGGCAGTACAGCTTCCAGAACGCCGGGATCAAGGTGATTGCGCCGCAGATCGACGTGGCGATCAGCACTGACAAAGCGGTGTATCTGCCGGGCGATACCGTCACCGTTGATCTGACCACGCAGTTCGCCGGCAAAGCCGTACCGGCGCACCTGACCGTCAGTGTCGTCGACGAAATGGTCTACGCGCTGCAACCGGAAGTCGCGCCGACCATCGACCAGTTCTTCTACCACCCGCGCCGCAACAATGTGCGCACCAGCGCCAGTTTGTCGTTCATCAGTTACGACGTAGCGTTGCCGGGCAGCCCCGGTGCACCGGGCAAAGCCAATCGCAGCGAACGCGGGGTGAAAGTGCTGGAGCGTCCGCGTCGTGAAGATGTCGACACCGCCGCATGGCAGCCGGAATTGCTGACCGGTGCCGATGGCAAAACCCGTTTCACCTTCAAGATGCCGGACTCGCTGACCCGCTGGCGCATCACCGCGCGGGCGATAGCCGATGACGGTCAGGTCGGGCAGAAGAAGCAATTCGTCCGTTCGGAAAAACCGCTTTACCTGAAGTGGAGCGGGCCGAGCAAATTCCGCAAGGGCGATCAGCCGCAACTCGGCGTGTTCGCTTTCAGTCAGGCCGAGAAACCGGTCAAGGCTGAACTGGTCACTCACTACGCTGGCGCCGAACAACGCCTGCCGGTGACCCTGAACAACGGCATCAACTATCTGCCGCTGCCAGCATTTGCGCTAGCTTCGGGCGAGTGGACGGCGGAACTGGTGCAGGACGGCAAAACCGCTGATGCCTTGGCGGTGCGCTTGAGCGCGACCGGTGATGGCTGGCAAGTGACGCAGACTCAGAATCTCGATGTGGCCAGCGGCGATACGGCGCTGAGCCTGCCGGCAGACGCCACCAACATTCGTCTGCGTCTGGATGACAGCCCGCAAGCGCTGTTCCGTTCCGCTCTTGATGATCTGCTCAGCTATCCATATGGCGGCGTCGAACAGACAGCCAGCCGTTTGCTGCCGCTGAGCATTGCTTATCCGTCGCTGGCATCGAGCCCGCAGATCCGCGATCGCTTGCGTCTGATCATGCAGAACAGCCGTCTGCGTCTGGTGCAAATGGCCGGGCCGTCCGCGAGCTTCACCTGGTGGGGTTACGACGGTGAGCCGGATGCGTTCCTCACCGCTTACGCCTATTACGCCGACTGGAACGCCAGCCAGGTGCTGGAGCTGACTCTGCCGCCGGAGCACTGGCAGCGCGTGCTGGAGGTGTACGCCAAGCAGGCGCCGAACACGCCATTGCTACAACGTGCGCTGATTCTGTCGTTCGCCAAACAGATGCATTTGCCGGTCAACACACTGCTCAGCGGTTTGATGGACGATCTGGCCAAGGCCGGTGAAGGCAATGCTGAAACGATGATGGACGATGGCGCAGACAGCTTGGTGATGAGCGAGCCGGATTCGGCGCTCGGTCTGGCGGCGGCGAGGGTCTTGACCGCTTCGCTGGCCACTCAGGCAAAAGTCGCGTTGCCGGATGCCTTCAATCGTCAGGTCGGCGCTGCGCAACAGCGTCTGGCAGTGAGCTCGCAGCCGTTTGCCGAGGCGCTGAACCTGTCCCTGCAACCGTTTGATCAGGCGCGTGCGACGGCGTTGTTGCAACGTCTGCTACCACAGCAATCGCCCCTCGAACGCGCGCTGGCGCTGACGTGGCTGCAACGCAGCATCGCCCAGGCGTCGCCGACCATCGCGCTGACCCCGGGCGAAGGTTGGAAGAAAAACTATGGCGCAACCGGTGAGATGTACTGGACGTGGCAGGGCGCGACCCCGGTGCCGAGCGTGTTGACAGTGTTCGGGACTCAGGAGCGTCCGCTGCGTGCAGCGTTGAGCTTCCAGACCCAGCAACCGGCTGTCGATCCAATGGCCGTGACCATCACCCGTCGTCTGTCGCGTCTGGTGCCGGGCGACGAAGCGTTCACCTTCAAACTGGAGCCCGTCGGCACTAAACCGCTGTCCAGCGACAGCCTGTATCTGGACGAAGTGATCCTCACCAGCAAAGCGCCGAAGCCGCTGCGCTACGGCATGCTCGAAGTGCCGCTGCCACCGGGCGCCGATGTCGAACGCACCACGTGGGGCATCAAGTTGCAGGGCAAGGACGGCACCGAGCCGACCGCGCTGGAGAAGGCGTGTTTCGAGCCGGGGCAACTGGCTTACGCTGTGCCGGTGGATGCGCTGAGCGGCGAATTGCGCCTGCGCCATCTGGTGCGTTTCTCGCAGAAAGGCCAATTCAATCTGCCGCCAGTGCGTTTCACTCAGGTGTACGCGCCGCAGCATCAGGCCCAGGAAGCGAAAGCCGCTCTCGGTCAGGTCACGGTCAACTGATATGCCCCGGCCGCTGCTGTGGCTGCTGATGTGTGTGATTCCTGCGCTGGCGACGGCGCAGGATGAGCCGTTGCGCGTGGCTTACAAGGGTGAGTTGTTGTCGTTGAGTCAGACGCAGTTGATCGCTCGCGAACCGTTGCCGTCGTCGCTGGATACGCCACTGGGCAGTCTGTGGAAGCTGTTTGTCTATGCGTGGCTGGTGGATACCGGCGCGCGGGAACCGGCTTATGAATGTCGCGGGCAGTCGAAAGAGGAAGTCTATTGCTGCTCGGCGGGCGGCAAGATCGAGCGGGATCAGGCGCTGGTGAAGTCGTGCGGGTTGTATTTCGAGCCTGCGCGACTGGGGATTTCTGCCAGCGATTGGCGCACTTACTGGCAGGCGCGAAAGGCGCCGGCGTGGTTGCTGGAATTGCCTTCGGTGCAACCGGCCACGCGGGTTTCTGTGGCTGACTTGCTGAGGGTTTTGTCTGCGCTTCCCGCTCAAGATCAGATGCGCCGTGTGTTACTCGACGTGGTGTTGAACGCCGCCGACGGTAATGTCGTCGGTGAGCTCGGCGGTCGCCTGCGGGTGAAAACCTGGAGCTGGCTCGGCGATCAGGACCCGCAATCGCGGCAGGGCGGGTTTGCCGGTTGGACGGCGGACGGTTCGCCTGTGTGGGCGGGTGGGCGTGGCACCAGTCAGATGGTTTTACGGCATTACGGAACTGCACTGGCGACGGTGCTGCCAGCGGCGTGGCCGGCAGATACGGGGCGTTGCGTTGAGGTCGGCCTGTTCTCGCGCTATCCGGTCGTGCGGGTTTTGGCTGGTGACCGTGCGGTGACTTCCGGCCCGCTGCAGGGCGGCTACCGCGTCGAATTCGCCAACGGCAATGCGCTGGATATCCACAGCGACGGCGAACTGTTTCTGCTCAACGACAAACTCGTCGCAAGGCTTGATCGCGAAGAATACGTCGCCCGTGTCCTTGAGCGCGAAGCCAAACCCGAACCTGCTGAAGCCGCGAAGGCCCTCGCCGTGGCGATCCGCACCTACCTGCTGCAAAACGCCACACGCAACGGCGACTGCCTGAGCATCGACGACAGCAGCAATCGCCAGCGGGTCGCCCCGCGTCCGGCGTCCAGCGAATCACGCAACATCGCCGCATGGACCGCGGATCTGGTCCTTGCCGGCAGCACCGTCACCTATCACTCCGATCAACCCGGCCCGGACAAACTGGCGTGGCAACAAGCTGTCGAACAAGCCAACGCCGGCCAACGCTACGACGCAATCCTGCTGCACGCCTATCCACGCGCCAGCCTCAGCCGCTGGGACAACCCGGTCGCCTCCTGCGAAGCGCTGCCCGCCGCGCAAGACTGGCTGCAGAAGCAGCGTCGCGGCTGGCGCCCGAAGCTCGAAAGCGAAACCGGCTACAACGAAGTCAGCACGTTCGCGGTGTGCAAACTCGCTTTTGGCCGACCCTTCGTCGACCGCGAACGCCAGCGCATTTACGTGCGCGGCGTGCTGACCCTGCAGGATCGCCTCGACCTGACTCACGAATATTTGCACCTGGCCTTTGAAGCACATCCCAACGGTCAGGATGAAACCTACATCGAAGGGCTCGCCCGTCACCTCTTGCTGGAATAGACCATGACACTCCGTTATCCACAGGTCTTGCTGTTGCTCTGCACGTTGACCGCGCTATCGCCGGCAATGGCCGCCGACAGCGTCAAAATCGACACCCCGGTCAGCGGTTGGCGCAGCGGCTCGCCGGGCGGCGAGGGCGAAAGCTTCCGCCAGACCGTCAACTACCCGGCCTCATCGGTAAACACCCCGATCGGCCAGGCCGACACCGCACGCATCAGCGGCCAGATCAACACCACGCCGAAGAACAATGAGCCCGGCCGACTGATCGTCAACGGCGTCAGCATGCCGCTGAAAATCGACCCCGCCGGCCACTTCGACCGCCCGTTCTCCTTCCCCAACGGCAGCAACAGCGTCGAAGTCCGCAGCCCCGACGGCAAGCAACGCCACCGCACCCAATTCCTTAACACCAGCGGCGGCGCCACCCCGCCAAAACTGCGCGTATTGCTGGCCTGGGACAGCGACGGCACCGACCTCGACCTGCACCTCATCACCCCCGACGGCGGCCACATCTGGTACGGCAACCGCGTCGCGGACAACGGCGCCGGCCTGGACGTCGACGTGACCACCGGCTACGGCCCGGAAATCTTCGCCATGCCGGCGCCGATCAAGGGGCAGTATCTGGTGTATGTGAATTACTTCGGTGGTGGTTATCGCAGTGATGAAGATGGCGAAGCCGATGCGGTGCAGGCGCTGACCACGGCGCAGGTGACAGTGATTACCGAGGAAGGGACGCCTAGCGAGAAGATGGAGACTTTTCTGATCCCGATGCGGGCGGTGGGGGAGTTGACGTTGGTGAAGTCGTTTAGTTATCCCTGAAATACCTGATCATTTAGGAAAAACACCGCACAGTGCATTGCCTTGGTAACCGTGAACGATCGGCCCCAGCACCATGAGTGGGCCACAGGCGTAGAGCGGGGATGACACTGTTTGCTTCGTGTTGAGCAGAACGGTCTCTCTCCCGAATTCGTCACTGCCGAAGGATTGCTCGGAGTACGAATGGCAGACCGGCAGCTTCAACGGCACCGGGATAACCAGCGCCCATACAGTGATTCCGCACCATTCACGGGTGGGTGTTGATGTTGCTGTTCTGGTTATTTGCGGTGTGATTGAACGGTAGCTCTGCGCTTTGTAGGCGTCAGTTTTCAGGGTGACTTTTTCTGGGAGGGAGATGCCTACCCCGACGCATGCGGATAGGCAGAGGCATAGAGTTGTTGCGGTGGCAGATTTCAGGTGTGAACTCAGAATGCGGGGGATCAAATTTCAACTTCCTTGTGGAGTCATTCTCGGACTTATAGCTTGGCTAACTGTGGACTTCGGCTAACTCCGGGCAATGGAGCAATCGAAAACCAAATGCTTCAGAAAGCAATATACGCCAGGGTGCAGGTCCCGATAAAAACTAGGTACAGGGCCGCAAAAATAAAATGCGTCCAAGTGTCCGGAATAATTTCTGAAGGGTCAGCAGAATCGTACTGCCCCCCGACAACTTCACCTTTCTCAACCCGTCATAATTCGCCGTTCCTGAGGACTGCTCTTTCCGCGGGAGATGGGAATTGTGCAGCGGGGCCTGCTGAACAACTCCCCGGCTAACAGGGAATCACTCAGGCCGCTAATTCAGGTCGGAAACTGCTGGAGGTCAGGCGCTTGAGCGCAATATCAAGTGCCTGATCATCAAACAGTTTGCTCTTGCGAGCAGCAGCACCAGCGCCACCGTCCCAATGCTTCAACGCCTCACGCACTGCAGGAACGGTCGCAGACACGCCTTCCTGGCTTAGCAACCAATCGACTGTCGCCAACAACTCCATACCGAATGGCGATTCAAAACCGTCAATCAACTCGGCAGTGCGTTCTAAAGCCTGGGAGTATTCCTTGGCCTCAGTCTTCAGATACGTCTGCAAAAAGGCTTTGCGCTCTTGATCAAACCAGATCACATCGCTAATGCCAGCGTCACTGATGCGTTTGTCACAGTGCAGATAACTGCCATCGAGGTTATCGAGCAGATGTTCCAGCCGGTTGGCGTACGGCCCATATTTGTGCGCGACAAACTTCAGATTCAGCGGGTTCTCGGTATCCGGCAACTGCTCGATAGCGCGCTCAAGAAACCAGGCCAGCTTCTGGATCTCCAGCAGACTGCACTCCATGCCTAACACCCAGTAGCGACGAACCAGTTCGGCGATAAGCGCGCGCGCTGGCGTGAGCTTTTCTACGCCCGAACGTTTGGCGACGTTCAGATACTGGTTCGAGGGCTCGAATACCAACACATCAGCGTCCAGGTCCCCCAACACTTCGACAATCTGCTCACGGACTTCAGGCCACTTCAAACCGCCGTTACCAGCACCCAGAGGCGGGACGGCGACGGATTTCACGTCGTTCTCAAGCAGAAACCGACGCAGATCATGCAAGCCTTCAGTGATCCACACCATTTGAGACGGAGAACGCCAATGGCGTTTGGTTGGGAAGTTCACGATCCAGCGAGGGCCATCGAGCTCATTGGTGGCCGTCACATGCATCTTGCCGGTTTCTACTTCCTTCGCCTTGCACGCTGCAGCATAGAGACGGTAATTCTGCGCAAAGCGTTCTTTGAACATCAATGCGATGCCCTTGCCCATCACGCCAACGGTATTCACCGTGTTGACGAGGGCTTCGGTTTTGGCTTCCAGCAGGTTGCCTTGGGTAAATCTGATCATTGGAAATACCATTTGGGGCGCGCATGAACCGGCAACGTCAGGCCTCTAGCGGCAACGTCTGCTTCTATGCGTACTTTCATTGCATCGGTGTGGCACATGATGCCCAGTAGTCCCGTAATCGGTAAGTGATGGTGAATCAGCGCCTCAGCCTGATAACGCTCCATTTTGCGAGGATCATCAGGATCGCGTTTGAAGTCGCGCCGTTGAAGGATAGACCAATCGATCTGGTCGAGATTCGCCAGATCGCTGTAATAGTTTGTCCAACTCGGATAGGCGTGCGCGTTTGTGAAGACAAACGGTAGGCCGAGCTCTTCAACGCGATACAGGCTTGAGACCAGAATCACGATCTCGTCATTGCTGCGTTGCTGAACACTCCACCCAGAATGAATGTTCTGCATCATCACCGAGAAGGGCGTGAAGTAGAAGGGCACGTAATCGGCCAAAACGCCATCCGGTGCGATAGGCACCTGACGGGAACGGCGCTTGTCGATCAAGTCGACGCTACCGATATTCACGTACTGAGGTGCCTGTGCTTCCGAGTTTGCGCAATGCAGACCGTTGTCCAGAATCCAGGGCAGGTTATCGCGATGGACGATACGCCAAATCAGAGCTTTCTCTGGATTCAGGCTGGTGTAGTTCATTTATAAGAACATTCCGGGATTCACGCTGATGGGAGTCGCAAGCTTTGCCACGCGCATTTTAGCCTCACAAAGCGAGCTGACTTCATCGTTGGGTGTATAAATCCTGGAAAAGTTTTTGGGGTTTACCACTTCCGGAGATAGGCATTCGGCCATGCAAACGCTTTTGCATTCCGGGTTCTGATAATCCCGAGTACTCATCAGCTCCCAATTAATTGCTTCAAAACCTGCGTTGTAATCGAGCAGTTGGATCGCATCATCAGCGAGTGGGTGCCGGGGAATAATTTTCCAATCGTTTTGTTTGGCAAATGATCGAAAGACGGAGATGAGGACGAACTTCTCTTTGGGCCGGCTGAGCTGTACCCGCCCATCAAACGGATTCGCAGCGAACCAGTGGAATGGCACATAGCGATCAAGATTGAGCGCTTAGCGCTTCTTGAGGATTTCGCTGTCTGCGACGTCGGTGAAATTTTCCAGACTGGCTCGAGGCTTTAGGCCTTCCTTAAAGATTCCATCCAGATTCTCAACGGAGGTGAGGTGGTAAACGAAGTATTTTTCCCTGATGTTTGCGTCCGACATAGTGGTCTCCTTGACCTGCACATCAACCTAAACTGAATTCAGTCCCGGCCTTACCCCGCGCTGATGTAACCCTCGATCCGTGGGGGTTGGTAGAACAGTCGCCGTAATTCTAGTGTGCCATCACTTTTGACCACAAGCCCAATGTGGAGATTTAGCTAGAAGGTTCGAACAGCAGCAACTTCAACGTTATTCCTCATCAAAGTAATCGCGATCCAGCGTCGGCAACCGCAACAAACGAGATGTCACGCCCACCTCATGATCCATCATTAGATGCACCAGCCGCGTGCCATCTACCAACACAATTCCGTCCACCGATTTGGCGAAGTCAACAGCGTGCGCCGTAAAGCCGGAGGTGGTGATGAACACGCCGCGCTTGGCTTTTTGCCCAGCGAGCGCCCCGTAGAACGCCTGCAGTTCAGGCCGGCCAACCGTGTTCTGCCAGCGTTTGGCCTGAACATAAACCTTCTCCAGCCCCAACTTGTCGAGCGAAATAATGCCGTCGATGCCTGCATCACCGGAACCGCCGACACGTTGCAGATCATTGCGACTGGCGCCGTAACCTAGGCGATGAAGCACATCCAGCACGATTACTTCGAAGCGGTTGGGGCTGACTTGCAGCAAGTTATCCAACAGGTCGGCCGCCGTGGCATCGCGCAATTCTTTTAGCGCTCGCTCCAGTCGGTCGTCAGGGCTTTCGGTAGCGGAGGCCAGATCTGGCTCCACATTTGGTTGGTCAT
The DNA here is from genome assembly GCF_014472415.1 of Pseudomonas sp. N40(2020). GTDB lineage: Bacteria > Pseudomonadota > Gammaproteobacteria > Pseudomonadales > Pseudomonadaceae > Aquipseudomonas. Next base: position 50,672 of record NZ_JACSZV010000016.1, read on the forward strand.
CCAGTGGCTCGGCATCAGGCGCGACTTTCAGCTTCACATTCATGTAGCCGATCGCTAAATGCTCCACATCCTTGGCCGACAGTGGAAATGCATGCTCCTTGGCGTACTGCACGCCCGCATCAGTCAACTTCCAATAACCGCGTTTGGCACTGCTGGAAAGACCGGCACGCTTGAGTCGATCGTGCGCCCAGCCTGATCGGTTCTTGTAGGTGAACTGCCCACTCGCGAGCTGTTCTTCACGCTGTGCCTCGGTCAGTTGCATCGTTTTTGCTGCGGCTTCGTGAGCCTCCCGCGCGGGTACACCTTCAGATTTGGAGGCGAGAAAACGTAGGATCGGTTCGATGAACTGATCGTAGGTTGGAACGGACATGGGCGCATCCCTGTGCTGATGGGTGTTTTTGAACTGACCGGCGGGCGAGTATAAATTAACGCTCGCTGAGGATGCCTTCGAGCGTTAGCGCTGATGCCGTGAAAGCGTAAGCCGCTGTTTCATGGCTCTATCATGTGTCGAGCGGCTGTGACCTGAGCACTTTCCAGTAGGCATTAAAAAGCCGGCTTGTGGCCGGCTTCTCGGGGACGGGCTTGGTTCATTTTTGGTAAACCGCGCCAGCCTTCAAAATGTACACCCGGATCTGCGTCCGGCTGTGGGACTTGGCAGACGTTGGTCTGCCGCGTCGGGCGTCATCTGAGCCGCGGGAGCGGGTCAATGCGCGAATGTGGGGCGCAGGATACTGAGTTTTGCTCGGGATTCCCAGTGGGAAGTGCGGGTTAGAGCGATCTCACTGGCCAAAATCCGAGATTTGTACTGTCTATCCGGGCCTCATCGCGAGCAGGCTCACTCCTACAGGGGAGGAGCAAGCCTTCGGATTAGAGAAACGGTACCACCGGCCGTCTCTTGCTCAGTGTCGACCACCAGAACACCCAGCCCAATATATGAATCCTTTGCTCTTCGATCTGCGCTGGGCGAAAGACTTCGTCCGGGTATTCGGCGCTGTTGTGGCTGCGCAGGCGCAGGCCGTTGCCGGGCATGCGGTGCAGGTATTTGATGCGCAGCATGCCGTCGTGTTCGATGGCGTAGATTTCGCCGTCGACGACCTGGGTCAGGCCGCGGTCGATGGCGAGTATCGAGCCGTCTTCGATGCGCTCGGCCATGCTGTTGCCGATCATGTGGGCGCAGATGGCATCGCTGTGGCGCACTTCCAGTTGGTCGAGGTGGGCGCGGGGCAGGCGGATGGTTTGATCCGGATCGAGGATGACGTGGGTTTTGCCGGAGTCTTTGGTGAGCGGCATTTCCTTGAAGAACGCCAGGTCGATGTCGTTGGGGTCGATGACGGTGTACGCGCCGCGGATGGCGTGGGCGTCAAAGGTGTCACCATTGCTGGCAGGCGGCGTCAGGCTCGGCGCCTCTTTGGTGCCCTCGCCGGTTTTCAGCCATTCGCTGTTGACGGACAGCAGGCGTGAGACTTCTTCCATGCGATACGCCGGGACGCCCCGGGTGTACCAGTTGTGGACATTTTGGGCTTCCGTGCCCCAGAACTTTGCGAAACCCGTGGTAGAGATGTTCGCTTTTTCCAGGAGTGCCTTGAATCTTGGACCGCTAGTGTTCTTTCTCATAAACACGGAGTCTACGGCCGTGCCAGAGCGGTTTGAATAAACCGGGCGTTCAAAAACGGGCTGAATTTTGCGACGGGATGTAAGACGTTCTTGTGGGAAATTAAACAAGTTAAAACCGCGTCGCGCGGATTTTAAACGTCCTGTTTAAGGAAGCTGATCTCGCGCATAAAAAACCCCGGATCAACCGGGGTTTTCTGCAAGCATCACGCAGGTCGCAAGCGCTTAGCCTTTGTAGGCAGCAACCGACTTGGTGATCGCTTCGCGGGCGGCGTCTGCACCGGCCCAGCCTTCGATCTTGACCCACTTGCCTTTTTCGAGATCTTTGTAGTTCGCGAAGAAGTGCTCGATCTGCTGGATCAGCAGAGGAGGCAGGTCAGTGTATTCCTTCACGTCGACGTACAGCTGGGACAGCTTGTCGTGTGGCACTGCGATGACTTTGGCATCGCCGCCGCCGTCGTCGGTCATGTTCAGGACGCCGACTGGACGCGCGCGGATCACCGAGCCTGGTGCAACCGGGTAAGGGGTCACAACCAGCACGTCGAGGGGATCACCATCGTCAGCCAGGGTGTTCGGGATGAAACCGTAGTTGGCCGGGTAGAACATTGGGGTGGCCATGAAACGGTCAACGAACAGGCAATCGCTGTCTTTGTCGATTTCGTATTTGATCGGCGCGTGGTTGGCCGGGATCTCGATCGCGACGTAGATGTCGTTCGGCAGGTCTTTGCCAGCCGGAATCTTGCTGTAGCTCATTGGGCGTTGCCCCCGTAGTTGACCAAAAACACTTGGCCGGATTGACCAAAAAGTGGCGGCGATTATAGGCATATTCTGCAGCCTACGCCATGTACTGAGCGTCGTTCGGCGCTCAGTCTTGCGCCTGATAGACCGGGTCTGTGGCCTGAAGTTGCTGCAACCTGCCCAACGGATCCTGCCGGTAGAAACGCTTCAGTTGCAAGTAGACCTGTGGATAAGCCTCGTACAGCAGATCCGGTGCGCTGAAGAAATACTCGCTGGTGACGGCAAAGAACTCGGCCGGGTTTTCCGCGGCGTAGGGATCGATGGCGGTTTCGGCGTCAGGGTTGTCATCGAGTTGCAGATTGAGGTCGTCGTAGGCCTTTTGCATCACCTCGGCCCAGTCGCTGACGCGCATGTCTGTGTGCAGCGGCGGCAGGCCGTTGGCATCGCCATTGAGCATGTCGAGTTTGTGCGCCAGTTCGTGGATCACCAGGTTGTAGCCTTCCCAGCCACCACTGGCCATCACGCCTGGCCAGGCCAGAATGATCGGCCCCTGCTGCCAGGCTTCGCCGCTGTGTTCGCCATCCCATTCATGCTCGACGCCGCTGGCATCGCGATGGCGCTGCGGGCTGAGGAAGTCGTCGGGATAGAGGACGATCTCGTGAAAGCCCTGATACCAATTCAAGTCGCCCAAGTGCAGAAGGGGTAATTGCGCTTGTGCGGCGAGCAGCAGGCGTTGTTCCTGATGCAGTTCGACGCCGGGCAGGGCGCTCAGGTGTTTGTCGTCGAGGAACAAGACGCAGGCCTCGCGCAGCCACTGGTCTTCGGCGGCCGTGATGCCGTCAAGAAAACTCAGGTGATGGCGCACCCGTTGCCACAGGTCGTCGGCAATCGGGTGCTTCGCCAGAATGCGCCGGCGTCGCCAGGCGCTGAGCGACCACACAGGCTTAGTGCGATTGGGCTTTGGTGCCGCCGAAACGGCTGCGAACCACGCCGATGATCATCGGCACCAGCGACAGCAGAATGATCGCGACCACCAGCAATGAAAGGTTCTTCTTGATGAACGGTACATTGCCGAAGAAATACCCCAGCGTTACCAGGCCGCCAACCCAGAGAATGGTGCCCAGGACGCTGAAACCGAAAAAGCGCGGGTAGGGCATCCTCGCAACGCCGGCGACGAATGGAGCAAAGGTGCGGATGATCGGCAGGAAGCGCGCGAGGGTTACGGTTTTACCGCCGTGCTTGTCATAGAAATCGTGAGTTTTCTGCAGATAGTCGCGGCGGAAGATTTTCGAGTTCGGGTTGCTGAACAATTTTTCCCCGGCCGTTCGTCCGATCACGTAGTTGGTGCTGTCACCCAGGATCGCCGCGAGCATCAGCAGACCGGCCAACAACACCGGGTCCATGCCACCGCCAGCCGCAACGGCGCCAGCGATGAACAGCAGCGAGTCGCCCGGCAGGAACGGCATCACCACCAGACCGGTTTCACAGAAAATCACCAGAAACAGGATGGCGTAGATCCATGGCCCATAGTTGTTCACCAGCAAATCGAGGTAGACGTCGAGATGCAGGATAAGGTCGAGCGGGTTGAAATCCATGGAGGCACCTGTGGTGATGGCCCAACTCTGCAGGCCCGTGCGAATGACTTCGTGTAAGCCTACAAGCAGGTGTAGTTTTTCTTACAAGCCGGAAAGCTCGGGATTATACGGTCTGAAGGATGAAACGCGCGTTGGTTTTGTAGCGAGGAATGTCGGGGTGTGAACAATTGTCAGGTAGGCATTCTTTGTGGCGAGGGAGCTTGCTCCCTCATCACAGGCTGCCAACGCCGTCAGAGCTCTTCGCTGATCGGCAACACGTAGTTCTTGAACTCGGTGTCTTCCTTGAATCCGATGGACTCATAGGTTTTCTGCGCGACTTCATTGTTACTGCTGGTGGAAACGCGCATGCGCACGGCCTGGGTTTCCTTGGCCATTTTCTTCGCGGTGCGGATCAGGTTGTCGGCGACCAATTGGCGTCGGGCATCTTCGGCGACATAGATATCGTTGAGGATCCACACGCGTTTGAGTGACAGCGAGGAGAAGCTTGGATACAGCTGACAGAAACCCATGAGTTTCTTGTCGTCATCGTCGGCCAGGGCCAGATAGATAACCGACTCCTTGCGGCGCAGGCGTTTTTCGAGGAACGCGCGGGAGGAGTCCGGGTAAGGCAGGGAACCGTAGAACTCGCGATATTTGACGAACAACGGGGTCAACAAATCCAGATGTTCGAGGGTCGCTTGAATAATCCGCATGATAGGTCTCGTCTTCAAGTGGCTGTCTTCAACTGCTCTGACGGCGATGGGAAACCCTGGCGGCCGTGCATCGATCCTGCCTGAAACCTTCGCAGAAACGCAATGCGGAAACGGTTCAGGTTGGGGGCGGACCGAGTAGGAAGTTTCCTTTCATGTCCGCCCCTGCGTCCGACTCCAACGTCTGAACCTGTGCTTCGTCCTTCAGATTGACTCCCGACAGCTGCCGCCGACAGGCTTCGCGCATCAGATACAGCAAGCGATGCGCCGCCATGCCGTAGCTCAAGCCCTCTAGCCGCACGTTGGAAATGCAATTGCGGTAGGCATCGGTCAGTCCGATTTTTGGATTGTAGGTGAAATATAAACCGAGGCTGTCTGGCGAACTCAGGCCAGGGCGCTCACCAATCAGCATCACGACCATTTTTGCGCCGAGCAGTTGACCGATTTCATCACCGACGGCTACCCGTCCCTGTTCCACCAGAACGACGGGCGCAATGGACCATCCGTCAGCACTCATCTGATCTTCCATGCGAGTGAGAAACGGCAACGTATGCCGATGCACCGCCAGTGCTGACAAACCGTCGGCCACGACAATCGCCAGATCGACGCCGCCCGGATGCGCGGCTGCGTAATCGTGCAAGGTCTGCGCTGACTCGTCACTGAGCTTGCGCCCCAGATCCGGACGTTGCAGGTAACTGTTGCGATCCACCGCTGCGCTGTGCAAAAGCAGGCTTTCACGCCCGCGCTCACTGAGTTGCGCGCTGAGTTCTGCATGATCGAACGGCAGATGCACCGCATCCCGCGCCTGTGCGTGGGCAAACTGAAAATCAAGCTGGGCGCTGGTCGGCAAACTGGTGCCGGTGCGGCCAAGAGCGATCCGTGCCGGGGTCAGGCGGCGCAGTTCCAGCCATGGGTTTTGCGGGTCGACGGGCGGTTTTTCCATAAGGCTCATCCCAGTTGCGCCAGGGCCTGGCGGAAGGCCGGCGGCAGGTTGTTGCCGAAGCGGACCTTGCCGTCAGCCTGAGTGAAGATGCCCATGTTGGCCAGCCATTGTTCGAACTCAGGTGCCGGTTTCAAGCCCAGAGTCTGGCGTGCGTAGAGGGCGTCGTGGAACGAGGTGGTCTGGTAGTTGAGCATGATGTCGTCGGAACCGGGGATGCCCATGATGAAGTTGATCCCGGCCACACCTAATAGGGTCAGCAGGGTATCCATGTCGTCCTGATCGGCTTCGGCGTGGTTGGTGTAGCAGATGTCGCAGCCCATCGGCACGCCGAGCAACTTGCCGCAGAAGTGGTCTTCGAGGCCGGCGCGAATGATCTGTTTGCCGTTGTAGAGGTATTCCGGGCCGATAAATCCTACGACGGTGTTCACCAGGAACGGCTTGAAATGTCGCGCCACGGCGTAAGCCCGCGTCTCGCAGGTCTGCTGATCGACGCCGTGGTGAGCGTTGGCCGACAGCGCGCTGCCCTGGCCGGTTTCGAAATACATCAGGTTCTGCCCGAGGGTGCCGCGATTCAGGCTCAACCCGGCGTCATAGCCTTCCTGCAAAACATTCAGGTTGATGCCGAAACTGGCGTTGGCCGCTTCGGTGCCAGCAATCGACTGGAACACCAGATCCAGCGGCACCCCACGGTTGATCGCTTCGATGGAGGTGGTGACGTGGGTCAGCACGCAGGCCTGGGTCGGAATGTCGTAACGCTGGATGATTGCGTCGAGCATTTCCAGCATGGCGCAGATCGAGGCGATGCTGTCGGTGGCCGGGTTGATGCCGATCATTGCGTCGCCGTTGCCGTACAGCAGGCCGTCGAGAATGCTCGCGGCGATGCCGGACGGCTCGTCGGTCGGGTGGTTCGGTTGCAGTCGGGTCGACAGGCGTCCACGCAGCCCAAGGGTGCCGCGAAATTTTGTGACGACGCGGATTTTCTGCGCGACCAGCACCAGATCCTGCACGCGCATGATCTTCGATACAGCAGCGACCATTTCCGGGGTCAGGCCGGGGGCGAGGGCGCGCAGGCTGGTTTCATCGGCGGCGTCGCTGAGCAGCCAGTCGCGGAAACCGCCGACGGTGAGGTGGCTGACTACGGCGAAGGCTTGTTTGTCGTGGGTGTCGATGATCAGGCGGGTGACTTCATCGGACTCATAAGGGATCAGCGCTTCTTGCAGGAAATGCGTGAGCGGGATGTCGGCCAGCGCCATTTGCGCAGCCACGCGCTCGCCGTCATTGAGCGCGGCAACCCCGGCGAGAAAATCCCCCGAACGCGCAGGGCTGGCCTTGGCCATGACGTCCTTGAGGCTGTCGAAGCGGTAGGTCTGGGCGCCGACCGTGTGAGCGAAACTCGCCATACAGAATTCTCCGTGACGGCGCAGGTCAGCCCTGCGCCGTGGTTTTCGACCGTCAGTGCAGGGCTTTTTCAGCGTTCTGAATCGCCGCGAATTCTTCCTCCGGCGTACCTGCTACCAAGTGATGTCGACTGTAGAAAGCAAAGTAAGCAATTAACACTCCATAGATGATAGCGGCGCCGATCACGACCCGCGGATCGACCAGGAAACCCGCAATCACGGCGATGCAGGCCAGCACCAGCGCAACACCCGAGGTGAAGATGCCGCCGGGCGTACGGTACGGACGATCCATTTTGGGGCGGCGGATGCGCAGGGTGATGTGCGCGGCCATCATCAGCACATAGGAAATGGTCGCGCCGAACACCGCCACCAGAATCAGCAAGTCGCCCTGGCCGGTCAGCGACAACCCGAAACCGATGATCCCCGGAATCACCAGCGCCAGCACCGGTGCCTTGCTTTTGTTGGTCTCGGACAATTTGCGCGGCAGGTAGCCTGCGCGGGACAAGGCGAAAATCTGCCGCGAATAGGCGTAGATGATCGAGAAGAAACTGGCGATCAACCCGGCCAGGCCCACGAGATTGACGAAACCGCCCATCCAGGTCGAGCCGCCGTAGGCTTTGCTCAACGCTTCAACCAGCGGGTTGCCCGACGTCAGCAGCGAGTTGGCACCTGCGCCGCCCGGCCCGACGATCAAAATCAGCAGGGCAAACGCCAGCAGCACCAGCATGGCGCCGATGAGCCCGCGTGGCAGGTCGCGCTTGGGGTTTTTGGTTTCTTCGGCGGCCAGCGGCACACCTTCCACCGCGAGGAAAAACCAGATCGCGTAAGGAATCGCCGCCCACACGCCGACATAGCCGAACGGCAGGAAACTGCTGGCGCCGGTAGCGTTGCTCACTGGGATGTCGAGCAAATTGGCGACGTCAAAGTGCGGCACCATGGCCACCAGAAATACGCCGAGCGCCAGAGCAGCAATGGCCGTGATGACGAACATCAGCTTCAACGCTTCGCCCACCCCGAAAATGTGGATGGCGATAAAAATGATGTAGAACGCCAGATAAATCATCCAGCCGCCGATGCCAAACAACGATTCGCAATAAGCGCCGATGAACACGGCAATCGCGGCAGGGGCGATGGCGTATTCGATAAGGATCGCGGTTCCAGTCAGGAAGCCGCCCCAAGGGCCGAACGCGCTGCGGGCAAATCCGTAACCGCCACCGGCAGTAGGAATCATTGAGGACAGTTCGGCCAGGGAAAAGCACATGCACAAATACATGGTGGCCATCAGCAGTGTCGCGAGGAACATGCCGCCCCACCCGCCCTGAGCCAGGCCGAAGTTCCAGCCGGCATAATCGCCGGAGATCACATAAGCGACCCCAAGCCCCACCAGCAGCACCCAGCCGGCGGCGCCTTTTTTCAGTTCGCGTTGTTGGAAGTAGTCCGAACCGACTTTTTCGAAGTCGACGGAAGAGCCAGTCGCCGGAGCGCCAGCAGGGGATTCGCTAGGCATAGGGTTCACCATTCTTATTGTTTTATTGGCCCAGTTGCGGGGCCGGGGACCATTGGGTTGAATCGCACATCGCTTTCGCGAGCAGGCTCGCTCCCACATTGGATGTGTGTCGAGTCGAGCATTGCGGGGGCACGCAGTCCCTGTGGGAGCGAGCCTGCTCGCGAAAGCGGTCGAAAGGGCGAGGCAGAAATATCTGCCTCGCCCCTATGCTTTAGAAGAAGCCCAACGGATTGATGTCGTAGCTCACCAGCAGGTTTTTGGTCTGCTGATAGTCGTCGAGCATCATCTTGTGGGTTTCACGGCCGACGCCGGACTTCTTGTACCCACCGAACGCGGCATGCGCCGGGTACAGGTGGTAGCAGTTGGTCCACACGCGACCGGCCTTGATTGCGCGGCCCATGCGGTAGGCGCGGTTGATGTCGCGGGTCCACAGGCCGGCGCCAAGGCCGAACTCGGTGTCGTTGGCGATGGCCAGGGCTTCGGCTTCGTCCTTGAACGTGGTGATGCTCACCACCGGGCCAAAGATTTCTTCCTGGAACACGCGCATCTTGTTGGTGCCCTTGAGCAGGGTCGGCTGGATGTAATAGCCGGTCGACAGATTGCCCTCGAGTTTTTCCACCTTGCCGCCGGTCAGCAGCTCTGCGCCTTCGCCCTTGGCGATTTCCAGGTAGGACAGGATCTTGTCGAATTGCTGCTCGGACGCCTGAGCGCCAACCATGGTGTCGGTGTCCAGCGGATCGCCACGTTTGATTTGCAGGACTTTCTTCATGACCACGGCCATGAATTCGTCGTAGATCGATTCCTGAACCAGTGCGCGGGACGGGCAGGTGCAGACTTCGCCCTGGTTGAAGAACGCCAGCACCAGACCTTCGGCAGCTTTCTCGATGAAAGTCGGCTCGGCCTGCATGATGTCTTCGAAGAAGATGTTCGGCGATTTTCCGCCCAGTTCCACGGTGGACGGGATGATGTTTTCGGCAGCGCATTTCATGATGTGCGAGCCGACCGGGGTTGACCCGGTGAAGGCAATCTTGGCGATGCGTTTGCTGGTCGCCAGCGCTTCGCCGGCTTCTTTGCCGTAGCCCTGAACAACGTTCAGCACGCCCGGCAGCAGCAGGTCGCCGATCAGTTCGACCAGCACGGAAATACCCAGCGGAGTTTGCTCGGCAGGTTTGAGCACCACGCAGTTACCGGCGGCCAGGGCTGGCGCAAGTTTCCACGCGGCCATCAGGATCGGGAAGTTCCACGGGATGATCTGGCCGACCACGCCCAGCGGTTCATGAATGTGATAAGCCACGGTGTTGCCGTCGATTTCGGCAGCGCTGCCTTCCTGGGCGCGGATGCAACCGGCGTAGTAGCGGAAGTGGTCGGCGGCGAGCGGGATGTCGGCGTTGAGGGTTTCGCGGATGGCTTTGCCGTTGTCCCAGGTTTCGGTGATCGCCAGCAGTTCGAGGTTGGCTTCGATGCGGTCGGCGATTTTCAACAGGATCAGCGAGCGCGCCTGCACGGAGGTCGCGCCCCACGCATCGGCGGCAGCGTGGGCGGCGTCCAGTGCCTTATCGATGTCTTCGGCAGTGGAGCGGGGGAATTCGGCAATTGGCTGGCCGTTGACCGGCGAAGTATTGGTGAAGTACTGACCTTTGACAGGCGCGACGAACTCGCCGCCGATGTAGTTACCGTACTTGCTCTTGAACGAGACTTTGGCGCCTTCAGTACCGGGGTGAGCGTAACGCATGATGTTCTCCTTGGCTTTGTACTTATTAGAGAAACGCGCAAGTGCGCTTGCTATAAGCGTAGAGCAAAGGTCGGGCCACCGCCGTGCAGGTCAGGTAAATCAAGGCCTTGCGCGGTTTCTGTCGGACGGGTGGATGAAGGCTGTGACGGTTTCGGTACAGATGCGGTGACAGTTTGTACCGCTTTTGGCACAGTCAGTGACCGGGCAGTCTTGCCAGCATTGCAATGCGCCGGTGGCTGGAGGATGCTGGGCGTCACCTCAAGCATTGGGCCACCGAGCCTCGGGGAGAACAATAAGAAATGCACGACAACCATTTGAGTCGCCATGCCCAACAGGTTCTCACCGCCACCCAGGGCAAACCTCACCTGCACGGGCCCGGAGCTGATCCGTCAATCGCCCGCTCATGGCTGCGCTGTCTTGAGGATTATCATCTCGACCCCGCGCTGAGCATGGCGCCCACCGTGCTCGAACACGGGCGCGTCCTCGAAAGCCGCGAACGTCTGCAGCAGGTCTTGAAGATTGCCGGCAATGAAATGAGCAGCCTGCATCAACAACTCTCCGGCGCCGGCCACGCGGTGCTGCTGACCGACGCGCGCGGGGTGATCCTCAATTGCGTCACCGCGCCCACCGAACGCAAGATTTTCGAACGCGCCGGCCTCTGGCTCGGTGCCGACTGGAGCGAAGCCTGTGAAGGCACCAACGGCATCGGCACCTGTCTGGTCGAGCGTCAGGCGCTGACTATTCACCAGGACGAACACTTTCGAGGGCGCCATACGGGCCTGACTTGTTCGGCGAGTCCGGTGTTCGATCCGCACGGCGAGTTGCTGGCCGTGCTCGATGTGTCCTCGGCGCGCCACGACGTCTCGCGCCAGAGCCAGTTCCACACCATGGCGCTGGTCAATCTGTCGGCGAAGATGATCGAGAGTTGCTACTTCCTGCGTTGTTTCGATAACCAATGGCTGCTGCGTTTCCATCTCCAGGCCGAATCCGTAGGGTTGTTCAGCGAAGGGCTGCTGGCGTTTGACGGGGAAGGGCGGATCAGTGCGGTCAACCAGAGTGCGCTGAACCTGCTCGGACATATTCGCGGTGGCTTGCTCGGCAAACCGGTGGAGGCGTTTTTCGATTGTTCGCTCGATGAATTGCTTGGCCGGGCGAGCGCCAATGCCAGCGCCAGTTGGCCGTTGCGCACCCGCGATGGCCGGCAGCTGTTTGCCGTGTTGCGTGGCGAATCGCGCAAGCCGCCGCCGATCATGCGCTCACCAGTTGTCACCGAGGCACCACGCTTGTCGGGCATCTGCCTTGGTGATGCGACGCTGCAAGCGAACTTCCGCAAAGCCCTGCGCGTTTTCGAGCGTGATGTGCCGCTGTTGATCAATGGCGAAACGGGCTCCGGCAAAGAAGCCTTCGCCAAAGCGGTGCATCAAGCCAGTCAGCGGTCGAGCAAGGCGTTCGTCGCACTCAACTGTGCAGCAATCCCCGAGAGCCTGATCGAAAGCGAGCTGTTCGGCTATCGCGGCGGTAGCTTCACTGGTGCTCGCAAGGACGGCATGCGCGGCAAGTTGCAGCAGGCCGATGGAGGCACGCTGTTCCTCGATGAAATCGGCGACATGCCGCTGGCCTTGCAGACCCGCTTGCTGCGGGTGCTGGAAGATCGGCAAGTGGTGCCGATTGGCGGGGAACCGGAAGCGGTCAATGTGCGGATCATCAGCGCGACCCACCGCAATCTGCTTGAGCGGGTTGCGGACGGCAGCTTCCGTGAAGATCTGTATTACCGGCTCAATGGGCTGGAAGTGGCGTTGCCGGCGTTGCGCGAGCGCAGTGATAAATCGCAACTGTTGGACTTCCTGCTGGCCGAGGAGGCTGGCGGCGAGACGATATTGATTGAACAACCTGCGCGTGAGGCGCTGCTGGCGTTCAACTGGCCGGGCAATGTGCGGCAGTTGCGCAATGTGCTGCGCACGTTGGCGGCGTTGTGTGATGAAGGGCGGATCGGGCTGGAGGATTTGCCGGCGATGATTCGGCAGGTGCGGGTGGCGGTTTTGCAACCTGATGTATCTGAGCATCCATTGGAAGATGCTGAGCGGGTTGCGCTGCTTAAAACGCTGGAACAGACGCGGTGGCATATGACGCATACGGCTGAGCAGTTGGGGGTTAGTCGTAATACGCTTTACAGGAAGCTGCGTAAACATGGCATTGAGCGGCGGGTCAGTTAGAGCCCTCACCCTAGCCCTCTCCCAGAGGGAGAGGGGACTGACCGAGGTGTTCTGGCGATTTACGCCGACCTGAATCATCGACGTGAACTCAGCATTTGAAAGCAACCGAGATCGGCTCCCTCTCCCTCGGGAGAGGGCTGGGGTGAGGGGCGACAATCCACAGCCGAACACAAATGCCATTCCCGCCCCATCACCTAAAGAGTGCGAATTCCCCCTCCCTACGCTAACCTGCGGCCATGTTTTACGAGGTCGACTATGCACATTCATATTCTGGGTATCTGCGGGACTTTCATGGGCTCGATGGCGGTTCTGGCCAAAGAGCTGGGCCACCACGTGACCGGTTCCGACGCCAACGTCTATCCGCCGATGAGCACGCAGCTTGAAGCCCAGGGCATTCAGCTGACGCAGGGTTACGACCCGGCTCAGCTCGATCCGGCGCCGGATCTGGTGGTGATCGGCAACGCCATGTCCCGCGGCAATCCGGCGGTGGAATATGTGCTGAACAAAGGCCTGCCGTACGTTTCCGGCCCGCAGTGGCTGGCCGATCACGTGCTGCAAGGTCGCTGGGTGCTGGCCGTCGCCGGCACCCACGGCAAAACCACCACCAGCAGCATGCTCGCCTGGGTGCTGGAACACGCCGGCATGAGCCCAGGCTTCCTGATTGGCGGCGTGCCGCAGAATTTCTCGGTGTCGGCGCGTCTGGGCGGCACGCCGTTCTTTGTGATCGAAGCTGACGAGTACGACAGCGCGTTTTTCGACAAACGCTCGAAATTCGTTCACTACCGCCCACGCACCGCGATCCTCAACAATCTTGAGTTCGATCACGCGGACATCTTCCCGGACCTGCCGGCGATCGAGCGGCAATTCCACCATTTGGTGCGCACGATTCCGAGTGAAGGCTTGGTGATCCACCCGACAACCGAGCCTGCGTTGCAGCGAGTGATCGAAATGGGCTGCTGGACTCCGGTGCAGACCACCGGGGCGGGCGGTCAGTGGCAGGTCAAATTGCTTAGCGAAGACGGTTCGGCATTTGAAGTGATGTTCGAAGGCGTATCCCAAGGCACGGTCGAGTGGGAGCTGACCGGTCAGCACAACGTCGCCAACGCCTTGGCCGCGCTGGCGGCAGCGCGTCATGTCGGCGTGGTGCCGTCGATGGGCATTGCCGGGTTGAGTGCGTTCAAGAACGTCAAACGTCGCATGGAGAAAGTCGCTGAGGTTCGCGGTATCACCATTTACGACGACTTCGCCCATCACCCGACGGCGATTGCCACCACCCTCGATGGTCTACGCAAACGCATCGGCGATGCACCGCTGATTGCGATCATCGAACCGCGTTCCAACTCGATGAAGCTCGGCGCGCACCGCGACGGTTTGCCAGCCAGCGTGGTCGATGCCGATCAGGTGATCTGGTACGCCCCGGCCAACCTCGGCTGGGATCTGGGCGCGACCGCTGCGCTGTGCACCGTGCCGTCGATTGTCAGCGATTCGCTGGAAGGCATCATCGAACGCGTGAAGAGCCAGGCTCAGCCCGGCACTCACGTGGTAATCATGAGCAACGGCGGCTTCGGCGGCCTGCACGGAAAACTCGCCGAGGCGCTGCAATGAACACTCGTTTGGAGAGCAATGGCCCCGAACGCATCACGCTGGCGATGACCGGCGCTTCAGGCGCGCAGTACGGTTTGCGCCTCCTCGATTGTCTGGTGCGTGAAGATCGCGAGGTGCACTTCCTGATCTCCAAGGCTGCGCAACTGGTGATGGCCACCGAGACCGATGTCACGCTGCCGCCCAAGCCGCAGATGATGCAGGCGTTCCTGACCGAATACACCGGGGCTGCCGCCGGGCAGATCCGCGTGTACGGCAAGGAAGACTGGATGTCGCCGGTGGCTTCCGGCTCCGGCGCCCCAGCGGCAATGGTCGTGGTGCCGTGCTCCACTGGCACGCTGTCGGCGATTGCCACCGGCGCCTGCAATAACCTGATCGAACGCGCCGCCGACGTGACGTTGAAGGAGCGTCGCCAGTTGATTCTGGTGCCACGCGAGGCGCCGTATTCGAGCATTCATCTGGAGCACATGCTCAAGCTGTCGAACATGGGCGTGACCATCCTTCCTGCGTCGCCGGGTTTCTATCACCAGCCGCAGACCATCGATGATCTGATCGATTTCGTCGTGGCGCGGATTCTCAATCTGCTGGGCATTCCTCAGGACATGCTGCCGCGTTGGGGCGAGCATCATCTGAGCAGCGATGAATAAGCTGCTGGTGGTTTTGCTCGCGCTGCAACTGACGGGGTGTGCCACTGCGCGCACGCTCGATGCGGCGAAGCCTGGGGCGCCAGTGGTGTATTCGGGGACGCGGCTGGATTTGTATGCGCTGAATGGCGGATGTTGTGCGATGGATCGGTTTGGCGCTGAAGCGCCGAGCTATCCGGGGGTGGATCTGCCGGCGAGTGCTTTGCTCGATACGCTGCTTTTACCGTTGTCTTTGCTGACGGTGATTGGTGTGGGGTTTCAGGCGACTGGCGGATTGTAGTCGGGTGTTCTGATCGTTCCCACGCGGAGCGTGGGAACGATCAATTCCAGACACCGCTGTATTATTTACCGAGTTTCCTCAAATCATCCGACTCGATCACCCGGACCCCATCCTGTTCTTCCAGCGCCAGCCGCCACATCGCCCGGGCCAATTGGCAGGCCTCGATCCCGCGATACTTACCGGGAATCAATTTTGAAAACGGCGCGGCAAGCTGCTCGCCCAGACGCGGCTCGGTACGTTCCCCAAGCAACAGCGACGGCCGGCAAATGGTCAGTTGCGGCCAGTCCTGCGCGCGCAATGCCTGTTCCATTTCCCCTTTGACCCGGTTGTAAAAAACCGAAGATTTCGGATCGGCCCCGATTGCACTGATCACGATCAGATGTCGCGCGCCCATTTCCCGCGCACGTTTGGCGAACGCCACGACCATGTCCAGATCCACCGCGCGAAACGCAGCTTCGGAGCCGGCCTGTTTGATCGTCGTGCCGAGGCAGCAATAGGCGATGTCGACGCGACCGCTGAGTTGCGGCAGAAACGCCTGTGGGTCACCAACCGGGTTTTCCAGATGTGGATGCTCGGCCAATGGCCGGCGGGAAGGGGCGAGCACGCGGGTAATCGTTGGCTCGTTGAGCAAACGGTCGAGTAGATGTTCACCGGTCAAACCGGTGGCTCCGGCAAGCAATACGTGCTGAGGCGTCAAGTACATAGTGTCTCTCCCTTGATACTGTTCAGCTTAGTTGCTCTTTGTCGCTCCGTCGTTCAACGCAGCACTTTGCAAAGCTTTTCTCGCTTGCTGTTTACGCAGCAGTTGCCAGTGCGACAGCACGGTTTTCGGCGCCCAGATCTGCGGCTCCGAGGCTTCGAAATTGTCCGCCAGTTCGCGCTCGGCAACGGTGGCCTTGGCCAGTTTGAAAGCTTGTTCGAGATCGTCGGTCTGGTTCAGCGCCTGGGCGAATAGAGCGTCGCCAAAGTAGGTGAAGTTGGCCTCTTCCGAGCAGCCGAAGGACACCCGGTCGGCGCGCGACGCGGTCATGATCAGCGTGCGTTCGTCTTTGAGCGCCGGGATGAAGCCGCCGGAGTAGCACGACGAAATCACGATGATCTTGTCGCGGTTTTTCAACGGCGCCAGCACCGCGGCGAGTTCGTCGGCGGGCAGGTCGGCCAGCTCCATGCGCGGCTGGTCGAGCACCAGTTCGTGTTCGGCGGTGCCGTGGCTGGTCAGATAGATGAACAACAAGTCTTCCGGGCCGCTGCGTTCAGCCAGGGTTTGCGCGGCGCGGCGCAGGTTCTCGCGGGTGGCCATCGGCCGGTCGCCGAGGTGGTCGCGGTGGTTGACCAGACGGATCTGGCCATAGGCGCCGAAGCGGGTGTTGAGCATGTTGGCGACGTAGTCCGACTCGCGCAGGAACACGCTCTGCTTGCCGTCGCCGCCGAGGGTCAGGGTGTACAGCTCAACGGCCGGGGTCGAAGCCGGGATCGCGGCCAGTGCGTCGTCGAGTAGACGACCCTGAGCGAGCAAACCGAGTTCCAGAGTGTCGGGCAGCAACTTGCCGTCGGCATCGCGCACGCGCTGGCCGTTGATCCAGGTGCCGCTCATCACGCTGCCATCGGTGAGCACCAGTGTGCCGCGTCCCGAATAACTGTCGCTGTCGAATCCACCGACATAGAAGCTGCCATCGGACAAATTCAAACGGCCCTGACCGCTGAAACGCCAGTCGCTGAAGGTGCCGACGTAGTGGCTGCCGTCGGCGCCGATCAGTTCGCCCTTGCCGGTCAGCGCGCCTTCCTTGAACTGGCCGAGCCAGACGTCGCCGTCAGCGTTTTCGTAGCGGCCCTTGCCGTGCAACTGATTGTTCTTGAAACCGCCGACATAGATGTCGCCGTCCGCGCTGTTGAAGGTGCCGTTGCCTTCCAGTTGGCCGTTGACGAAATGGCCGGTGAACGAATTGCCGCTAGAGTCACCGCGCTGGCCTTCGCCATTCGGTTTGCCGTGGGCGAACTGGCCTTGATAGGAGCTGCCGTCATCCATTTCGAGACGGCCGAGCCCGGAATATTGATCAGCCTTGAATTCGCCACGGTAAGTCATGGCGTTTTCTTTCAGGGTGCCTTCGCCATCGCGTCGGCCCTGCTTGAAGCTGCCGGTGTAACTGCTGGCATTGGTAGTCAGGCTGCCCTGACCCTCGAACAGCCCTTGCTGGAACTGGCCCCGATAGATCTCGCCATTACTGCCATGCCATTCGCCCTGACCATGCCACTGCCCCTTGTCGAACTGCCCGGCGTACCAACTGCCATTGGGATAGTCGACCCGTCCCTGACCTTGCAGCAAGCCATCGACCAGTTCGCCGCGATAGCGTCCGCCATCCGGCAGTCGCGCATCGGGAGGCAGCAGCGATTCGCCGTCGCCGCAAGCGGCAAGCATCAGGGTCAAGGCAAGGGGTGCAAGACAGGCGAGTGAGCGCATAGCGGGATCCGGGCAATTAGGCGACCGAGTATGCCGCAGCTATGTGACCTTATACAGCCGCTGGAACGGGAGCGGACGCGAAACAGCGTGCGCTGCTTCGCATCCCGGTGCTTAAACGAAGCAGAGCGACAGTGGCTCGGCGATATAGGCCGGTTTATCCGAGCCTTCTATCTCAAGTGTTGCGGTGGCTTTGAGCAGCCATTGGCCCGGTTTTTTCTCGGTCACTTCGCCCAAATCGACCTTCAGGCGCACTCTGGAATTGACCTTCACCGGCTGGATGAAACGCACGCTGTCGAGGCCGTAGTTGACCACCATCTTCACGCCTTGCGGCAGGATCAGGATGTCTTCCATCAATTTGGGGATCAGCGACAACGACAGGAAACCGTGGGCAATGGTGCTGCCAAAT
Source organism: Pseudomonas sp. N40(2020) (assembly GCF_014472415.1). Lineage (GTDB taxonomy): Bacteria > Pseudomonadota > Gammaproteobacteria > Pseudomonadales > Pseudomonadaceae > Aquipseudomonas. The sequence goes on from NZ_JACSZV010000016.1 coordinate 68,487, forward strand.
GGCGTTTGCGCGGCTTTGACCGGGTCGACATGAATGAACTGATAATCACCGGTGGCTTCGGCGAACAGGTTGATGCGTTCCTGATCGATGGTGAGCCATTCGGAACGTCCGAGTTCCTTGCCGACATAATCTTTGAGCTCTGCAACTGGAACATAGGGCATTGAGACTCTCCTTGGGTTCATCGGTTTTATAGTTTTTCAGGTGGGGGATATGACCGCCCTGCGAACCACTGTAGATCATCATGGCGAATTGCTCCGGTCAACCGACCATGCTTTTGGCGAATGCCGATCCATAGCGCAGGCGTGCTTATAATGCCGTCCACTTGCAGGGTGAAAAGTAAGACGGAGATGTCGGATGTTGCTACGCGGCCTGACCATGCTGGTGCTGTTTCAATTGTTCGGCACGGCGCTCAATCATTTGCTATTGCCAGTGCTGCCGGGACCGATCATCGGCCTGCTGTTGTTGCTGGTGTTCCTGATCATTCGCGGCGAAGTCGGCGAGCCGTTGAACCAGGCGGCCAGTAGCCTGCTGCGTTATCTGCCGTTGCTGCTGGTGCCACCGGCGGTGGGCGTGATGGTTTATGCCACGGCTATTGCCGCCGATTTCTGGGCGATTGTCGGCGCCCTCGTGGTGTCGCTGATTCTGTCGATGGCCTTCGCCGGCGTGCTGATGCAGCGCCTGGTCAAGCGTCACGCGCCACCGTCGGAGGAATCCTGATGCTCTTCGATTGGCACGGCGCCTGGACGTCGGTGATTCACCATCCGCTGTTCGGCATCGGCATCACCCTCGGCGCTTATCAGTTGGTGCTGGCCGCGTTCGAGAAAACCCGCTGGATCTTTCTGCAACCGGTGCTGGTCTCCATGCTGTTGGTGATTGGCGTGCTGGTCGGCTGCGGCCTGACATACACCGAGTACCGCAAGAGCACCGAGATCCTCAGCATCCTGCTCGGCCCGGCGACCGTCGCCCTGGCGGTGCCGCTATATTTGAACTTGCGGCGTATTCGCCAATTGTTTTGGCCGATTTTTACTACGCTGGTGATAGGCGGAGTGGTCGCCACAGGCATGGGCGTGGCGCTGGGCTGGTGGTTCGGTGCCGATCACATGATCTTGATGACCATGGCGCCGAAGTCGGTGACTTCGCCGATCGCCATGCTGGTGGCCGAACAGATCGGTGGCGTTGCGGCGCTGGCGGCGGTTTTCGTGCTGATCACCGGGGTGATTGGTGCGATCTTCGGCCCGACGCTGTTGACCCGTCTCGGCGTGCACAGTCCCGAAGCGCGCGGCATGGCGCTGGGCATGACCGCTCACGCGGTCGGCACGGCGGTGGCGATGCAGGAAAGTGAGGAGTGCGGCGCCTTCGCGGCGCTGGCGATGAGTCTGATGGGCGTAGCCACGGCGGTGTTCCTGCCGTTGGCGGTGTCGATGGTGGTGTAAGGAAATGACTATGAGTCTGCCGCTTTTCCCGCTGAACACGGTGCTGTTTCCCGGCTGCAACCTCGACTTGCAGATCTTCGAAGCGCGCTACCTGGACATGATCGGCCGCTGCATGAAACAGGGCGGCGGCTTTGGCGTGGTGTGCATCCTCGACGGTCATGAAGTCGGCGTCGCTCCTGAGGGTTTTGCCCTGGTCGGCTGCGAAGCGCGTATCACCGATTTCCAGCAACAGGACAACGGACTGCTCGGTATTCGCGTGCAGGGCGGCCGGCGCTTCAATGTGCTGCGCACGCAAGTGCAGCGCGACCAGTTGATGCTGGCCGACGTCGACTGGCTGGACGATGAGCCCGAGCAGCCGTTGCAGGACGAGGACGCCGACCTGGTGGCGCTGCTCAAGGCGCTCGCCGAGCATCCGATGGTCGAGGCGCTGAACATGGGCACTGATGCGCTCGGCCAGCAATCGTTGGCGAATCAGTTGGCTTATCTGCTGCCATTCGCTGAAGAAGACAAGATCGACCTTTTGCAGCTCGATGACCCGCAGCAGCGTCTCGATGCCATTCAGGCATTGCTCGACGAATTGCAGGGCGAACTGTTCGCCTAGTTTTACTTTGAATTAACTCGGGGTGCTTGCCAGCATTGTTTTGGTTTTTTCTTTGGCATAACTTCAAGTTGTCCGCAGGACGCGGGTAACTTGAATAATGATAAGGAAAATCATGACTGTTTATGAAGATGAATGGGCGTTTTGGGATGATATCGCCGCTAAATATATATTCAAACACGCAGGCAGCGATCATAACGTCTCTCACGTCATCAAAGCTGCGGGGGTCTATGCCGATGCTCTGGTGGTTGAGCGACGCCGGCGTAAAGCCGCCAAACTACCGGCTGGCGAAATCCCTCGTATTCCAATGACTGCACAGTCGCTGGCCTAAAGAGCCGTTTGATTCGCAATCTTTTTTAAAACGTTGCCTGCTGTTTTGTTTTCGCAAACAGCGTGACGTCTCTATGTGGGTGGCTTTATGTCTTTGCGTAAAAATAACAACAACGCCTTTACAGCAAATCTGTACTTCAATGGTTTTCCAGTCGTGCTCAACCAGCAACGCTTGCGGCAGCGATTACGCGAGCCGCGGATCACGCGCAGCGACAAACTGGACGCCGAAGTATGTCTGGCTGACAAGCGCGAGCCGGGATTCATCACGCTCGCCGAACACGAGGACGATAAACCGTTGCTGTTGGAGTTCTCGCCTCACGGTGAAACTTATACGATCAAAATTGTGTTGCGGGGTGGTTACGACGGTGCACGCTTGTATATAGAGAATGGCAATCATAATTTGCTGGTAAGTCAGGAGCAGCCTGCTGAGTTCTTCTCGATTACCAGAGTAGAGGGGACGAAATTATCGCTCGATGATCTTGATGCCGGACCGGTCTTTATCAATTTGATCAGTGAGTCGAGTAAAAAACCTCTGTACCGTGACACGACAGGTCGAATGAGCATTTTCAAGAATGTAGACCCGAACCTGACGGGGCATGTGGCCTTCAATAACAAGCCTGCAATATTCGTGATCAAGGTCATTGATAAACTGCCCGTCGGCGCTTGATGTTAGACGCCATTCATTTGTGAAATGAATGGCGTGCTTCAAGTGTTAAAGGGATTGCGTTGGATCAGGGTCTGTAATGTTCGGGCACTGGCCACACAACGTCATTGGCAAATGTGTCGTCGCCTTTTGGAAAATTCAGTACCACGCCGCCGGTATTGGCAACTCGATCGATCAGTTTGTCGTAAGGCGTGTAGCCAAGGCGCCACTTGGCGTCGCCGTCGGCGCCTGCCCACGTTGCGTTCTCGATTTCCTCGGCGCCTTCGCCCGCTTGGCGAAAGATATCTTCAACCCGGGCAGCCCGACTCAGGTCTGAGTTCACCAGCCAGATCCTCTCGGCGCTGATACCCCGGGTAGGCATTGATATCCGGCCTTCCAGAGTATCCCCGTCAAAATCCGTGTCGTTCAGATACATGTTTTCCACTCGGGGGACCACTTCGATGCCGCGGGTGTCGATGACATAAAGAAAGCCAAGCCTTTGTTCGCGCCGGCGCAATGGATAGTCACGCGAGTTGTCCATTTCAAACGAGGTATCAGACTCCCCATCCGTGCTATGTCGGTGTCCGCTCGACGAATCGCTGTCACTGAAATGCCCTGGATAGCGGTTGGCCTGGCTGTTGTAATGCCGAGGTTGGAGTAGTAATTAAATCCCATGTAGTTCAAGGCATCGGCCAGACCAAATGTGGCGCTGAAAGCCCGTTTTGTCGTGGAGTCGGAGGGGTTGCCTCGCAATTTCACCAGGCGTTTGTCTCGAGCCAGTTCAAAAGGCGTGCGCAGATCGGCCCGGAACATGGCCGGGATATCGGTTCGGTACAGCATGTCGTGCACGTTGCGCTTGTAACCTGCATGCTCCAGATAGCTCTCCAGAAATTCGCTGTCATAGCGATGTTCAACCTTGGGTAGAGAGTCGCTGGGATTCTCACCTTCATTTCTCAATATGAGGATGTACGGATCCAGCTCTTCGGCGATCTGCTTGAATCGCTGATCGTCGTTGCTCTTGGTCAATTGCTTGTGCTGTTCGGCCCATTCGGGGAACACACCGTGCTGCATGTCTGTTCGCAGGCGATTCTGTTGGGCCAAGCTCAAATTGTAGGTTCGCAAGATCTCTGTGCGCTCGGCCAGGGATTTCTGTGGATGAGACCATCGCAAAGAGTCGGTCAGGTATTTGTGGATGTCCGGTTCCTCGACGCGTGTAGCCCAGTCAGGTGCTCGCCCTTGAGCTTCGGCCTCGCTGCGAAAGACCAATACTTCTGACTCCCGCAAGCGGTACACGCTCCAGATTTCACCATCGCTCCAATGTGCAAGTTTCAAAGGCACCGACGCATCTCCCCGAGCCGCGCTTGGGTCGACTCGGATCAACTTGCCACTGTCCTCCTTGAAGGCGAAACCGATGTCTCTGGCAACCATTTCGAATTTGTAAAACATACCGAATTGATTGGTGCGCTCATGAGCAATTTGCTCGTGCACTGCAAAGTAACCGCGCGAATCGGGAGTATGAGGCGAGGTGTACCGCAGCGGTTCGTAGTACTCGAGCGGCTTTTGCAAAACCCATGTATTGCCGTCGGCGCTTTGATAAAGCGGTGGCCCGGAGGGCTTGCGTTCAGCAGGCAACTTTGCCCGGTAGGCTTTCATTGCCTCATCGAACGCCACCATCACGGTTTGAATGTCGCTTTCTGTTTTATCGTTCGCAACGTCGACGAACTTTCTGTTTTTGTACGACCTCAGTCCACTCGCATCGGGTGCGGATAACTCGCTCCCGGGATGTTGTACATAGGGTTCCAGTGGAGAGGTTGGGGTGGTGCGCTGCGTCGTGGCGATATCCGCTATCGGCGAAACCGTGACGGCAGGCTCCGGGTGCAGCGTTCCTTCCGTTGTTGTTTCGACTCTCACGCCTGACGTGGCCTCGCTTGAGCCGTCCGTCCTGATTCGACCGGGCAGGTTGAAACTCAGATCGTCCGACCCGTTGTCCGGCGTGGTTGAGCGTGGCGTCGAGAGGCCGGATGTATCGCTCGTGGTCGATTGTCGAGGGGCTTTGGTTTTGTTGCGCATTAAGGGTGACTCCATGTGGGTAACTCAGCCGATCCGTCGGCTGATTGAGACTGGCACCGGTGTGACGATGAACATCACACCGGGCGCCTGACGTTAAGCGGGTTCAGTCAGGATCAAGAAATGTTGGCCGATGCGATAACCAGGTCTTCGGGTTTGATCCGGTACGTCGGTTGCTGGTCGATTCCCCAGTAATTTTTTGTCGAGTTGTAATACACCGTGCCGTCCATTTTCGGTACCACGCCAATGTTCTGGACAATGACTCGAGCAGCCAGCTCATTGCGCTGCTGGTGCAGGCGCATGTCGGCCAGCAGGGCATTGACGCTGGAGTAGCTCTGCGCGTTGATCAGGTACAGCTGCAGCAACTCAAACAGGAATGCCACCTCATAAATGTTGCCGGAGCGGGTCACCACGCTGACAGACTCGACCGGTGCGTCATCTTCTATGCTCGGCAGTTCGATCAATGCGCTGCCAACATTCAGGCGTTGGCCTTCCAGTTGAATATCGTTGCGGGTGATCACTTCAGTCATTTGCCCGGTGTAGAGGCTCCAGGTTGAGGCGTCGGCAATTTTTGCCGTGGCACCTGGGGTCGTCAGGTGAACGATTGTGTTGCTCGCAAGGTAGATATCGTAAGTCGAGCTTTCGCCCTTCAGTACATAGATACCGTTGTGCGACGTCGCCTCGATATCAACCCGGCTGGGCTTGGCGGGGAGCGCAATGTTGCGCGCGACTTTGGGTCTGGAAAACAGATAGTTGCCGTTACGAAACTTCAGGCAGCTTCGTGCGCTGCGGATCTTGTCGCCGGGTTCATTGGCGTCTGACAAATACTGCATGTCGGGCATTTGCAGTCGATACGAGATTCCGTCCTGCATGATCAGAACAATGTCTTGGGCCAGGCGCGGAGTCGTGACCTTCAGGCTGTTTCGACCGCTGTAGCCGTTGGCTTGTGGGGCGATCTGGATGACGCCTTTGAACGTCACGATCTTCGAGGCAAGCAGCAACGAAATGTCGATGTTGCGGTAGATCAAGTGGGCGTTACCCGATACGCCATCGCGCTTTTCGACCTGGTAGTTGACGATGACGTCGGCAATTTCAGCGTCCTTGAAGTCAAGGAAGATGACACGGGATGTTTCGGCCAGATCGCTGCGGGCAACAAACTCCACCCGACGGTTGGTCCGTGCCACAAAGTGCCGTTTCGATCCCTGCGCGGCGAGCAGAACAGTGCCGCCGTTGATGATCTCGGGGCTGACGGACGGTTTGCCCATGACACTGATCACGACTTCAACATCTGGATCGTCAGATCCATTTATCTGTGGGGGCAGGAGAAGCACGAGCTCGTAGCCGTCCTGGGTTTTGAACAGCAGTTGGTCATTTTTCAGGTGACGCTGACCCTCGACCCACTGGTAGACATTTTCGAGGGTCAGGACATGCTCGGGATCTTCGCCGTCCTTGCCGCGCAAAGAGTTGACGATCAACGAGGTGCCGACGATTTGCCAGCGTTGAATCCTTTCGATGGGCCAACCGAACTCGATGGTGCTCGATTGTTCGCCATCCTCGATAAGCGTGACCAAAGCCGAGGTATCGGCGATGTAGTAGCGATCCTGGCCGGGGCCTCCATCGACACGGCAATCCGCGCCGCGGATGGCGATGGTGTCATCGCCGGCACCGGTCGCTATGTGGTCGTTTCCATTGGCCGAAACTCGGTTGGCATGATCGTCCCCGGTGACCCGGCTGACGCCGTTGGGCAATGTCGAGATGTTTTCGATGGCCTGGATCTGCGCCAGCTCGACCGCTTCCGTGGCGGATGTGTGGCTGCGCAACGCCAACTTTCCGCTGTGCAGATTGATGTCGTAACCGATGTGGCGGGTATCCGTGAAAGGGCGGCGGCCTTCGAAGGCCAGTGTGTCGGAACCTTCGCCGCCATCAAGCGTGCTGGCAAGCGTGGGGGCCGTCACCTGGTTGAGTACGTTCTCGGTGCTCTCAAAGTAAAACTCATCGGCCTTATCGCCGCCCGTCAGGTTTTTTGCCCCCTCCCGATAACTGAAGAGATTGGGCTTGTCCTTGACGCCAACGACTTGATCGTTACCGTCATCGAGTCGCCAAAGCACCCCTTTGTCATCGCCGGACGCGCCTTTGACGCTGCCCTTGAGGCTTGGCGGTATGCCGTCGCGTGCATCAATGATGTCATCGCCGCCGACGATGACAGGTTCACTGTCGAGCTTGAACGCTGACTCCCCGGCATGCTCGTTCCACTCATGACGCCAGACTTTCAAAGGCTTGAGTTCAACGCTGAAACTGCCGTTCACCACATATTCCACAAAATTTTTGTACGCACCCTCCAGCAAGGTTTTTGCGGAACTCTCCAGTTGCTTGGTGTGATCGCTGAAGGCTTTGGAAATTTTGAAACGATCCAGCACTTCTTTATCCAGTTCCTTCCCGGTGAAGGCGAACCAGCCGGAGCGTATGCGTTCGTGAGTGCTCAGTTCGATGTAGTCGTCAATATCGTCCACGACGCGGGCGGCCTGGTAGATCATCGAGCCGAGGATAAGAATGGCCGCCGCCGCAAGTCCCAGTGGGCCGGCGACACTTCCGAAACCGGCCAGTGCCGCCACGCCCAGCGCCAGACTGATGCCGGCGCCCGCTACGCTCAGGCCACCGCTGACGTAGTGATCCTGAGCCTCCTTGCCGCTGGTCGCTGCGGCAGCATTGAAAGACTTGACGGCATCATTGATGTCGAACGGCAGGGTGATCGCACTGGCAAACAGGCCGGCGCCCCGACTCAGGACTTTGCCTGCCGACGTCAGCGGGAATCGGCCAAAGGCCTGCGAGCCGTTTCTGAGCATCGCTTCGCCGGTTTTGGTCAGGCCTCGCTCGATAATCAGCGAGCCGACTTCGGCGGCGATCGATCCGCCCTGATATGCCGCTTCCAGCGAGTCGCCTTGCTTTATCGCGTCCATCATCCCCCTGTAACCGCTGTAGATGCCGAACGCTTGCAGCCCTACGCCGGCACCGCTCATCAGGTAACTTTTGGATCTGCTTATCCAGCCCGGTGCGTCATCAAGGGAGTCGACCCGATGAATGTCCAGTTTTTGCGCGGCGTTGCTCAGTTGGTTGAGACGATCCATCCCGCTGCCGGGGGGCAACGGTTTGGCGCTGACGAACAAGGGGGGCGCATCGACCGAGCGCTTGCAGGCAATTTCAAAGAAGAGGGTGGCCACGACACCGCTGTCGGAGATGTCTGCGTGTTTCAGGCGGGCGTCGACGGTCGCCGAATCAAAGTTCAGCGCGTCCAGAAAGGCCTGATCCGGTGTTTTCATATTGGCGCTCGACGGGCTTAAGGCCTGACCGTTGACGGTGGCGCCCAACGCGTTGAGTTCCACGCGAGTGACCCAGATTTCGCCAATGCGCAAAGGCCCGAAATGTTTGTCGAGGGATTTAAGCGTATGTCGGGAAGTGTCAACCGCGGGCGCGGCGTCCGCTGTCGAAGTCGATGTATCGGATGCTACTTCGACTCTTCCTGGCTGCGGCGCGTGGATGTTGGCCGAAGTGCTGATCTGCGTTACTTGAATGATTTTGTCGGTTGAATTTGTAATGGCCGGTTCAATAAGTTTTGACACGATTCAATCCTTTGAAAATAAGCGTGATTGCGCGCCGGTTTCCGTACCGGTTTGCTGATTGCCGAGTTGTGTTGTCTGAACAATAAAACTGGGTGTAACCAAATGCACTTAAGAGTCTTTATTCAGGCCAGGTTATGTCATCCCCGAACTCGTTCTTATTACCGGAAAGTTTAAGTATGGGTTTGCCCGCTGCTTCCGCGGCATCGATCAACCGATCGTATTCATATCGGTTGGAGCGCCCTGCGTGAGTCACCGCTTCAATACGGTCAGCGTCTGCGCCGGCCTGGTCGTGGATGTCGTGCACTTTTGCCGCTTTTGTCAGCGTGGAATCCAGCAACCAGATCCGGTCAGCGTCCAGACCCTTTTGAGTCACGGAAATCAGGCCTTCATGGTCATCGGAGGGAAACCAGGTGTCTGGGTTGTCCCGGGCGGATGAATTGAACATATGGTTTTGTTCATGTGGGACCACTTCCAGTTGGCGGGTGTCCAGGACATACAGAAACATCTCCGTCTGGCGTTCTCGAATCCGTTCGTAGTTGCGTTCGCGATCCATCGCGACGGGGCTCCCAGGGTCGGACCACGCAGAGGAGGTGCTGCTGTCGCTATCGCTGCCGTCGCTGGCATCGCTGTTCGGGGGGGTATCGTCAGCGGCCCTGCCGGGGTATTTGTTGGTTTGGCTGTTGAAGCGCAGGTACTCGGGGTCTGGCGCGCTGGCGTACATTTGCCCCTCCTTGAGGCTGAACGTGGCGCTCATCGGTTTGTGCGTGGTAGCACCGCGTCTGTGGGCATAACGGGGCAGCATGGCGTCGTCTTTCGCCAGCTCGAACGGGGTGCGTTCATCTCCCCTGAACAGCGCCGGAATATCGGTTCGATAAAGGCAATTTTGCGCGTTGCGCCGATAACCCATTTTGGCCAGCAGGGCTTCGCGCAATTCAACGGTCAGGCTGCTTTCCGGGTCGTACCAGTCATGCCGGGCCTCACGTTTGAGATTCAATTCCTGGATAGCATCCAGGCTGTATTGGTCGAGCCGGTGCGGGTTGTCGACCTCTTCCATCAGGCGTTTATGCACCGTTGCCCACTCCGGCATCGTCAGCGCTGTCTTCATGTGTTGTTGCAGGCGGGTCAATTGGCTCGGTAACAGGTTGTAAGTTTGCAAGAACGTCTCACGATCCTTCGCGGTCATGGACGGATGCAGCCAGCGCAGGGAATCACGCATTAATATGTCGAGCGGATTTCCTGTTTCCCGGGGGGTGGCCCATTGCGGTGGTTTACCGGACGCTTGAGCCTGAAGACGAAAGCGCTCTATGTCCTGGCCTTGAATCGCGAAGGCCTCCCAAATCTCCTGATCGGTCCATTGCTTCAAATGTGTGGGATGCGAACCGAAGCCTGCGCTGGGCGGGTCGACCTGAATCCATCGAGCGTATTGATCCTTGAAGGCAAACAATGTGTCCGTTTCCTTCATCCCAGGCCTTGGCTTGAGTTCGTAATAACCCTGGGTGTCGGGAGAGCGGTGCGAAGGACTGTAACGGTTGGGGTCGATGAACGTCGGCTCTTCGGCCGGGCGAGGCTTTTTAGCGGCGGGGGGTTGATCAGCTTGTTCGCCCACGGAGGTATTGGGCCGCTTGGGTGCGGCGTCGCTGACGTTCTGTGGTGCAGGGCTGACAGCGGGCCTTTGGCTTTCGTTGAGGGTCAGGCGCCAGGTTGGCCGGCCATCGTTTTTATAGATGATCGGGCCGAGCGCATGTCGGTCTTTCAGCATCTTCAACCGATAGACGTTGAGGTTTGCATCGTAGTCGGCGTGAGCGGTACACAGGACGCCCTCATATTCGACGTCGACAAATCTGCGCCCGACGATAAAGCGCCAGCCGTCAGCGTCCGCTTCCTGCATGCCCCGCAGAAAACTGTCGGGGAACCAGTATTTATCGATAGAGGTTTCGCTCGCGCGGTCCACAGGAGTGCGCGTCGGCATTTCGGTGATCTGCACCGCAGGGTGCCGGGTGTGATCGGTTGCTGGGTGGGGAGCGGGTGGTTGACTCGGGGTGATCGAAAACGGGTTGTCGACAGCCCCGGGTATTCGTGTCGATGTGGCGTCGGTTTGTCGCGGAAAAGAAGTATTAGGTTCAGTTGTTTGTGTTGTCGACGTGGGCGGTTTGCGCGGTATTTTTGGACTCATGGATTACTCGGGGTCGATAGTATTTATGGGTATTTGAATGTCGTGATTTTGTATCGGGCATATTTATTCAATGACGCTGAGTATTGGCGCCTGTGTTCAACTTGATGATTTGAATGTTGGTGAGGATGGGGCGGGTTGAATGTAAATGATTTTTCGAGCAGTGATAGGGGAGAGTTTGTGGTGGTGCAATTAAATATGTAACTTAAGTTAATTATTTGGATGTTATGTAAGTTGTTGGTGTTTTTAAATTAGGAATAATTACCGCGAGGTAAAAAACAGACGTAGGGCGGGAGCGCCACTCTTGTCGGAATAGTCCTCAAAGAGTGGCGTAGGAAGGGAAGGGCAGCCGAATCTAGTAGGCGTAACGCAGCAGCGTGTGAGGCAGGTGGCGAAAGACGAAGAAGCTGAACAGCACCACCAGCGCCGGCAGGATCAGCCACCAGACTTTGAAGGGCATGGCATTGAGCGGTGTCTGGCGCTGACTCAGCCACAGGGCCGCAGCGCATACGCCCGATGCCAGCATCGCGCCGGCCAGCACATCGGTCGGCCAGTGCGCCCCCAGATAAACCCGCGACAGGGCAATGGACAGGGCCGGAATACAGCCGACCAGCAGCCACGTCAGGCGCATGCGTGGCGGTTGCCCGCGTCCGGCAAGTACAGCCAGAGTCAGAAACAGCGCGAACGAACCCGAGGCATGGCCGCTGGGCATGCTGTAGCTGGTGATCGGATCGGTCAGTACTTCCGGGCGGACCCGGGCGAAAAACAGTTTGCTCCCCGTGTTCGCCAGCGCGGTGACAAGGAGGGTGCCGCCGGCGAAAACCGCGTGACGCCACTGCCGGCACAGCAACAGCAGGCCGGTCAGGAGGATGCTGAACAGCAGCATGTTGCGGAACTCGCCGATCAGGGTCAGCGTGACCGCGACTTCATCCAGCACGGGTTGGCGATGTTCTTGCACCAGCGTCATCACGCCTTGGTCGAGTGCCGTCAGGTACGGGTAGCCGATAAACAGACCAATCAGAATCAGCAAGCTCATGCTGCTGATCCAGATAGTCGCGCGGCGGTGGCGGCGCATGCTGCTGTTCACACTCAGGCCGACCATTACCGCGATGCTGCCAGCGACGATCCCCGCCTCCAGCCAGAAACCTTCCGGCAACGGTAGGCGGAAGGCGGCACCCGTGGCCCAGCCCGGCAACAGATAGGCCAGGCTCCAACCAGCGGCGGCGAGCAGGCTGACGGCGGCAAAGCGCGGGAAGGGCATGTCGCACATGCCGGCAACCATCGGCAGCATCGGGCGTAGCGGGCCGATGAAGCGTCCGACCAACAGACTGGCAATGCCGTAGCGCTGGAAATAGCTTTCGGCGCCGGCCATCCATTCCGGGTGATGGCGCAGGCCTGGCAGTCTTCGGATGTTCTGGTGAAAGTGGCGACCGAGGAAGTACGAGATCAAATCGCCGAGGATGCCGCCGAGAAAACCCAGCAACAGGGTTTCACTCAACGACAGCGCGCCGCTGCCGGCCAGCACCGCCACGGCAAACAGCAACACGGTGCCGGGGACGATCAGTCCCGCAATCGCCAGGCATTCGACAAGGGCAACAATGAACACCGCCACGGCCAGCCACTGAGGGTTGGCCGCCAGCCAGCCGGTAACGCTATCGAGCCATGGGCCCATACAAACCACTCCATTTCATTGATCACCCCGTAAGGGTGTGTTCACAGCAGAAAATAATCGCGACCTTCGACCTGACCCCGGCGCAGCGGGTTCCGCGTACACCATTGCGCATAAGCGGCGTCGACGAAGCGGTACATCAGGTGTTCGTCCCGGCCGTGGGGGATGCCCAGGCGGGTGGTTTGAATGATGTGCGAGGGCGCAGGTCCGGCATCTTCCACCAGCAAAAGGTCATGATCGAAGCGCTTGGCGTCCCACACCGGCACTTTCAGTCCCAGCGCCTTGCAGAGCAAGGTCTGGCCGGCGCATAGCTTCTGCGACGGGCGCGGGCGACCTTGAGCATCAGGGTTGTTCAGCAGCATTTGCGCCAGACTGTCCGGGCCGCTGATCTCATCAACCCACGGATAGGCGGATTTGATCAACACCGCATTGCCCGGCCCTTGCGCGCTGAAGTTCAGCGAATCACCGCCACGGGCGTAATACATATAGATGTGGCCGCCATCCAGAAACAAAGCCTTACGCTTTTCTGTGTAGCCAAGGGACGCGTGGCTGCCTTTTTCCGCGCAGTAATAGGCTTCGGTTTCTATGATTCGGGCGCTGAGCCATAAATCGCCGACCCGGTGGCGGATGACTTTGCCCAGCAGATCCTGCGCTAACACTTGGGCGTCACGGTCGAAAAAAGCGTCCGGAAGTCCCAGTGGCAGGCGCTCATCACGGGTGCGAACGGTGAGGTTGGACATGGCAGGCAAGGTTTATCCAGGCTGAATGAGGTCGAGATGATAACAATTTGAGGCTTAATCCCGGCTGAACATCGGCAATTTGTAGTCCATTTCGACCATCCGCCCGTCACCGCTGTTAGTCCCGGGACGCGACAGCTATAATCTGCCGCTTTCCTCTTTGCCAAGACCCCAGCAGACCATGACTGAGTCCGTTCTTGACTACATGACCCGATTGGGTCGCGCCGCCCGCGAAGCTTCCCGGGTCATTGGCCGTGCCAGCACCGCGCAGAAAAACCGCGCCTTGCAGGCTGCTGCCAATGCCTTGGACGCCGCTCGCACGGAGCTGGCGGTAGCCAACGAGCGGGATCTGGCTGTCGGTCGCGCCAATGGCCTGGAGCCTGCGTTGCTTGAACGTCTGGAACTGACTCCGGCGCGTATCGACGGCATGATCGTCGGCCTGCGCCAGGTCGCGGCGCTGCCGGATCCGGTCGGCTCCATCCGTGACATGAGCTTCCGCCCGTCGGGGATTCAGGTCGGTAAGATGCGCGTGCCGCTGGGCGTGATCGGGATCATTTATGAATCCCGGCCCAACGTGACCATCGACGCCGCCAGCCTTTGCCTGAAATCCGGCAACGCGACCATCCTGCGCGGCGGTTCCGAGGCGATTCATTCCAACCGGGCGATTGCCGCATGCATTCAGCGCGGTCTGGCCGAGGCCGAGTTGCCAGCAGCCGTGGTGCAAGTAGTCGAAACCACCGACCGCGCCGCCGTTGGCGCGATGATCACCATGCCCGAGTACGTCGATGTGATCGTGCCGCGCGGTGGCCGTGGCCTGATCGAACGTATCAGCCGTGATGCCTGCGTGCCGGTGATCAAGCATCTGGACGGCATCTGCCACGTTTATGTCAGCGAGCACGCCGACCTCCCGAAGGCCCAGCGTATCGCCTTCAATGCCAAGACTTACCGTTATGGCATCTGCGGTGCGATGGAGACCTTGCTGGTCGATCAGACGGTTGCGAAGGATTTCCTGCCGTCGATGGCAGCCCAGTTCCGCGAAAAAGGCGTCGAGCTGCGTGGTTGCGAGCGCACCCGGGCAATCATCGAAGCCGTCGCGGCCAGCGAAGACGACTGGAACACCGAGTATCTGGCGCCGATACTGTCGATCCGCGTGGTCGACGGTCTGGATCAGGCTATTGAGCACATCAACCATTACGGCTCCCACCACACCGACTCGATCGTCAGCGAAAACCTCGCCGACACCCGCCGGTTCGTAGCGGAAGTCGACTCGGCGTCGGTGATGATCAACACCCCGACCTGCTTCGCCGATGGATTTGAATACGGATTGGGTGCCGAGATCGGCATTTCTACTGATAAGCTGCACGCCCGCGGCCCGGTGGGCCTCGAAGGACTGACCTGCGAGAAGTACATCGTGGTCGGTGATGGCCAGTTGCGCGGCCAGGCGACGGTCTGACTTGACCGACCTCGACCTGACAGCGCCGCAGCCCGGCAGCGAGTCCCGCCCACGACGCATCGGCATCCTGGGCGGAACGTTCGACCCGGTGCACATCGGCCATTTGCGCGGAGGCCTGGAAGTGGCCGAAGCGCTGGCACTGGATGAACTGCGCCTGACGCCCAGCGCGCGACCGCCACACCGCGATACGCCGCAGGTGTCGGCGCAGGATCGGTTGGCGATGGTTGAGTGCGCGGTGGCCGGAGTGCCGCCGCTGGTGGTAGACGCCCGCGAATTGCAGCGGGACAAACCGTCTTACACTATTGATACCCTGGAGTTGATGCGTGCCGAAATGGCCGCCGAGACCCAGGTTTTTCTGCTTTTGGGCTGGGACGCATTTTGCGGCCTGCCCACTTGGCACCGCTGGGAAGAGTTGCTCCAGCATTGCCACATCCTGGTGCTACAGCGCCCGGACGCCGACAGCGAACCGCCGGATGCCTTGCGCAACCTGCTGGCAGCGCGTTCGGTGAGCGACCCGCTGGCCCTGAAAGGGCCGAGCGGACAGATTGCATTCGTCTGGCAGACACCGCTTGCGGTCTCCGCCACCCAGATCCGTCAACTGCTGGCCAGCGGTAAGTCGGTACGCTTCCTGGTGCCCGACGCGGTCCTGGCCTACATCGATGCGCACGGTCTGTACCGTGCGTCGAACTGAACAAGGCGTGCTTCACTGATACGAATCCACGTGTCGCCAAGCCGCCGAATATATGAGCAAAACGAGTTTTATATGACTGACAAAGACCAAACCAAAGTAAAGCGCAAAGGCACATTCAAGAGCGCCCCGCTGCCAGAGCCGGTCAACACCAATGAGCCGCTGAAAGGCGACGACCTGGTCAAACTGGCCGTGGCTGCCCTGGAAGACGTCAAGGCGCAAGACATCCAGATCATCGATGTTCGCGACAAGCAAAGCATCACTGACTACATGATCATCGCCACCGGTACATCCAATCGCCAGATCAACGCGATGCTCGACAAGGTTCGCGAAGAAGTCAAAAAGCAGGGCGCCAAGCCGCTGGGCGAAGAAGGCAAGGGCGACAGCGACTGGGTGCTGCTCGATCTGGACCTGGTAATCGTGCACATGATGACTGCCTCGGCTCGTCAGTTCTACGATCTGGAACGCCTGTGGGCCGGTGCCGAGCAAAGCCGTGCGGCAGACGCCAAGCACCACAGCCCGGAAAACACCCACGAGCATTTCACCAAGCTCAACAAAGACCAGCTGTAAGGGATTGCTGTGCGACTGCGACTGATCGCCGTCGGTTCACGCATGCCCAAATGGGTGGAAGAAGGCTGGCATGAATATGCCAAGCGTCTTCCGTCCGAGCTGGCGCTGGAACTGGTGGAAATACCGCTCAATACCCGTGGCAAGAATGCCGACGTGGCCCGTTTCATCCGCCAGGAAGGCGAAGCCATGCTGGCCAAGGTCGGGCCGAACGAGCGGATCGTCACGCTGGAAGTCCACGGCAAACCCTGGAGCACCGAGCAACTGGCGGTCGAACTCGACCGCTGGCGCCTGGATTCACGCACGGTCAATTTCATGGTCGGTGGCCCGGAAGGGCTGGCGCCGGAAGTCTGTGCCCGCGCTGATCAGCGTTGGTCGTTGTCACCGTTGACGCTGCCGCACCCGCTGGTGCGGATTCTGATCGGCGAACAGTTGTACCGTGCCTGGACCGTGCTGTCCGGTCACCCTTACCACAAGTAAGCCTGCCCACATGTCTCAGCCGATCCGCATCAAGGACCACGAAAAGGACGCACGCCTGGTGCGTAGCCGCGTCGTGTTCGGGGCCATTGTGATCGTGATGCTGATTGGCGTGCTGATCGCGCGGCTTTATTTCCTGCAGGTGATCCAGTACGAGTATCACTCGACCCTGTCGGAAAACAACCGCGTACATGTGCAGCCGATTCCGCCGACGCGCGGGCTGATTTTCGACCGCAACGGCGTAGTGGTGGCGGACAACCGTCCCAGCTTCAGCCTGAGCATGACCCGCGAGCGTTCCGGCGACTGGCAGCAAGTGCTCGACGTCATCGTCGAAGTGCTGGAGCTGACGCCCGAAGACCGGGTGATCTTCGAGAAGCGCATGCGTCAGGGGCGCCGGCCGTTCGAGCCGGTGCCGATCCTGTTCGAGCTGACCGAAGAGCAGATCGCTCGTATCGCGGTGAACCAGTTCCGTCTGCCGGGCGTTGAGGTGGTCGCGCAACTGGTTCGCCATTATCCGCAGGGCGCGCATTTTGCGCATTCGGTGGGTTATATGGGGCGAATCAACGAGAAAGAGCTGAAAACCCTCGATCCGGTCAACTACAGCGGCACCCACCACATCGGCAAAACCGGTATTGAACGTTTCTACGAACCGGAACTGCACGGGCAGGTGGGTTACGAAGAAGTCGAGACCAATGCCCGTGGCCGCGTCTTGCGCGTGCTCAAGCGAACCGATCCGATTCCCGGCAAGGACATCGTCCTGAGTCTGGACATCAAGTTGCAGGAAGCTGCCGAAGCCGCGCTGGGCGGGCGTCGTGGCGCGGTGGTGGCGCTTGATCCAAAGACCGGCGAAGTGCTGGCGATGGTCAGTCAGCCGAGCTTCGATCCGAACCTTTTCGTCACCGGGATCAGCTTCAAGGCCTACGCCGAGTTGCGTGACTCCATTGACCGGCCACTGTTTAACCGCGTGTTGCGCGGTCTGTACCCACCGGGTTCGACGATCAAACCGGCGGTGGCGATTGCCGGTCTCGATTCGGGCGTGGTGACGGCGTCCAGCCGGGTGTTCGACCCGGGCTACTACATGCTGCCCAACTACGACCACAAATACCGCAACTGGAACCGCACCGGTGACGGCTTCGTCGACCTCGACACGGCGATCATGCGTTCCAACGACACCTACTTCTATGATCTGGCGCACAAGCTCGGCATTGATCGGTTGTCGGCTTACATGAACAAGTTCGGCATCGGCCAGAAGGTCTCGCTGGACATGTTCGAAGAATCCCCGGGCCTGATGCCGTCCCGTGAATGGAAACGAGCGACCCGCAAGCAGGCCTGGTTCCCGGGCGAAACCCTCATCCTCGGGATCGGCCAGGGCTACATGCAGTCGACCCCGCTGCAGCTGGCTCAGGCCACGGCGCTGGTGGCGAACAAAGGCGTGTGGAACCGACCGCACCTGGCCAAATCGCTGGAAGGGGTGAAGCCGGTGGACGAAAACCCGATGCCGAACATCATTCTGCGTGATCCGTCGGACTGGACCAAGGTCAACCACGGCATGCAACAGGTAATGCATGGCGCCCGGGGTACCGCGCGAAAAGCGGCCATCGGCGCGCAATACCGGATCGCCGGCAAGTCGGGTACTGCCCAGGTGGTGGCGATCAAACAGGGCGAGAAGTACGACCGTTCCAAGGTTCAGGAGCGCCATCGCGACCACGCCTTGTTCGTCGGTTTTGCCCCGGCCGATGATCCGCGCATTGTCGTGTCTGTGATGGTCGAGAACGGTGAGTCCGGTTCCGGCGTCGCCGCCCCGGTAGTTCGTCAGGTGATGGACGCCTGGCTGCTCGATCAGGACGGACGTTTGAAGGCCGAATACGCCAGCCCAATCAGTGCGGAGGCTACGGCCCGTGATGAATAATTTTGATCGCATGCTCTCCAGCGAGGATGTGATGCGTCGCCGTGCGACGCTGCTGCAAAGACTGCATATCGATGGCCCGTTGCTGATCCTGCTGCTGATCCTCGCCGCCGGCAGCCTGTTCGTGCTGTATTCGGCCAGCGGCAAGAGCTGGGATTTGCTCGCCAAACAGGCCACTTCGTTCGGCATCGGTCTGGTGTCGATGATCGTCATCGCCCAGTTTGAACCGCGCTTCATGGCCCGTTGGGTGCCACTCGGTTACGTGATCGGCGTGGTGTTGCTGCTGGTGGTGGACATCATGGGCCACAACGCCATGGGCGCCACACGCTGGATCAACATTCCCGGGGTGATCCGCTTCCAGCCTTCCGAATTCATGAAGATTCTGATGCCGGCGACCATTGCCTGGTATCTGTCCAAACGCACTTTGCCGCCACAGCTCAAGCACGTTGGCATCAGCCTGATGCTGATCGGTGTGCCGTTCGTTCTGATCGTGCGCCAGCCGGACCTCGGCACCTCGCTGCTGATTCTGGCCGGCGGGGCGTTCGTACTGTTCATGGGCGGGCTGCGCTGGCGCTGGATCCTCAGCGTGCTGGCCGCTGCGATCCCGGTGTCGGTGGCGATGTGGTTTTTCATCATGCACGACTACCAGAAGCAACGGATCCTGACGTTCCTCGACCCGGAAAGCGATCCGCTCGGTACAGGCTGGAACATTATTCAGTCGAAAGCCGCGATCGGTTCTGGCGGCGTCTTCGGCAAGGGCTGGCTGCTCGGCACCCAGTCGCATCTGGACTTCCTGCCGGAAAGCCACACCGACTTCATCATTGCGGTATTGGGTGAAGAGTTCGGGCTGGTCGGCATCTGCGCGCTGCTTCTGATCTATCTGCTGTTGATTGGCCGGGGGCTGGTGATTACCGCTCAGGCGCAAACGCTGTTCGGCAAATTGCTCGCCGGGGCGTTGACCATGACGTTTTTTGTTTACGTTTTCGTCAACATCGGTATGGTCAGTGGCCTGTTGCCGGTCGTAGGGGTGCCGTTGCCGTTCATTAGCTACGGAGGAACTTCGCTGGTGACGCTGCTGTCAGCGTTTGGGGTTTTGATGTCGATCCATACCCATCGCAAGTGGATCGCACAGGTTTGAATAAGGTGAAGAGTTCAATGCAAGTAATGCGTGGCTGGGCGACTCGATGCGCGCCATGGGTTGGCCTGGTAGGCCTCCTGGGCAGCGTGCAGGAAGCGCTGGCCGGCGAATACGAAGGCTCGCCTCAGGTTGCCGAATTCGTCGGTGAAATGACCCGCGACTACGGTTTCGCCGGTGAGCAACTGATGGGTGTGTTCCGCGAGGCAGCGCGCAAACAGGCGATTCTCGACGCCATCTCCAGGCCCGCCGAACGGGTCAAGCAGTGGAAAGAATACCGCCCGATGTTCATCACCGATGCGCGTATCGCCCGTGGTGTGGACTTCTGGCGCCAGCACGAGGCGACGCTGGCCCGTGCCGAGCAGGAATACGGCGTACCGGCACAAGTCATCGTGTCGATCATCGGCGTTGAGACCTTTTTCGGGCGTAATACCGGTAATTACCGGGTGATCGATGCCTTGTCCACCCTCGGTTTCGACTATCCTCCCCGTGCCGAATTTTTCCGCAAGGAACTGCGTGAGTTCCTGCTGCTGGCGCGCGAAGAGCAGGTCGATCCGTTGACCCTCAAAGGCTCCTACGCGGGTGCCATGGGCTTGCCGCAATTCATGCCGAGCAGCTTTCGCGCCTATGCGGTGGATTTCGACGGTGACGGCCACATCAATATCTGGAACAACCCGGATGATGCGATCGGCAGCGTCGCGAGTTATTTCAAGCGCCACGGCTGGGTCGCTGGCGAGCCTGTGGTCAGCCGCGCCGATGTGCGCGGCGAGCAGGTCGATGAAGGCCTGACCACCGGCATCGAACCGACAAAGACCGTCGGGGAGTTGCGAGCGCTGGGCTGGTCGAGTCATGATGCGCTGCGCGATGACATGCCGGTCACTGCATTTCGCCTCGAAGGCGACAACGGCCCTGAATACTGGATGGGCCTGAAGAATTTCTACGCGATCACGCGTTATAACCGCAGCGTGATGTACGCCATGGCCGTACATCAACTGTCTGAACAGCTGGTACAAGCACGGGGCGTCAAGTAATGCGGGCATTGCCTATCAATAAACCCCTGAAGCTGGTGGCATTCACTGCGTTGGCGGTGCTGGTCGCCAGTTGTTCGACCAGCCGTACCCCGACTCAAAAAGCACCGTCTACCGCTGTGCGCGCACAGCCGGGGCTGGACATCAACCGCGCCCACAAAGATGGCGCGCCGTGGTGGGACGTCGATGTCTCGCGCATTCCTGATGCCACGCCGACCCTGCATACCGGCGCGTACAAGGCCAACCCTTACACGGTGCTGGGCAAGACCTACTTCCCGTTGCAGGAATCCAAGACGTACGTCGCTTCCGGCACCGCGTCCTGGTACGGCACCAAGTTCCACGGGCAGAACACCGCCAACGGCGAGGTCTATGACTTGTACGGCATGAGTGCCGCCCACAAGACATTGCCACTGCCAAGTTACGTTCGGGTGACCAACCTGGACAATAACCGTACGGTGATCCTGCGTGTTAACGACCGTGGGCCGTTCTACTCTGATCGCATCATTGACTTGTCCTATGCCGCCGCGAAGAAACTCGGTTACGCCGAAACCGGCACCGCGCGAGTCAAGGTCGAAGGCATTGATCCACAGCTATGGTGGGCCGCCAAGGGCCGTCCGGCGCCTTTGATGCTCAACGAGCCGCAAGTCGCGCAGAATAGCGCCCCGGTGATCACGGCTTCGGCCGGCACCGTCGAGCAATGGACTCCGCCGCCGCAGCAACACGCCGCGGCTGTTGTGCCAGTTCAGCTCGACGCAAAAAAAAACGCTTCTGCAACAGCGTCTGGCCAGTATCTGCAGGTGGGCGCGTTCGCCAACCCGGACGCTGCAGAACTCCTGAGGTCGAAGCTCAGCGGGATGGTGAGCGCTCCGGTGTTCATCAGCTCGATCGTGCGCAATCAGCAGACCCTGCACCGGGTACGCCTGGGGCCGATCGGCTCGCCGGGTGAAATTGCCCAGGTCCAGAACAGCGTGCGCCTGGCCAACCTTGGTTCGCCAAGTGTGGTGACCGAGTAAGTAATACGTAGGACTTGATTGACGATTCACCAGCGATTGGGGGGTGAATCAGGTTGTTGGCTCGTCGAAGAACAAAAGCCCGGCAAGGGTGACTGGAGTGAGCAACTGAACACGCGATAACCCGTTAGAAGGTTATTTGATTAGTTTTTGCCCTTGGGCAAGTTTCCATTAGCGATTTCGAGAGACGGATGAACATCACCACCTTTGCCAAACGCCTGTGTCTGCTAGTCCCGCTGCTCCTCTCGCCAGCCGCCTTCGCGGCCGAGATGATGCCATCGCCACCACAACTGGCCGCCAAGGCTTACGTGCTCATGGACGCCAGCAGCGGCAACGTGCTGGTCGAGAACAACGGTGACCAGCGTCTGCCGCCGGCCAGCCTGACCAAACTGATGACCGCGTACATCGCTACGCTGGAAATCCGTCGTGGCCAGATCGGTGAAAACGATCCGGTGACTGTCAGCGAAAACGCCTGGCGTACCGGCGGTTCGCGGATGTTCATCAAAGTCGGCTCGCAGGTGACTGTCAGCGACCTGCTGCACGGCATCATCATCCAGTCCGGCAACGACGCCAGCGTGGCGCTGTCCGAGCACATCGCCGGCAGCGAAGATGCGTTCGCCGACCTGATGAACAAGACTGTCACCGATCTGGGCATGACCAACTCCCACTTCATGAACCCGACCGGTCTGCCGAACCCTGAACACTATTCATCGGCACACGACATGGCGATCCTGGCTCGCGCGATCATCCACGAAGACCCGGCTCACTACGCGATCTACTCGCAGAAAGAGTTCTTCTGGAACGGCATCAAACAGCCTAACCGCAACCTGCTGCTGTGGCGCGACAAGACCGTCGACGGTCTGAAAACCGGTCACACCGACGAAGCCGGCTACTGCATGGTGTCCTCGGCTGTACGTGATGGTCAGCGTCTGATCGCCGTCGTGTTCGGTACCAACAGCGAAGTGGCTCGTGCCGCTGAAACCCAGAAGCTGCTGACCTACGGTTTCCGCTTCTTCGAAACCCAGACCTTCTATCAGAAGGGCACCGAACTGGCTCAGGCCCCGGTGTGGAAAGGCACCACCAATCAAGTCAAGGCCGGCCTGGCTCAAGACTTGACCATGACTCTGCCGAAAGGCCAGCTGAAGAAGCTCGCTGCCAGCATGACCATGAACCCGCAACTGACCGCGCCAATCGCCAAGGGCGACGTGATCGGTAAAGTCGAAGTCAAACTGGAAGACAAGGTGGTGCACAGCGCCGACCTGATCGCTCTGGATGGCGTCGAGGAGGGTGGTATCTTCCGCCGCATGTGGGATAGCATCCGTCTATTCTTCTACGGCTTGTTCAACTGATTTGTGTTGACCTGCATGGCCCCGCCCCGATCCGGTGCGGGGCCATGCGCGTTACCACGGCTTAAGAGGCCGTTACGCCATGACCGATACCGAAGTAAAGGCGCCAAAGATCGAATTTCCCCAGACTGATTATCCGATTAAGGTGATCAGCGATACGGGTGTTGGCAACAAGGACAAGATCATCGAGATCGTTCTGAAACACGCGACCATCAATGATGAGCGCATCGACGAGCGTCAAAGCACCAACGGCAAATACACCACCATTCAGTTGCACATCGTCGCAACCGATCAAGATCAGCTGTACAACATCAACAGCGAACTGCGGGCGACCGGCTTCGTGCACATGGTGTTGTGATGCCGGGCACGCTGGGCTTTCGTGAGCTCGGCCAGATGGCTTACGAGCCGGTCTGGCATGCCATGCAACGCTTTACCAACGAACGCGGCAGCGATGCCGCCGACGAAATCTGGCTCGTCGAACACCCGCCGGTGTTCACTCAGGGCCAGGCCGGCAAGGCCGAACACTTGTTGCTGCCGGGAGATATCCCGGTGGTGCAGGTCGATCGCGGCGGCCAGGTGACCTACCATGGCCCCGGCCAACTGGTGGCTTATTTGTTGCTGGATGTACGCAAGCTGGGTTTCGGCGTGCGTGATCTGGTCAGCCGCATGGAGCTTTGCCTGATCGAACTGCTGGCCAGCTACGGCGTGACCGCCGCGGCCAAGCCAGATGCTCCCGGCGTGTACGTCGATGGAGCGAAAATCGCTTCTCTGGGTTTGCGGATTCGCCACGGTTGTTCCTTTCATGGCCTGGCCCTGAACGTGGATATGAACCTGGAACCGTTTCGACGGATTAATCCCTGCGGCTACGCCGGGCTGGCGATGACCCAGCTGAGCGACCACGCAGGATCGATTGAATTTGCCGAGGTAAGTGCCCGGCTGCGCGCGCAGCTCGTCAAACACCTCGACTATGCTGAGCAGACGACCCTGACGGGCGGAATCGACTGATATGACTACTGATGCAGTGCAAACCATGATCCCGACGCTCGACGTGACTGAGCGCCCGGCCCCGCGTCCCAAGGTCGAAGCCGGCGTCAAGCTGCGCGGCGCCGAGAAGGTTGCACGCATCCCGGTAAAGATCATTCCGACCACCGAGCTGCCGAAGAAGCCTGACTGGATTCGCGTACGCATCCCAGTTTCGCCGGAAGTCGACCGTATCAAGAGCCTGCTGCGCAAACACAAACTGCACAGCGTCTGCGAAGAAGCCTCCTGCCCGAACCTGGGCGAGTGCTTCTCCGGTGGCACCGCGACCTTCATGATCATGGGTGACATCTGCACCCGTCGCTGCCCGTTCTGTGACGTTGGCCACGGTCGTCCGAAACCACTGGACGTCAACGAGCCGGAAAGCCTGGCCATCGCCATCGCCGACCTCAAGCTCAAGTACGTGGTGATCACCTCGGTTGACCGCGACGACCTGCGTGACGGCGGTGCCCAGCACTTTGCCGACTGCATTCGCGAAATCCGCAAACTGTCGCCGAATGTGCAATTGGAAACCCTGGTCCCGGACTACCGTGGCCGCATGGACGTCGCCCTGGAAATCACCGCGGCCGAGCCGCCGGATGTGTTCAACCACAACCTCGAAACCGTGCCGCGCCTGTATAAGGCTGCGCGTCCGGGTTCGGACTACCAGTGGTCGCTGACCCTGCTGCAACGCTTCAAGCAGATGATGCCGCACATTCCGACCAAGTCCGGCCTGATGCTGGGTCTGGGCGAGACCGACGAAGAAGTCATCGAAGTCATGAAGCGCATGCGCGAACACGACATCGACATGCTGACGCTGGGGCAGTACCTGCAACCGTCGCGCAGCCACTTGCCGGTGCAGCGTTTCGTGCACCCGGACACCTTCGCCTGGTTCGCCGAGGAAGGTTACAAGATGGGCTTCAAGAACGTTGCGTCCGGTCCGTTGGTGCGTTCTTCGTACCACGCCGACGAGCAGGCGAAGCTGGTCAAGGCTGAGCTGCTGGGTTCCTGATTTCTGCGCTGAACTGAAAAATGCCCGCCGAGGCCTCAACGCCCGGCGGGCATTTTTTTGCCTGTCCTACAACACGCAGCCACTTTTCCTGCGAGTCGTGGAGGAGCAAAGCCTCTTCTGTTTATCGCGGTTCCTGACTACTGTGTGCCCATGACTTTATACGCGGAGACTCATGGATGACTGTTCGACCGACCCACACACTTTGTCCTTATCGTGCCGTGCCAGCGCTGCCGTCCGAGGGACTGATTGGCCTTATCGCACCCGCCGGCCCCGGCGTCCTCGACACCGACAAGGCTGTGCAGTGGATGCGCGCCCGGGGTTATGGACTGCGTGTGTTTCCCGGAGTCTATGAAAAAGACGGCTATCTGGCTGGCAGTGATGACGTGCGGCTTAACGATCTGCATGCCGCGTTCGCCGATCCCGAGGTCGACGCGATCATCTGCTTGCGCGGTGGCTACGGTACACCGCGACTGCTGGATCGGATCGACTTCGATCTGTTGAGTCGCAATGCCAAGCCGTTTGTCGGCTACAGCGACATCACCGCGTTGCATCTGGCCATCAGTCGTTACGCGGGTTTCGTCACCTTTCACGGGCCGTTGCTCAATGCCGACCTGTTGGGTGACAAGGAGCCGCCGACTGTCACTTCATTCTTTGCCATGCTGCGCGGTCAACTGAAAGCGGGCAGTTTGCTCAGCCATCCCGTGGCCTATCCGTTGACCACGGTCGAGCCAGGTATTGCCCACGGGCGCTTGCTCGGCGGCAATCTGGCGATGATCGCAGCGACGTTGGGTACACCTTACGAAATCGACGTCGAGGGGGTGATTCTGTTCATCGAGGATATCAACGAGCCGTTGTATCGCATCGACCGCTTGCTGACCCAGATGCGTCTGGCCGGCAAGTTGGCCAAGTTGCGCGGGGTGTTGGTCGGGGATATCGCGGGAGTTGATGTCGAGGCGTTGAATCGCTTGCTCAAGCAGACCTTTGAACCGTTGCGGATTCCGGTGCTGTCAGGATGGCGCAGTGGGCATTGTGACCCGAACCTGACGTTGCCACTGGGTGCGCTGGTGCGGCTGGATGCGGGGAAGAAAGAGTTGATGCTGGAGCAGGATGTAGTGGTTCGACGGTAGTCCGGGTGATGCAAAAAAGATCGCAGCCTGCGGTAGCTTCTACAGAAATCGGTGTAGGAGCTGCCGCAGGCTGCGATCTTTTGATTCTGCTTTACTGCGTACGCAGGCTCTCGAGCAGCTTGTGCGTCGGATACCCGTCCGCTGGCCAGCCAAACGACTGCTGGGCACTGCGGATCGCCTTGCGCGTATTCGCGCCGATAATCCCGTCCGCCGCGCCGGCATCGTAGTTGCGGGCACTCAGCAAGGTTTGCAATTCGATCCGCTCGGTGCGGCTCAGCGGCAAATCATCTTTCGGCCAGGTGCCATTGATCAGACCACCGCCATCGAAGCGCTCGGACAACAAACTCACGGCCAAGGCGTACGACGAAGAGTTGTTGTATTTGAGGATCGCCCGGAAGTTGTCAAGGATCAGGAAGGCCGGGCCACGATAACCGGCCGGCAGCAACAGGGCGGCGGACAGCTGTTCGGAACCTGCGGGTACCTGACCGCCATTGGGCAGGGTCACACCCAACTGACGCCATTCGGCGACGCTTTTACGAATCGCACCGTCCGCCAGCGTGTAGTTGAAGCTGCTCGGCAGTTGCACCTCGAAACCCCAAGGCTGGCCGCGCTGCCAGCCAGAGCTTTGCAGGTAGTGCGCAGTCGAGGCCAGGGCGTCGGCCGGGCTGCCCCAGATGTCGCGGCGACCGTCACCGTCGAAATCCACAGCGTGGGTGTTGTAGGTGGTCGGAATGAACTGGGTCTGGCCCATGGCGCCGGCCCAGGAACCGAGCATCTTCTCGGGTGTGATATCGCCTTGTTGCAGAATTTGTAGCGCGGCGATCAATTGCGCGTGTGCAAAGCCCGGACGGCGGCCTTCGTAGGCGAGGGTGGCCAGCGAGTTGATCACCGATTTGCTGCCCTGGAATTGACCGAAGTTACTTTCCATGCCCCACACCGACACCAGTGCCTGACGATCAACGCCATAACGCTGTTCGATGCTTTGCAGAATGTCGGCGTACTGGTTGATCAGCGCCTGGCCTTTGCGTACTCGCAGCGGCGATAGCGCGCCATCGAGGTATTCCCAGACCGGGCGGGAGAACTCTGGCTGGCTGCGATCGGCGCGAATCACGCTGGCGTCGAAGCTGACACTGGCAAACGCACGATCGAACAGATCGGCGCGGATCCCGGCGGCGAGCGCATCCTTGCGAAAACCCGCCTGCCATTCGGCAAAGGACTGGGTCGGTTGAAGGTCGAGAGGGTCGGCGGACGGCACTACCGGCGGAATGATCGCTGGGGCCGTGGCGACAGGGGCCGCTTGAAGAGGTTGCGCGTCGGCGGCGGTAGGTTTTTCCGCACAGGCAACAAGCAGGATGAAACTTGTGGCAGCAACCAATTGGCGAACAGGCCAACGATGGGAAAGACAAAAGGGCATGCACAGGTCCAGAGGATACGAATCAGGTGCAGACCTTAACATGACCGGGGGGTACTGTGCTTCAGGCAGCCAGAAAGTAAGAAGCCTCCCAGTTGTCAGACTGGAAGGCTTCGCGGCGGTAGCTGCCTTTACCCTTGGTTGGTCGTTCCTGGCGACTGCGGAACAGGGGTTGGGCGATGATGGATTTGGCCTTGTTCGGGCCATGTTTCGATGGCTTTTTGCTCATGAGGGTTCTCTTGGGTGAGTAGGTTTTGCGGGGGAAATAATCTGCCGATGTCGGGCGTCTGTCTATAGGGCAAATGCAGGTCGTTTTGTAGGAAAACAAGATCAAAAGATCGAAGCGTGCCGTAGCTCCTACAGAAGGCTGCGATCGTCTGATTTTTATTCGGCAGGCAATGACAAACGTTGGCCAGCCATCAACAGTGCCAACCGACTCAGACTCATCCACGGTGACCCGGCCGCCTGGCCCTTGATCTGTGCGTCGATGCGCTGGGCCTCCAGCAACAACTGCGCCCAGCGTTGCGCCGAGTAGCGTTGCAGGGCTTTGCTCATCAACGGTTTGCGCTTGTCCCAGATCGGCGGTTTGGACTGGCTGAAGGCCTTGTCCAGCGGCGTGCCCTGGCTGTACTGCAGCGAGATATTGGCCAGCAGGCGCAACTCCCGCGCCAGCGCCCAGAGAATCACCGGCGGTTCGACACCTTCACCGCGCAGCCCTTCGAGCATGCGCAGGGCGTGAGCCGGTTCGCCGTTGAGTACGGCATCGGTCAGGCCAAACACATCGAAGCGCGCACTGTCCGCCACAGCGGCCTGCACGGTTTCGACGGTGATCTGGCCGCCTTCGGCCATCAGCTTGAGCTTTTCGATTTCTTGCGCAGCGGCGAGCAGGTTGCCCTCGACACGCGCAGCAATCAGTTCCACGGCGTCCTGGCTGGCCGACAACCCGGCCTGAGACAAGCGCTGACGAATCCAGCTTGGCAGTTGATTGGCATCCACCGGCCAGATCTGGATGAACTGGGTTTGCTGGCCTTCAACCAGTGCCTTGCCCCACTTGGTCTTCTGCGCGCTGCCGTCGAGCTTGGGCAGGCTGATCAGCAGGACGGTGTCTTCGGCAGGACGCGAGCAGTATTCGATGAAGGCGGCAGCGCCCTTGTCACCGGGTTTTCCCGACGGAAGACGCAGTTCCAGCAAGCGCTTTTCAGCAAACAACGACATGCTCGCGCCGGCCTGCAACAACGTGCCCCAATCGAAACTGGCGTCGGCGGCGAAGACTTGGCGTTCGTCGAAACCTTGCTGGCGGGCAGCAAGGCGGATGGCATCGGCGGCTTCCTGACATAGCAGCGGGTCATCGCCGCTGATGATGTAGACCGGCGCAAGGGCGCCTTGCAGGTGTTTGCCGAGTTGAGCGGGAGCGAGCTTCATAAGAGCAATCGAACGGGGCGCCTGAGCGCCCCGAACGTCTTACTGCTGCGGAACTTCGAGCGGCGACTGACGCGGGGTTTCCGCTTCAGCCTTTTGCGCCGCTTCCAGCGCGTCGGCTTCTGCCTTGGCGCGGTTATTGGCAGCCTGTTGCAGTTGCTCCAGTTGACCCGGGGTCAGCTGTTGCAGACGCAGCATCATGCGCTGAACCAGCTCGCGACGAATATCGCGACGGGCGTCGTTGGCTTCCTGATCGGAGCCGACGAGGTTGTTGCCGTCGTGGATAAACACTTTCTGCACTTCAAGCTTGTCGCTCAGCAGCGAAAGGTTTTTGTTGCCACGGATGTCGTAGCTCAGGACGGTGTTGACCTGATACTCGCCCGTACGACCGGCACCGGCATAGCTGAGGATGCGCTGGCTTTCCTGTTCGTCAGCCAGGTACAGCTTGTAAGGCGCGCCGCTGTAAATCTTGACGCCGCTGGATTCCAGTACCTGACGCAGTTGGGTGAC
Source organism: Pseudomonas sp. N40(2020) (assembly GCF_014472415.1). GTDB lineage: Bacteria > Pseudomonadota > Gammaproteobacteria > Pseudomonadales > Pseudomonadaceae > Aquipseudomonas. The sequence continues at coordinate 97,857 of NZ_JACSZV010000016.1, forward strand.
GGTCTCGCCGTAGGCGTTACGCGCACTCAGGTCGAGTTCCTTGATGGTCAGTTCGGTGGTGCCAGTGCCGCGCAGCTGGAAACCGCAGGCGCTCAACAGGACGGCGAGGCCCATCACCAGCAGATTGCGTTTGATCATTGTGTTGCTCCCCTTGAAACCATGTGGGCCGTTCATGCGGCCCGAAAGGTTTTACTGGGCGCCAGGCACACCTGACGCCCGATCCAATTAGCTGGCGACGATATTGACCAGTTTCCCGGGCACTACGATCACTTTACGAATAGTCAGGCCATCGACGAACCGCAGCACGTTGTCGTTGGCACGAGCAGCGGCTTCGACTTCTTCGCGAGTCGCGCTGGCCGGCATTTCGATCTGACCGCGCAGCTTGCCGTTGACCTGGATGACCAGGGTCAGGCTGTCCTGCACCAGCGCAGTCTCGTCCACTGCTGGCCAGCCAGCGTCGATCACCGGATCGGCGTGGCCCAGTCGGCTCCACAGCTCATGGCTGATGTGCGGTGTGATCGGCGCCAGCAGCAACGTCACGGCTTCCAGACCTTCCTGCACCAGTGCGCGATCCTGTTCGGTGCCTTGCGCGGCTTTTTCCAGCACGTTCATCAGCGTCATCACCTGAGCGATGGCGGTGTTGAATTTGTGGTTCTGGCCGACGTCGTGGCTGGCCTGCTTGATGGCCAGGTGGATCGCACGGCGAACGGCTTTCTGCTCGTCGTTCAGGCCCGCAACATCCAGTTTGCCCGGCAGGCCCTGAGATACGTGGGCCTGCGCCAGACGCCAGACACGCTTGAGGAAACGGTGCGAACCCTCGACGCCGGAGTCGGACCATTCCGCGCTCATGTCAGGTGGCGAGGCGAACATCATGAACAGGCGGCAGGTGTCGGCACCGAACTGGTCGATCATCGACTGTGGGTCAACGCCGTTGTTCTTCGACTTGGCCATCTTCTCGGTGCCGCCGATTTCCACCGGCAGACCGTCGGCAATCAGCTTGGCGCTGATGACTTTGGCCTTGCTGTCACGTTCCAGTTCGACGTCCGCCGGGTTGAACCAGGTGTAGGCACCGTTGGCTTCGCGACGATAGTAAGTCTCGGCGATCACCATGCCCTGGGTCAGCAGATTCTTGAACGGCTCGTTGGAGCTCACCAGACCTTCGTCACGCATCAGCTTGTGGAAGAAGCGCGCGTAGAGCAGGTGCAGGATCGCGTGTTCGATACCGCCAATGTACTGATCAACCGGCAGCCAGTGGTCGGCCGCGGATTTTTCCACCAGGCCACCTTCAAAGTGCGGCGAGGCGTAGCGGGCGTAGTACCACGAGGACTCGACGAAGGTGTCCATGGTGTCGGTTTCACGCTTGGCAGGCTGGCCGCATTTCGGGCAGCTGCACTCGTAAAACTCGGGCATGCGTGCCAGCGGCGAACCGGCGCCGTCCGGCACCACGTCTTCCGGCAGTACGACTGGCAATTGGTCTTCCGGCACCGGCACGTCACCGCACGCATCGCAGTGGATGATCGGAATCGGGCAGCCCCAGTAGCGCTGACGGCTGATGCCCCAGTCGCGCAGACGGAACTGAGTGCGCGAAGCGCCCAGTTCTTTCTTGATCAGTGCGACTTCGATGGCGTCGAACGCGCCGGCGAAGTCCAGACCGTCGAACTCAGCGGAGTTGATCAGCGTGCCGTGCTCGCCGTAGGCGTCTTGCCACGGGGCCGGGTTGGTGTCGCCGGAGCTGGTACGCACCACCGATTTCACCGGCAGGTTGTACTTGTGGGCGAATTCGAAGTCGCGCTCGTCGTGAGCCGGCACAGCCATTACTGCGCCATCGCCGTAATGCATCAATACATAGTTGGCGACCCATACCGGGAGTTTTTCACCGGTCAGCGGGTGCTCGACGAACAGGCCGGTCGGCAGGCCTTTTTTCTCTTGAGTGGCCACGTCGGCTTCGGCAACGCTGCCGCCCTTGCATTCAGCGATGAACGCTTGCAGCTCAGGGTTGTTCTGCGCAGCCTGGGTGGCCAGCGGGTGTTCGGCGGCCACGGCGACGTAGGTCGCGCCCATCAGGGTGTCCGGACGGGTAGTGAAGACTTTCAGGGTGCCGGCTTCGCCGATGGAGTCGACGTTGTACGGGAACTGCACTTCCATGCCGCGGGATTTGCCGATCCAGTTGCGCTGCATGGTCTTGACCTGTTCAGGCCAGCCAGTCAGTTCATCGAGGCTCTCCAGCAGCTCATCCGCGTAAGCGGTGATCTTGAAGTAGTACATCGGGATTTCGCGCTTTTCGATCAGCGCGCCGGAACGCCAGCCGCGACCGTCGATCACCTGTTCGTTGGCCAGAACGGTCTGATCGATCGGGTCCCAGTTCACGGTGCCGTTTTTACGGTAGATCACGCCTTTTTCGAACAGGCGAGTGAACAGCCATTGTTCCCAACGGTAGTAATCCGGCTTGCAGGTGGTGACTTCGCGCGACCAGTCCACCGCCAGGCCCAGGCTGCGCAGCTGGGTTTTCATGTAGGCGATGTTTTCGTAGGTCCACTTGGCCGGCGCGACGTTGTTTTTCATCGCGGCGTTTTCTGCCGGCATGCCGAAGGCGTCCCAACCCATCGGTTGCAGAACGTTCTTGCCTTGCATGCGCTGATAGCGGGAGATCACGTCGCCGATGGTGTAGTTGCGCACGTGCCCCATGTGTAGCTTGCCGCTGGGGTAAGGGAACATCGACAGGCAGTAGAAAGTCTCCTTGCCTGGCTGTTCACTGACTTCAAAGGACTTTTGCTCGTCCCAGAACGACTGGGCGGCGGCTTCGATTTCACGGGGCTGATATTGTTCGTGCATGGCTACTTTTGTACTGGATATGGGTGGCCTAATCCTCTTCAACGCGGCATCGGGATGGCCCGGACGAGCTGGAAGTGGAATGACAGGAAGCGCCGTAGCATACATGACCGCGCTTGGCCTAGGGAAACCCTGATTACAGCTGTTTGGACCGGTAAATCCTTGGCGAGGGCCGTTGGTCGCGGCGTGTAGCCGGTTTGTGCAGCGAAGCTAAGCTCTAACTGGGGAGTGAGTCTTATCTTCAATGAGGTGAGGGATGGTGGAGCAACAGCAAAGAAGCGTCACGAAACCTGAGTTGTACGAACGGTTGATGGATCGTCTGGGGATGGCCCTGGATGCTGCAAAAACCGCTGATCGGCTGCGCGATGAGCGCCCCTTGGAACTGGAATTGCGTGGCTTGAGCCCCGCCGAGTTCAAACTGGTCAAGGCCTATCTGGATCGCAGTGAACGTGAAACGCACGGATGCTTGTCGCAAGCAGTGAAGCAGCTCGATGCAGCACATTCGGCCAAGGTCATCTGGCTCAAGGACAAGGCGCCCCGCAAAGACACCGTCAAGGTGCGTGCTTTGCAGGCCAAGTAAGCGCATGGCAGGTCAAGAAACGGATCTTTTTCAACAGGATCCCACCCTATCGGTTGTCGCGTTGGTTTAACCCACTTAGGCTTCGGGCATCTTTGGAGATGCCCGATGCCTTTTCGTTACTTCATCAAACAACTTTTGCTGCCGCCCGGCATTCTTTTACTGCTGTTGCTGGCTGCCTGGTGGCTGCGACGCTCACGGCCGCGCCTCGCTGGATTGTGTTTTGCCATTGGTTTTGGAGGGCTCTGGCTGATGAGTCTGCCGGTGGTCGTGCAGTGGGGCGCCAAGGCCCTTGAGCGCGAGCCGCCGCTGGCTCGCGAAGAGTGGGCGACGCTCGCGCAACGGGCCGATGCGATTGTAGTGCTGGGTTCCGGGCGTGAGCGCGGTGATCTGGCCTGGGGCGAGGATCAGCCGACCGGCGTGGGGCTGGAGCGTCAGCGCTATGCGGCACGGCTGGCCAAGGCGTCGGGATTGCCGATTCTGACCAGTGGCGGCTTGCATTACGGCACGCCGCCGACCGAGGCGAAATTGATGGCTGACTCGTTACTGGATGACTTCGGCGTGACTGTGCGCTGGCAAGAGGGTGAGAGCCGTACCACATGGGAAAACGCCAAATTCAGTGCTGATATGTTGTTGCCGCAGGGGATCAAGCGCGTGGTCGTGGTGACACAGGCCTGGCATATGCCGCGCTCGGTCTGGAGTTTCGAGAAGGCGGGATTTGAAGTGGTGCCGGCGCCAGTCGGGTTTCTCGGCACCGATAACGCCAGGCCATTTGGTGGCTGGCTGCCGGAGTTCAAGTCGATCTGGCAGAGCGGGCAGTTGCTCAATGAAGCGGTGGGGCAGGTGGGGTATTCGTTTTTCTATCGCTGAAGATCAAAGGATCGCAGCCTGCGGCAGCTCCTACACGGTGAACACATATACCGTGTAGGAGCTGCCGCAGGCTGCGATCTTTTGCTTTAGAGGGTTTTGGACATCCGGCTGGCCATCAGCGCCCAGCCAAACAGCAATACGCACAGGATGATCAACGGCCACGAACGCCATTGCAGATACGGCGTCAGGTTATGCATCGGTACCACTTCGCCGTACAAAATGCCTTGCTCGAACTGCGGAATCTGCTCGGTGATCTGCCCGAACGGGTTGATCAAACCGGTCACGCCATTGTTGGTCGCGCGGATCATCCAGCGACCCGCCTCAAGGGCGCGCATTTGCGCCATCTGCAAGTGTTGCAGTGGGCCGATCGAGGTGCCGAACCAAGTGTCGTTACTGATTGTCAGTAGCAGATCACTACGCGCCGACAGACTGGCGGCGAACTCCGGATAGACCACTTCGTAGCAAATGAACGGTGCGATCTGATACCCCTTGGCTTGCAACAGAGGTTGGTCCGCGGGGCCACGGGCAAAGTCGGACATCGGCAGGTCGAAGAACGCGATCAGTCCACGCAGGATGTCCTGCAATGGCACGTATTCACCGAACGGCACGAGTTTTTGCTTCAAGTAAGTGCCATCACCTTCGCCAACCACGGTAATACCGTTGTAGAAGCGTCTCTCGTGATGCACCGTTTGGCGAATGGGTACACCGGTAATCAAGGCCGATTTACGCTCGGCGGCGAAGGTCCCCATCATGCTCAGGTAACCCTCGGCGGATTCCTTGAGCACCGGCACGGCGGTTTCCGGCCAGATCAGCAGATCCACTGGTTTGGAGCGCAAACTCAGATCGCGGTACAACGCCAGCTGTGCGTTAAGTTCTGCCGGATCCCATTTCATGCTTTGTGCGACGTTGCCCTGAATCGCTGCGACGGTCAGCGGCGCGCCGGACGGACTGGTCCAGGCGTGACCCTTGAGCGCAATGCCCGCCACCCACGGCCCGACCAGCAACAGCAGGCCAACGGCAACAAAAGCCTTGCGACCGGTTTGCAGCAGGCGCGGCGCGTTGTAGATCAGCGCGCCAGTCAGCGCCAGAACGAACGACACCAGCCACATGCCACCGACCGGCGCCAGGCCGGACAGCGGCCCATCGAGCTGACTGTATCCGGAATACAGCCACGGAAAACCGGTAAGGAACCAGCCGCGAAACGCCTCCTGACCCACCCACAACGCAGCGAATGCCAGCGCATCGGCCAGCGGCGCTTCGTTGCGACGCAACCAGCGCGCCCAAATCCAGGCGGGCAGGGCGAAGAAGAACGCAATCGCTGCGGTAAACAGCAGCATCAGGAAACCGGCCAGCAACACCGAAGCGCCGCCGAAGTGGTGGATGCTGTAGTAAATCCAACTGGTGCCAGCGCCGAACAGGCCGAAACCGAAGCACCAGCCACGGCCCACCGCCTGACGCGGGCTCAGCTCGCGCAACCCGGCATAGAACAGGCCGACCGCCAGCAAGGCCAGCGGCCAGATATCGAACGGTGCCAGAGCGAGGGTGGTGATTGCACCGGCCGCCACGGCCAGCAGGTTACCGGGCCAGCCGGGGCGGGTTGTCCAGCGCATTTCTATCCTTAATGATTACCGAGCGATTGGCGAGAGTCGCAGCAAGTGAATCCGACGGCTGTCGGCGTTCAGAATGCGGAAACGATAGGCGCCGATTTCAGTGATTTCGTTACGTTTTGGCAAGTGCCCGAACGCGCTCATCACCAGGCCGCCGACGGTGTCGAATTCATCATCGGAGAACTCGCTGTCGAAGAACTCGTTGAAGTTCTCGATCGGCGTCAGGGCCTTGATCAGGAAGTCACCGCTGGGCAGCGGCTTGATGTAGCTGTCTTCTTCGACGTCGTGCTCGTCTTCGATGTCGCCGACGATTTGTTCCAGCACGTCTTCGATGGTCACCAGACCGGCCACGCCGCCGTATTCGTCAATGACGATGGCCATGTGGTTGTGGTTGGCGCGGAATTCACGCAGCAACACGTTCAGACGCTTGGACTCCGGCACGAACGTGGCCGGGCGCAGCAGGTCCTTGATGTTGAAGCTGTCGCCGTTCTCCTTGAGGATCAGCGGCAGCAGATCCTTGGCCAGCAGCACGCCCATCACGTCGTCATGGCTTTCGCCGATGACCGGGTAGCGCGAGTGGGCCGAGTCGACCACGGCGGGGAGGAATTCACGGGGTGTCTGGGTCGCCTTGATGCTGATCATCTGCGAGCGCGGCACCATGATGTCGCGTACTTGCAGGTCAGCTACCTGAATGGCGCCTTCGACGATGGCCAGCGCTTCGCTGTCCAGCAGCTTGTTTTGATGTGCATCGCGCAGCAGCTCAAGCAGCTCCTGACGGTTCTTCGGCTCGTGGGCAAAAGCCTGGGTCAGTTTACCCAGCCAAGACTTCTGCCCGTTGCTCGATCGATCTTCGCTCATAGCGATTACTCTGAATCCTTTGTTGTAACGATAGGGGATGGTTCGGTTTCGTCGTCCGCGTACGGATCGGGATAGCCCAGTTCAGCAAGCAACTCGCGTTCCAGTGCTTCCATTTCTTCGGCTTCTTCGTCATCTATATGGTCGTAACCGAGCAGATGCAAGCAGCCGTGAATGACCAGATGTGCCCAGTGGGCCTTTAGTTCCTTGCCTTGTTCAGCAGCTTCGCGCTCGACCACGGCCACGCAGATCACCAGATCGCCCAGCAGCGGGATATCGAGAAACTCGTCGGGCACTTCGGCGGGGAACGACAGGACGTTGGTCGCGTAGTCCTTTTGGCGCCAGGTGTGATTGAGTTCGCGGCCTTCTTCCTCGTCGACCAGACGAATGGTCATTTCCGAGTCAGCGGTGCGCTGGCGCAGGGCCAGTTCGCACCACAGGCGGAAGTCGACCTCACTCGGCGCGCTCGCGTCAGTCGCGATTTGCAGGTCTAGCTCAAGCATTTCGCGAGGTTTCCTTGGGTGCTTCGTCACGGTTTTCGAAGCGCTCGTAGGCTTCGACGATCCGCTGTACCAAAGGATGGCGCACGACGTCTTTAGGCTGGAAGTGAGTGAAGCTGATGCCCGGCACGTCTTTCAGCACCTCGATCACATGGTGCAGACCGGACTTGGTGCCTTTCGGCAAGTCGACCTGAGTAATGTCGCCGGTGATGACCGCAGTTGAGCCGAAGCCGATCCGGGTCAGGAACATCTTCATCTGTTCGACGGTGGTGTTCTGGCTTTCGTCGAGGATGATGAAGCTGTTGTTCAGTGTACGGCCACGCATGTAAGCCAGCGGCGCGACTTCGATCACCTGACGCTCGATCAGCTTGGCCACGTATTCGAAGCCGAGCATCTCGTAGAGCGCGTCGTAGAGCGGGCGCAGGTACGGGTCGATCTTCTGCGACAGGTCGCCGGGCAGGAAGCCGAGTTTTTCGCCCGCCTCAACTGCCGGACGCACCAGCAGGATGCGGCGGATTTGCTCGCGCTCCAGTGCATCAACCGCGCAGGCCACGGCCAGGTAGGTCTTGCCGGTACCGGCCGGGCCGATGCCGAAGTTGATGTCGTTGCCGAGGATTTCCTTCACATAGCGCAGTTGATTCAAGCCGCGAGGGCGAATCATGCCTTTCTTGGTGCGCAGGGCGACGGACGCTTCGGCGGGGGCGTGGTTGTCCAGTTCTACGACGGCCGATTCCTGGAGGAACAGGTGCACCATGTCAGGCGACAGCTCGGTACCCTTGGTTTCCCGGTACAAGCGGCGCAGCAGGTTTTCCGCAGAAGTGGTGTGCTTGGGGTCGCCGATCAGTTCGAACTGGTTTCCGCGATTGCGGATCTCGATGGTCAGGCGCTGTTCGATCAAGCGCAAATGCTCGTCGAATTGCCCGCACAGATTGGCGAAGCGGCCAGCCTCAAAGGGCTCGAGAATAAAACGATGTGGTTCTATGGGTGCGTTCAAGGTCGTATTTAGCCGCCCTGGGGCAATTAAGATGAAATCAAGGATAACGCCAGAGGCGTGGGTGCGAAAGCTCTTAAATATCGCAACGCGATTCCCGGGTCTGGCGCTGTCCCTGTAGGAGCGAGCAGGCTCGCTCCTACAGGGGAAATGCAGTGTTACTGAATCAGCGAGCCACGCAACGAATGCGGTTGCGCCGCGTCGATATGCACGTCGGCGAACTGGCCGATCAAGGTTGGATTGTCGCAGCGGAAGTTGACGATACGATTATTCTCGGTGCGCCCTTGCAGCTCGCCCGGGTCCTTCTTCGAATAATCGGTCACCAGAATCCGCTGGATCGAACCGACCATTTGTCGGCTGATCTCGAAACCTTGCTGATTCAAGCGGTGTTGCAGCGCGTTCAGACGTTCCTTTTTCAGCTCTTCCGGGGTGTCATCCGCCAGATCAGCGGCCGGTGTGCCCGGGCGCTGGCTGTAGACGAATGAGTAGGAAAAGTCGAAACCAACGTCGGCAATCAGCTTCATGGTCTGTTCGAAATCTTTCTCGGTTTCACCGGGGAAACCGACGATGAAATCCGAGCTGATGCAGATCCCCGGTACCGCCGCACGCAGTTTGCGCAGCTTGGATTTGTACTCCAGCGCCGTGTGGTTACGCTTCATCGCCGCCAGAATCCGGTCCGAACCCGATTGCACCGGCAAGTGCAGGTGTTTGACCAGTTCCGGCACGTCGGCGTGGGCCTGGATCAGGCTGTCGGAGAACTCCAGCGGGTGTGAGGTGGTGTAGCGAATGCGGTCGATGCCATCGACGGCGGCGACCACACGGATCAGCTCGGCGAGATCAGCCAGGCGACCATCATGGGTGGTGCCGCGATAGCCGTTGACGTTCTGCCCCAGCAAGGTCACTTCACGCACGCCGTTTTCGGCAAGGTGGATGATCTCGGCGATCACGTCGTCGAACGGCCGGCTGACTTCTTCGCCACGGGTGTAGGGCACCACGCAGAACGTGCAGTACTTGCTGCAGCCTTCCATCACCGACACGTAAGCGCTCGGGCCGTCGATACGCGGCTCGGGCAAGTGGTCGAATTTTTCGATTTCCGGGAACGAGACGTCGACTTGCGGCAGCTTGGTGCTGCGTGCGGCGTCGATCATCTCCGGCAGGCGGTGCAGCGTTTGCGGGCCGAAAACGACGTCGACATACGGGGCGCGATCGCGGATCGCCGCGCCTTCCTGGCTGGCTACGCAACCGCCGACGGCGATCACCATCTCCGGGTTGGCCAGCTTCAGTTCGCGCCAACGGCCGAGCTGCGAGTACACCCGATCCTGGGCGCGCTCGCGGATTGAGCAGGTGTTGAGCAGAATCACGTCGGCGTCTTCCGCGCGAGCGGTGACTTCCAGGGCCTGATGTTCGCCCAGCAGATCGACCATGCGCGAGCTGTCGTACTCGTTCATCTGGCAACCGTGGGTTTCGATGTAAAGCTTCTTGGCCATGGATTTTGGTCGTCACGTGATTCAAAGAACCGCGCATTATAGGGAACATGCCCTCAGGTTCCTACCGCTGTGCGTCCAGTGGCTATGCTATAGTTCGCGCCCTCATTTTTATCCCCGATGTTGTCCGCCCGCCATGACCAAACGCGAAGCTCCAATCTACAAGGTGATTTTCCTCAACCAGGGCCAGGTGTTCGAAATGTACGCCAAGCAGATCTATCAAAGTGATCTGTGGGGCTTTCTGGAAGTGGAAGAGTTCGTCTTTGGCGAGCGCACGCAAGTGGTCGTCGATCCGAGCGAAGAAAAGCTCAAGGCGCAGTTTGAAGGCGTGGTGCGCAGCTTTGTGCCGATGCATTCGATCGTGCGTATCGACGAAGTCGAGCGTCTGGGCACGCCGAAAATCAGCGAAGCCCGCGGCGCGGTCGGCAATGTGATGCCGTTTCCGATGCCGATGCCTGAGAAGTAACAGCTAATTCTGGATGCTGATCGTTCCCACGCTCTGCGTGGGAACTATCGCTGATCAGGGCAGTGGTGAGAACGGCGTGCGCCCATCGGCGCTCTGCAGTTCCATCAGGTATTTACGGAAAATTTGCCCGAGCACCTGCGTAGCGGTTTCGAGATCTTCGCGGGACATTTTTTCGGAGACTTCGTCGGCCGTGTCCAGTGCCTCTTCGGCGCCGTTGACCGCCGCCATCTTCAGCACGATGTACGCCTGAATATTGTTGGCCTGTACGCCTTCACCGTGGAAGAACATGGTGCCGAGCTTGAATTGCGCCTGAGCGTGGCCTTGCAACGAGGCTTTTTCGAAATAGCTCAGGGCTTGATTGAGGTCGCGCGGCGCATTCTTGCCGTCGTAGTAGAACTCACCCAACTCGTATTGCGCTTGCGCATCCCCTTCGTCCGCCGCTTTCTGGCAGGCGGCCAGTGCCTGCGTGACGTCTTGCGGCTGAGTATTGAGGGTGCAACGACCCATCGCCGGGATCAACAACGAGTTGCCGCCTGCTTGTGCATGCGCGAGCAGGGGCTGAAGGAGCAACAGGCAGCCCAAGGCAAGGGTGCGGCCGGTGCGGTTCATGGGAATCGACTTACCTCTGAAGGGCACGCGGACCCATCGAGGGATCCAATAAGCGCGCATTATGAAATAAGCAGGGCCAACCTTACAAAGTCTTTACTCGTTTTTCTGCTGCGCGGGGAATATATCGCCCACTTTACGGGTGAATTCTGGCAGGTGCGTCGGAAAAACCGGGTGGATGTAGGTGAAAGCTGACGTCGGCGATAGCCAACGTCAGCGGTGCGGCGATTACTTCAGTGCAGCGAAGGCGCGTTCGGCAGCGTCCAGGGTCAGTTTCAACTCGGCTTCGCCATGCGCGATCGAGGTGAAACCGGCTTCGAATGCGCTCGGCGCCAGGTACACGCCACCTTCCAGCATCAGGTGGAAGAAGCGACCGAACAGCGCTGCGTCGCTGGCCATCACGTCTTCAAAAGTGACGATGTCGTCAGCGCCGCTGAAGTACAGGCCGAACATGCCGCCTGCCTGCGTGGTCACGAAGGGAATCCCCGCGGCATCGGCGCGCTGTTGCAGACCGTCGAGCAGGCGTGTGGTGTAGTCGGTTAGTTCGTCGTGGAAACCCGGACGGCTGATCAGGCGCAGAGTGGTCAGGCCGGCGGCCATGGCCAACGGGTTACCCGACAAGGTGCCCGCCTGATACACCGGGCCCAGCGGCGCGATGCGCTCCATGATTTCACGCTTGCCACCGAAGCAGCCGACCGGCATGCCGCCGCCAATGATTTTGCCGAACGTGGTCAGGTCCGGGGTCACGCCGTAGTAGGCCTGAGCGCCGCCGAGGGCGACGCGGAAACCGGTCATCACTTCGTCGAAAATCAGCACCACGCCGTGCTTGTCGCAGAGTGTGCGCAGGCCCTCAAGGAAACCCGGTGCCGGCGGTACGCAGTTCATGTTGCCGGCCACTGGCTCGACGATGATGCAGGCGACGTCCCGACCGACTTCTGCGAGCATTGTTTCCACCGCGTCGATGTCGTTGAACGGCAGGGTCAGGGTGTGTTTGGCAAACGCCGCTGGCACGCCAGCCGAACTCGGTACGCCTTGGGTCAGTGCGCCGGAACCGGCCTTGACCAGCAGGCTGTCGGAGTGGCCGTGGTAGCAGCCTTCGAACTTGATGATGCTGTCACGACCGGTGTAACCGCGGGCCAGACGGATCGCGCTCATGGTCGCTTCGGTGCCGGAGCTGACCATGCGCACCATGTCCATCGATGGCACCAGCGAGCAGACCAGATCGGCCATCTCGGTTTCCATCGCGGTCGGCGCGCCGTAAGACAAGCCGTGTTGCAGTTGATTGCGCACTGCGTCCAGAACGTCCGGGTGGCTGTGGCCAAGGATCATCGGCCCCCACGAACCCACGTAATCGACATAACGCTTGTCGTCTTCGTCGGTGACGTAGGCGCCTTCGGCGTGTTTGAAGAACAGCGGCGTGCCGCCAACGCTCTTGAACGCGCGAACCGGCGAGTTCACGCCACCGGGGATGTGTTTCTGGGCATTGGCAAACAGGGTTTCGGAACGAGACATGATCGGGCTCTCAAATCAGACTTTCAGTAATTCGTTGAAGGCGCGGGCGCGGCGGGTCACTTCGGCGGTGGTTTCAGCGCCGAACAGGCCGTGGACGACGGCCAGCAGGTCGACACCATGGGCCACCAACGGCGCGGCGTTGTCGAGGGTGATGCCGCCGATCGCGCAGATCGGCAAATGCAGTTTGCGGCGGGCTTCGTCGAGCAGGTCGAGGCTGCAGGTCGGCGCGCCGGGTTTGGTGTTGGAGTTGAAGAAGCGACCGAAGGCGACGTAGCTCGCACCTTCTTTGGCAGCTTGTTCGGCCAGTTCGATCTGCGCGTGGCAGGTCGAGCCTATGATCGCTTTCGAGCCGAGCAGGGCGCGGGTCGGCGACAGCGGGCCGTCGGTCTGGCCCAGATGCACGCCGACGTTCAGGCGTGCAGCCAGTTCGGCGTCATCGTTGATGATCAACTGCGTCTTGTAGCGCGCACACAAATCGCGCAGCGCTTCGGCCTCGCGCAGACGCCGGGCCTCGTCGCTGCTCTTGTCGCGGTATTGCAGCAGGGTGACGCCGCCTTCCAGCGCCGCCTCCACGTACGACAGGAATTTGCCGGCCAGCAACTGGCTGTCGGTGATGGCGTACAGGCCACGTAGTTTCATCAGGCAGACCTCACGACGTTACGAGCAGAAATCCAGCGGCAGGCGACGCGGTACAAACTGGCCTTTGCCCAGTTGTTCGGCATCGCGCAGGGTGCGCCAGGTGTAATCCAATGCACTGCGTACCGCGCTGGCGAGATTCTCGCCTTGGGCCAGTCGGCCAGCCAAAGCGCTGGCCAAGGTGCAACCGGAGCCGTGATAACTGCCCGGCAAACGCTGGCAATAGAAGGTTTCACGCAGGCCGTCGCGGCTGTACAGGCGGTTGTGGATTTCAGTTTCGTCGCCATGACCGCCGGTGATCAGCAGGTTTTTGACGAACGGCAAAAGTTTTTCAGCGCACTCGTCCGCTGTGCCTTCGGGCAGTTCGGCGAGGATGCGGGCTTCGGGAAGGTTGGGGGTGGCAATGATTGATAGCGGCAGCAGACGCTCACGCATCGCATAGCCGACTTCGTCCTTGCCCAGGCGTCCGCCGCCGCCGGCGCGCAGCACCGGGTCGCAGACCACCGGCAAATGCGGGTGCGCCGAAAGCAGTTCGACAACGGTGTCGACCATTTCCAGCGAACCGAGCATGCCCAGTTTGACCGCTGCGACTTCGGAGTCGTTGAGCACGGCATTGGCCTGAGCCAATACCCACTCACGGTCGAGGACGCGGAAATCAGTGACGTTGACGGTGTCTTGCACGGTCAGTGCGGTGACGGCCGGAGCCGCATGGCAACCCTGCGCGAGCAAGGCTTCTATATCTGCCTGCAAGCCGGCGCCACCACTGGGGTCGTGGCCGGAGAGACAGAGGACAACGGGGCGGGAGCTGTAGATATTCATGGTGCGCGAGCTTACCACCAAACCTGATTTTTCGGTTCAGTGCCGTTGTGCCTGGCGGATAACCCGGTCAGAGAATGCTGACCGGTTTGTCACAACCTGACCAACTCAACAGCTCTAGCTCGGTGCTTTGCTCTGAAACGCCCGTTCTAGAGCCTTTGTAGGAAAAATTTCGATGGTGTTCAATGGCCATCAACGGCTATGCTAGTCTGGATCCAAACCAATAACAGGTAATACCGGTTTTACGTCTACTCAAAGGGAATGGGGGGGCTTCCTGACACAACCGGACGAGCCACGCTGGGGCTTCAATGCGCTATTTGCTGATGTTGTTGTTCTGCTTGCCCCTCATGGCGAGCGCCGTCGAATTTGACGAATTCACCCAGAGCCTCCCTCTGGGCCGGTCGCTGCAAGTGTTCGAAGACCCGAGCGGTCAGGCGAACATTGCCGACGTCCGCGCGCAGGCCGTCGCCGGCAATTTCAAAGCCCACGATAAAGCCACGCTCAATGCCGGGTACTCGCGTTCGGCGTTCTGGCTGAAGATCGATCTGCATTACCGCCCGAGCAATCCCGCTGCACAGCGCTCCTGGCTGCTGGAACTGGCTTATCCACCGCTCGATCATCTCGACCTTTATATGGCCGATGCCAATGGCGACTATCGCCTGATCCGGCAAACCGGCGACGCCTTGCCGTTCGCCAGTCGCGAGATCCGCCAGAACAATTACCTGTTCAACCTGGCCGTCAAACCGGATCAACAACAAACCCTTTACTTGCGACTGGCCAGTGAAGGCTCGATCCAGGCGCCGGTGACGTTGTGGTCGAGCACTGCGTATCTCGAAGATCAGCCAGTGCGCCTGTATGTGCTGGGCATCATTTATGGCGTGCTGCTGGGAATGCTGGTTTACAACCTGTTCATCTTCCTCAGCGTGCGCGACACCAGCTACCTCTATTACATCTTCTACATTGGCTCGTTCGGCCTCTATCAACTGTCGGTGAACGGCGCGGCGGTCGAGTATTTCTGGCCGGACAATCCGTGGTGGGCCAACGCGGCAACGCCGTTCTTTATCGGTTGCGCGGGCCTGTTCGGTAGCCAGTTCGCCCGCAGCTTCTTGCAGACCAAGACCCACAGCCGCTGGCTCGACCGTTTGCTGATCGCCCTGATTGCATTCGGTGCGTTGGTAGTCGGTTTGTCGCTGATGACCAGTTACGCCCTGGCCCTGCGCCTGGCGACGACGCTGGCGCTGACCTTCACGGTGGTGATTTTTGCGGCGGGGATTCTCGCCTGGTGGCGTGGCTTGCGCGTGGCGCGCTATTTCATCATTGCATGGTCGGCGTTCCTGCTCGGCGGCGTCATCAATACGCTGATGGTGTTGGGCCTGCTGCCAAACGTGTTCCTGACGATGTACGCCAGCCAGATCGGTTCGGCGATCGAAGTGGCTTTGTTGTCGCTGGCCTTGGCTGACCGCATCAACGCGATGCGCGAGCAGCAGGCGCAGACGCTGTTTGATGCCGGGCAGAAACTTGAAGTGCTCAACCAGCAACTGGCCCACAGCAACAAGCTCAAGGACGAATTTCTCGCGACCCTGACCCACGAACTGCGCACGCCGATGAACGGTGTGATCGGTTCGCTGGAACTGATGCAGACCGTCGATCTGGATCCCGAGCTTGAGCAATATCACCAGACCGCCGCCGGCTCCGCCCGGGACATGATGCGCATGGTCAACGGCATCCTCACCCTCACCGAATTGCAGGCCGGCAGGCTCAAGGCGACGTCGGGCAGTTTCAGCCTGCGGGGTGTGGTTGAAGGGTTGCGCGCTCAGTTCGAAGGCAACGCGGCAAGCAAGTCGCTGGACTTCAAGGTTGACGTGTTGCCGATCCTGCCGGATCGCCTGCACGGCGACAGCGCGAAACTGGCGCAATGCCTGGAATGCCTGCTGGATAACGCGATCAAGTTCACCCGTGTCGGTGGGCTGGCGCTGCGGGTCACCGGCAAGCCGTCGACGGACAATCGATTGGCGCTGTCATTTGCTGTGATCGACACCGGCATCGGTTTTACCGATCTGGGCGAGGCGACGATGTACCAGCGCTTCTTCCAGCTCGACGGTTCGATGACCCGTGAGTACGGTGGATTGGGAGTAGGGCTGGCGATCTGCCGACAACTGGTCGAACTGCTTGGCGGCAAGCTCACCCATCGCTCTGAACCCGGAAGTGGCAGTCGCTTTCAGCTGGACGTGGAGTTCGAATTGCCGGTGGTCGAGCCGGCGCCGACCCCTGCGAATGTGCGCGATTGCGTCCGTGCCCCGCAGGACTGCACGGTGCTATTGGTCGACAACAACACCGTCAATCAACTGGTCATGCGCGGCATGCTGCTCAAACTCGGCTTCCGCGTGCGTACCGCTGAAAACGGCGCAGCAGCGCTCGATTGCCTGCAGCGCGAAATTGTTGATGCGGTCTTGATCGATTGCCAGTTGCCCGCCCATGACGGCGCGTCGTTGTGCTGTCAGATCCACGCCTTGCCGGGTTGCGCCCACTTGCCGGTGTTCATGCTGGCGTTGAGCGCGGATCGCGAGGTTTGCGCCACGGATGCAGTGATCGACTACCTGAACAAACCGGTGAAATTCGAAGATTTGCAGTCTGCGCTGGAGCGACGGGTGCTCTGCTGTTGATAGGGTAAAAGCGCCGCAAATTCGGCGGATATGACACTTTGTTCGGCGTTTGGGCGGTGCTTAACTGACCTTCTCGCTGAAAAAGGAACCCGTCATGAACCTGCATCAGTTTGCCGAAACCCACGAGGTCACCAACCAGCCGCCGTCGCTGGACGGCACCAACCTCTATCGCATCGACCTGCCGTTGCAGGAGTGGTCGCGCAGGTTCGGCGCCGGTTGGGCCGAGTCGCGGATTGATGCCTACGGCGCACTGGCCGGCGGGCCGCTGATGGAGGCCGGGTTCCTCGCCAATCAGAACAAACCGGCGTTTGCCAGCCATGACCGCTACGGTCATCGCATCGATCTGGTGGAATTTCATCCTGCTTATCACCAACTGATGCGCACGGCAGTCGAGCATGGCCTGACCTCGCTGCCTTGGGCGCAACCGCAGGACGGCGCGCATGTCGCCCGTGCTTCCATGACCTATCTGCACAGCCAGGCCGAGGCCGGCAGCGGTTGCCCGCTGACCATGACCTTCGCCAGCGTCCCGGCGCTGCGCCTGCAAACTGATCTGGCCGAGCAATGGTTGCCTAAAGTCCTCGCCACCGAATACGACCCGCGCAATGTCGGCATGGCGCACAAGGCCGGTGTCACCATCGGCATGGCCATGACCGAGAAACAGGGCGGCACCGACGTGCGCGCCAACACCACCAAGGCCTATCCGGTCGGCGCCAGCGGTCCGGGCCAGGCTTATGAACTGGTTGGGCACAAGTGGTTCTGTTCGGCGCCGATGTGCGATGCGTTTCTCACGCTGGCGCAGACCGACAAGGGCCTGACCTGTTTCCTGCTGCCGCGCCATCGCCCGGACGACACGCGCAATCAGTTCTACATCCAACGCCTGAAAAACAAACTCGGCAACCAGTCCAACGCCTCCAGCGAAGTGGAATTTCGCGGGGCGCTGGCGTGGATGGTCGGCGAAGAGGGGCGCGGCGTGCCGACCATCATTGAAATGGTGGCGATGACCCGTTTCGATTGCATGGTCGGCTCCAGTTCGCTGATGCGTCAGGCGCTGACCCAGGCCAGCCACCACTGCGCGCACCGCAAGGTCGGCGGCAAGTTGCTCAGCGAACAACCGTTGATGCAGAACGTGCTGGCCGATCTGGCGCTGGAAAGCGAAGCCGCGCTGGCCCTGAGCCTGCGCATGGGCAAGGCGCTGGATCATTTGGACGATCGCCACGAAGCGCAGTTCGCCCGGTTGGTGACGGCGGTGGGCAAATACTGGATCTGCAAACGCGCGCCGGCAATGATCAATGAAGCGGCGGAATGCATGGGCGGCGCCGGGTATGTCGAGGACAGCATACTGCCGCGTCTGTACCGCGAGGCGCCGGTCAACTCGACGTGGGAAGGCTCGGGCAACGTGCAGTGCCTCGACGTG
Source organism: Pseudomonas sp. N40(2020) (assembly GCF_014472415.1). Taxonomy (GTDB): domain Bacteria; phylum Pseudomonadota; class Gammaproteobacteria; order Pseudomonadales; family Pseudomonadaceae; genus Aquipseudomonas. The sequence goes on from NZ_JACSZV010000016.1 coordinate 115,683, forward strand.
TTGCGCGCGCTGTCGAAAGAGCCGGGTGTGCTGGACGTGCTGTTCAGTGAACTGGGTGACGGCCATGGCGATAGACGGTTGGCTGCGCATATCCAGCAGTTGCAGGCGCAGTTCAAGGACACCGGCGACATTCAGTATCGGGCGCGGCAGTTGACCGAAGACATTGCCCTTGGCTTGCAGGCCAAGCTGTTGCTGGAGGCGGGGAATTCAGCGGTGAGCGATGCGTTTATTGCCAGTCGGTTGAGTGGTAGCGGCCGTGTGTATGGTGCGTTGCCGCGTGGGCTTGATGTCGAAGCCATCGTTGCCCGCTCGACCCCGCAAGGCTTCTGACCCCATACAAGTCCCCTGTAGGAGCTGCCGAAGGCTGCGATCTTTTGATCTTGCTGTTTATAAGATCAAAAG
>NZ_JACSZV010000017.1 GCF_014472415.1 Pseudomonas sp. N40(2020)
CGCTCCCACATTTGAAATGCATTCCAATGTGGGAGCGAGCCTGCTCGCGAAAGGGGTAACGCGGTCTTGCAGACCGGCGTTATTCCATGTCCTTGAGCCACTCGGTGCTCTTGAACCACTTGTCATGGATGCGATCGTAGGTGCCGTCTTCGTGGATCTGGTGCAGGAAGTTGTTGATGAAATTGAGGCTGTCGTAGTCACCCTTCTTCAGACCGAAGGCCAGTGGCTCGTAGGTGAAGGGCTTGTCGAGGAACACCAGTTTGCCGGCGCCGACCTTGTTTACCGCGACAACGTTGTATGGCGCGTCGTAGATGAAGGCGTCGGCCTTGCCGTTGACCACGTCGAGCACGGCTTCCTGCTCGTTGTCGTAGCCGTGGTACTTGGCTTTGGAGATCAGCTTCTTGGCGACCATTTCACCGGTGGTGCCGAGTTTTGAGGTAATGCGGTAGTCGGCGGTGTTCAGGTCTTTATACGACTTGATGGTGCCTTCCAGTTCCTTGCGGATCAGCAGGGTCTGGCCGACGACGATGAACGGTTCGCTGAAGTTCAGGCGCAGGTTGCGTTCCTGAGTCAGGGTCATGCCGCTGCCGATCATGTCGAACTTGTCGGTCATAAGCGCCGGGATAATCCCGTCGTAACCGGTCGAAACCAGCTCCAGCTTGACGCCCATGGCTTTGGTCATGGCTTTGAGGATGTCGACTTCGAAGCCGATGATCTCGCCGCGCTTGTTGGTCATCTCGAACGGCATGTAGGTCGGATCCATACCGACTTTCAACGTGCCGCGTTTGACCGCTTCATCAATTGCGCCAGCCTGCGCCGCAGTGACTGCAACCAGTGCCGTGACGCCGACCAGCAGCATCGACAGATACTTCTTCATCTTCAAGTCCCCAAAACCATTGCGTTTGCGGCGCGAAAACCAACAGAGACGGGCAAAAATGCCCGGGTGCGCCAATTCGGGGACGGATGCTAACGCACTCGTTCGTTTGCACAAGGTTTTTTGATCGATTGCAGATCAGCGCCCTCTGTCGTCAGGGCAAAAAAAACCCCGCTTTCGCGGGGCTTCTTATCAGGCCGGTTGAGCTTGCATGCTCACCGGTCGCAGCGGCAGCAGCGGCGCATGCGGATCGGCTTTCACCGAAGCCCGCCATGCGTCCAGCCACTCGGCGTGACCTTCGCCCCAGACCTGCTCATGCAAGCGCGCCAGCGCAACCGGGTCGCTCAGCAGTTGCAGACGATCATGGTTATTCAACCCGGCAGGGCCAACCTTGATCGCGTGACGAACACGCTCCTGACGCAGCCATTCGATCGGCTCGGCCTGACCGTGACGGGAAGTCGCCAGCGAGCACGCCAAAGCGTTCTGCTGCGGATCGACCACTGCACGGATAAAGCCGTCATTCAGCGCATGCCAACGGTTCTCGTGGGTGTACTGATCCGTCGCCAGCAGCGCCTGTGGCGGATTGTATTCCTCAGGGATGAGGAACAGGCTCTCGTCACGGGATTTGAGGCCCAGACCGACACGGCTGGAAATCACCGACACCGGGATCGACAGCATCAGCGAACCGACAATCGGTACCAGCCACCACAGGAAGCTCGGGTTCAGCCAGATCACCAACAGCGCCCAGCAGAAGCCCAGCAGGGTCTGCGGGCCGTGGCGCTTGGCCGCCTCGCTCCACGGTGTGGAGTCGTCGTCACGCTGTGGCGAGTTCCAGGTCGCGGCCCAGCCGAGGAACGCGGCCAGTACGAAACGGGTGTGGAAAATCATCCGCACCGGCGCCAGCAGCATGGAGAACAGCATCTCCAGCAGCATCGACAGCGTTACCTTGAACTTGCCGCCGAACTCTTTCGCGCCCTTGGCCCAGATCAAGATGATGCTCAACAGTTTCGGCAGGAACAGCAGCACGATGGTCGTCGAGAACAGCGCGATCGCCTTGTCCGGGTGCCATTGTGGCCACAGCGGATAGAGCTGACGCGGCTCAAGGAAGTACTGCGGCTCCATCAGCGTGTTCACCGCCAGCAGCGCAGTCGACAACACCAGGAAGAAGAACCACAACGGCGCCGACAGGTACGACATCACGCCGGTGAGGAACACCGCGCGGTGTACCGGGTGCATGCCTTTGACCAGGAACAGACGGAAGTTCATCAAGTTGCCGTGGCACCAGCGACGGTCACGCTTGAGTTCGTCGAGCAGGTTCGGCGGCAGTTCTTCGTAGCTGCCTGGCAGGTCGTAGGCAATCCACACGCCCCAACCGGCACGACGCATCAGCGCGGCTTCAACGAAGTCGTGAGACAGAATCGCACCGGAAAACGCGCCCTTGCCCGGCAACGGCGCCAAGGCGCAGTGGTCGATGAACGGCTTCATGCGGATGATCGCGTTGTGACCCCAGTAGTGGGATTCGCCCAACTGCCAGAAGTGCAGACCCGCGGTAAACAGCGGCCCATAAACACGAGTGGCGAACTGCTGCATGCGCGCATACAGAGTGTCCATGCCCGACGCACGCGGCGCGGTCTGGATGATCCCGGCGTCCGGCGTAGCTTCCATCAGGCGCACCAGACTGGTCAGGCACTCACCGCTCATCACGGAGTCAGCGTCGAGTACGACCATGTACTTGTAGTCACCGCCCCAGCGACGGCAGAAGTCGTCGAGGTTGCCGCTCTTGCGCTTAACGCGACGGCGACGGCGGCGATAGAAGATCTTGCCGAAGCCCTTGGCTTCGCGACAGACGTCCAGCCAGGCCTGTTGCTCGGCCACGCAGATGTCGGTGTCGTTACTGTCGCTGAGCACGAAGAAGTCGAAGCGATCCAGATCACCGGTAGCAGCGACCGACTCAAACGTCGCACGCAGACCGGCAAATACCCGTGGCACGTCTTCGTTGCAGATCGGCATGACCAGCGCGGTACGAGCGTCTTTGGCAATCGGCTCGTTGCCGGCGCTTTTGCCGGAAATGCGGTATTTATCGTGACCGGTGAGCAACTCGAGGAAGCCCATCAGTGCCGTCCAGAAACCGGCCGACACCCAGCAGAACAGAATACCGAAGAGAATCAGAATGCTGGTTTGCAGCGCATACGGCAGCACTTGCGTGGCGGTTTGCAGCAGCGGCTGGTGCAGGACTTCGTCCAGATCGACGAACGACCAGCCCTGGTACGGCATGATGCCTTTCATGTACCAGCCGGCAACGATGGTCTGGCCGAGCATCAACACCAACAGGATGTAGCGGCGGATCGAACCGACAGTGCGCCAGCGCGCGGCCGGCAGGACGTTCTCGTCCTTCGGCGGTTGCGGTGGATTGGTACGGCCGGTCATACGACGCCAGCCACGCACCAGAATATTGGTGCGCCATGGCTCCGGAACGACTTTTGTCCGACGAATCGGCGGTGTGGCCTTGAGGCTGACTCGACCGCTGGCGTCGAGCACCAGCATTTCCGCCTCTTCAAGCTCTTCGGCGGTGCTCAGGGTCAGGCGCTTGCCCACCGAAGCCTGGGCGGCTTCGGTGGGGGCGTCGAACGTCGAGGACGACAGGCGTTGATGCAGCTCGCTGAACGACTGGCAACCCGCGAGTTCCGCGCGCTGCTGGTCGGTCATCGGCAGATGCGCCAGATACTCGGACAGAGTCTCTGGCTGTACTTGAGAGTTACTCATCGGCAGGCAACTGATAGCTCCAGGTCTCGGTCAGGACTTCTTCAGTCGGCGCCGATTCCGGTGTGGCTGGGGCCGCGTCCGCAGCGACTGGCTGCTTGGCGTCTTTGTTGGCCTTGTCCTTGGCATCTGCAACTGGCTTGGCGTCGGCCTGTTTGGCCTCGGCGGCCTTGGCTTCCTTGTCGAGCTTCTCTTGCTGCTTGGCGGCAACCTTGTCGGCCTTGGCGACGGACGAGTTGGACGCCGGCACCGAAGATTTGGCCAGATCAGCGGTCACGATTGGCTGCACCAGGGCGGCTCGCATCTCGGTCGACTTGCTCGCGTCCTTGATCTTCATCCGCAGGGTCAAGCGCCAGCCCTTGGTTTCCGGGTTGTAGCGCACGCTGTTCTCGACCAGTTCAGCGTTGTCGCCGACGCTGACCTGACTGCGCACGTCGGCATCCGGGGCCAGAGCGGCCAGCGATGGGCCTTCGAAGTCGACCAGATAGGCAACGCTGCCGTCCGGCTGACGGATCAGGTTCGATTGTTTGACGTCACCGGTGGAACGCAGAGTCTGCGCAACCCAGGCGCTGTCCGGCGCGTGAATCGCCGCTTCGTCCATGGTCCAGTGCATGCGGTAAGCGAAGTCCAGCGGCTGGCCTGGCTCCGGCATTTTTTCCGGGCTCCAGAACGCAACGATGTTGTCGTTGGTTTCGTCGGCAGTCGGAATTTCGACCAGATCGACGGTGCCTTTGCCCCAGTCGCCCTTCGGTTCGATCCACGCGCTTGGGCGCTTGTCGTAGCGGTCGTCGAGGTCTTCGTAGTGGCTGAAGTCACGGCCACGTTGCAGCAGACCGAAACCACGCAGGTTTTCGACGCTGAAGTTGCTCACGGCCAGGTGTTTCGGGTTGTTCAGTGGGCGCCAGATCCACTCGCCGTTGCCGGCATGGATCGACAGACCGCTGGAGTCGTGCAGCTCACGACGATAGTTGAGGACTTTCGACGGCTGGTTGGCGCCGAACAGGAACATGCTGGTCAGTGGCGCGATGCCCAGTTTGCCGACCTTGTCACGCAGGAACATCTGCGCCTTGACGTCGACAATGGTGTCGCTGCCCGGACGCAGGATCAAACGGTAGGCGCCGGTGGCACGCGGCGAATCCAGCAGAGCGAAGATCACCAGGTGCTTGTCGCCCGGCTTCGGCTGTTGAATCCAGAATTCGCGAAAACGCGGGAATTCTTCACCCGACGGCAGCGCGGTATCGACCGCCAGACCACGGGCCGACAGACCGTAGGTGTGACCCTTGCCGACGACGCGGAAGTAGCTCGCGCCGAGCATGGTCATGATTTCGTCTTGCTTGTCGGCTTTGTTGATCGGGTACAGCACACGGAAACCGGCATAACCCAGTTGTTCGGTGGCTTTAGGATCGAATTTCAAATCGCCGAAATCGAAACGCGTCGGATCGTATTTGATCTCTTCGACGGTGTTCGCCGTGATTTCGTTGATTTTCACCGGTGTATCGAAGTGCATACCCTGGTGATAGAAGGACAGTTTGAACGGCGTCTTCTGATCAGCCCACTCAGCCTTTTCGGTGAGGAAACGGATTTTCTGATAATCCGCGAACTTCATGTCGCGGAACTCGTTCGGCAGGTTGCTGCGCGGGGCTTCGAACTTCTGCCCGGCCAGCTCTTTAGCCTTGGCGGATACATCGTCAAGATTGAACGCCCAAAGCTGACCGGCGCTGAGCAGGCACAGGAGCGCCGAACCCGCTACCAGGGCACTTCGCATGCGTTTGGCAGACATTTTTGCTGCATTACAGGGACTAACGATCACGAGCAACCCTCGCCGAAAACAGATCAAAAAACCAACGGCCAGATGAAGTGTCTTTAAAGGTATCGGCATTGAAAAGCCGACCTACCAGAGCACCCTTGCCAAGTTGGCGAGCATTGTTCCGACTCCGCTAGGGCAAAATGATTCCCCAATCGGATCCAGACAAGTCTCTACCTAAGTCAAAAATGGACCAACGAACGCTGATCCCCATAGCGCGCGATTATCTAGTAGCCCGCGTGACAACGCATCAGGGGTAACAAAGTATTTATCGCGAAAACACCCTAAAAACAGTCGAAATTTCCTAAAAAGGTGTTTCAGGTGCTTTCAGGTCTGTAACAAAAAGGTAACAGGGCCATCGTTGACCAAATGCACCTGCATATCGGCGCCGAATCTACCTGATGCCACAGTGCCATGCACCTGTTTCGCTTTGCTCAATAGATAGTCGAACAATTCCTCGCCCAGCGCCGGAGGGGCGGCGGTCGAAAAGCTCGGCCGCAACCCGCTTTTGGTGTCGGCCGCGAGGGTGAACTGAGAGACCAGCAACAGCCCGCCGCCAACGTCCGCGAGGGACAAGTTCATCTTGCCCTCGGCGTCACTGAATACCCGATAGTTAAGCAGCTTATGCAGAAGTTTGTCGGCGCTGGCACGCGTGTCGTCGGGTTCGACCGCCACCAGCACCAGCAAACCGTGATCTACCGCGCCAACCACCTCTCCCGCCACTTCGACTCGCGCGCCACGCACGCGTTGTAAAAGCCCCTTCATGCTTCTTCGGGCGGCAGGTCGAGCAGGCGTCGGGCCATTTGACCGGCGGCACGCACCAATGCGTCGGTGATACCCGGTTCGGACGCAGCGTGGCCGGCATCGCGGATCACTTGCAGCTCACTGTTCGGCCAGGCCTGGTGCAATTCCCAAGCGTTATCGAGCGGGCAGATCACGTCGTAACGGCCGTGGATGATCACGCCAGGCAAGTGAGCAATCTTGCCCATATCGCGAATCAGTTGGTTCGGTTCAAGGAAGGCGTTATTGGTGAAGTAGTGGCATTCGATCCGCGCAATAGACAAGGCGCGCTGCGGTTCGGAGAAACGATCGACCACCAGCGGGTTCGGCCGCAGGGTCGCGGTGCGCCCTTCCCAGGTCGACCAGGCTTTGGCCGCGTGCATCTGGGCGATCTGATCATTGCCGGTCAGGCGCTTGTGGAAAGCGTTGAGCAGGTCGTCGCGCTCGTCCACTGGGATCGGCGCAATGTAGTCCTGCCAGTAATCGGGGAACAGACGGCTGGCACCGGCCTGGTAGAACCACTCGATTTCCTGCGGACGGCAGAGAAAGATCCCGCGCAGGATCAGACCGTGAACGCGCTCCGGATGGGTTTGCGCGTAGGCCAGTGCCAGGGTCGAACCCCACGAGCCGCCGAACAGCACCCATTTGTCGATGCCCAGGTGTTTGCGGATTCGCTCAAGGTCGGCGACCAGATCCCAGGTGGTGTTGTTTTCCAGGCTGGCGTGCGGGGTGGAGCGTCCGCAGCCGCGCTGGTCGAAGGTGACAATGCGGTACAGGTTCGGATCGAAATAACGGCGGCTCTGTGCATCGCACCCGGCACCGGGGCCGCCGTGGATGAACACGACCGGCAAGCCTTCCGGCGAACCGCTTTCGTCGACGTACAGCGTATGCGTGTCATCGACAGCCAGATCGTGCCGGGCGTGTGGTTTGATCTGCGGAAACAAAGTCTGCATTGCGCGCTCCGTAAGGGGTCGAGGTCATCCCTGGGGGGACTTCTATTATTCTGCCGTTGGGCATCATAAACCCGATTTACGTCAATGAGCATGCTCCCACAGAAAGAGGTTTATGCGCTGTAGCGGGATTTGCCCCAGGCGATGAAGCCTTGCAGCAACTCCTTGAGCACCACCCGTGTCGGCTCGGCCAGATCGGCGCGATAGCGGAACGGTTCGAACTCTTCCATGTACGTGCTCTGCCCCAGTTCCAGTTGCACGGCGTGGATGTTCTCGGCCGGGTTGCCGTAATGGCGGGTGATGTGGCCGCCCTTGAAGCGACCGTTGAGCACATGGCTGTAATCGCCATGACGCGCGCAGATCGCTTCCAGTTGCGCGGCCAGTTGCGGATCGCAACTCGCGCCGTTGAAGGTGCCGAGGTTGAAGTCCGGCAATTTGCCGTCGAACAGGTGCGGGATGATCGAGCGGATCGAGTGTGCGTCAAACAGCAACGCGTAACCGAACTCGGCCTTCAGCCGTGCCAGCTCCTCTTGCAAGGTGCGGTGATACGGCGTCCAGATCTGCTCCAGATATGTCGCGCGTTCTTCTTTCGACGGCTCCAGCCCTTCCTTGAACAACGGGATACCGTCGAACAGCGTCGCCGGGTACAGCCCGGTGGTGGCGCCGGCGTACAGCGGCTTGTCGTCGGACGGCCGGTTGAGGTCGATGACGAAACGCGAGTACTCGGCCGCCAGCGTGCTGGCGCCGAGTTCTTCGGCAAAGTCGTAGAGCTGCGGAATATGCCAGTCGGTGTCCGGCAGGCTTTTCGCATCGCCAATCAGGCCGGCCTCGACCACCGGGGTCAGACGTACACCGGCATGGGGCATGCTGATCAGCAGCGGCACGCGACCTTGTTTGAAGTTCAGAACCTTATCCACAACCGCTCTCCTACAGACTTGATTCAACGCCGTGACGCACGACGCGTTTGTCCAGATCACCACCTAGCCAATAGGCCAGATCCGCCGGACGATCGATGTGCCAGGCGACGAAATCCGCGACCTTGCCGACTTCCAGTGAGCCGTGAGTGTCGGCCATGCCCAACGCATGCGCGGCATGAATCGTCGCGCCGGCCAAGGCTTCTTCCGGGGTCATACGAAAGCAGGTGCAAGCCATGTTCAGCATCAGGCGCAACGACAGCGCCGGCGAGGTACCGGGGTTGAGATCGCTGGCGATGGCGATCTTCACCTTGTGCTTGCGCAGGGCGTCCATCGGCGGCAACTGGGTTTCACGCAGGAAATAGAACGCGCCCGGCAGCAGCACCGCGACGGTGTCGGATGCGGCCATGGCGATGGCGTCGGCTTCGTCCATGAACTCCAGGTGATCGGCGGACAACGCGTGGTAGCGCGCGGCCAGGCTGGAGCCGTGCAGCGACGACAATTGCTCGGCGTGCAGTTTCACCGGCAGACCGAGTTTTTGCGCGGTGATGAACACGCGCTCGACTTGCTCCGGCGAGAACGCCAGGTATTCGCAGAAGGCATCCACGGCATCTACCAAGCCTTCAGCGGCCAGCGCTGGCAACATCTCGGCGCAGATGTGATCGATGTAGTCGTCGGCGCGATCCTTGTATTCCGGTGGCAACGCGTGGGCGGCCAGGCAGGTGCTGCGCACGCTGATCGGCAGCTCTTTTGCCAGGCGACGGATGACCCGGAGGATTTTGCGTTCATTGGCTAGATCGAGACCGTAGCCGGACTTCATTTCCACCGTGGTCACGCCGTCGCGCATCAGGCTTTTCAAGCGTTTGGCGGCGCTGGCGAACAGTTCGTCTTCGGTTGCTTCACGAGTGGCGCGTACGGTACTGGCAATGCCACCGCCCTGCGCCGCGATCTCGGCGTAGCTGACACCTTGCAGGCGCTTTTCGAATTCGCCGCTGCGGTTGCCGCCGAACACGGTGTGGGTGTGGCAGTCGATCAGGCCCGGAGTGACCCACGCGCCTTGCAGATCGTTGACCGCCGGGTATTCGCCCGACGGTAATTGATGACGCGGGCCGATCCACTCGATATGCGCACCGGACGTCACGATGGCCGCGTCCTCGATGATCGAGTAGACACCTTGCGCCATGGTTGCGACGTGGCAGTGTTGCCAGAGGGTTTTCATCCCTTAGTCTCCACACTATTCAAAATCGATTTCGCGAGCAGGCTCGCTCCCACAGGGATACGCATTCCAACTGTGGGAGCGAGCCTGCTCGCGAAGAGGCCCTTACAGGCTAGGCAGCAATTTCGCCGGAACCAGCTCAGTCAAACACCGCGAAGCCAACAACTCAGTTGCCGCATTGATGTCCGGCGCAAAAAACCGGTCCTTCTCATAGAACGGCACTTCCTTACGCAGAATCGCCCGAGCCCTTTCCAACTTCGCCGAAGTCTTCAGGCCGTTACGCAGATCCAGCCCCTGTACCGCCGCGAGCCATTCCACCGCGAGAATCCCGCGAGTGTTCTCCGCCATTTCCCACAAGCGTTTGCCGGCAGCCGGGGCCATGGACACATGGTCTTCCTGGTTGGCCGAGGTCGGCAGGCTGTCCACCGAATGCGGATGGGACAGCGCCTTGTTTTCACTGGCCAGTGCCGCCGCCGTCACTTGGGCGATCATGAAACCGGAGTTGACCCCGCCATTGGCCACCAGGAACGGCGGCAGTTGCGACATGTGCTTGTCCATCATCAGAGAGATGCGGCGTTCGCTCAGCGAGCCGATTTCAGCGATGGCCAGGGCCATGTTGTCAGCGGCCATGGCCACCGGTTCGGCGTGGAAGTTACCGCCGGAAATCACATCGCCTTCAGCGGCGAACACCAACGGGTTATCCGACACGGCGTTGGCTTCGACCGCCAGCACCTCAGCCGCTTGACGGAATTGGGTCAGGCAGGCGCCCATGACTTGCGGCTGGCAACGCAGCGAGTACGGGTCTTGAACCTTCTCGCAGTTCTGGTGTGAGTCGGACACTTCGCTACGCTCACCCAGCAGATCACGGTAAGCAGCGGCGGCGTCGATCTGGCCTTTCTGGCCACGGGCGGCGTGGATACGCGCGTCAAACGGCGAGCGCGAGCCGAGCACCGCTTCAACGGTCAGACCGCCCAACGCGATCGCACCGGCAAACAGATCCTCACCTTCAAACAGGCCACGCAAGGCGAACGCAGTCGAGACCTGAGTCCCGTTGAGCAGCGCCAGACCTTCTTTCGCCGCCAGCGTCAGTGGTGTCAGACCGGCGACTTTCAGCGCTTCAGTCGCTTCCATCCACTCGCCTTTGTAACGCGCCTTGCCCTCGCCCAGCAGCACCAGCGACATATGCGCCAGTGGCGCGAGGTCACCGGAAGCACCCACCGAACCTTTCAGCGGAATATGCGGATAGACCTCGGCATTGATCAGCGCAATCAGCGCATCGATCACCTGCCGACGAATCCCGGAGAAACCACGGCTGAGGCTGTTGACCTTGAGCACCATGATCAGACGCACCAGCGCATCGCTGATCGGCTCGCCGACGCCGGCGGCGTGGGACAACACCAGCGAGCGCTGGAGGTTTTCCAGGTCTTCGCTGGCAATACGAGTCGAGGCCAGCAGGCCGAACCCGGTGTTGATGCCGTAGGCGGTGCGGTTCTCGGCGAGGATCTGTTCGACGCAGGCCACACTGGCTTCGATCTGCTGCGATGCGCTGTTGTCGAGGGTCAGCTTGACCGGGTTTTGAAAAACGTCACGCAGTTGAGCCAGGCTCAGTTGGCCGGGGATCAGGTTTAGCGCAGTCATTTAAATGCTCCTTTTGAGAGATTGTTATTGGCTCGCCAGTCGCTCCGGAGCATTCCGTTATCCGTCGCATTTCGCTTTTTGGGCGATCCGCGCCTTGGCACGCTGGCGTTTAAGAAATCAGTGCAAATTCGGTAATACGTTGTGCAGCAAATTCGGGGCTTTCAAAACGCTCGCAGCGGCGGCGATATCCGGCGCCAGCCAGCGGTCCTGATCGTAGGCCGGGACTTTCTCACGCAGCAGGCGCCACGCGATATCGGTGCCCGCGCCAAAGCGCTGCGCTTTCAAGAATTCAAACGCCTGGGCCGCCAGCAGATATTCGATGGCGAGGATCTGCGTACAGTTTTCCAGCGCGCGATGCAGCTTCAGCGCGGCGCTGGTACCCATGCTCAGATGGTCTTCCTGCAAACCGGAGGTGACGTAGTTGTCGAGCACCGCCGGTTGCGCCAATTGGCGGTTTTCCGCACACAGCGACGCGGCGACGTATTGCACGATCATCATCCCCGAGTTCACCCCCGGATTGGCCACCAGAAACGCCGGCAAACCGCTGACGTGCGGGTTGACCAAACGATCGAGACGGCGCTCGGCAATCGAGCCGATTTCCGCCACTGCGATCGCCAGCAGATCAGCGGCCATCGCTACCGATTGGCCGTGCGGATTGGCTTGCGACATGACGCGGAAATCGTCCGGCGTACCCAACAGCAACGGGTTGTCGGTGCAGCCGTTGAGTTCGGCTTCGACCTGTTTGATTGCGTGCTCGAGTTGATCGCGCGCGGCGCCATGCACCTGCGGGATCGAACGAATGCTCAAGGCATCTTGAGTGCGAATGCCTTTGCTCGACGCGATCACTTCACTGCCATCAAGCAACGCGCGCAGATTGACACCAACCTGCTGCATGCCCGGGTGCGGTTTGAGCGCAATGATCTCGGCATCGAACGCATCGATCTGACCACGCTGAGCTTCGAAACTCATGGCGCCGATGACGTCGGCCCATTGCAGCAGACGCGTGGCATCGGCGATGGCCAGACAGCTGAGGCCAGTCATGCACGGCGTACCGTTGACCAGACACAAACCGTCTTTCGCGCCGAGTTGCACCGGTTGCAGGCCCTCTTCGGCCAAGGCCTGTTGTGCAGAAACAATCTGCCCGCGATAGCTGACATTGCCCACGCCCAGCAGCGCAATGCCGATGTGCGCCATGTGGGTCAGGTAGCCCACCGAGCCTTGCGACGGAACCTGCGGGGTGATGCCACGGTTGAGCAGTGCCAGCAGTGCTTCGACGACCCGGCGGTGCAGGCCGGATTTGCCTTGGCTGAAGTTGCGGATCGCTGCGCAGAGGATGGCGCGGGTCTGTTCGTCAGGCAGTACCGGGCCGACGCCGCAGGCGTGGCTGAGCAAGGTGTTGCGCGACAACTGGCTGAGTTGTTCGTCTTTCAGCGAGACGTTGGACAACCCGCCCAGACCGGTGTTGACGCCATAAGCGCGCTCGCCGCTGACGACAATGCGCTGGACGATGGCCTGAGCGTTTTCGATGCGCGCCCAGGCCTCGCCCGACAGCTCAAGTTGCGCGCCGTGCCGCGCGACGGCGACCACGTCCTGCCAACGCAGATGGTCGCCGGTGATCACGATTTTTTCAGCCTGGGACATCACTAACCTCAACCAAATATTGATGCAGCTTCACCGGCGCCTTCGCGAGCAGGCTCGCTCCCACATTGGAATGCACTCCCCTGTGGGAGCGAGCCTGCTCGCGAAGAGGCCAGCTCAGCCAACACAAATTTACTTAAACCACCGCCGCACGCCGCTGCACGAACCGGTCGACATACTCATCCGCCGGCGAATGCAGGATCTCGCGCGGCGTACCGACCTGAATCAGCTTGCCGTCCTTGAGGATCGCAATGCGGTTGCCGATGCGCACGGCCTCGTCGAGGTCGTGGGTGATGAAGACGATGGTCTTGTGCAGGGTCTTTTGCAGTTCCAGCAACTGGTCCTGCATCTCGGCGCGGATCAGCGGATCCAGCGCGCTGAACGCTTCGTCCATCAGGATGATGTCAGTGTCCGCCGCCAAGGCACGGGCCAGGCCGACACGCTGACGCATGCCGCCGGAAAGCTGATGCGGGTATTTGTTTTCGTAGCCCTTGAGGCCCACGGTGTTGATCCAGTGCAGCGCCCGCTCGGCGCACAGTTGCTTGCTCTCGCCGCGCACTTTCAGGCCGTAGGCGACGTTGTCGAGCACGGTCTTGTGCGGCAGCAGGCCGAAGCTCTGGAAGACCATGCTGATCTTGTGCCGGCGAAATTCGCGCAGGGCTTCCATGTCGTATTGCAGGATGTCCACGCCGTCCACCAGGATCGCGCCGCTGGTCGGGTCGATCAGGCGATTGAAATGGCGCACCAGCGTTGACTTGCCGGAGCCGGACAGGCCCATGATCACGAAGATCTCGCCGGTGCCGATGCTCAGCGACAGGTCGTTGACCCCGACCACGCAACCGGTTTCGTTCAGCACCTGATCTTTGGTCTTGCCCTGACCAACCATGGCCAGGGCGTCCTTGGCGCGGTTGCCGAAAATCTTGAAGACGTTTTTGACTTCGATCTTGCTCACGGTTGCGTTGCTCATTTGCTCACCTCATGCCGTGGCCGACCATACGCCTGAGTAATGCGGTCGATGACCACTGCGAGAATCACGATCGCCAGACCGGCCTCAAGACCCCGTCCGACGTTGAGGGTCTGAATCCCCACCAACACATCTTCACCCAAGCCACGGGCGCCGATCATCGAGGCGATCACCACCATCGACAGGGCCATCATGGTGGTCTGGTTGATCCCGGCCATGATGCTCGGCAGGGCCAGCGGCAGTTGCACACCGAACAGTTGCTGCCAGCGGTTGGCGCCGAACGCATTGATCGCTTCCATGACTTCGCCGTCGACCTGGCGAATGCCCAGATCGGTCAGGCGAATCAGCGGTGGCGCGGCGTAGATCACGGTCGCGAAAATCGCCGGCACCTTGCCCAGACCGAACAGCATCAGCACCGGGATCAGGTACACGAAACTCGGCATGGTTTGCATGATGTCGAGCAGCGGCATCAGCACCGAACGCAGGCGATTGCTGCGCGCCGAGAGAATCCCCAGCGGTATGCCGATCAGCACCGAAATGATCGTCGCGACCATCATCAGCGCCAGGGTTTGCATGAGTTTGTCCCACAGGCCGACAGCGCCAACGAGGAACAGCAGACCGACGATCACCGCCGTGGTCACCACTTTGCGCGTTGCGTGCCAGGCGACGACACCGACGATTGCCAGCATCAACCACCACGGCGCTGCACGCAGCAGGCCTTCAAGATTGACGATGGCCCACAGCAGGGTGTCCGAGATCTGGCGGAACACATCACCATAGTTGGTGACCAGGGAATCGACCCAACCGTTGACCCAGTCGGCGATGGAAAAGGTAAAGCTTTCGGGAAACATAAGAGACTCTCAATCAAGGGGTTGCGATCAAGCATCCGACTGCCGTGGCCGGCAGCCGGAGAAGCTGGACCTACAAGGCCGCGTCGATCTTTTTGGCTGCGTCTTCGCTCACCCATGCGTGCCAGACTTCAGGATGTTCCTTGAGGAAGATTTTCGCCAGTTTTGGCGACTCGATACGTTCCTTCGCCATGCGGCCGAGGTTCTGGTTGAGCAGGTCAATTGGCAGGTTGACCTTCTCCAGCACGGCCACCAGCTCCGGGGCTTGCTCGTGGAAGGTCTTGGACAGGCCGACCTTGATCGTCACGCGCTTGTCGACGCCCGGCTTTTCTTCCAGTTTGACCAGATCGACCTGGCCCATCAGCGGGGTTGGCGACCAGTAGTAGAACAGGATCGGCTCGCCACGCTTGTAGCTCGACAGCACCGCCGCATCCAGCGCCGGGCCGGTGCCCGGACGGAAGTTGGTGTAGCTGCTTTCCAGACCATAGCTTTTCAGCATTTCGCTGTTGTCCAGCTCACAAGTCCAGCCGGCCGGGCAGTTGTAGAAACGGCCTTTGGAGGGCTCTTCGGCGTCCTTGAACACAGCAGAGTACTTGGCCAGATCAGCGATGTTTTTCAGGTCAGGGGCTTTCGGCTCAAGTTTGCGTTTGGCGTCGCCTTCGATCACGTAACGCGGCACGTACCAGCCTTCGATAGCGCCCACTACAGGGGCGCCAACGCCGACGACTTTGCCGGCCTTCTCGGCCTTGTTCCAGACCTCGCTGCGGCCGACCCACTCTTCGGCGAACACTTGAATGTCGTTGCTGCTCAGGGCGTTTTCCATGGTGATGGAGTTGCCCGGCAGGCTGTCGGTCTTGCAGTCATAACCTTTTTCCAGCACCACTTGCAGCACGTCGGTCAGCAGCATGCCGCTTTCCCAGTTCAGACCGGCGAATTTCACCGGTTTGCCCGATTCGCACCAGCCGGCGGCTTGAGTTGCGCCAGCGCTGGCCAACAGGCCCATGGACAGCAATGTAGTCAGCAGGGTCTTGTTCGATTTCATTGTTGCGACGCTCCTAATCATGAATTGGCTTACGGCAGTCAAGAGGCATCCAGCCCTGTCCACGTCCAATCAGGCCTGCGCCGCAGCGCGAACGGCCCCACTTGTTTTAGGTTGTACAACGCTGTCCTGCTCGACCGGCAGAATCAGTTGATCGGGTACTGGGCTGTGCCATTTTTTTGCGCACACGTAATACACGGCGGCAGGCAGCACCAGACCGATGATCCAGGAGATATCCACATCACCGAGAGCGGCCACCAGCGGACCGGTATAGAACTTGGTGGAGATGAACGGCAATTGCACCAGTACCCCGAAGACATAAACGCTGATACCGAGTAGGTTCCAGCGGCCATAGCGACCGTTCGGATCGGCCAGCGCCGGCACGTCATAGCGCTCGCGAGTGATGCAGTAGTAGTCCACCAGGTTGATCGCGCTCCACGGCGTGAAGAACGCGAGCAGGAACAAGATGAAAGACTTGAACGCACCGAGGAACGAGTGCTGACCGAGCAACGCGATCAGGGTCGCCGCCCCGACGATGAACAGCACGAACACCAGACGCTGCATGCGCGAGACCTGCAGATGACCTTTGAAACCGCTGATGATGGTGGCGATGCACATGAAGCTGCCGTAGGAGTTCAGCGTCGAGATGGTCACCTTGCCGAACGCAATGCTGAAGTACAGCAGCGCAGCGGTGGCACCGGTTCCGCCCAGACCGACGATGTAAGCCACTTCATGGCCGGCGAACTGGCCGTTGGCCGAAGCGGCAGCAAACACACCAAGGATCATCGCCACTTGGGCGCCAATCACCGAACCGGCGCCGGCGGCGAAAAAGGTTTTCACCGCTGACGTCTTGCTCGGCAGGTAGCGCGAATAGTCAGCCACATAAGGGCCGAAAGCGATCTGCCAGGACGCCGCGAGCGACACCGCCAGCAGGAAACTGCTCCAGCTGAAGTGGCGGATTTGCAGGAGTGCGCCGACGTCGGTCTGGCTCATCAGGCGCCAGAACAGAAAAACGAACGCAATCACGCCAATGACGCTGGCGACGCGGCCAATCCAGTGGATGACCCGATAACCCATCACCGTCACCAACACGATTACGCTGGCGAAAATCAGAATGCCGATGCTGTCGCTGACGCCAAACAACTGGCCCAGCGCCTGGCCGGAAAGCACCGTGCCCGTTGCGGTGAAGCCCAGGTACATCAGGCACACCAGCACGATCGGGATGGCTGCGCCATAAACCCCGAACTGCACGCGGCTGGAGATCATCTGCGGCAGGCCAAGCTTCGGCCCTTGCGCCGCATGCAACGCCATGACGCCGCCGCCCAGCAGTTGACCGATCAACAGACCGATCAACGACCAGAACACATCACCGCCCAGCACCACGGCCAACGCCCCGGTGACAATCGCAGTGATTTGCAGGTTGGCACCCATCCAAAGGGTGAATTGGCTGAACAGACGACCGTGTCTTTCCGCTTCCGGGATGTAGTCAATCGAACGCCTTTCGATCAACGGTTTGTTGCCTGCACGATCGGGACTGACAGCCATGGTTCAACCTCTGTGGATTGTTATTCTGGGTTGGTTCGTACCCCTGTAGGAGCTGTCGAGTGAAACGAGGCTGCGATCTTTTTGAAGATCAAAAGATCGCAGCCTTCGGCAGCTTCTACAGGTTTTTGCGTTTATTTACCGGTAATCATCGGCAGGTTCAGGCCCTGTTCCTTGGCGCAGTCGATGGCGATTTGGTAACCGGCATCGGCGTGACGCATGACGCCGGTGGCCGGGTCGTTGTGCAGCACGCGCGCAATACGCTCGGCCGCTTCGTCAGTACCGTCGCAGACGATCACCATGCCCGAGTGCTGGGAGAAGCCCATGCCGACGCCGCCGCCGTGGTGCAGGGAAACCCAGGTCGCGCCGCTCGCGGTGTTGAGCAGAGCGTTGAGCAGTGGCCAGTCGGACACGGCGTCGGAACCGTCCTGCATCGATTCGGTTTCACGGTTCGGGCTGGCGACCGAGCCAGAGTCGAGGTGGTCGCGACCGATCACGATCGGCGCCGACAACTCACCGCTGCGGACCATTTCGTTGAATGCCAGACCGAGCTTGGCGCGCAGGCCCAGGCCAACCCAGCAGATACGTGCCGGCAGACCCTGGAAGCTGATGCGCTCGCGGGCCATGTCCAGCCAGTTGTGCAGGTGGGCGTCGTCCGGGACCAGCTCTTTGACCTTGGCATCGGTTTTGTAGATGTCTTGCGGATCACCCGACAGCGCCGCCCAACGGAACGGGCCGATGCCACGGCAGAACAGCGGACGGATGTAAGCCGGTACGAAACCCGGGAAGTCGAATGCGTTCTCGACGCCTTCTTCCTGGGCCATCTGACGGATGTTGTTGCCGTAGTCGAAGGTCGGGATGCCTTGCTTCTGGAATTCCAGCATCGCTTTGACGTGCACGGCCATCGACTGCTTGGCGGCTTTGATCACAGCGGCCGGTTCGGTCTTGGCGCGGGCGCGGTATTCGTCCCAGGTCCAGCCGGCCGGCAGGTAACCGTTGAGTGGGTCATGGGCGCTGGTCTGGTCGGTGACCATGTCCGGGCGCACGCCGCGCTTGACCAGTTCCGGCAGGATTTCTGCAGCGTTGCCCAGCAGGGCGATGGAAATCACTTTGCCTTCTTTGGTGTACTTGGCGATGCGCGCCAGCGCGTCGTCGAGATCGGTGGCTTGCTCGTCGACGTAACGGCTTTTCAGGCGGAAATCGATGCTGACCTGCTGGCATTCGATGTTCAGCGAGCAGGCGCCGGCCAGGGTTGCGGCCAGAGGCTGAGCACCGCCCATGCCGCCCAGACCTGCAGTCAGGACCCACTTGCCGGTGAGGTTGTCGTTGTAGTGCTGACGACCCGCCTCAACGAAGGTTTCGTAGGTGCCTTGAACGATGCCCTGGCTGCCGATGTAGATCCAGCTGCCTGCGGTCATCTGGCCGTACATGGCCAGGCCTTTGGCGTCGAGTTCGTTGAAGTGCTCCCAACTCGCCCAGTGTGGAACCAGGTTGGAGTTGGCGATCAGTACACGCGGGGCGTTGCTGTGAGTCTTGAACACGCCGACCGGCTTGCCGGATTGCACCAGCAGGGTCTCGTCGTCGTTCAGGTTGGTCAGGCTCTCGACGATCTTGTCGTAGCACTCCCAGTTCCGCGCGGCGCGACCGATACCGCCGTAGACCACCAGCTCTTTCGGGTTCTCGGCGACTTCCGGGTCGAGGTTGTTCATCAGCATGCGCAGCGGCGCTTCGGTCAGCCAGCTCTTGGCGGTCAGCTTGTTGCCGCGCGATGCACGGATTTCGACGTCACGGTGCTTCGTAAAGGTAGTAGCAGTGGTCATCTTGTTGTCAGTCACGAAAAAGACTCCTCAGCGATCAATTCAAACCAACCCTGGCAGTGGGCAAGCAGCCTGTGCGCTTCAATGCGCGACAAGCGAATCAGTGGACGCTGCGGACTTATACGCATACGTCTTTACTTGTACATACAAGCATATGCAATCAAGCGGCCAACTTGCTGGTGGAGTGCTCAATAAAAATTGCGGATACGACTGGAGGGCGCCTGAATCAAGGGTTCTGGCGTGGGTGAAATTTTTCGCGGGGGTGGTTTTGGAAGTTGGGGAGTTGTTACGAGAGCGTGGTTTTGCGCCACGCTGGGGCGTTCGGTAACAAGTTGGTGCGTGGGTTGGGAACACCCCAAAAGCAAAAAGATCGCAGCCTTCGGCAACTCCTACAGGGTGGTCATCAATCCCACTGTAGGAGCTGCCGAAGGCTGCGATTTTTTGATTGTTTCTGGATTAGCGCGCAGTGAGTTCGATTACGCAGCAGACCGCATCGACGGCGACTTCAACCAGCCCGGTGTTACCGTCCAGTTGCAGGCAATCGTGTCGGCCAAGTTGCGCAACGCTGTCACCGACCCGCACCTGCAGCAACTCACTGACACTGAACACCAGCACGGTCCCCGCCGAGCTGAAAAACCGCTGCTCACCGTCCAGCCACTGCAAGCGCGCGCTGTAGCGCTGCGGCGCGTAGATCAGGTTGAAGTCACGGATTGCGCCGCCGAGCAGCGTGCAGGAAACCTGGCTCTCACCGCTGAAGGCGAACGGGTCGAGGGGTAACAGTGGCCGAGTGTCGTCACCGTCGACGCACAAAGTCATACCGTCACCTTGCAGCACAGTGATCACCCGCTGGTAACCGGCGAAGGTCGAAAAGCCGCCGGACTCGGCGATATCGGCAATCGACAGACGCCAGCCAAAACCATCAAGACCAGCCCCCGAGTCGCGGGTGATTTCTTCAGTGCTGCCGCCGCCGTTTTTCCACGGCATGCGCGGGTAGCCTTCGGCGCGTAAAACCTTCAAACCATTCATTTATGCTCTCTATTTATGGAACCGGCCTTCCAGACGATGACGGGAACCCGGGTGAATCAATCGCGCGGCGGTCACCGGCTGACGGCCCGACCATGTGCGACGGCGAATCAGCAGGCATGGCTCGCCTTTTTCGATTTGCAGCAACTTGCACTCGGATGACTCGGCGAGGATCGCTTCGACTACGTGCTCGCCCTCGGTCAGTGGCGCGACTTGATTGAGATAGGCGTAAGGCGTTTGCAGGGTGAAGTCCTGCTTGAGGTATTCCGGGGCGACCAGCGCATTGACGAAACGGTCTTCGATTTGCACCGGAATGTCGTTTTCGTAATGCACGATCAGCGAGTGAAAGACCTTCTGCCCTTCGCGCATGTCCAGTGCCAACGCACGTTCGGAGCCGGCGGCCTCTTCTTCGAGGGTGATGACCTGGCAGGTGTGGCGATGACCGCGCGAGGCGATCTCGTCGGCGATGTTGTGTACTTCGAACAGCGCGGACTGGCTCTTCGGTTCGGCGACAAAAGTCCCGACGCCTTGCATACGCACCAACAGGCCGTCGGCGGTCATCTCGCGCAGCGCGCGGTTGATGGTCATGCGGCTGAAACCGAGCTGATTGACCAGTTCGCTTTCCGACGGTACGCGGTAGTGCGGCGGCCAGTTACCGCTGTCGATCTGCTGGGTGATCATCTGTTTGACGCGGGCGTACAAGGGCGCCGGACTGTCGCCCATGTTCGCGGCCAACGGGGAAACTGGAGGCGGAGTCGGCACGGTGAATCCTTGTTCGTCGGTAGAGGTTGCTAGCTTGCCGGAGTTTACCGGGCAGGCAAACGTCTGTATATGTATATACAAATAACACACGATGGGGTGCTGAACCATGTCCGCTTTCTTTGCCGAGCGCGCGCTGCTGCCTAACGGATGGGCCAACAATGTACGTCTTGAGGTCAGCGCCGATGGCGTGTTGACCCAAATCCAGGCCGATTCCACCGCAGATGGCGCCGAACGGTTAAGCGGTCCGCTGCTGCCGGGGATGCCCAATCTGCACTCCCACGCGTTCCAGCGAGCAATGGCCGGTTTGGCCGAAGTGGCCGGTAATCCCAACGACAGTTTCTGGACGTGGCGCGACTTGATGTATCGGCTCGTCGGAAAAATCAGCCCCGATCAACTCGGCGTCATCGCCCGACAGCTGTACATCGAAATGCTCAAGGCCGGTTACACCTCGGTGGCCGAATTTCACTACGTGCATCATGACAGCAACGGCCAGCCTTACGCCGATCCGGCCGAGTTGGCGTTACGCATCAGTCAGGCCGCCAGTGAAAGTGGTATCGGTCTGACCCTGCTGCCGGTGCTCTACAGCCACGCAGGTTTCGGTGGGCAGATCCCGAATGACGGCCAGCGCCGCTTCATCAACAGCACCGAAAACTACCTGAATCTGCAGTCACGCTTACAGCCGCTGCTGGCGCAACAGAAGGCGCAATCCCTGGGCCTGTGCTTCCACTCGTTGCGCGCGGTCACCCCGCAGCAGATCAGCGAAGTGCTGGCGGCCAGCGACAAGCAGTGCCCGGTGCACATTCACATCGCCGAACAGCAGAAGGAAGTCGACGACTGCCTGAGCTGGAGCGGTCGTCGTCCGCTGCAATGGCTGTACGAAAACACTGAGGTCGATCAGCGCTGGTGCCTGGTTCACGCCACCCACGCCAACCCGGAAGAAGTCACGCTCATGGCCAAGAGTCGCGCCATCGCCGGCCTGTGCCTGACCACCGAGGCGAATCTCGGCGACGGGATTTTCCCGGCGGTGGATTTCCTCGCTCAGGGCGGGCGCATGGGTATCGGTTCCGACAGCCATGTGTCGCTCAGCGTGGTGGAAGAATTGCGTTGGCTGGAATACGGCCAGCGTCTGCGTGATCAGCGGCGTAACCGTTTGTATGACGCAGATCAGCCAATGGTCGGGCGCACGCTGTACGACGCGGCGCTGGATGGCGGCGCTCAGGCGCTGGGGCAGCCGATTGGTGCGCTGGAAGTCGGCAAACGCGCGGACTGGATTGTGCTCGATGGCAACGATCCGTATCTGGCGACAGCCACTGGCGACGGGATTTTGAATCGCTGGCTGTTTGCCGGCGGCGATCGTCAGGTGCGTGATGTGCTGGTCAATGGCCAGTGGGTGGTGCGCGATGGGCGGCATGCGGCAGAAGAAGAAAGCGCTCGGGCGTTCACCCAAGTCCTGCGCGAACTTCTGGGCTGACCCAAAACCAAATGTGGGAGCGAGCCTGCTCGCGAAAGCGGTGTATCAGTCAACATTTTCGTTAACTGACACGCCCTCTTCGCGAGCAGGCTCGCTCCCACATTTCGATTTTGTGGCGATGCTTAATTCGAAGTCTTGGCCATCTGCCGGTCCGTCGCCCGCCAGATCAATCGCGTGGTGTCATAACCCTGCTGACGCGCCTTGCTCAGCAGCTCTTCGCGCACCACACCGTTGACGGTCGGCGTGCGCGACAGCAACCACATGTACTTGCGACTCGGGTCGCCGACGATGGCGGTCTTGTAGTCATCGCTGACGTACAACACCCAGTATTCGCCCTTCGCCACACCCGGAATCAGGCGTGAGAACCAGGTATCGAACTCGACCCACAGCTTGTCGGTCTTGCCCGGCACCTGTGGATAAGCCGTGCCCTTGGCTTCTTCCCATTGCCAGTCCGGAGTCAGGCAGCGATTGAGCACCGCGACATTACCGTCAGGCTTGAGGGTGTAATGGGCTTCGGATTGCGCGCAATTGCGCTGGAAGTACATCGGCAAGCGCGCCAGCTCATACCAGGTGCCCTGGTAACGCTTGAGATTGACGCTGTTGACGGTTTTCGGCGCCAACGGATCTACGCCGGAAGTGGCGCAGCCGGCCAGTACCAGGCCGGCAAAAAGGATTAGCAATAACCGCTTCATTTTTCTTCTCCGTGGGCGCGAAGCCCCGGTTTACTTCAGGCCTTGGCCGGAAAACATCAGCACTTTGTCACCGGCGTATTGCACGCTGATAAAGCTGTTCTTGTCGCCCCAAGTGCAACTGGACATGCCGAGCGCACCCGAGCAGTCAGTGGGTTTGCCGAGCAGTGTCTCGACTTCAGCCTTGGCCATGCCAGCCGAAAGCTTCGAGTAGTTTTCCTGATTGACCTTGCTGCATGCGGCCAACAGCACGCAAAACGACAGAAGGGCGATAGATCGCAGCGACATGGTGTAACTCCTGGAACGAGGGGGGATGGCATGGTGCCAACCAGAAGCTTAGAAGAGAAAACCCTCATCTGGTTCCGTGGGCGGACGGCTATTTATTAGCCCGCCCGTCTGGCTTTTGCCTTTAAATCAGACACTTTGTAGGGCTATTGAGCATTTCGTCGTATTTCACCAAAGCAGCCTAATCTTTGGCGCGCGGCGGTCGAAATAAGAGCAGCGCAAAGCCCCCGAGTGTGGCAAATTGCCGCCCTTTCTTGACCAGCACCTTCGCGGTAGTTCATTCGATGACCAGAAATATGAAATTCAGCCACAAAATCTTGTTGGCTGCCGCCCTCGTGGTGGCCGTTGCGTTCGCCTGTTTCATCTTTTTCAATGACTATCGACAACGCGAAGCCCTGAGCAGCAGCACCGAGTCCACCATGCAGGAACTTGGCAGCCTGACCACCAGCAACATCCAGACCTGGCTGGAAAGCCGCATTCAATTGCTGCAATCGCTATCACAGCAGGTGGCCGTCGACGGCAATGCGCCTGCCAGCCTGAAACGCATCATTGACCTGCCCGCCTACACCGGCAATTTCCAGCTCAGCTACTTTGGCGGTGCCGACGGCGTGATGTTCTCCGTGCCCGCCGGCAACCGCGCGCCGGATTACGACCCGCGTGCCCGTGGCTGGTACAAAGCGGCCAACAGCGCCCAGCAAACCATCGTCACCGAACCGTACATCGCCGCCTCCTCGGGCAAACTGGTGATCACCGTGGCCACCCCGGTACAGCGTCAGGGCCAGATGCTCGGCGTCGCCGGTGCCGACATCGACCTGACCAGCGTCAGCGCGATCATCAACTCGCTGAACTTCGGCGGCCACGGCCATGCGTTCATCGTCAGTGCCGACGGCAAAATCCTGATCCACCCGGACAGCAAACTGGTGCTCAAGACCCTCGCCGAGGCCTATCCAAACGGTGCGCCAAAAGTCAGCCCGGGCCTGAAGGAAGTCGAGTTCGACGGCAAGACTCAGTTGATCTCCTTCACCCACGTCAACGGCGTGCCATCGGCCGACTGGTATGTGGCGCTGGTGCTGGATAAAGACACCGCGTTTTCGATGCTCAGCGAATTCCGCACCTCGGCGCTGATCGCCATGGTCATTGCCGTGGTGATCATCATCGCCCTGCTCGGCATGCTGATCCGCGTGCTGATGCAACCGCTGCTGACCATGGGCCGAGCCATGCATGACATCGCCGAAGGTGAAGGCGACTTGACCAAGCGTCTGGTGATCCACGGTAACGACGAGTTCGGCGCGCTGGGCACATCGTTCAACCGCTTCGTCGAACGCATCCACACCTCGATCCGCGAAGTGGCCTCGGCCACCGGCCAGGTCAACGAAGTCGCCCTGCGCGTGGTCGCCGCGTCGAACTCGTCGATGTACAACTCCGATCAGCAATCGAGCCGCACCAACAGCGTTGCCGCGGCGATCAACCAACTCGGCGCCGCCGCCCAGGAAATCGCCCAGAACGCCGCCCTCGCCTCCCAGCACTCCAGTGATGCGCGCAGCCTCGCGGTCGAGGGCCAACAGGTTGTGGATAAAACCATCCACGCGATGCAGCAGCTCTCGGCGAAGATCAGCGACTCCTGCGGCAACATCGAAACCCTGAACAGCAACACAGTGAACATCGGCCAGATTCTGGAAGTGATCACCAGCATCTCCCAGCAAACCAACCTGCTCGCGCTGAACGCCGCGATTGAAGCGGCCCGTGCCGGTGAGGCTGGCCGTGGTTTCGCCGTGGTCGCTGACGAAGTGCGAAATCTGGCGCACCGCACGCAGGATTCGGCGCAGCAAGTGCAGAAGATGATCGAAGAACTGCAAGTCGGCGCACGTCAGGCGGTCAGCATCATGACCGAGAGCCAGCGTGAGAGCGAAAGCAGCGTCGGCATCGCCAACCAGGCCGGTGAACGTCTGGGCAGCGTGACCCAGCGCATCGGCGAGATCGACGGGATGAACCAGTCGGTAGCCACCGCCACCGAAGAACAGACTGCTGTGGTCGAGTCGATCAACGTTGATATCAACGAGATCAACACGCTGAATCAGGAAGGCGTGGAGAACTTGCAGGCGACGTTGCGGGCGTGCTCGGACCTTGAGCAGCAGGCGGCGCGGTTGAAGCAGTTGGTGGGTAGTTTCAGGATTTAAGGCGCTGCCACAGGCCTCTTCGCGGGCAAGCCCGCTCCCACATTGGAATGCATTTCAACTGTGGGAGCGAGCCTGCTCGCGAAGAGGGATTCAGTCGCGATGAAGTTTTAGAACCGTGACCCCGGCCCAGACAGAAACTCCAACTCCTCAGCCGTAGACTCGCGCCCCAACACCGCATTGCGATGCGGAAACCGTCCAAACCGCGCAATCACTTTCTGATGCCGCTCGGCATAATCCAGATTGTCGGCAAACACCGCGCGCTGCGCTTGCGGCTGCTCAGCGACCAGATCGATAAACCGCGAAACCGCTTCGTTCTGCACCGCGAGGTTTTCGCAGTGTTCGAAGACGAGGTAGATGAATACCCGCTGAATCGGCTTCAACTGCCGGTCGAAATCCGCAGCAATGCCTTGCGCGACGAGCTTCTGCGCACGCAGATCACCGGAGAATGCTTTGGGAGAGTCGCGAAAGATCATTCGCGGTAATTGATCGAGCAGTAGCACCACCGCCAGCCAACCTTCGGGACATTGCGTCCACTCGGTCAATTCGCCGGCCAGGGCCTGATCGACAAAGACCCCGAAACGCGTTCGCGCTTCGAGGTCTTGGCTGTCACGCTTGCCGAACCACAACTTGCCCTTGTCAGCCGCCACTTCGTCCGGTGATTCGGCTTGACCGAACCACCAATCGAGCAACGGCTGCCAGGGCGCGTTCATGGCTTAAGCCTTGTGGTAGGCCGTGGCGCGGGCGACTTCTTCTTTCGAGCCGAGGAATACCGCAACACGCTGGTGCAGACCTTCTGGCTGAATGTCGAGGATACGCTGGTGACCGTCGGTGGACGCGCCGCCCGCCTGTTCCACCAGGAACGACATCGGGTTGGCTTCGTACATCAGACGCAGTTTGCCCGGCTTCGACGGCTCGCGGCTGTCGCGTGGGTACATGAACAGGCCACCACGGGTCAGGATGCGGTGAACGTCGGCAACCATCGCCGCGACCCAACGCATGTTGTAGTTCTTTTTCAGCGGACCTTCTTCGCCAGCCAGCAGCTCGTCAACGTAGCGCTGCACAGGGGCTTCCCAGTGACGCTGGTTGGACATGTTGATGGCGAATTCCTGGGTGGACTCAGGAATGGTGATGTCTTCGTGGGTCAGCACGAAGCTGCCCATTTCGCGGTCCAGGGTGAAGCCTTTGACGCCGTCGCCCAGGGTCAGTACCAGCATGGTCTGCGGGCCGTAGATCGCGTAACCGGCAGCGACCTGCTCGGTGCCTGGCTGGAGGAAGGCTTTTTCATTCAGCGCTTCGTTCTGGCTCAGGTATTCGTTCGGGCAACGCAGCACGGAGAAGATAGTGCCGACCGGGGCGTTGATGTCGATGTTCGACGAACCGTCCAGTGGGTCGAATACCAGCAGGTACGCGCCTTTCGGGTATTTGCCCGGGATCTGGTAGGCATTGTCCATTTCTTCGGACGCCATGCCGGCCAGGTGACCGCCCCATTCGTTGGCTTCGAGCAGGATCTCGTTGGAGATCACGTCGAGCTTCTTCTGCACTTCGCCTTGTACGTTTTCAGTGCCCATGCTGCCCAGAACACCACCCAGGGCGCCTTTGGACACGGCGTGGCTGATCTCCTTGCAGGCACGCGCCACCACTTCGATCAGGAAGCGCAGATCGGCAGGAGTGTTGTTGCTGCGGGTCTGCTCAATCAAATAGCGACTCAAGGTAACGCGGGACATGGACGGCTCCGGTGGAATGGGGGGCTAAAAACCCGCGCAGTTTACAGGGAGTCTGAAAACGTAGCGAGCGAAGACGCCCGGTAACGTGCGTTGGGGCGCAATTGCTTGCATCAGACGTGATTGGGTCGGGAGAGTTCAGGTACGGGGTTTAGCGTAGACCGGTTCGAGACGGGTGGTGCTTGGCTGACGGCAACAGTTCGAAGATTTTTGCTGGCTGGTAGACCGCGATCGCGAGCAGGCTCACTCCTACAGGGAGCGCATTTCTTCAGATGGAATGCGATCCCTGTAGGAGTGAGCCTGCTCGCGATCGGGTGCGCAGCACCCGCCTTTTTCAGGAATTAGCGGGAGGCTTACGCAGCAGACTGAACGCCATCGTCCCGAGAAAAACCACACTCAGCAGCAACACCGCCCACAAACCGATCTTCTTCCAATTGGTTTCGGCCACGGCCGCCGTAGTGGCGGTTGAGGTCTGCGTGATTATTGCTTCCCCCTGAACCGTCGCCTTACCCAACGTCGCCAGTTTCTCCGGTTTGAAATCCGGGATCAGCGTCGACAACGGCAAGTTAGCGGTTTTCACACTTGGACTGCCCAGCGCCAGACTGTAAGGCCCTGCCCCACGCGCAAGGAAAATCACCTGCGTGCCCCGCACCGCATATTTCAAACTCGGCGCCTGCTCGCCCAAACCACCACCGCGCTCATCCACCGTCAGCTTCAACTGCTGCACGGTCTGCCCGTACAGTTGCAATTCGTTCTGCACCACGTCCTGACCATTCTGCGTCAGGCGATAGAGCAAGCCACTGCTCAGCGTCTGCCAAGGCAGGCTGCTCTCACGCCGACCGGCCAACGCCACCGGCGCCAGACTGTTCGGTTGTTTCAACTCAACCTGAACCCGCTCGACATTCAGCCCCATCGGCAACTGCCAGGTGTATTCCCCGGCCTTGGTGCTGCTGCCGGCCAATGCCTGCGACCAGACCAACGGCAGCGGCAGGTTGCGCGGATCGCTGCTTTTCAGTTGCGCCGAGGTGAGGATCGGCGCCGAACTCGGCGAATCCCACAGCAAGCGCAAATAACGCGCCGAATGCCCTGGCAACGTCACTTCGTGCTGTTCGATGCGCTCATCGGAGAAGGTCAGGCGCGCGACCTGCCCTTCGCCCCACGGCTGCCAGCGCTGCAAATCGTCGCTGGCCTCGATGCTGAAACGCTGAAAGCCGTCGCGCTCGCTGGTCCAGTCGAGGATCAGTTGCTGCAACGGCGCCTTGATCGCGCTGGCATCGAGCAGCCAGCCGCGCAGCACTTCTTCACCGGCCTCCAATTGGCTGGACGGTTGCACTTCCACCAGCGTGCCAGTGGTGGTCGATTGCACGCGCACATTCGGCGCGCGCTCAGTGGCGTCGGCGGCGTTGTACAGCGGGAACCACTTCACGTCGTGCAACTGGCCGTCGTCGCGGGTTTGCGCCGATTCGCGGGCCAAGGCATAGGCCTGAGCTTCGCCGGCAGCGTTGAAGACGCGCAGATCGCCGAGATCGGTCTGGCGCGCCTGCAATTGCACGCTCAGCGGCAGTTCGAGGCGATACCACGGGCCATCGCCCGTGACCGTCAGCGGCACCTGCGTGGCGAAGTCCGCCGGTTTTTCCTGGGCGCCGGCAGCCATCACCACGCCCAACGCCAACCACCCCAGATTACGCATGCGACTCAAGATGAAACTCCTTCGGTGTCCGGGGCCGGTTTGTTCGCCGCCGGCTCAGCTTCAGCACGTTTGGGTGGCAGCGGCGCGAAGTAGCCGACCACCAGCAACAACACGCCAACGCCGATAAACGAGACGATCCGGGCGAGGCCGCCACGGTTGCTCAATTCGACAAAAATCAGTTTGGCCACCACCAGCGCAATCAGCGCCGCGCCGATCAGCCAGACCTCGCGACGATGGCGCAGATGCCCGCCAATCATCAGCCCCAGCGCCATCAACGTCCAGACGATGGACAACCCGGCCTGCACCAGCATGGAAGCGAGCAGTTGATCAAGCTCAAAGGGAATCCCCGCCCAGTGGTGCGCGGCGCGGGTCACCAACGCGGTGCAGAAGGCGAACAGCGACACCCCGGCGACCAGTTGTGTGGCGTAATCGGCGTAGTCCTGGCGGATCGACAGCTGCGACACTGCACTGCGCGACCACACGTAAACCCCGAATAATGCGAACAACAGGCCCAGTTCCAACGGGTTGAGCAGCGGCACATACGGCAGCGGTTCGGCATTGCCATCGCTGACGCCGTTGGCCAGCCAGAACCAGCCGAGCATCAACACCGCCAGCGGCGCGGCGGCGTACAAGCGGTACTCGCGGGCAAACGCCGCGACCGGCCACGGCCAGTTGCGCGGTGCGGCTGCCAGCAACAGATACAGGCTCGGCAGAATCGCCCAGCCCAGCCAACGCCAGGCGTTGTATTGCTCGGACAACAGCAGCAAGCCGTAGCGCAACTCCAGCGCCAACACGCCGATCAGCAGCCAGCAGCCGAGCACATGCGCAGTGCTCAAGGCCCGCGCCGGCAGCATCGGCGCCAAACGCCGCAGACTGAAGAAATGCACTGCGAACACCAACGCCCACGCCAGCCAGCCGAAGTCCGCCGCCGGGTGATAACGCGAGTGCCAGGCCGCAAGCAGCACCAGCCCGGTCGCCGGAATCAGCAGCGTGCAGAGCAGGCCCAGCGCCGGCCATTTCAAGCGCAGCGACAGCAGCGTCCACAACGCCACGCTCAGCGCCGCAACCAGCAACAGCAGAGTGCCTTGCAGATTCACCGGGGCAAAACGCAGCACCTCACTGACCCACGCCAGCACCCACCAACCGGCGCCCCACACCAGCAACACCTCGGATAAGCGCTCCAAACTCAGCGCATCGAACGCCGAGGCGTGATTGCCCAGTTGCAGGCGCCACGCACCGATCATGGCGGCCAGACCCAGCACCAGCGGCGTCCAGAATCCGCCATGTGCCAACGGTTTCAAACCCTCACCAGACAGCGGCCCAAGCAACTCGGGACCGGCCAGCAAGAACGCCGCACCGCCGATCACCTGCAACAGCAAACCGAAGACAAAACTCACGCGCTGCTTGAGGTACAGGCTCAACCAGATGATCAGCAAACCACTGGCCGCCCACACCGCGCTCGCGGTCTGCCAAGGCAGGACAAACAACACCGCCAGATTGATCAGCACCAGACCGGCCAGCAGCACCACCGACAAGCCGCGCAACAGGCGCACATCGCCGCGCACCATCTCGTCGCGAGCGGCCAGCAGCATGCCGGCGACCAATGCGAGACCGATCAAGGATGCGCTAAGTAAACCGCTCCAACCGGCGCTGAACACCGCCGCCGAATCCTCGCCCGCACCTTGCAGCCGCAGCAGGAACAACGCGCCACCCAGCAGTTGCACGGCAAACGCGGTAAACAGGAAGGTCCGCGATTGCAGGCGCAGGCCGACAAACAACGTCGCCAGACCCGCCAGCGCCCAACTGATCGCGGTGCCTTGGACGAAGAAGAACAACGGCGCCAGCAGATAAAGGAAGGTCAGGCCCAGACACGCCAAAACCGGCAAGGCCTGACGCTCCCACGGCGACACGTGTTCCGGCGAGGCCTGACGCAGTTGGTAGAAACTGAACAGCAACGCCATGCCGAGCATCAGCGCGCCCAGCGGAGCACCGTCGAGCAGGCTGCTTTCGCCGACATTCAATTGACTGATGAACGCCAGCGCCGAACCCAATTGCAGGAGCAAGGCAAAGGCCCGGGCAAACGGTCGATGCTGACGCAAACCGAGCCAGAAAATCCCCGCACCTTCGACGGCCCAGGCTGCCGAAGTCCAGCGCGCATCGAGACCCAGCGGAATCGCCAGACTGGCGAAAATCACCCCCAGCGCCAGACAGGTTTCGCCCAGCAACACGGCGCGCCCGCCCATCAACACCTTGGCCAGGCCCATGTAGATCATGCCCAGCGCGAGGGCGCTGAACGCGGCGGCAAATTCCAGATGCTGGACCAACGCGAACTGCAAACCGAAGCCGATAATCGGCGGGCCAAACAGCATCGTGCCGTCGACATAATCGCCCTTGCGCGCCGACCATTTCAGCAGCGCTTCACGATCGTCATCCGCCGGGGCATCGGGCATATCCAGCAGTTTTCGCCGGGCAAACAGCAGGCCGATGGCGAGATACATCAGGAAGAACAGAATCAGGAACGGCTCGGTGCTCCACAGAAGTTCCGGCGCGTACGAACGCAGCCCCCAGGCGAAGCCGATACCGAAGGTGCCGACGAAGCCGATCAGGTTGAGCAGCCGCCAGGCCTTGAACCAGGCGATGGTGAGAATGCCGGCGTTAAGCAAAGCGAAATAACTGAACAGCGCGACATGGTTGCCGGCGCCGGTGGACGTCAGGATTGGTGCGGCAAACCCGCCCAGCGCGGCGACACACGCCAGCGCCAGAGAGTCTTGGGTAATCGCCAGGATCGCCGAGAACACCGTCACCGCTACCAGCAAGCCCAGTGCGGCGGACGGATCCAGCAACGGATGCAGACGCATCGCTGCAAACACCGTCAGGTACAACACCGCGATGCCAGTGCCTTGCAGCATCAACGCATAGCTGTTGTTGCGGTGCCGCAGCCACCAGCCCAACGCCAGCAAGCCCAGCGCCGCAGCCGCGACCCCGGCGTAACGCAATTCGATCGGTACGACCATGCCTTCAGTGGCGTAGCGCAGCAGGAATGCCAGACCGAAGAACAACAGCACCACACCGACCCGCAGCACCGTGTTGCCGCCGAACAGCCAGTTGCGCGCGGCGCTGATTCCGCGCTCGATGAGGTTCGGGCCACGGGGTTCGGCGGGTTGTTGTGTTTCAGGTTCGGGCGTGACGGCGTCCAGACGCCAGACATCGTCCGGCAACGGTTGGCTGGTTTCGCGAGCGACGGCGGACAGTGGTTCCAGATCGGCCGGCAGTTCCCAGACCAGTTCGGGGGCCGGGGCCTCTTCGACGACTTTGACAGGTTCGGCCAATGGCTCGCTGACCGGTGCCACACTCGGTGGAGGCGCAGCACGAACCGGTGCGCCTTCGAGCAGGAACAGGCGCTGTTCAATGCCCTGCAAGGCAACCTTCGCCTGCTCAAGTTGATGCTGCTGATGCGCAGCCTGCGAGCCAAGCCGCGCGATGCGCAGCGCTTGCCCGATCACCAGCCCCAGCAGCGCGCCCAACAGCGCCGAGCTGAACGACTCGTCGAGCAGCCAGCCGAGCACCAGCCCGATCAACATGAACATCCATTGCATGGTCGATATCCCTAAGCGCGAAGGCCAATCCGGGAAGATTAGCGCAGCCTGATCGAAAAAGATCGCAGCCTTCGGCAGCGCCTACAGGGGTTCACATAACCTGTGTAGGAGCTGCCGAAGGCTGCGATCTTTTCCGGGGCGCCAGTATATCGAGCCGAGCGGAAAGTTACTCCAGCGCTTTCCAGATATCCGTGGCGTACTCGCGAATCGTCCGGTCAGAGGAGAACCAGCCCATTCGCGAAGTGTTGAGCACCGCCGAACGCCACCAGTTGTTGCTGTCGTGCCAATGCTCTTCGACGCGCTTCTGTGCTTCCCAGTAGGAGTCGAAGTCGGCGCAGACCAGGAAGCGGTCGTAGTCCACCAGCGAATCGATCAACCCGGTGTAGCGCGAAGTGTCATCCGGCGAGAACACGCCACTGCGGATCGCTTGCAGCACGTCGTTGAGGCGATGGGACGCAGCGATGTCCGGCGCCGCGCTGAACTCGTGGTTCTGTTTACGCGCTTCAACCTGCTGGGCACTGAGGCCGAAGATAAACATGTGCTCGGCACCGATGCGCTCGCACATTTCCACGTTGGCGCCGTCGAGGGTGCCGATGGTCAGCGCACCGTTGAGGCCGAACTTCATGTTACTGGTGCCCGAGGCCTCGAAACCGGCGGTGGAAATCTGCTCGGACAAATCCGCCGCCGGAATAATGCTCTCCGCCAGGCTGACGTTGTAGTTGGGCAGGAACACCACTTTCAGCAAGCCACGCACGGTCGGGTCGTTGTTCACCACCCGGGCGATGTCGTTGGTCAGCTTGATGATCAGTTTGGCCTGGTGATAACTGGCCGCCGCTTTACCGGCGAAGATCTTCACGCGCGGCACCCAGTCCACTTCCGGCTCGGCGCGAATCGCCTGATACAGCGCCACGGTGTGCAGCAAGTTGAGCAACTGGCGTTTGTATTCGTGGATCCGTTTGACTTGGACGTCGAACATCGCCGCCGGGTTGACTGCGATCCCCAGCCGCTCGTGAATCAGATAGGCCAAGGCCTTCTTGCTGTGCAGGCGTTGCTCGGCGAAGGCTTTTCGGAACGCGGGTTTCTCGGCAAACGGTTCGAGATCGAGCAGGCGCTCTTCAGGGTTGTCGAGCAAGTCCGGGCCGAGGGCGTCGACCAGCATAGAGGTCAGCTCGGCGTTGGCCTGATACAACCAGCGGCGGAAAGTGATGCCGTTGGTTTTGTTGTTGATCCGCTCCGGATACAGCTTGTGCAACTCGGAGAACACCGTGCTGCGCATCAGTTGCGTGTGCAATCCGGACACGCCGTTGACGCTGTGCGAACCAAGGAATGCGAGGTTACCCATGCGCACCCGGCGACCGTTGTCCTCCTCAATCAGTGACACCGCGCGCAGCACGTCGAAATCGTGGATGCCCTTGGCCCGCAGCGAGTCGATGTGCTGGGCGTTGATCAAGTAAATGATCTGCATGTGCCGTGGCAGCATGCGCTCCATCAAACCTACCGGCCAGGTTTCCAGCGCTTCCGGCAGCAGCGTGTGGTTGGTGTACGACAGCGTGTCGACGGTGACTTGCCACGCCGCATCCCAGGCCACGTCGTAGACGTCGACCAATTGGCGCATCAGTTCGGCGACGGCAATCGAGGGGTGGGTGTCGTTGAGCTGGATCGCGGCATGATCGCCCAAGGTCAACACCGAGGTGTGCATGTTGCGGTGGCGACGCAGCAAATCCTGCAACGACGCGGCGACAAAGAAGTATTCCTGACGCAGGCGCAACTCTTGCCCGGCCTCGGTGCTGTCCGCCGGGTAAAGCACACGCGAGATACTTTCGGCGCGGGCCACTTCGGCAACGGCCCCGAGGTGGTCACCGGCGTTGAAGCGCTCAAGGTGCAAATCTTCCATGGCCCGCGCACGCCAAAGGCGCAGGGTGTTGACGCTCGCCCCGCGCCAGCCGACTACCGGCGTGTCGTAGGCAATCGCGCGGACGGTTTCGGCGGGAGACCAGACTTGTTTGGTTTTGCCGCTGGCATCGGTGACGGTTTCAACGCTGCCACCGAAGCCGATGGAGTAAACGACTTCCGGCCGTTCGAACTCCCACGGGTTGCCAAAATCCAGCCAGTGTTCGGTCTGCTCCTGTTGCCAGCCATCGACGATGGCCTGCCGGAACAAGCCGTGCTCGTAACGAATGCCGTAACCGTGGCCGGCGATGCCGAGGGTCGACATGCTTTCCATGAAGCATGCCGCCAGTCGTCCGAGGCCACCGTTGCCGAGCGCCGCGTCAGGCTCCAGCAGACGGATGCGCTCCAGATCGACACCGAGCTCGGTCAGGGCTTCACGGGCGACGTCGAGCAGGCCGAGGTTGCTCAGGCTGTCGTAGAGCAGCCGGCCGATGAGAAACTCCAGCGAGAGGTAATACACCCGCTTCTGACCTTTGCGGTAGATCTGCCGGGTGTGGTCCATCCAGTGCTCGACCATGTGATCTCGCGCTGCCAGGGCAATGGCTTCGAACCAGTCATGGTCGAAGGCGTGATCAGGGTCTTTGCCCACCGCGTAGGTGAGTTTGGTCAGGACGGCGTCGCGAAATGCGGCCACCTCTGCTTCGCGAACTAGTGGTTCTTGAGTCATCGATAGGACCTCGGGCGAGCGGGGAATTGTCTGAGCCTAGACGGTCTGACCGACGGTAACGGCTCTGGTTCGGCAGTTTTTCCCGGGACTGTGAGATAGCCCGGCAAACGCTTGGCATCTGCCCCAATGAATGCAGGGGCCGTGCCGATTTGTCCAGCCGATTGGCCGCACGCAGAAAAAATCTGGCGAAAGGTTGTTCAAAAATCCACCAGTCCCGGTATGATCGCGCGCCCTGATGCACACACGCCTGGTAACTCCCGATGATGAAGCCCAACCTGATTGCCGCCGCCGAGATCGATCGTCTCGATACGTGGGCCAAATATTCGGCCCCGATGTGCGGCTCTTGTATCTCCAGCTGCTGCACGCTGCCGGTCGAGGTGAAGATCAAGGATCTGGTGCGCATCGGCGTGGTCGATGAATTCGAGCTGGGCGATCCGCCGAAGAACATCGCCAAGCGCCTGCAAAAGGAAGGGCTGGTCGAGCGCTTCAATCAGAAGTCGGGCATCTTCACCCTCCAGCGCATGAGCAACAACGATTGCTACTACCTGGATCGTAAGAGCCGCCTGTGCACCATTTATGACAAGCGCCCCGACACTTGCCGCAACCACCCGAAAATCGGCCCGCGCCCGGGATACTGCGCTTACAAGCCGAAGGAAGTCGAGCGGGTGCAGAATTTCCGGGCGATCGAGAAGTTCTGATGCTGATCGTTCCCACGCTTCGCGTGGGACGCAGCCCGGGACGCTCTGCGTCCCAAAAAGCCGAACGCGGAGCGTCCGTTGAGGCATTCCCACGCAGAGCGTAGGAACGAGATCATCAAACCCCAGACAAACAAAAACGCCCCCGGTCTCTCGACCGGGGGCGTTTTCATTCAGCCTGAACTAATTACTTAGATCTTGGCTTTCTTGGCAGCGCGGGTACGCTCGCTTTCGTCCAGGATCTTCTTGCGAAGACGGATGGACTTAGGAGTAACTTCGCACAGCTCGTCTTCCTGGATGTATTCCAGAGCCTGTTCCAGAGTGAACTTCACTGGTGGAACCAGAGCGATGGTTTCGTCTTTACCCGAAGCACGCATGTTGTCGAGCTTCTTGCCTTTGGTTGGGTTGATACCCAGGTCGTTGTCGCGGCTGTTCTGGCCGACGATTTGACCGGTGTAGATCTCCTGACCGTGTTCAACGAACAGCTTGCCACGCGCCTGCAGGGTTTCCAGCGAGTAGGTCAGAGCCTTACCGGTTTCAACCGAAACCAGAACGCCGTTCTGACGGCCGGACATGTGGCCCGACTTGACGGTGTCGTAGCGATCGAAGATCGAGGTCAGGATGCCAGCACCGTTGGTCAGGGTCAGGAACTGGTTACGGAAACCGATCAGACCGCGAGCAGGGATGTTGTATTCCAGACGAACACGGCCCTTACCATCCGGAACCATGTTGGTCAGGTCGCCTTTACGCAGACCCATCTCTTCCATGACCTTGCCCTGCGAATCTTCAGGGATGTCGATGGTCACGTTTTCGAACGGTTCTTGCTTGACGCCGTTCACTTCACGAATGATCACTTCCGGACGGCCCAGGGCCAGTTCGAAGCCTTCGCGACGCATGGTTTCGATCAGTACCGAGAGGTGCAACTCACCACGGCCGGAAACCTTGAACTTGTCAGCGGTGTCGCCTTCTTCAACTTTCAGGGCAACGTTGTACAGCAGCTCTTTGTCCAGACGGTCCTTGATGTTACGGGACGTCACGAACTTGCCTTCTTTACCGCAGAATGGCGAGTCGTTTACCTGGAAGGTCATGGAA
This sequence comes from Pseudomonas sp. N40(2020), assembly GCF_014472415.1. Taxonomy (GTDB): domain Bacteria; phylum Pseudomonadota; class Gammaproteobacteria; order Pseudomonadales; family Pseudomonadaceae; genus Aquipseudomonas. Next base: position 36,603 of record NZ_JACSZV010000017.1, read on the forward strand.
ACGGTTGGCTCGTCAACGGTCAGAGGCTTCATCGCCTCGACAGTGTCCGGGTGGCACAGAGTGTCGGAGATGAACAGCGAGTCCATACCGCTGACGCAAACGATGTCGCCTGCGAAAGCTTCTTCAACGTCGATACGGTGCAGACCGTGGTGACCCATCAGCTTCAGGATACGACCGTTACGCTTCTTGCCGTCGGCACCGATAGCAACAACCGGGGTGTTCGGCTTGACGCTACCACGAGCGATACGGCCAACGCCGATAACACCCAGGAAGCTGTTGTAGTCCAGTGCCGAGATTTGCATCTGGAACGGACCTTCACGGTCGACTTTAGGAGCCGGAACGTGATCGACAACCGCTTGGTACAGCGGGGTCATGTCTTCAGCCATGTCGGTGTGATCCAGACCGGCAATGCCGTTCAGGGCCGAGGCGTAAACAACCTGGAAGTCCAGTTGTTCTTCGGTAGCACCGAGGTTGTCGAACAGGTCGAAGATCTGATCCAGAACCCAGTCCGGACGCGCGCCTGGACGGTCAACCTTGTTGATGACCACGATCGGACGCAGGCCGGCTTCGAAAGCCTTCTTGGTCACGAAACGGGTTTGCGGCATAGGGCCGTCTTGAGCGTCAACCAGCAGCAGAACGGAGTCAACCATCGACATTACGCGTTCAACTTCGCCGCCGAAGTCGGCGTGGCCCGGGGTGTCCACGATGTTGATGTGGTAGCCGTTCCAGTTGATGGCGGTGTTCTTCGCCAGAATGGTAATACCGCGCTCTTTTTCCTGGTCGTTGGAGTCCATCACGCGCTCGTCGTTGAGCTCGTTGCGCTCCAGAGTGCCGGATTGACGCAAGAGTTTGTCTACCAGGGTGGTCTTACCATGGTCAACGTGGGCAATGATGGCGATGTTGCGTAGATTTTCGATCACTTGTGTATCTCGATCAGAGGATTCGGTTTGCTGACAAGTCTTGGCAGCGATTAGCAGTAGTGTCCGGCATGGCCGTTACAGCTTGACGGCGGTGTCGGGGGGCCGGTGACGCAGGCCACAGGCAAACAGCCCCGGGCACTTAGCTCGGTCGATAAACGCGCACATTGGCATGCCCCTCACTGAGCAAATGGTGGGCATGCAGGCGACTCATCACGCCTTTGTCGCAATACAGCAGGTACTGGCGAGTAGGGTCCAGTTCCTTGAAACGTGCGTTCACTGCATAGAACGGCATCGTCTGTACCTCTATGCCGGCAAGCTCCAGCGGTTCGTCTTCAGCGGCATCCTGGTGACGGATGTCGATGACGATCTGACCGGCCAGTGCTTCGCCGACTTCTTCAATCTGCAAATCCTGGCCCAATTCGTCGATGACTCGATCGATCGCGACCAGTTTGGCGTTGGCGAGCGCACGCTCGAGCACCGCCATGTCGAATTCTTTCTCTTCGTGCTCAACGCGGCCACGCTTGGCGGCGGTCTTCGGATTGACCGAGATGACGCCGCAGTATTCCGGCATGTGCCGGGCGAAATCGGCGGTGCCGATCTCGTTGGCCGTGTCGATGATGTCCTGCTTGTGGGCGACGATCAGCGGGCGCAGGACCAGTTTATCGGTCACGCAATCGATCACCGACAGGTTCGGCAGCGTCTGGCTCGAAACCTGGGAGATCGCTTCGCCGGTGACCAGCGCATCGATATGCAGGCGGTCGGCGATCGCTGAGGACGCGCGCAACATCATACGCTTCAATACGACGCCCATATGACTGTTATCGACTTTACCGAGAATTTCGCTCAACACTTCTTCAAACGGAACACTGACAAATAGCACGCGTTGCGAGCTGCCGTACTTCTTCCAGATGAAATGCGCGACTTCCATCACGCCCAATTCGTGTGCACGTCCGCCGAGATTGAAGAAGCAGAAGTGCGCCATCAGGCCGCGGCGCATGATCTGGTAGGCCGCAACGGTCGAATCAAAGCCGCCGGACATCAATACCAGCGTCTGCTCCAACGCGCCGAGCGGGTAGCCGCCGATGCCGTTGTGCTGGCTGTGGATGACAAACAACCGTTTGTCGCGAATTTCCATGCGAACTTTAATTTGCGGTGCTTTCAGGTCGATGCCGGCGGCACCGCACTCACGGCGCAGCTTGCTGCCGACGTATTTTTCGACGTCCATCGAGCTGAACGTGTGCTTGCCTGCACGTTTGCAGCGCACCGAGAAAACCTTCCCCGCCAGCGCATCGCCGTAGTGCTGTTTGCACTTCTCGGTAATGTCGTCGAAGTCACCCAGCGGGTACTCGTCGATCTGCAAAAAGTGCGCGATGCCCGGCATGCAGGTCAGGCGCTCCCCCATCTCTTTCAAGGCTTTGGGGTCGGTAACGCGGGTTTCCAGCTCGAGGTTGTCCCACACACCGTTCACCACCACAGCCGGGTCCAGATCGCGGAGCACGGCGCGGATGTTCTTGGCCAACTGGCGGATGAATTTCGTCCGGACAGGTCGGCTTTTGATGGTGATCTCGGGGAAGACTTTTACGATTAGTTTCATGAAAACAGCGCGCGCAGGGCCAGCCGAAAAAGGGGGGCGCGGATTATAGCGGAAATTGCTCAAGGTTTAACCAGTTAATGTGCAGAAGGTTTTGCGCGCACCAAAACGGGTCATTTATGGATTAAGACGCTACATTAGAGGGCGAGATTTTCATCATCAGGGCGCTTTGCACGTTTATAAGCGTGAATTTGGGGCAAAAAACCCATGCTGGGGCACTGGCATGCAATTTGCTCCCTTGTGAGGCAGGTTGCCTTGGCAGAGTATTCGCGCCGGCATCACCACTATTAAGGGCATCCACTACCAGCCCTAATTCACCCGGAGGACACTATGTCGAAGTCGGTTCAACTCATCAAAGATCATGACGTCAAGTGGATTGATCTGCGCTTCACGGACACCAAAGGCACTCAGCACCACGTGACCATGCCGGCTCGCGATGCGCTGGAAGACGACTTCTTCGAAGTCGGCAAGATGTTCGACGGTTCCTCCATCGCTGGCTGGAAAGGCATCGAAGCCTCCGACATGATCCTGCTGCCGGACGACGAAACTGCCGTTCTCGACCCGTTCACCGAAGACGCGACCCTGATCCTGGTCTGCGACATCATCGAACCGTCGACCATGCAAGGTTACGATCGCGACCCGCGCGCCATCGCTCACCGCGCCGAGGAATACCTGAAGACCACCGGTATCGGTGACACCGTCTTCGCCGGTCCAGAACCAGAATTCTTCATCTTCGACGAAGTGAAGTTCAAGTCGGATATCTCCGGCTCGATGTTCAAAATCTACTCCGAACAAGGTTCGTGGATGTCCGACCAGGACATCGAAGGTGGTAACAAGGGTCACCGTCCAGGCGTCAAAGGTGGCTACTTCCCGGTTCCGCCGTTCGACCACGACCACGAAATCCGTACTGCCATGTGCAACGCACTGGAAGAAATGGGCCAGACCGTTGAAGTTCACCACCACGAAGTGGCGACTGCCGGTCAGAACGAAATCGGTGTCAAGTTCAACACCCTGGTGAAGAAAGCTGACGAAGTTCAGACTCTGAAATACGTTGTACACAACGTTGCCGACGCTTACGGCCGCACCGCTACCTTCATGCCGAAGCCGCTGTACGGCGACAACGGTTCGGGTATGCACGTACACATGTCCATCTCCAAAGATGGCAAGAACACCTTCGCTGGCGAAGGCTATGCCGGCCTGTCCGAAACCGCTCTGTACTTCATCGGCGGCATCATCAAGCACGGTAAGGCCCTGAACGGCTTCACCAACCCGGCTACCAACTCGTACAAGCGTCTGGTGCCAGGCTTCGAAGCTCCGGTCATGCTGGCCTACTCGGCTCGTAACCGTTCCGCCTCGATCCGTATTCCTTACGTCAACAGCCCTAAAGGCCGTCGTATCGAAGCGCGTTTCCCGGATCCGGCTGCCAACCCGTACCTGGCTTTCGCAGCACTGCTGATGGCCGGCCTGGACGGTATCCAGAACAAGATCCACCCAGGCGATGCCGCTGACAAAAACCTGTACGACCTGCCGCCTGAAGAGGCGAAAGAGATCCCACAAGTTTGCGGCAGCCTGAAAGAAGCCCTGGAAGAGCTGGACAAGGGCCGTGCGTTCCTGACCAAGGGCGGCGTGTTCTCCGACGATTTCATCGACGCTTACATCGCGCTGAAATCCGAAGAAGAAATCAAGGTCCGCACCTTCGTACACCCACTGGAATATGAGCTGTACTACAGCTGCTGATCCGGTAGCGCCGCGCTAAGCGGCGTGACAAAAAGAGGCCTCCTTCGGGAGGCCTTTTTTATTGCTCGGCTTTATGGCGGACGATGAGTACTGTGGGAACTGAGGCGTATGAAAGGTTTCAGTAATGCTTGGCAAAATGCGTCCTGAGTTGGGACAACTGCCGCACCTGACCTATGCTGCAACCCATCGTTTTCTTCCCCGGTCGAGTTCATGGGTCGCACCTTTCTCTACATCCTGCTGCTGATCGCCCTGCCCGCCGCCGCGCAGATCTACAAGTACACCGACGCCAACGGCAACACGGTGTACAGCGATCACTCGCCGGACGGCGTAAACGCGCAGTCGGTGGAGTTGCCGCCGCTCAACACGGTCGAGCCTCAGTCACCAGGCGCACCCGCCGCGCCCACCTCCGCCAACCGGGAGCAGCCGCGTAATGCCTACGCCATCCTCGAGCTCGCCGGCCTGCCCACCGAGGAAGCCCTGCGCGCGAACAACGGCACGTTCACGGTCAATGTGCTGATCAAGCCGCGCCTGCAACCGCCGCATCAATTAAGACTGCTGCTCGACGATCAACCCTACGGCCAGCCGAGCAACGTGCCGATCCTGCAACTGGTTAACGTCGACCGAGGTGATCATCGACTCGCCGTGCAGGTGATCGATGGTCAGATGATCATTCAGCAAAGTCCGCCAGTGGTCTTTACCGTGCAGCGGGTGCACAAGCCATGATCAGTGAATGGCTGGTCGCCGTGTTGGCACTGACGGCGCTGCAAGCCTCGGCAGAGGTGTTCACTTACGTCGATGCGCAGGGCAATCGCGTCTACACCGACCAGCCGCGCGGTAACGCCAAGCGAGTGCCGCTGGCAACCAGCAACCGAATGTCGGCCAATCCAACCGGCGCCGCGCCGATCACCACGGCGAAAAAATCTTCGGAGCAACCACTGTTCCACTACGACATGCTCCGTGTTCTGGTGCCCGAGCCTGACGCAACCATTCGCAGCAGCGCTGGCGAAGTGATCGTCAGCGTGACCAGCGAACCCGGCTTGCAAGCGGGCCATCGCTATCGCCTGTTGCTGGACGGCAAGGCCACCGGCAAGCCCGGCCTGAGCCCGGTGTTCCCGCTGAGCAATATCGACCGCGGTAGCCATAGCCTATCGGTCAAGATTCTCGATGCGCAGGGCCGCACCGTCGAACGCACTGCTAATCAGCCCTTCCACATGCTGCGCATCTCGCTGGCGCAGAAGCGCCAGGTCAAACCCTGCACAAAGGACGATTACGGCGTCCGCCCGGAATGCCCGCTGAAAGACAAACCTGAAGAGCCGAAAAACCCTTTCCTGCGTTTCTTCTAACGCCTATCAGCTTTGCGCACTATATTGGTGCAACAAGCTGCACTCTTCACACATTCCAACCCATTTTGGTTCGAAAGTACCCGCAAGCGCTGGCGAACTGCCACGCAAACGAGCGTCAAACGCCTGTTTCATGGGTTGAGCGCTTCTTTTCGGAGCCTTGGTTTGGTTTTTGCATTTTCCGTTTAACGACGCCTGCTTCTTGCGCACGCTCCGCCCCCAAAAGAGGCTCTGATGACTATAAGTGACGCAATTCATCGTTTGCTGCTCGACAACCTGACCACCGCTACCATTCTGCTCGACGCCGAATTGCGCCTTGAGTACATGAACCCGGCGGCAGAGATGCTGCTGGCCATCAGCGGTCAGCGAAGCCATGGGCAGTTCATCAGCGAGCTGTTCACCGAATCCACCGAGGCGCTCAACTCTTTGCGCCAGGCAGTGGAACAGGCGCATCCATTCACCAAGCGCGAAGCGATGCTCACGGCCCTCACCGGCCAGACCCTGACCGTGGATTACGCGGTGACGCCGATCCTCAGCAATGGCGCAACCATGCTGCTGCTGGAAGTCCACCCGCGTGACCGATTGCTGCGGATCACCAAGGAAGAGGCGCAGTTGTCGAAGCAGGAAACCAGCAAGATGTTGGTGCGCGGCCTCGCCCACGAGATCAAGAATCCCCTCGGCGGTATCCGGGGCGCGGCGCAACTGCTGGCCCGCGAACTGCCGGAAGACAGCCTGCGCGACTACACCAACGTGATCATTGAAGAGGCTGATCGTCTGCGCAATCTGGTCGACCGCATGCTCGGTTCGAACAAGTTGCCGTCACTGGCTATGTGCAACGTTCACGAAGTGCTCGAACGCGTCGGCCAACTGGTCGAAGCGGAAAGTCAGGGCTGCATCACGCTGGTGCGCGATTACGACCCAAGCATTCCCGACGTGTTGATCGACCGCGAGCAGATGATTCAGGCCGTATTGAACATTGTGCGCAATGCGATGCAGGCGATCAGCAGCCAGAACGAGCTGCGCCTGGGTCGCATCAGTTTGCGTACCCGGACCATGCGTCAGTTCACCATCGGCCACGTCCGCCATCGTCTGGTGACCAAGATCGAGATCATCGACAACGGTCCGGGCATTCCGGCGGAACTCCAGGAAACCATTTTCTTTCCCATGGTCAGCGGCCGTCCGGACGGTACCGGGCTGGGCCTGGCCATTACCCAGAACATCATCAGCCAGCACCAGGGTCTGATCGAGTGTGACAGCCACCCAGGCCACACCACGTTCTCGATCTTTCTGCCACTGGAACAAGGAGCCACATCGACATGAGCCGTAGTGAAACTGTGTGGATCGTCGATGACGACCGTTCTATCCGTTGGGTTCTGGAAAAAGCCTTGCAGCAGGAAGGCATGACCACCCAGAGCTTCGACAGCGCCGATGGCGTGATGAGTCGGCTGGCCCGTCAGCAACCGGATGTGATCATTTCCGACATCCGCATGCCGGGCGCCAGTGGCCTGGACCTGTTGGCGCGGATTCGCGAGCAGCACCCACGCTTGCCGGTCATCATCATGACCGCTCATTCCGATCTGGACAGCGCTGTCGCCTCTTATCAGGGCGGCGCGTTCGAATACCTGCCCAAGCCGTTCGACGTTGATGAGGCGGTGTCGCTGGTCAAGCGCGCCAATCAGCATGCGCAAGAGCAGCAAGGTCTGGAAGTCGTGCCGGCGCTGACTCGCACTCCGGAAATCATCGGCGAAGCGCCGGCGATGCAGGAAGTGTTTCGCGCCATCGGTCGCTTGAGCCACTCCAACATCACCGTGCTGATCAACGGCGAATCCGGTACTGGTAAAGAACTGGTCGCCCACGCCCTGCACCGACACAGCCCGCGCGCGGCCTCGCCGTTCATCGCGCTGAACATGGCGGCGATTCCCAAGGATCTGATGGAATCCGAGCTGTTTGGCCACGAGAAGGGCGCGTTCACTGGCGCGGCCAACCTGCGTCGCGGCCGCTTTGAGCAGGCCGACGGCGGCACGCTGTTCCTCGATGAAATCGGCGATATGCCGGCGGACACCCAAACCCGTCTGCTGCGCGTATTGGCCGACGGCGAGTTCTATCGCGTCGGTGGTCATGTTCCGGTCAAGGTCGACGTACGGATCATCGCCGCGACCCACCAGAATCTGGAAACACTGGTCCACGCCGGGAAATTCCGTGAGGACTTGTTCCACCGCCTAAACGTGATCCGCATCCACATTCCGCGCCTGTCGGATCGTCGCGAAGACATCCCGACCCTGGCCAAGCACTTCCTCAGCCGTGCCGCGCAGGAGCTGGCGGTGGAGCCGAAGCTGCTGAAAAGCGAGACAGAGGAATACCTGAAGAATCTGCCGTGGGGCGGCAACGTGCGCCAGCTGGAGAACACCTGCCGCTGGATCACGGTGATGGCTTCGGGTCGCGAAGTACACATCAGCGACCTGCCGCCGGAACTGCTGAGCCTGCCGCAGGATTCGGCGCCAGTAACCAACTGGGAGCAGGCGTTGCGCCAGTGGGCGGATCAGGCGTTGGCGCGTGGCCAGTCGAGTCTGCTCGACAGTGCAGTGCCGGCGTTTGAGCGGATCATGATCGAAACGGCGTTGAAACATACCGCCGGGCGTCGTCGTGATGCCGCGGTGTTGCTGGGTTGGGGGCGTAATACCCTGACGCGCAAGATCAAGGAACTGGGGATGAAGGTGGATGCTGGGGATGATGATGAGGGGGATGAGGGCTGAAGCGTCGTTTGCTTGAGTTCTGCTTTGTGCTCAATGGCTGCTCCCTCTGGGAGAGATTAGGGTGAGGGGGCTTCGTGCACCACCACAATGCACGTTGACCCGCGATTGCGCACAGCCCTCAGTACCAAACCGCCCTTGGAATCACCGTAAAACTTGAATCTTAAAATCACGAAAGCCCCGGGTTCCGGGGCTTTCGGGTTTCTGACGACTGTTTTTGTTTCAAAAAATGAAAACCTGGCACGCCCCCTGCAATACCTCCTACAGGTGATTCGATTCACCATCCCTTTCGGGGACCTTGGTACAGGCAGGCCGGGGATTCCCCTCTTTACATCGGGCTCACCACGCAACGCGACGAGCTCACCCTTTTGGGATCCTTGGTACAGGCAGGCCGGGGGTTCCCTCTTTACACCGGGCTGACGCTATCTGCGCAGCCCAGCTTTTTGGGAACCCTGATACAGGCAGGTCAGGGATTCCCGCTTTTACACCTCTGCCCAAGCCCTGGGGTTATTCAAGCTTCGGGCGCTTGGGCAAATGATGCGGCGGTTGGTTTTGCCACGTATGGTCAAATTTCCTTATCTCCTCTTCCAGCCTTTCCAGCATTTTTCCGGGACTGGGCTCAGTGGCCGCTATCTCCAGCAAACTTCCTTGCTCACCAAGGCTGGCCTTTTCGAAACGCTCAAGAAACGACCAGACCCGACGCTGCAAAAGTTGGCGCTCAACCTGGAATTCGGGCGTGCGAACCAGATGCCTGATTTGCTCCATCATCGTGGAGTTCGCTTGACTGTTTAACGAGTTCCAAAGGGCAAATTTTCCAGACTGTTGCGCCTGTGGAACATTATGCAGCCAATGATTTATCCCCAAATCGTTCAGGAATATTCCCAGCCAGATATCGGTGCCTGTTTGTCGACGTGCAGCAATCAGTCGCCGAAGGGAAGCCGGGTCGGTGATCGGGGTCCCCCTCAACTCAAAGCCTTTTCTGAGTTCAATGGTTTCGGGGATCGATACGATTCTGCTGTAGACCATATTCAGGCTTGTCTTGGGGATCTCGGATGTGACGCCTTCCGGAAACCTGTTTATCTGAGTACGGCTAAGATCTACCTCCCGCAACGCTGTCATTCCTCTGAGCGACGGAGCGACAACAAGCGGACAATCCGCGAAATTCAATACCTCAAGCCGCAACGGCCCGCTCTGGGAACCAAGCCCGGCAGGCGGCAGGTTTATGCGGGTATGTGACATATCCAATACCCGCAACTCGGACATATGGGTCAGGTCAGGCGCAACTCGTATTTCCGGATTGTGGAAAAGATCAAGCACCTGCAAACGTGAGGGTCCTGGCAAGTCAGTAAGCCCTTCAGGCAACCACATCAAACCCGTCGACCTGATCCTCAAAACCCGCAACTCGGTCATGCCACGCACCGAAACGTTATGCCAAACATGGCAATTTGTCAGGCTCAACTCCTGCAAACGGGGCAACCCGGTGAAGTCCGTAATTCTGCCTGGCTGAGGCCAAAGCTGGGTTTGATGAATCTCCAGGATCTTCAATTCTGTAAGCTTGTTGATTGCGCCAAGCAGTTCCTTGCCGGTTCCCCCCAATGCCCGTACTTCGAGACTTTCAACATGGGAAAACGTCGAGAATAAATCATCCAGTTTCAGGACAGCCTTCCCCGTTAAACTTAGAGCAACAACGGAGTCGAGTCGTTTGGAAAAAGCCGGCGGCTTCAGGTTTGCCCTGCTCCCCAGGTTCATTTCCAACTTGAAGCCCACCAGTTGCCCATCGCGATAGACTTTCTCCGAGGGTTCGGCTTGCCACTTGTACAATCGACGAATCTTGCCGGCGATTTCAGTTCGCCGACTGCGTTCCGTGCTGTCATTGCCTTTATAGGAAACCTCCCAGGCTGTGACCTCACGGTTCAGTTGAGGAAACTCAAGCTGCAATCGCTTGAGTTCCACCTCTGCCGCATCTCTGTTACCAAAGTGCGCGATAAAGTCATCCGCGTGCAGATCGGTCGCTTCCGGAAAATAACTTTTCACCTGCGCTCGTGTGGTTGCGATAACAACCGCCGGTTGCCCCCCTGGGGGGCCAGACGGACGGGTGAGCCAGGGGCGATGCAGATTAGCGATGTTGGCTTGCGCAGGCTCATTGCGGTGCATGCCGCCCCTTAGCCCGACGAAGATAGAAACCCAGGTGTTCATGTCGTTGCGAGTGATGGCGCGGGTTTCGCCGCTGCGGCTGGCGCGATAAATATTCGCGCTGTCAGTGGCTACGGGATCCTCGGGGTTAACAATGCGCCACACCTTATACGCCGGGCTCGACGCATCAAGATCATGCATTACCTGATATGCATGTTCGTGGAAAACCAAATAGAGCTTGCCATCGTGGCGAACCAAGCCATCGCTGCCAGGTTCAACGCCGTTGAAATCCAGACCTGTGCGAAAGGCATGCAGACTTGCATCGGTCAGCGGCACGGAATTGGCGTTAATTTCATTGAGCGGGCGCCAAAGACCGCTGTCGACTTCGCGCAGCAGCACCGGGCCGCTGGGAAGCAATTCGTTTGAAAGTCGAGCCCGATAACGTCCCGTGTCCGGGTCTACCCCGACCAGAACGGTGCCGCCATCGAGCACATCGACATATTTGCGTGTTTTGTACAGCCTGAAGCCTTCGCTGTCGGCCTCCGGCAGCTGTGCCGCAGTGCTGATCCAGTAACTCTCCAACGGCTGGCGCACACCGGATCGCATTTCAGTGGGGAGCGGCGTCTGCTGAACCGTGACGGTCGGTGCCGGCAGGATTGCATCAAGGTCAGCATCGCCCGGTGGGCTGACCCGTGGTTTCTGACTTTCGACAGAGCCCCATGGATCGAGACTTACACGGCCCGGAACATCGGGCTTTGATGTGCTCCCGTCTATCGGTCGAGTCGTGTTGATCTGGACATCCACGTCCACGTGGGTGCCGCCACCGCGAGGTGGTTTTACTGCCATGTTTCTTCATCCTTGAAAAGTTGCCCCGGCATCCGAGCCAAGGGCGATGGTTTTTTTGGCATCCTGCCGGTTTACATGCTGCGCAGACGGTTTTGCATACGAACAGCTCCATCTGCGAACGAGGAGCTGGACGATATCGTCTGGAGAAGATGAATGAGATCGGAAAGACAGATTTCGTCAGTAGGAAATGACGTCAAGGAGCGTGGGAGAACACACGGAAGGCGATGAATTTCCGGTCAGTCCGCTTGCAGCCGGATCTCCAGCCGCCAGCGGTCATCGACCTCGCTGCCAGTCCAGTCTCCCCGCAGCGGCCGCGCTGCCAGCACCGTCAGCAACAGCCCGCCATCACTCACTCGCGTCCGCCAGTTAACGTCCTTGCCGTTGAGCTTGAGTTGGCCCTTCTGCGCCTTGCCCTCAGCCTGGAACAACAGCGCCACCGTGCCGTCGATGATTTCACCGTGCAGCTTCGGCTCGTTGTTGAACCAGGCCACCAGACCGCCGTCAGTCGCCTCGATCTGCTGCAGCACGCTCGGGTCGGGCGTGGTCAGGCGACCAATCATCAAACCGATCATCAGTCCGACAATCGCCAGTGAACCGATCACCCGTGGGAATAGTTTCGAACGCGAGTCCGCTTGCGGCGTAGAATGCGCGTCATCTTTACCTTCGGAGCCGTGCATGTTTCACGTCATCCTTTTTCAACCAGAAATTCCGCCGAATACCGGCAACGTTATCAGGCTGTGCGCCAACAGCGGCTGCCACCTGCATTTGATCGAACCGCTGGGCTTCGAGATGGACGACAAGCGCTTGCGTCGTGCCGGTCTCGATTACCACGAATATGCCACGCTGCAACGCCACGCCGACCTCGCCAGTTGCCTGGAAAGCCTGGGCAACCCGCGCTTGTTCGCCTTCACCACCAAGGGCTCGCGACCGTTTCATGATGCCGCGTTCGTCCCGGGCGATGCGTTCATCTTCGGCCCGGAAAGCCGTGGCCTGCCGCCAGAGGTACTGGACGCCCTGCCCGCCGAACAACGCTTGCGCCTGCCAATGCGCGAAGGCTGCCGCAGCCTGAACCTGTCCAACACGGTGGCCGTGGCCGTGTACGAAGCGTGGCGCCAAAACGACTTCAAATAACACGCAAGCCCCTGACCGATCGTTCCCATGCTCTGCGTGGGAACGATCAGCCAAGAAAAAAGCGCCTGTTACGGCGCTTTTTTCGTTGTTGCTCAGACCGTTTATTGAACGGTTGGCGTCTCGCCGCTTTCCTGCATGCGCTGCAGCTCTTGCGCGTACAGGGCGTCGAAGTTCACCGGAGCCAGCATCAACGCCGGGAACGAACCACGGGTCACCAGGCTGTCCAGAGTCTCACGAGCGTACGGGAACAGGATGTTCGGGCAGAACGCACCCAGGGTGTGGCTCATCGAAGCAGGGTCCAGGTTCTTGATCAGGAAGATACCGGCCTGTTGCACTTCAGCGATGAAGGCCACTTCGTCGCCGTTTTTCACGGTAACGGACAGGGTCAGCACGACTTCGAAGAAATCGCCTTCCAGCTCTTTCTGGCGAGTGTTCAGATCCAGACCGACGCTCGGATCCCACTGCTGGCGGAAGATCGCCGGGCTTTTCGGGGCTTCGAAGGACAAGTCGCGTACGTAGATGCGCTGCAAGGAGAATTGCGGTGCGGTTTCTTCTTCGCTGGCTGCAGTGTTCTGTTGGTCAGTCATCTCAGATCCTTTCTGATCTTGGGTCTTTAGGGATTGCTGTACGTGGGTGCAGCCGTTCAGGCCTTGAGCAGCGCGTCGAGCTTGCCGGCGCGCTCCAGGGCATATAAATCGTCACAACCGCCGATGTGCTTGCTGCCGATCCAGATCTGCGGCACGGATGTGCGGCCGGCCTTCTGGGTCATTTCGGCGCGCACCTGCGGCTTGCCATCGACCTTGATCTCTTTGAAGGCCACGCCTTTGTTCTCGAGCAGGTACTTGGCTCGCGAGCAGTAAGGGCAGTAATCGCTGGAGTAGACGATGACTTCGCTCATATCACTTCACCAACGGCAGGTTGTCGCCTTTCCAGCTGGAGATCCCGCCGGACAGCTTGGCGGCGGTGAAGCCGGTCTTCATCAGTTCGCGGGCATGGGTACCGGCGGTCTGGCCCAGGGCATCAACCAGAATGATGGTCTTGGCCTTGTGTTTTTCCAGCTCGCCAGTGCGCGCGGCCAGCTTGTCTTGAGGAATGTTGATCGCGCCAACGATGTGGCCGGCAGCGAAATCCTTGGCCGGACGGATGTCCACCACCACGCCTGCTTCTTTGTTGACCAGCGCGGTCAGCTCGCCCGTGCTCAGGCTTTTACCGCCACCCTGCATCGTGTGCGCCAGCAGCAGAGCCAGCAGTACGACGAAGATACCGACAAGAATGTAGTGGTTAGTGGCAAATTCAATCAGGTGAGCAACCATCGAAGGAGGTTCCAGGGCGTTAAAATGTCGGCCAGTATACACAGCCACTATGGTGGGCCAAACCCCGTCCGGCGGTGACGTGGATTGAACTTGGCTTTAAACTCCAACTCCCTTTTCCATCGCCTTCTTCTTTATTAGCCACGAGTGGATTCCATGACTACCACGCCTAAACCTTTGGTCCTGATCATTCTCGACGGCTTCGGTCACAGCGACAGCCCCGAATCGAATGCCGTTTTCGCGGCGAAGAAGCCCGTGCTGGATCGCCTGTGGGCCACAGTGCCGAACGGCTTGATCTCGGGCAGCGGCATGGACGTCGGCCTGCCGGACGGCCAGATGGGCAACTCCGAAGTCGGCCACATGAACCTTGGCGCCGGTCGCGTGGTGTATCAGGACTTCACCCGTGTGACCAAATCGATCCGCGACGGCGAGTTCTTCGAGAACCCGACCATTTGTGCCGCTGTGGATAAAGCCGTGGCTGCGGGCAAAGCCGTGCACTTCATGGGCCTGCTGTCGGATGGCGGCGTGCACAGCCACCAGGACCACCTGATCGCCATGGCCGAACTGGCCTTCAAGCGCGGCGCCGAAAAAATCTACCTGCACGCCTTCCTCGATGGCCGTGACACCCCGCCGAAAAGCGCCGCGTCGTCGATCGAACTGCTCGACGCGACGTTCCAGGCACTCGGCAAGGGCCGCATCGCCAGTATCGTCGGCCGCTACTTCGCCATGGACCGTGACAACCGCTGGGACCGCGTGGATCAGGCCTACAACCTGATCGTCGACGGCAACAGCGAATACAACGCCGCCACCGCTCAGGAAGGCCTGGAAGCCGCTTACGCTCGCGGCGAGAGCGACGAATTCGTCAAAGCCACCACCATCGGCGAGCCGGTGAAAGTCGAAGACGGCGACGCCGTCGTGTTCATGAACTTCCGCGCCGACCGCGCCCGCGAGCTGACCCGCGTATTCGTCGAAGACGATTTCAACGACTTCGAACGCGCACGCCAGCCTGCACTTGCCGGTTTCGTCATGCTGACCCAATACGCGGCGAGCATTCCCGCGCCTTGCGCCTTCGCCGCCGGCAGCCTGGAAAACGTGCTGGGCGACTACCTGGCGAAAAACGGCAAGACCCAGCTGCGCATCGCTGAAACCGAGAAATACGCCCATGTGACCTTCTTCTTCTCCGGCGGTCGCGAAGAACCGTTCCCGGGCGAAGAGCGCATCCTGATCCCGTCGCCGAAAGTCGCCACCTACGACCTGCAGCCGGAAATGAGCGCGCCTGAGGTGACCGACCGCATCGTCGAAGCCATCGAAAACCAGCGCTACGACGTGATCGTGGTCAACTACGCCAACGGCGATATGGTGGGTCATAGCGGCGTGTTCGACGCGGCAGTGAAGGCGGTTGAATGCCTCGACACCTGCGTTGGCCGCATCGTCGAAGCGCTGGAGAAGGTCGATGGCGAAGCACTGATCACCGCTGACCACGGCAACGTCGAGCAAATGGCTGACGAGTCCACCGGGCAGGCGCACACCGCGCACACCACCGAGCCGGTGCCGTTCATTTATGTCGGCAAGCGTGACCTCAAGGTCCGTGAAGGCGGCGTACTGGCGGACGTGGCGCCGACCATGCTGAAACTGCTGGGTCTGGAAAAACCGGCGGAAATGACCGGGACTTCGATTCTGGTCTGACCCGAATCGCCAAAACACCGTAAAACCCTGTGGGAGCTGGCTTGCCAGCGATAGCAATCTGACAGCCAACATCTATGTTGAATGTGCAGACGCCATCGCTGGCAAGCCAGCTCCCACAGTGGTTTATGGGGTTTTCGAAATGGAATTACGCCTGTCTGGCGCTCCAGTTATCACACAGCTCCAATTGGGCGTTTTTTTTGCAGCGTCGGGCGGGCATACTAGGCCGTCCCTTACCCTGGTGCCGCCCGCCCCTATGCTTCGCGTCCTGATTGCCCTCGCTCTGACCTGCCTGCTCCAACCGGCCTTCGCTGACGAGCGCGCGCAAACCCAACAACAGTTGGATGCCACGCGTCAGGATATTGCCGAGCTGAAAAAGCTGCTGGGCAAGCTCCAGGAAGAAAAATCCGGCGTGCAGAAAGAGCTCAAGGGCACTGAAACCGAGATGGGCAAGCTGCAGAAACAGGTCGATGCCCTGCAGAAAGAACTGCAAAAGAGCGAATCCGAGCTGCAGCGACTCGATGCGGAGAAAAAAAAACTCCAGAGCGCGCGCACTGAACAGCAGCGACTGATCGCCATCCAGGCCCGCGCTGCCTACCAGAACGGCCGTCAGGAATACCTCAAGTTGCTGCTCAACCAGCAGAACCCCGAGAAATTCGCCCGCACCCTCACCTATTACGATTACCTGAGCCAGGCCCGCCTGGAGCAGCTGAAGAACTTCAACGAAACCCTGCGCCAACTGGCTAATGTCGAAAAAGACATCGGCTTGCAGCAAGCGCAATTGCTCGTGCAGAAAAGCAGCCTCGACAGCCAGCGTGACGAGCTCGACAAGGTTCGCAAGGAACGCCAGCAAGTCCTCGCCAAGCTCAACGATGACGTGAAGGCCCGCGACCAGAAACTCGTCGCTCGCGAGCAGGATCAGGCAGACCTGTCTAAAGTCCTTAAAACCATTGAAGAAACCCTGGCCCGCCAGGCTCGTGAGGCAGAAGAAGCGCGGCAGAAAGCGCTGATCGCCCAGCAGGAAGCGGAAAAAAAGCGCTTGCGTGAGGCGCAGGCTGAAAACAGCGACGCCCCACGAAAACCAGCCAGATCAACAGCCGGCGCGCTGGTTTCCAGCAGCGGCGAGACCTTTGGCGGGCCTTTTGCTGCAACCCGGGGAAAACTTCCGTGGCCAGTTGATGGTCGACTGCTGGCACGCTTCGGTGAAAGTCGTGGCGACGATGCCCGGACCAAGTGGGATGGCGTGATGATCAGCGCCTCTGCCGGTAGCCAGGTGCACGCCGTACACGGCGGGCGCGTAGTGTTTGCCGACTGGTTGCGCGGTGCCGGGCTGCTGGTGATCCTCGATCACGGCAATGGTTTTCTGAGTCTTTACGGTCACAACCAGACGCTGCTCAAGTCAGCCGGCGACGTGGTTAAAGCCGGTGAGTCCATCTCCACTGTCGGTAACAGTGGCGGCCAGGACACATCAGCGCTGTATTTTGCAATTCGTCAGCAGGGTCACCCGAGTGATCCGGCGCAATGGTGCCGCGCGCAAGGATAGGCGTTGAGTCACCAAATTTCAGGAGTTCGTTCGACATGCTGCATTTGTCCCGCCTTACCTCGCTGGCCCTGACGATCGCCCTGGTGATAGGCGCGCCTTTGGCGTTCGCCGCTCAACCGGCCCCGGCCGTCGCGCCGGCAGGCACTGCCGCGACCTCCAAAGCCCCGCTGCCGCTGGAAGAGTTGCGCACCTTTGCCGAGGTCATGGACCGGATCAAAGCCGCCTATGTCGAGCCGGTGGACGACAAGACCCTGCTGGAGAACGCGATCAAGGGCATGCTCAGCAACCTTGATCCGCACTCCGCTTATCTGGGCCCTGAAGACTTCACCGAGTTGCAGGAAAGCACCAGCGGCGAGTTCGGCGGTCTGGGTATCGAAGTCGGTGCCGAAGACGGCTTCATCAAAGTCGTCTCGCCAATCGACGACACGCCTGCGTCGAAGGCCGGTATTCAGGCCGGCGACTTCATCGTCAAGATCAACGGCGCGCCGACGCGCGGCCAGACCATGACCGAAGCCGTGGACAAGATGCGCGGCAAGATCGGCCAGAAAATCACCCTGACCCTGGTCCGTGACGGTGGCACGCCGTTCGACGTGACTTTGGCGCGCGCAGTGATTCAGGTGAAGAGCGTCAAGTCGCAGTTGCTCGAATCGGGCTACGGTTACATCCGCATCACCCAGTTCCAGGTCAAGACCGGTGAAGAGGTCTCCAAGGCCCTGGCCAAGATGCGCAAGGACAACGGCAAGAAGCTCAACGGCATCATTCTCGACCTGCGCAACAACCCGGGCGGCGTGTTGCAGGCGGCGGTGGAAGTGGTCGACCACTTCATCACCAAAGGCCTGATCGTCTACACCAAAGGCCGGATCGCCAACTCCGAGCTGCGCTTCTCCGCCACCGGCAAGGACGAAAGCGAAGCCGTGCCGATGGTCGTGCTGATCAACGGTGGCAGCGCCTCGGCCTCGGAAATCGTCGCCGGCGCCCTGCAGGATCAGAAACGCGCTGTGGTCATGGGTACCACCAGTTTCGGCAAAGGCTCGGTACAAACCGTGCTGCCGCTGAATAACGACCGCGCGCTGAAGATCACCACCGCGCTGTACTTCACGCCCAATGGTCGCTCGATCCAGGCCCAGGGCATCGTCCCGGACATCGAAGTACGCAAGGCCAAGATCACCAACGAGGCGGACGGCGATTACTTCAAGGAAGCCGATCTGCAAGGTCACCTGGGCAATGGCAACGGCGGCGCCGACAAACCGACCGGTTCCGGCAGCAAGGCCAAAGCGATGCCGCAGGATGACGATTACCAGTTGGCCCAGGCCCTCAGCCTGCTCAAAGGCCTGAGCATCACCTCCGGCCGTTGAGGATGGGTTTGCGTTTCCTCTTCGTCCTGTTGTGTTGTCTGGCGGGTACTGCTCACGCAGAGCCCGCCAAACCGACACCGCACAAAGCCTACCTGACGCTGATCATCGACGACCTGGGGCAGAACCTGCCCCGGGACCGCCGTGTGCTGGCCCTGCCCGGCCCGGTGACCACGGCGATCATGCCCGACACCCCGCACGCCACCGAATTCGCCCGAGAGGCCCATCGCGCCGGCAAGATCGTCATCCTGCACATGCCGATGGACCCGGCCACCGGTCCGTTTGCCTGGCATCCGGAACTACCTATCGAAGAACTCGAAAAACGCCTCAACGCTGCGTTCAAAAGAGTCCCCTTCACCGCCGGCATCAATAACCACATGGGCAGTCGCATGACTGCGCAACCGGTAGCGATGGCATGGTTGATGGCGGAGTTGCAGCGCCGCCACAAGTTCTTCGTCGACAGCCGCACCAGCGCGCAGACCGTGGCTGCGCAACAGGCGCAGAAGATCGATCTGGCGAGTGTGTCGCGGGACGTATTCCTTGATGACGAGCGCACTGAAGCGGCGATCTTCACCCAGTTGCAGACAGCGATCAGCCTTGCGCACAAACAAGGTTCAGCCGTGATGATCGGACATCCTTATCCACAGACGTTGGCGGTACTCGAGCGCGAGTTGCCCAAGCTCAAGGCCCAAGGCATCGAGTGGATCGACATCAAGCAGATGATCAGCGTGCGCAGCAATCGCGCCATGGCCGGTCATGGCAAAGACGGCGTGTATCGGTAACACCCGGTCACGAATGTAAATACATAGTTACCGCCAGAGGTCTGGCGCACTTGCTGATAGTGAGACCTGCAACAGGTCGCGACTCCCCTTGAGTCGCCCATAAACTATCAGGACTGACTATGACGACCGATGAACAAATCACTTCGTCTGCCGGGCGAATGAACTCCATAAAAATCGACAACCTGCTGATCAACTTCACGACAGAATTTCTGCGAATCTGGGATACCAGCGGTTTGCAGGCAAAACCTGCAGCCTTCTGGCACCCCACCCCTGCCCCTGATCTGCTGCCAGGCTATTTCCCTCTGGGCGACGTCGCCTCTGTCGGTCACGGCAATATCAACGGCACGCGCGTGGTGGCTGTGGTTTGCGAAGCAGACACACCCAGCACCGATCCCGCCAAGGGCAAGGCGCTGTGTCGCCCCGACGATTACCAGTTGATCTGGAAAGATTCCGGCTCAGGATCGAAAAGAGACCTATCGATCTGGAAACCAATCCCCCCAGACGGCTACGTGGCACTGGGATCGGTTTGCTCAAGCGACCACGAAAAACCTTCGTTCAATGCGGTCCGTTGTGTCCGTGAGGATCTGGTGATTGCATCGAGCGGCACCGAACCGGTCTGGAACGACAAAAGCAGCGGTGCCCGACAAAGTGTGAGCGTCTGGACTGCCGTACCACCAGCCGCCGCATCGGGTGAAATCCATCTGGCACCGGGCACCTTTACCGGCTTCAGCGGCTACTCAAGGCCGGCCAATGCTCCCGTCTACTCGTTGCGCATGCAGATCCCGCTTCAGGTCAACCCGCAGCCAACAGCACCTGTGCTTTGCGGGGAAACGCCAGCGCTTGCGGAGGCTGCGGACAAGCCCACTTACACTGTTCGACTTCCCTGGTTTGCAGTAAAAGACCCGCAACTCCCGCCCCTTGAGCAGCTACGCCTGTCACCTTTCTATCTTCTGGAACGCACGGATCAGTATGTGCTGGTCGGCCATGGCCACAACACAGATGACCAGAGCAAGACGTTCAGATGGACGTCTCCCCGTGCGCAACGAACTGCAAGCCTGCGCACATTCACCCACATCACCTCTGTCGAGTTTGGCGCTCAATGGCAAACCAGCCTGCCCAACCCGCTCCTGTTTTCGGCGCGACTGAGCCACGATTTCACCCAATGTGAAATTCACGCCAACGAATGGTTAAACACAGCAGCCATTGACGTGGTCGCTGTCGTGGACAAAAACAGATCCGTGGCGGTTTATCTGAAGCAGAGCGACTACCGGCTAATGCGCGCAGACGGTACGCCGGTGACAGGTGGTTTCAGTTACACCGATGGCGCCAGCCTGCACATCAGCCAGTACACGCCCGCGGAGCCTGAAGTCACTGTCGTTGCGCAACAGGAGCCAGAAGTGGAAATGGACACACGGACTCCCGGAGCAGACAACGACGTCATCGCCTCGCCACCGGAGCCAGATTTGCCGAGCGCTACAGATACCGCGCCATGATGTCGTCAACTACACCTTCTTTGCGCAGTTGATCGAGCGCGGCCTGAAGCTTGGCGACAACGTCGTCGGAGACGTCTTTGTTCAGTGCCAGGTACAACTCGGCACTGTTGAAGCGCAGCACGGTCTTGAGCCCGGTCACACCATCCTGTCGCGCCAGATATCGGCCGGCAGGATCACCCGTCGCCCACAGGTCGATCTGACCGTTGACCAGCTTCTTCGCATTGTCCTGATCGCGCAGCACGACTACCGGCTTCAGGCCTTGCTTGGTCAGCGTCTCGGCAATCGCATCGCCCTTGTAGGCACCGATCTTGTATTTGCGCGCGTCATTGAGGGTTTCGAGGGTGATCTTGCTGTCAGCCTTGGCCAACAAAATCCAGTCGTCGGGGCCGATCGGGCCGACCCATTTGAAGAGTTTCTCGCGATCCGGCAACCGCGCCATCACGAAGGCACCGTAACCGGGATTTTCCAGCGCCAGTTTGTAGACCCGCTCCCAAGGGAAGCGCAGTGTCAGGCTGTAGCTGACACCGGCACGCTGGAACATCTCGCGCACGATGTCGGTCGCAATTCCGTTGATGTTCTCGCCCTGGGCGAAGTTTTTGCCGTTCTTCGCCATGTTGTACGGCGGGAAGTTTTCGGTGAGCAGCACCAGATCGGTGTCGGGACTGTTTTCCGCACGGGCCGTGTTGAGCAGCAACACAGAGGCACTGGCGAGAACAAGAAGCAGGCGTTTGATCATGTCGGGCTACCGAAATCCATGGCGTGCCCAAGAGTGCCTTGGGTACGCCATGCTGTCCACTGGCCTGTATGGTTTAGCGCATTACAATCCCACGATGCGCCATATACGCTTTGGCTTCCTGCACGGTGTATTCGCCGAAGTGGAAAATACTCGCCGCCAACACCGCGCTGGCGTGACCTTCGAGGATGCCGTCGGCCAGATGCTGCAGGTTGCCGACACCACCGGAAGCGATCACCGGAATGCCCAGTGCATCGCTGATGGCACGGGTCACGCCGAGGTCGAAACCGTTTTTCATGCCGTCCTGATCCATGCTGGTCAGCAGGATCTCACCGGCACCGAGGCCTTCCATTTTCTTTGCCCACTCGACCGCGTCGAGGCCGGTCGGCTTGCGACCGCCGTGGGTGAAGATTTCCCAGCGCGGGGTTTCGCCCGGACCGGAAACCTTCTTTGCGTCGATGGCGACGACGATGCATTGCGAGCCGAAATGCTGCGCCGCTTCGCCAACGAATTCCGGATTGAACACCGCAGCGGTGTTGATCGAAACCTTATCGGCACCGGCATTGAGCAGATTGCGAATGTCCTGCACGGTACGCACGCCACCGCCGACGGTCAGCGGGATAAACACCTGGCTGGCCATGCGCTCGACGGTATGCAGCGTAGTGTCGCGGCCATCGACGCTGGCGGTGATGTCGAGAAAGGTAATCTCGTCGGCACCCTGCTCGTCATAGCGACGGGCGATTTCCACCGGGTCGCCGGCATCGCGGATGTTCTCGAACTTCACACCTTTGACGACCCGGCCGTTGTCCACGTCCAGGCAAGGGATGATGCGTTTGGCCAGCGCCATGGTCAGTCCTCAGCCTTTGTACGAATCGCAGAAAGCTTGCGCTTCGGCGACATCGAGAGTGCCTTCGTAGATCGCCCGGCCGGTGATCGCGCCGATGATGCCCGGCGCCTTGGCGTCGAGCAGCGACTTGATGTCACCGAGGTTGTGGATGCCGCCGGAAGCGATCACCGGGATCTTCGTGGCCGCCGCCAGCGCGGCGGTGAACGGCACGTTGCAGCCCTGCATCATGCCGTCTTTGGCGATGTCGGTATAAACGATCGAGGACACACCATCGGCTTCGAACTGCTTGGCCAGATCAATCACCTGCACGGTGCTGATTTCAGCCCAGCCATCAGTAGCGACAAAACCGTCTTTGGCATCCAGACCGACAATGATTTTGCCCGGGAACGCACGGCAGGCTTCAGCCACGAACGCCGGATCTTTCACCGCTTTGGTGCCGATGATCACGTAGCTCACGCCAGCCTTGACGTAGTGCTCGATGGTTTCCAGCGAGCGAATGCCGCCGCCAATCTGGATCGGCAGGGTCGGGTAACGCTTGGCGATGGCCGTGACCACTTCGCCGTTGACCGGCTGGCCTTCGAATGCGCCATTCAGATCGACCAGATGCAGACGACGGCAACCGCCCTCCACCCACTTGGCAGCCATGCTCACCGGGTCATCGGAGAACACTGTGGAATCTTCCATGCGGCCCTGACGCAGGCGTACGCAGGCACCGTCTTTAAGATCGATAGCGGGAATAATCAGCATCTGGCAAACCTTCAAATTTGAATGTTCAGCTTGGCTCGGAAATCAGTTTTTCTCGAGCGCCCACAGGTCACTTTCGATGCTGTCAAACCGCTCCTTGAGGTGGGTCTGCACATCGAAAATCGCCCTGTTGTAATAGTGCGGAGCAATTTCGCGAGTAAACAACTCAAGAATCTCGGCCGCTTCGAATGACCCGAGGTCGAGTTCGAAACGATCTTCCATAAAGCGTTTGATCTTGTGATTGGCCTCGCTCTCCTGCTCGGGAGTGAGGGTCAGGATCGGCGGCTTGGACTTCTTGGCGGCCATTTACCAGCGACCGTCCCACGCGGCGAAGTTCTGCAGCAATTGCAGGCCATGGGTATGGCTCTTCTCCGGGTGAAACTGCACGGCGAAGCGCGAGCCTTCGGCCAGTGCTGCAGCGAAATCGACGCCGTAATGACCGCTGCCCACCACCTGCCGCGCATTGGCGGCGGCGATGTAATAGCTGTGCACAAAGTAGAAACGCGCCATGTCCGGAATGTCATGCCACAGCGGGTGACTCACCGACTGCTTCACTTCGTTCCAGCCCATGTGCGGGACTTTCAGGTGTTCGCCGTCTTCGTGCAGGTCTTTGCCGAAGAACTTCACCGCGCCCGGGAACAGGCCGATGCAGTCGACGCCGTCGTTCTCTTCGCTGGTGTCGAGCAAGGCTTGCATGCCGACACAGATACCGAGGAACGGCCGATCCTGGCTGACTTCACGCACCAGCGAGTCAAAACCGAGGCGACGGATCTCCGCCATGCAATCGCGAATCGCGCCAACGCCGGGGAAGACCACGCGGTCGGCTTCACGGATCACGTCCGCATCGCTGGTGATCAGCACCTTGCCGGCACCGACGTGCTCGAGGGCTTTGGCCACCGAGTGCAGGTTGCCCATGCCGTAGTCGATAACTGCAACCGTCTGCATTACAGAACGCCTTTGGTCGATGGCATCTGCCCGGCCATGCGCTCATCCAGCTCCACAGCCATGCGCAGGGCGCGGCCGAAAGCCTTGAACACGGTTTCGATCTGGTGGTGAGTGTTGGTGCCGCGCAGGTTGTCGATGTGCATGCTGACGAGCGCGTGGTTGACGAAGCCCTGGAAGAACTCCTGGAACAGGTCAACGTCGAAGCCGCCAACGGTGGCGCGGGTGTACGGCACGTGCATCTGCAGGCCTGGACGACCGGAGAAGTCGATCACCACGCGCGACAGCGCTTCATCGAGCGGCACGTAGGCGTGGCCGTAGCGACGGATGCCTTTCTTGTCGCCGATGGCTTTGGCGAAGGCCTGGCCGAGAGTGATACCGACGTCTTCCACCGTATGGTGGTCGTCGATATGCAGATCGCCCTTGCATTCAATATCCAGGTCGATCAACCCGTGACGGGCGATCTGATCCAGCATGTGCTCAAGAAAAGGAACACCGATATCGAATCGGGCCTTTCCGGTGCCATCAAGGTTGATCGAGGCTTTGATCTGGGTTTCCAGAGTGTCGCGCTCGACAGACGCCTTACGTTCGGCCATCACCAGCTCCGCAAAATCATTGGGCGAAAAAGGCAGCCATTATAGGGGCGCGGGGCCGAAACAGAAACACGCGAGGTGATATGGCAGACGGATAGAACGCCCGGCTGTCGCGGGTAGACATGTCCATACAACTCATTTTGGACACCCAGAAACAACTGTAGGAGTGAGCCTGCTCGCGATGAGGGCCTGACAGGCAACATTTCTGTGACTGTCAGACCGCTATCGCGAGCAGGCTCACTCCTACAGGGGTACTGCGTTTTAGCGTTTACTTAGTGAAACAATACCGCCGTTTTCTGCAGGGTCACCCACACACCCCACGCCAACGGAATACCGACAGCCAGCCACGCAGCGATAGCCAATGGCTTGCTGCCCGGTGCAGCTTTCCACTCCAGAACGGTGCTCGCATCAGCACCTTTGTCATGACCCAGTGCCTGTTCGGCAGCCAGTTCGGCGTCGGTCATGAAGTACTTGTCGGCCACCGGGCGCACCAGCAGGTTGCACAGGAAGCCCAACACCAGCAGGCCTGCCAGGATGTACAGGGTGATGTCGTAAGCGGCGGCGCGTTCAACGCCGATGCTCAGTTGATACTCACGCAGGTAGTTCACCAGCACCGGGCCGAGCACGCCAGCCGCAGCCCAGGCAGTCAGCAGACGACCGTGAATCGCACCGACCATCTGCGTGCCGAACAAGTCAGCCAGATATGCCGGAACAGTCGCAAAACCACCGCCGTACATCGACAGAATGATGCAGAACGCCGCCACGAACAGCGCAACGTTGCCCAAGTGGCCGAGGTTCGGGATCAATGCGTACAGGGCAAAACCCAGCGCAAAGAACACGAAGTAGGTGTTTTTACGACCCAGATAGTCCGAGAACGAAGCCCAGAAGAACCGGCCACCGATGTTGAACAGGCTCAGCAAACCAGTGAAACCGGCAGCAATCGCGGCAATCGAAGCCAGTTGCCCGGCATCCAGTTGACCGAACGGCACATCAACACCGAGCAACTTGCCACCGAACACTTCCTGCAACAGTGGCGAAGCCATGCCGAGGATGCCGATACCCGCCGATACGTTCAGGCACAGCACCAGCCACACCAGACGGAATTGCGGAGTTTTCCAAGCCACATTCACGTGCACGTGACGATGAGTGATCATCGAGTTCGACGCTTTCTTCGCCGGTGCAGTCCAGCCTTCAGGCTTCCAGCCGGTAGGCGGCACGCGGTAGGCCAGGGCGCCACCGATCATGAACACAAAGTAGATTGCAGCCATGGCCACAAAGCTTTGCCACACGCCGACACCTTCAGGCGAGGCGAAGTGACTCATCAGCGCCGTCGCCAACGGCGCACCGACCATCGCGCCACCACCGAAGCCCATGATCGCCATGCCGGTCGCCATGCCGCGCTTGTCCGGGAACCACTTGATCAGGGTCGACACCGGCGAGATGTAGCCCAGACCCAGACCGATACCACCGATCACGCCGGAGCCGATCCACATCAGCCAGATCTGGTGGGTATAAATCCCCAGCGCCGAGATCAGCAGACCGCCACACCAGCACAATGCCGATACAACACCAGCCTTGCGCGGCCCTGCGTGTTCAAGCCAGCCACCCCAGATCGCGGCCGAGCAGCCGAGAAAGATGAAGAACAGGGTGTAGATCCAGCCGAGCATCGAGATCGGCCAGTCGCATTGCGAAGAGAAGACTTGTGCGATGAAGCTCATGTCCGGCGCGCAGGCTACCGGTTTGGTGACGCCCAGCGCCTTGGACAGTGGCAACCAGAACACCGAAAAGCCGTAGGCCATGCCGATGCACAGGTGGATGGCCAGAGCGGCCGGTGGAACCAGCCAACGGTTGAAACCGGGCTTGGCGATGATGCGCTCCTTGGACAGGAACGCAGGCTGGTCGGCGCGAAGGCCGTCCGCCGTGATGCTCGTGCTCATTGTGTATCCCCCAATTATTAGAATGGTTCGCCAGCCACTGTTCACCCTTGGCCTTATGCACGCAGGCATGACCTTTTTTTGGGTGAAGCTCCTTGAAGGCGCGACGTTAAGTCGCAGAAGGACGGACGAACCGGCGAAGGTTACCATTTGCACGTGACAGAAAAACCAAACTGATATCACCTTTTTTCGTGTCATCTGATCTCCTCCTCTGAAGAAGCAAGGAAACGCCGGGATCTTTTGAACCGGTTTTTTCAAAATCAGAAGATCGTCTCGCCGAGAGACGGGTGAACCAAACGCAGAAAATGGCGTCGCAAGCGAGGCCAGGACTATGCCTGCTAGCGCCTGCGGGGCAACTTGAGATTCAGGCGCTGGCCGCGAAGTTTCAGGTGCTGCTGACGATAACGGCAACATGACGCCACACCGGACCGGGCCGTTGCAGCGCTATACTCCCCGGCTAAATTACGAATTCGACTAAATTACAAGGACTCGCCCATGAAAGCGTTCGGCAAAATCCTGGGTCTGGTACTTCTCGGGCTGTTGCTGATCATTGTGGCGGCAGGCTTTGCCCTGACCCACCTCTTCGATCCCAACGATTACAAAGACGAGATCCGCCAGATAGCCCGCGACAAGGCCCACATCGAGCTGACGCTCAATGGCGATATCGGCTGGAGCCTGTTCCCGTGGCTCGGCCTGGAACTGCACGAGGCCAGCGTTGCCACCCTGGCCAAGCCTGCCGAACCTTTTGCCGATTTGCAGATGCTCGGCCTGTCCGTGCGCGTGCTGCCGCTGTTGCGCCGCGAAGTGCAGATGAGTGACGTACGTGTCGAAGGTCTGAATCTGCGCCTGAACCGCGACAAGAATGGCCACGGCAACTGGGAAGACATCGGCAAGGTGCCTGTAGCGGCTGGTTCCACGCCACCCGCCACCCCAAGCCAACCGGCCAGCGACACCCCGGTAGCGGTGGAAAAACCGGCCCAGCCGATCCGCCTCGACATCGACAGCCTGACCGTCAACAACGCCCGCGTTGAGTACAACGACGAACTCACCGGCAAGCAGTTCAGCGCCGAGAGCATCCAATTGAGCACCGGCCCGGTGCACGATTCGACCAACATTCCGATCAAGGCCACCGCCTTCCTAGGCACCAATCAGCCGGTATTGCGGGTGCGTACCGAACTCAGCGGCGAACTGCGCTTCGAGCGCGCCCTGCAACGCTACAAGTTCGAAGACATGAAGCTCTCCGGCGAAGTAGCCGGTGATCCGCTGCAAGGCAAGACCATGACTTTCTCCGCCCAGGGCCAGTTGCTGCTGGATAAAGCGGCGAACGTCGCCGAATGGACTGGCATCAAGATCTCCGCCAATCAGTTGCGCGCCTTGGGTGAACTGAAGGCTAACGATCTCGACAAGACTCCGCAGATCACTGGCGGCATCTCGATCGCCCAGTTTGATCTAGCGAAATTCGTCGACAGCATCGGCCAGAAACTGCCAGCCATGGCCGAGGGCAGCCTGAGCAAGGTCGAACTGGTCAGCCGCGTTGCCGCCACGCCGACCAGCGTCGCTTTCGACAACATCAACCTGAAACTCGACGACAGCAGCTTCAGCGGCCGCATCGCCGTCGAAGACTTCGCCAAACAATCGCTGCGGGCGATCCTCAAGGCCGACACCTTCGACGTCGACCGCTACCTGCCGCCGAAATCGGAAAAAGCTACCAGCGCCACGCAAGTGCGTCAGGCCGAAGTCGCCAGCACCGAAGCTGATGCCTTGGCCGGTGCAGGTTCCACGCCGCTGCCGGACAAACCGAGCAAAAGCGCCTGGAGCACCGAGCGCCTGCTGCCGGTTGAGCGTTTGGCCAAACTCGACGTCGACGCCGACCTGACCTTCGGCCAACTGACCCTCGACAAGTTGCCAATCCAGAATGCCGCGCTCAAGGCCACCGGTCAGAGCGGCCTGCTGACCCTGGAGAACCTGCGCGGTGAGTTGTACAACGGCGACTTCGAAGCCAAAGGCACTCTCGACGTGCGCCCAACGGCACCGGTGCTGAACCTGCAAACCCGGATCAACCGCGTGCCGGTGGAAAAAATCCTCGAAAGCCAAGGCAAGACCCCTCCGGTCAAAGGTTTGGTGAACCTCACCAGCAACGTTACCGGCAGCGGCAACAGCCAACAGGCGCTGATCGACTCCCTCAACGGCAACGCCAGTTTCGTGATCAACAACGGCGTGTTGCTCAACGCCAACCTTGAGCAGCAACTGTGCAAAGGCATCGCCACGCTTAATCGTAAAACCCTCAGCGGCGAGCCACGGGGCAAGGACACGCCGTTCCAGGAGCTCAAGGGCAACCTGACGTTCCGCAACGGCATCGCCAGCAACCCGGATCTGAAAGTGCGAATCCCGGGCATGACCGTCAACGGTGACGGCGATATCGATTTGCGCGTGCTGGGCATGGATTACCGCGTCGGCATCATCGTCGAAGGCGACACCAGCGCCATGCCGGACCCGGCCTGCCAGGTCGGCGATAAATTCGTCGGTGTCGAGTGGCCGCTGCGCTGCCGCGGCCCGCTGGAGCTGGGCGCCAAAGCCTGCCGCTTGGATAACGAACGCCTTGGCCAGGTCGCAAGCAAACTCGCCGGCGACAAGTTGAGCGAAAAAATCGACGAAAAACTGGGCGACAAGGTCAGCCCGGAACTGAAAAACGCACTGAAGGGGCTGTTCAAGCGATGAGAGCGGAGCAGTTTTCAGAGGCGGTGCTGGATTGGTTCGACCGCCACGGCCGCCACGACTTGCCTTGGCAGCAGGACATCAACCCGTATCGGGTGTGGGTGTCGGAGATCATGTTGCAGCAGACTCAGGTCAGCACTGTGCTCAATTACTTCGACCGCTTCATGGCCGCGCTGCCAACGGTCGAAGCGCTGGCCGAGGCGCCAGAAGACGAAGTGCTGCACCTGTGGACGGGCCTGGGCTACTACACCCGCGCGCGCAATTTGCAGAAGACCGCGAAAATAGTCGTCAGCCAGTACGGCGGCGAGTTTCCGCGCGATGTAGAAAAGTTAACGGATCTGCCGGGCATCGGCTTGTCCACCGCGGGCGCGATTGCCAGCATCAGCATGGGCCTGCGCGCGCCGATCCTCGACGGCAACGTCAAACGCGTGCTGGCGCGCTTTACCGCGCAAGAGGGCTACCCCGGCGAGCCGAAGGTCGCCAAACAGCTGTGGGCCAACGCAGAGCGCTTTACGCCGCATGATCGGGTCAACGCCTACACCCAGGCGATGATGGATCTCGGCGCTACGCTGTGCACGCGCAGCAAGCCGAGTTGCCTGCTCTGCCCGCTGGAGCGTGGCTGCGAGGCGCACATGCTCGGCCTGGAAACACGCTACCCGATTCCCAAACCGCGCAAGGCTATCCCGCAGAAACGCACGCTGATGCCGATGCTCGCCAATGGCAACGGCGCGATTCTGCTCTATCGCCGCCCATCGACCGGTCTGTGGGGCGGATTGTGGAGCCTGCCGGAACTTGACGACCTCGACGACTTGCAACATCTCGCCGATCAGCACTCGCTGGCACTGGGCGAGCAGCAGGCGCTGCCGAGCCTCGTCCACACGTTCAGCCATTTCCAGCTGTCCATCGAACCCTGGCTGGTTCAGGTACAGGAGGCCAGCCATCACGTGGCCGAGGCCGACTGGCTCTGGTATAACCTCGCCACCCCGCCGCGCCTGGGCCTCGCCGCCCCGGTCAAAACCTTGCTCGAACGCGCGGCCGCCGTATTGAATGCAGGAGAGTCAGCATGACCCGCACCATCATGTGCCGTAAGTACAAAGAAGAACTGCCCGCTCTGGAGCGCGCTCCTTTCCCGGGCGCAAAAGGTCAGGACATTTTCGACCACGTCTCGGCCCAGGCCTGGGCAGACTGGCAGAAACACCAAACCCTGCTGATCAACGAGAAACGCCTGAACATGATGAACGCCGAAGACCGCAAATATCTTCAGGGCGAAATGGACAAGTACTTCTCCGGCGAGGAATACGCCAAGGCCGAAGGTTACGTTCCGCCTGCGGAGTAACCCCGCAAAATCGGGGGGCGGATCGTAAGCGACGGAATTAATTTAAGAAATTTTAAAAAAGTCGTTGACGAGAATCCGAAAAACCCTTTTAATGCGCCCCGTTGCCCAGATAGCTCAGTCGGTAGAGCAGGGGATTGAAAATCCCCGTGTCGGCGGTTCGATTCCGTCTCTGGGCACCAAATACCGAAAACCCTGAATCGCAAGATTCAGGGTTTTTTTATGCCTGCGATTTAATCCCCCCGCCTTCTCCCCCCTTCTCCCGGTACACCCCAACCCCCGCTGTACTGGAAAAAACCCGAAATCTGTATCTCTCCCCGTGTAGGAAAATTCGCCAGTATTTCTCCAAGCCTTGGCGAGCCAATGACTGGCTCTACTTTGCGCCCCGCAAAACTCTGGGCTCCTGAAGCCCTCAGAGCGCAATACCTGATTTTTTGAATAGATCGGCGTCTACCGCAAGGTCACTTCCCGTCCAGCTAAAAAATCTGAAAACAGACCCAACAGGCGAACTGCATTTACTGCTTTTCAAACATTCCAGGATGAATGCTGGCGCCCCCGTGCGCCCGGCAAAAGAGACGAAACGGACGACGTATGATCAAGCAACTTATCAATGAAGACAGTTATGTGCAGATTGGGGATCTTTGCAGCGCGACGATCCAACTGAAAATCGAAGGACTGAATCCTGCCGGATCGATAAAACTCAAAACCGCGCACGCCCTCGTTACGGATCTGGAAAACCAGGGCCGGATTTCCCATAAAACCCTACTGGTCGAGTCTTCGTCGGGCAATCTGGGGGTCGCGCTGGCCATGGTCTGCGCTGCCAAGGGCTACAAGTTTGTCTGTGTGATCGATCCGAATATCTCTGCGCCGAACAGGAAGCTCATGCAGGCACTGGGTGCCGAGATGATCATGGTTGATCAGCGTGACGAAAACGGCGGTTACCTGAATTCACGTATTCGTTTGATCGAGCAAATGGTCGCGGAAAACCCCGACTACATCTGGCTCAATCAATACAAGAATCCAACCAATCCCTTCGCCCACTATCAAGCGACGGCCAAGTCCATCGCCCGTAAGTTTGCGCACGTGGATTACTTGTTTGTCGGCGCCGGCACGACCGGCACGCTGATGGGCTGCAAGAACTACTTCGCCGAACATCATCCGCACACCAAAGTCATCGCCGTCGATACCGTCGGCTCCGTCACGTTCGGTTTGCCGGGAGGAACGCGACATATTCCGGGGCTCGGCACCAGCCGCCTGCCGGAGATATTCGAGCCGTCCGGTATTCACGACTTCCTGTCTATTCCCGAGGAACAGACGATCAAGGTCTGCCGCTGGCTGGCGCAACGCTACGGCCTGCTCTTCGGCGGCTCCACCGGCACTGTTCTCGCCGGCATCCAGCAGTGGGCGCCGCACATTCGTCCCGACGATGTCGTTGTGGCGATCTCACCGGACATGGGTGAGCGCTACCTCGAAACCATCTATTCCGACGACTGGGTTTCCCAGCGCATCGGCGCAGCAGCGCTGCATCCCCTTTTCCCAGAAATCGCTCTGGCACTTTCGGCGTAATCCCCAATGACCACTCAAACTTCGATTCAACCGTTCCACGTCATTCCCGGTGCAGTCGTGAAGGACATCCTCAACGGACTTCGTCAGGAAGCCATCGAGATCGTCGCGCAGACTTACCTCACCCATGAACGTGGCGAGACCGTTAACCCCGACAGTTACTTCCTGCGTTTTCCGGCGGAGCCGGCGAACCGGATCATTGCCCTGCCGGCGGCGATCGTCGACAGCGAGGGTGATCAATCGGTCTCCGGGATCAAGTGGATTGCCAGCTATCCCGACAACATCAAGTCGGGTATCCCGCGCGCTTCGGCGGTGCTGATCCTCAACGATCCGGTCACCGGTTATCCCTACGCCTTACTGGAAGGTGCGTTGATCAGTGCTGTGCGCACGGCGGCGTCGGCGGTGCTCGGCGCCTGGTGGCTCAATGGCCAAAGTCGCAGCGCGCCAAGGCTGTCGATCATTGGTGGCGGGGTGATCTCGCGCAACATCCTTGAGACGTTCATCGCTGACGATTGGTCTTTCGATAGCGTTGGCATTCACGATCTCAACGCAGAATCAGCTCAAGCGCTGTCGGCATTCGGCAAGCAACTCGGATTACCGGATGTGCAACAGTTGTCGCTGCAGGACGCACTGACCGCCGACATCGTGGTGTTCGCTACCAGCGCCGGCGAGCCCTATGTCAAAGGCAGCGGGACATTCCGCCCAGGGCAGATTGTGTTGAATATCTCGCTGCGTGATATCGGCGCAGAAATCATCGAGGAAAGTTACAACTACTTCGACGACGTGACCCATTGCCTGAAGGCCAATACATCGCCGCATCTGGCCGAGCAAAAGTACGGTCATCGCGAGTTCGTCACCGGCACCGTGGCGCAATTGATTCGCGGCGATCTGCAAGTCGCCACAGACAAACCGCTGATCTATTCGCCGTTCGGCATGGGCATTCTTGATCTGGCGATTGGCCGGATGATCCACGACATCGCGGTCAAGGACGGCTCGGCGGTCGCCATCCCGTCCTTCTTCGGGGAGGAGCGCAGATGGTGAATTCGCCTCTGCACATCGGCCTGGTCGGCTGCGGATCGCGCGGGCTGTCGATTTTCGAACGCCTGTTGAGCCTTGCTGAAGAGCGCCCGGAGCAACACGTCGTGATCGACATCTTCGATCCCAATGTGCTCGGTAGCGGCGCGCACTGGCCAAACCAACCGGACTACCTGCTGCTCAACACCGTTGCCGGTCAGCTCGGGGTATTTCCGGACGCGGCGGCATTCGGCAACCTTGCGGATGCACGGGAACGATCGGGACCGGACTTCCTGACGTGGTGCCGCGCGCAGCGGCTCAAGGTCGATCCGGACAGCGGTTTGCTCGCCGCCAATGGACGCGATGTCGAGCCAGAGGACTTCCTGCCGCGCTACTTGCTCGGCGCTTACCTGGCCGACGCCTTTGCGCGAATCCTCGCCACCGCCCCTCATTGGGTGACGGTGAATCTGCATCAGCACGCCGTGACGGCTGTTGAGCGCAACGAGGGTTCTCAGTACGTTCTGAAAACCGCTTCAGGTGCTGCGGTGACGGTGGATCGGCTGATCCTGACGGTCGGCCACACCGGTCGCCTGCAAACGGCTGATCACCAACGCGTTGAGAACATCTATCCACTGCCCGGCAGCCTCGACACCATCGAGCCCGGCGAGACCGTACTGATCGAAGGGCTGGGGCTGGGCGCAATGGACACCTTGGCGGCCCTCACCTCTGGACGAGGCGGACACTACAAGCGGATGGCCGACGCCAGTCACGCCTATGAACCCTCAGGTCAAGAGCCGGTGATCTTTATCCAGTCACGGGACGGGCTGCCGTTTCGAACCCGTCCCAATGGTCTGATAGAAAATCCCCGCCACCACGCCGTGCTGCTGACGAGTGCGCGCATCGAAGCCTTGCGGGCAAATGCACAACACCGGCAGCTGGATTTCGAGCAGGACATCCTGCCGCTCATGCTGCTTGAGATGCGGGCGGCGGCCGTCGCCGTGGTACTTGGCGAATCAGGGCGGGAGCAGGTGCTGACAAAGCTCAGAGCCGTCAGTGTTGCGGGCAATCCCGGTGTTGTCGCTTGCGAGGCGCTGCTGCGCGATTACGAAGCGACCGGCGGCTCCATCAACCCGCTAGCGCTGATCTGGCACGCACTGCCCGACGACGTGACGCCTTACAACTATCACGCCTGGATCTACGACACGATCGAAGCCGACCTGCACGAATCGCGGCTTGGGCGTGGGGAATCGGCGATCAAAGCGGCCATCGAGGTCTGGCGCGATCTGCGTGACCGACTGCGCGAAGCCGTGGATTTCGACGGGCTGACCGACGCCTCGCATCGCCAGTTCTACGGCCGTTGGCACAAGGCGATCAACCGCCTCGTTGCCGGCCCGCAAAAAGAGCGCCACGCCGACCTGCTCGCCCTGTGTGACGCAGGCCTGCTGACGTTTCTCAAACCCGGCTCACGACCGGTGATAGACAACTTCCGGCGTGTCGCCGGTTATGTCCAGGGCAGTGGCGTGAACAACAGCGACTGCGCGCCGGTGCGTGATCTGG
Organism: Pseudomonas sp. N40(2020); assembly: GCF_014472415.1. Lineage (GTDB taxonomy): Bacteria > Pseudomonadota > Gammaproteobacteria > Pseudomonadales > Pseudomonadaceae > Aquipseudomonas. The sequence continues at coordinate 71,189 of NZ_JACSZV010000017.1, forward strand.
CGCGTCTGGGCCTGATCCGCCCACGGACCAACGAGCCGGGCATCGACGGCATTGATGTCGACGCGGCGTGCCACCCCAAATCGATTTCGGGCGAACCGGTACGCAACATCTGGGTGCTCGGTCCGCTCGCCGAAGGCTCTTGCTACTACAACCACTACGTCACTTCGGCGGGTGCGCCCTCGCGCCTGTTCATGGACGCTCATCGCGCGGCCACTGCAATCCTTGAGGCAGGTACTCCAGCATGAAACTTTTCTACCAGACGCATTCGCCCTACGCCCGCAAAGTACTGGTGCTGGCTCACGAACTCGGAATGGCTTCGAACCTGGAAGTCATCCACCACGAGACCAGCCCGACGTCGCCGAACGCGGTCATCTACAAGGCCAACCCGCCAGGTAAAGTCCCGGTGCTGATGCTGCCCGACGACACGGCGCTGTTCGACTCCATCGTGATTTGTGAATACCTCGACGACCTGAGTGACGGGCCGAAACTCATCCCGGCAAGCGGCCCCGAGCGCTATAAGGCGCTGCGCCTTCAGGCCTTGGCGCAGGGCATGTGCGATGTCGGCATCAAGCTGCGCTGGGAAGTCGAGCGTCGCCCGGAGGCCTTGCGCTACCCGGCCTACGCCGACGGTCAGGCTTTCAAACTCAAAGAGGCTTACCGCTTCATCGAAGAACACGTGGACCTCAATGGCCCGATCACTATCGGCCACGTTGCCCTGGCGACCGCGCTCGACTGGATTGCCTTTCGCCAGCTATCAGACTTTTCCGCTCAAGCACGCCTGACCGAGTGGTATCAGACTTTTTGTGAGCGCGCTTCCATGCGGGCGACCGAGTACAGCGGGCAGACTCACGATTAAGTTAAGGAAAACTGTGTATGAGCTCTCTCTTGTTGCAAATGTCACCCATCGCTCTGGTCATCGCATTGATCCTGATCGTCCGCCGGCCGCCGGTACAAGCCGCGCTGGCGGGTGTGGTGCTGGTGCTGGTGCTGTGGGCACTGGGCGCGGCCGGACCTGTGTCCGCCGCGATTACCTCGGCGATCTTTCAGGACACCACGATCCTGTTTCTCAGCACCGCGTGCGTGATCGTACCGGGGCTGGCCTTCGTCATTCTGGTCGAGCGCGGAGGTGCGCCGCAGGCCATCGGCGCCTGGGTCAAGGAGCTCGGCTGGACGCCACCGGCACAAGTCATCTTCATCGTGCTGGGCCTGGCGCCACTGCTCGAAGCAATGACCGGTTTCGGCGTCTCGCTGATCGCTACCGTGCCCTTGCTCATGGGCCTGTTCACCCGCCAGTCGGGGATGAAAATTGCCTTGGCCGGCATGGTCATCATGCCGTGGGGCACCTTGGGTCTGGCCACTGTGATTGGCGCGTTGCTGGCGCATTTACCGGCGCAAACCCTCGGTAGTCATTCGGCGCTGATCAGCGCGCCGGTGTTCCTCTGCCTGGCCGCCATCGCCATGTGGCAGGGCGGCATCCGCACTGTTACGCCGTGGCTTGGGCTGATCGTGGTGACGGCATTGTTCGTCGCGGTACTGTTTTCCATCAACCTGTGGATCGGCCCGGAAGTTTCCGGTGTGCTGGCCGGTCTCGCCGTGGCCTGCGTGGGTATGGGCATCTCATACGCGCAACGCAAGAAACTGGTGCGTTGGCCGAGCGCGGCATGGCCTTATCTGGCCTTGCTGGGGGTGATCGTGGCGTCGCGCGGGTTGTTTGTGCTGTCGGGCTGGGATGCGCTGTGGATCATCAAGGGCGAGCACGTTTCATGGAAGCCTTTGGCATCCCCGGGCCTGGCGCTACTGATCGTCACCCTGCTGATGGCCATCAAACAAAGCGCCGCAGCGGGTTTCCCCTGGCGCGCGCTGTTCAATCGGGCGAAGTTTCCGGTCACGACGATTTTCCTGTTCCTGCTGCTTTCTCAGGTGATGGTCAATGCCGGATTCCTCGTCGAGGCGCAGCGCACGCTGCAATCACTGTCGGGGCTTTCCCTGGCGCCAACGATCGCCTTGCTGGCGGGTATCGCCGGTTACGTCACCGGTTCCAACGTCGGCGGCAACACCCTCGTCATGCCGTCCATTGCCGCCCTGACCAGCGAACACGGCGCGTGGCTGGCCGCAATGGTCAACAGTGCCGCCGGACATGGTGCGCTGGGATCACTGTCGATTCTGTCGCTGATCACCGGACTGGCAGGCGCCAATCGGCATGAAGAGAACAACCTGATCCGATTCGCCTTCGGCCTGGTCGCCCTCAACATCGTCATAGTTGCTGCAACGGGAGTCGTTTTGCTCTACTTTCTCTGAATTGTTTCGAGAAATAACAGAGAACTTATGGACAGGTTTGATTTACCGGACAAACGCTGGCGGATCGTCAAGGACTGGATTATTCGTCAGATCGAAAGTGGTGATTGGGCAGCCGAAACAAAACTGCCCTCGATCCGCACCCTGGCACGAATGTTTGAAACCAGCATCACCACCGTTCAGCGCGCCTTGGCTGATCTGGAAGCCGATGCCTATGTTTCGACCAAACCCCGAATCGGCTATTTTGTTTCGGCCTCGGGACACGCAAAACCCGCCAGTGGTTTCGATTTCTCAAGCGTCACCGTCAACGTCAATCATGCGGTGGTCGCGATGCTCTCCCAAGCGGCCTCGCGCACCACCGCGTCGTTGAACTCTGCGGTCCTGCACAGCGACCTCACGCCGAATGTGCTCCTCAACAAATGCCTTTCAGTGCTGGCCGGCAAGGCTGACAACTCGCTGACAGGACTCGTCGCGCCACCCGGCCTGCCGGCGCTGCGACGGCGCATCGCCGGGCTGATGCTGACCCGCGGCGTAGTCTGCGGGCCGGACGATATCCTCGTGACCTCGGGCGACACCATTGCCCTGGAACTGGCCCTCGAAGCCGTCGCGCCAAAAGGCGCTACGGTGGCAATCGAAACCCCGACCTATTACGGCATCTTGCAGACCATCGAACGCCTGGGCATGCGCGCCTTGCCGATCCGCACGCACGGCAGACTGGGCCTGGACGTGGATCATCTCGAAGAAGCGCTGAAGCTGAAAAAGGTCGCGGTGATCTTTCTCAACCCAACGCTGCAGAATCCCCGTGGTTTCATCATGCCCGATGAAACCCGCGCACGACTTTCACAGATCGCCCGCGAAGCAGACGTGCCGATTATCGAGGACGACATTTTCTTCGACCTAGTACCGGAAGCAGAGCGCCCGCGCGCCATCAAGAGTTACGACACCAGCGGCCAGACGATCTACTGCTCGTCATTCTCCAAGACCGTCGCGCCCGGTTATCGCGTTGGCTGGTGCCTGGCCGGCAAATACCGCAATGCCATTCTGGCGCAAATGTTTTCGCGCAACCTGGCGGTATCGAGCCTTGCGCAAAACGTTCTCAACGAATTTATCGGGCGCGGCTACATGGAAGAACACTGCGCCAGGCTCCGCTCGCAACTGTCTTCGCTGGCGAGCTTTGTCGAAGCACTGGTGCGCACGGACTTCCCCACGGGAACCGTGTACGTGCCACCGCGCGGAGGCTTCATCCACTGGATCGAACTGCCCGGGCACACCGACATGCCGGCACTGCAACAGTTGGCCACCGAACGCGGTTGCCACGTGGCCGGCAGCGGGATCTTTTTCGCCGACGGCCATGCAACCACAGGCGTGCGCATCTGTCTTGGCACAGCACTGACCCCGGGGGTGATCGAGATCTTGAAGGTGATTGCCGAGTGTGCGCACCTCGCCGGGCGACCGCCAAAAACGCAAGGCCAAGTGACTCAACAACGAGAAGAGCCGGCAGTTTCCTGACCGTACAAGGACGTTCGCAGAATTGCCATGAATCAGAAACGAACCCGCATCCCCCTGCCCCACCCGCCACCGTATCGCCAGAGCCGTGCGACCTTCTGGCTGACCGTGTTCGTTGGCGTGCTGATTGCCTTCGCTATCAGTGCATCGATTTATACGTTGATCGAAAACTGGATCAACGGCTCGATCACCACAACCAACCGCGGCCCGAAGGACACCTATACCCTGGCCCTACAACCACGGCGATTTTGGATAGAGTTCGTGTCGCAGTGCATAGGTACCGTGTTTCTGCTGCTGATTGGCGTGTTCGGGTTGTGGATTTATCGCAAAGTGCAGGCGCCTGCGGAGAAGCCGAAGGGCAAGCGCGCGCGACGCTAATCAGATCGGGTTGACGTAGTCCACAGGCAGCAGAACGGTGTCCAGCGCGGCGTCTACGGACAGGGATACGACAGTGATCAGGGGGTATGGCAAGCAGTTACTGCCGACACTGGCGAAAGAGCTGACGGCTCATTTCGGGAAGGGCTTTGATGCCTCCAACCTTCGGTATATGCGCCTGTTTTATCAAGCATTTCCAATTCGTGACGCACTGCGTCTCGAATTGAGCTGGACCCACTATCGCCGGTTATTACGGGTCGAAAACGACAAGGCACGCCAGTGGTACATGGATGAATGCGCGACCCTCAATCTCAGTGAGGGCGACAAGCCGACCGTCGGGATCACTTTGTGCGCGCAGGACAACGAGGCGGTCGCGCGTTACTCGATCTTCAAAGGTAATGAGTAACTGTTCGCCAGCAGCTACAAAACGGTGCTCCCAAGTGTGGAAGAACTGCGGATTGTCCCTTGGGCGTACCGAGATTATTGTTGGCAGCTACCCGCGAAGGTCGAACGCCATGAGTTTTCAGGACACGCCCGAATTGGCAGATGTGCAGCAAACGTCGTCATCGGCAGCGCAGTTAGAAGGTGAACCCATCAAGGAAACAGCCGCCGACGGTTTTGTCCTTGGCGGTTTCACCTGGCGGCATACCCTGCCCGATGTCCAGCGCCCGGTGGTGATCATCAACGCGGCCACGTCGGTACGCTGTCGTCATTACTCGCGGTTCGCCGCTTATCTGTTTGCCAATGGTTTCGATGTGATGACCTACGACTACCGTGGCATCGGCGAATCGCGTCCCGGCTCAATGAAAGGGTTGCACGCTTCGTGGACAGACTGGGGCGCACTGGATTTCGAAGCGATGCTCAAACGCGCACAGCGGGAATGTCCCGGACAGCCCATCGATGTGGTCGGGCATAGTTTTGGTGGCTGCGCGGCAGGCTTGGGCGAGTCAGGAAAGGTTATCCGACGGTTGGTAACGGTCGGCGCGCAGTTCGCCTACTGGCGCGATTACGCACCCGAACAGCGCTGGCGCATGTTCGGCAAATGGCATGTGCTGATGCCGCTGCTGACGCTGGTTTGCGGCTACTTCCCCGGTAAACGTCTCGGCTGGCTGGAAGACACGCCGGCCGGCGTTGTACGCGACTGGAGCACGCCCTCGCCGCGTTATGAAGGGCGGCCAAGCGGCCGGGTGATGCTGGCGAAAACCGGGCATCTGCCCTTCTCAAACCTGCGTGCGCAAACCTTGGCGATCAGCATCAGCGACGATCCCTACGGCACAATTGCGGCCATCGAACGCCTGCTCAATTACTTCAGCAACGCCTCGAAAACCCATCTGCGCATCGAACCGCAGGACATCGGCGAGCAACAAGTCGGACATTTCGCCTTTTTTCGCAGCGCATACCAAGCCACACTATGGCCCATCGCTCTGACCTGGCTGCAAACCGGCGAACTGGCCCCCGACACACCCGGGCGGCAAGTACCGCGCAGCTGAGCCCCTCCAACGCACGACGGAACACATCATGGCCTCCGCCAACAAGCAGCAAAAACGCGCCGTCCGGGCCAAAACCAAGGCCAAGCAGAACCGCACCAAACGCGCCGAAGCACCGGTCGAGCTGGACCCGAACGATGATCGCATCGACTTCGAATCGGTGGACCTGACCGAGCTGTTCAAGAAAATGATCGACGCCGAGAAGATCAGCCAGCAAGCCCTGTGCATCGCGTTCCTCGAAGACCCGCTGCTGGAGTTGGTCTTTGAACAGGAAGGCGAAGAGGGTGCGATGGATTTCATCCTCGCCGCGCTGATCGAGTATCGCCAGTGGTCGCAGGAAACCGACGAGGCCGGCGCGCTGGCGTGGATCGAATCCCCGGCCTTCCAGGCCGACTATGTGGCGGCATCCGATGCGATCGCTGCACAAACCCAACAGAAGAACTGAGTTCCCATGGCATCCCTGAACAAGCAACAGAAACGCGCCAAACGCGCCAAGGCCAAAGCCAAGCAAATCCGTATGGTCGGCCGCAAACCGCTGGATCAGGACGACGACCTCGGCCACCTCGCCGAGCCGATCCCGGAATACACCCTGGCGATGTTCAGCAAAATGCGCGACGCCGAAGCCGTCAGCCGTAACGAGATGCTGCTGACACTGCTGCGTGAACTGGCGTTCATCATCGTCGATCACCCTGAACTGCTGGACATGGAAAACGCCGAAAACGAAGGCATGGCCGCCACCCACCTGGCCGCCGACATGCTGATCGACTACCGCATGTGGGCCGACGGCATGGACATCGAGACCGCCCAGGCCTGGCTGAGCGAACCGCAGTTCATCACTGACTTCGGGATTGCGCTGGATACTTATGGCAAGTCGCAGGAAGAGAAGAGCGAATAAACACCGCTCACAAACAAAAACGGCCGCTCGTCATCACTGACAGCGGCCGTTTTGCATTACGCGTTACGGATCAGTTCAACACCACCGCGCCGCGTTTTTCCAGCTTGCGGCGGCGTGCCACCAGCAGGCCGGTAGCGACTACCAGCAGGCTCAACAGACCGGTGGCGAGGATTTCCACGCGGTGCGCTTCCTGGAACAGCATGATGGTCAGGGCCGCCACGATGAAGATGATCACCGCATAGGTCAGGCCCGGGAACAGCCACATGCTGAAGACGATTTTCTCGCCGCGAGCCATGCGCTGTTTGCGCATACGCAGTTGCGAGAACGCGATCACCAGGTACACCAGCAATGCGATGGCGCCGGAACTGGCGAGCAGGAATTCGAACACCGCAGCCGGCGCCACGTAGTTGGCGAATGTGCACAGGAACGCAGCACCAGTGGACAACATCACCGCCCAGTAAGGCGTACCGCTTTTGTTGACCCGAGTCGACATGGCTGGGGCGTCACCGCGTTTGCCAAGAGAAAACAGCATGCGCGACGAAGTGTAGAGCGCCGAGTTAAGGCAACTGGTTACCGCGACCAGCACCACGATGTCGACGATCATCTTGGCGTTCGGGATGCCCATGCGCTCAAGCACGGTCTGGTAAGAACCGAGGTTGGCCAGGGTAGGATCGTTCCACGGCACCAGGGCCACAACGATGAAGATCGACACGAGGTAGAACAGGCCGATCCGCCAGATAACCGAGTTGGTGGCCTTGGAGATTTGCTTGCCCGGGTTCTTCGATTCCGCAGCCGCGATGGTCACGATCTCGGTACCCATGAACGAGAACATCGTGGTCAGGATCGCGCCCAGCACTGCACCCATGCCGTTTGGCAGGAAGCCGCCGCTGTCGAACAGGTGCGAAACGCCGCTGACCTGGCTGTTTGGCAGGTAACCGAAGATTGCTGCCAGACCGAGAATGATGAAGCCGATGATCGCCAACACTTTGATCAGGGCGAACCAGAATTCGAACTCGCCGTAATTCTTCACGCTGAACAGGTTGGTCACGGTCAGCAACATCGTGATGATCAGAGCAAACGCCCAGATGCCCACATCGGGGAACCACGCGTGCAGGATGGTCGCGGCGGCGTTGGCTTCCAGCGGAATCACCAATACCCAGAACCACCAGTACAGCCAGCCGATGGTGAAGCCGGCCCAATGGCCGATGGCACGGTCAGCGTAGGTCGAGAACGAGCCGGTGTCCGGCGAGGCAACCGCCATTTCGCCGAGCATGCGCATGACCAAAACCACGAGGGTACCGGCGGCCGCATAGGCCAACAGCACGGCAGGGCCGGCGGCAGCGATGGCGTGGCCGGAGCCAACGAACAGACCTGCGCCGATAACACCGGCGATCGACAGCATGGTCACATGACGCGGTTTGAGCCCCTGTTCGAGGCCATTGGAGCTTGGGGTACTGCTCATCGAAACTACCTTTGCAAGGAAAGCGATTGCGTCCGGCCCGTCTGGTTTTTCCTTCTTCGTAAAAAGAATCCAACGGGGCGTTCCTTATTCTGCACGCAATATTTGCGCCAAAATGTTTCAAACTCTTCTGGGCTGGGGCTTTGCGCGCGACCGGACAGTCATCGCAAGTCATTGGATTTAATGGCAATCCGCCAGAGCGTTACCCAGCGACTCACTTTCCAAACGAAACAGCGCACCAGAAACACACTGAAAAAGTGTGGGATGCACAATAAAAGGGCGAATCGGGAACGTTCGGCCGGATAGCGCTTCCAACACCCCGCCAAAGCTGGCAACATCGCGCCTTTTTTTACGCGACACCCACGGGTTTGCACGTTCAAACAGCCGTTCGGTTGTTGATGGGGCGACAGTCTGCTGCGCCGATGCGACAACCTGCCACACGCCATCCGTTTACCGCTCGTAGCGCTGTTGGCTGCCATTGAAACGCTATGCTAGCTTGGCCGCCTCGCCAGGAAGGCCAACCAACAGCAGGAGCGCAACATATATGAGGAACGCACATGGCTGAGGCCACGCCCGCGCTTGAAATCCGCAACTTGCACAAACGCTACGGACAGCTTGAGGTGCTCAAAGGCATCTCGCTGACCGCCCGCGACGGCGATGTGATCTCGATCCTGGGTTCCTCCGGTTCCGGCAAGTCGACGTTCCTGCGTTGCATCAACCTCTTGGAAAACCCGCACCAGGGCCAGATTCTGGTCGCCGGTGAAGAACTCAAGCTCAAAGCCACCAAGAATGGCGAACTGGTTGCTGCCGACGGCAAGCAGATCAATCGCCTGCGCTCCGAGATTGGTTTTGTATTTCAAAACTTTAATCTGTGGCCGCATATGAGCGTGCTCGACAACATCATCGAAGCCCCGCGCCGCGTGCTCGGCCAGAGCAAAGCCGAGGCCATCGAAGTCGCCGAAGCGCTGCTGGCCAAGGTCGGCATCGCTGACAAGCGCCATGCTTACCCGGCGCAATTGTCCGGCGGTCAGCAGCAACGCGCGGCCATCGCCCGCACGCTGGCGATGCAACCGAAGGTGATTCTGTTCGACGAGCCCACCTCCGCCCTTGACCCGGAAATGGTTCAGGAAGTACTTAGTGTCATCCGCGCATTGGCCGAAGAAGGCCGCACCATGCTGCTCGTGACCCACGAAATGGGCTTCGCCCGTCAGGTCTCCAGCGAAGTGGTGTTCCTTCACCAGGGCTTGGTAGAAGAGCAAGGATCGCCACAGCAGGTGTTCGAAAACCCGCTTTCGGCGCGCTGCAAACAATTCATGTCCAGCAACCGCTAACGGAGCAACATGCATGCAGAATTTTAAAAAGGTCTTCCTGGCCGCCGCCGTTACCCTGGCGTTCAGCGCCGGTGCCATGGCCGAAACCCTGAAGATGGGCATCGAAGCGGCCTACCCGCCGTTCAACAATAAAGACGCCAGCGGCAACGTGGTCGGCTTCGACAAAGACATCGGCGACGCCCTGTGCGCCAAGATGAAAGTCGAATGCACCGTGGTCACTTCCGACTGGGACGGGATCATCCCGGCCCTGAACGCCAAGAAATTCGACTTCCTGATCTCCTCGATGTCGATCACCGAAGAGCGCAAGGGCGCGGTGGACTTCACCGACCCGTACTACTCCAACAAGCTGCAATTCATCGCGCCGGAGGACAAAGAGTTCAAGACTGACAAGGACTCCCTCAAAGGCAAAGTGATCGGCGCCCAGCGCGCGACCCTGGCCGGCACCTTCCTGGAAGACAACATGCCGGACGTCGAAGTGAAACTCTACGACACCCAGGAAAACGCCTATCTCGACCTGACTTCCGGTCGTCTGGACGGCATCCTCGCTGACAAATACGTCAACTACGAGTGGCTGAAAAGCGCCGCCGGCAAAGCCTACGAATTCAAGGGCGACCCGGTAGAAGAAAGCGACAAGATCGGTATCGCTGTACGCAAAGGCGACCCGATCCGCGAGAAGCTGAACGCTGCGCTGAAGGAAATCGTCGCTGACGGTACCTACAAGAAGATCAACGACAAGTACTTCCCGTTCAGCATCTACTGATCCTGACCTGCCGGACTGGCGCCGTGATCTGACGGCGTCGGCTCCCGGCCCTGCCTGCCGCGATTTGAACAGAAATCCATGATTATCGACCTCTACGGATTCGGCCCGGCGCTCGCCGCCGGCGCGCTGATGACCGTCAAACTGGCACTCTCGGCCCTGTGCCTGGGGCTGGTGCTCGGTCTGCTCGGCGCCTTGGCCAAGACTTCGCCGTACAAGCCGCTGCAATGGCTTGGCGGCTTTTATTCAACGCTGGTGCGCGGCATCCCGGAATTGCTCTGGGTGCTGTTGATCTACTTCGGTACGGTCAACCTGATGCGCGCGCTCGGTGAGTTTTTCGGCAATCCCGATCTGGAACTCAGCGCCTTCGCTGCCGGCGTCATTGCGCTGGGCCTGTGCTTCGGCGCCTACGCCACGGAAGTGTTTCGTGGCGCGATACTCGCCATTCCCAAAGGTCACCGTGAGGCCGGCGTGGCCCTGGGCCTGTCGAAATGGCGGATATTCACCAAACTGATCATGCCGCAGATGTGGCGCATTGCCCTGCCGGGCCTTGGCAATCTGTTCATGATCCTGATGAAAGACACCGCACTGGTGTCGGTAATCGGCCTGGAAGAAATCATGCGTCACGCGCAGATCGGCGTGACCGTATCGAAACAGCCGTTCACCTTCTATATGGTCGCCGCGCTGATGTACCTCGGCCTGACCGTGCTGGCGATGACCGGCATGCACTTCCTGGAAAAACGCGCCGCTCGCGGCTTCGCGAGGAGCACCCAATGAACTGGGAAGTCATCATCAAGTGGCTGCCGAAACTGGCGCAGGGCGCGACCCTGACGCTGGAACTGGTGGCCATCGCCGTGATCGCCGGGTTGCTGCTGGCGATTCCGCTAGGCATCGCCCGCTCTTCGAAGCTGTGGTACGTGCGCGCTTTGCCTTACGCCTACATCTTCTTTTTCCGTGGCACGCCGTTACTGGTTCAGTTGTTCCTGGTCTACTACGGCCTCGCGCAGTTCGACGCTGTGCGCAACAGCTCAATGTGGCCGTACCTGCGCGATCCGTTCTGGTGCGCCACCGCGACCATGACCCTGCATACGGCGGCGTACATCGCCGAAATCCTGCGCGGCGCAATCCAGGCGATTCCACCGGGCGAGATCGAAGCAGCACGCGCCCTGGGCATGTCCAAACCCAAAGCGATGTTCTACATCATCCTGCCGCGTGCGGCGCGCATCGGCCTGCCGGCCTACAGCAACGAAGTGATCCTGATGCTCAAGGCCAGCGCGCTGGCGAGCACCGTAACCCTGCTGGAACTGACCGGCATGGCGCGCACGATCATTGCCCGCACCTATCTGCCGGTGGAGATTTTCTTCGCGGCGGGCGTGTTCTATCTGCTGATGTCCTACGTGCTGGTGCGCGGCTTCAAGCTGCTGGAGCGCTGGCTGCGCGTCGATGCCTGCCAAGGGCGCTGAAACGTCCTACGTGCTGACGGGCGAGGACTTACTCGCCCGCTTCACGGCACTGGACGCATTTCTCACGACGCATCAGGCGTTGTGGAAACCTCGACCGTTCACTTACTTGCAGCTTCCATGGGAAGTGTCCTACCCGGAGTTGGCCTTGTGGCTACGCGGGCGGTCGCTGGAGGATGCGGAAAACGCTCATAACCAACCCGCTGATCTTGCCGATGCGCCGGAGCCGTTCGCTTCATTGGCAGCGCTGTCGGCTGAGTTGGGTGAGGTTGGTGAGTTGCCCGGATATGCGCTGGAAGCTGCGGGCCATCGCTTGAATGTCGATGTGCCGGGGCGCAAATGGCAGCAGATTGAAGCGTTTGCCAGTCGACTGTCCTTCGCGTCGCAACCGACCCACTGGCTCGATTGGTGTTCCGGCAAGGGGCACTTGGGTCGACGTTTGTTGGGTGACGGCCAACAACTGACCTGCGTTGAATACGATCCTTCGTTGGTCGCCAGCGGCCAGGCATTGAGTCAGCGCCATCATCTGCATGCCTTGCACATCGAACAGGACGTGACCGCGTCGGACGCCGCGTCTTTATTGAACGCTGAACACACACCAGTCGCCTTGCACGCCTGCGGCGATCTGCATGTGCGCCTGATGCAACTCGCCTCCGCCAGCGGCTGCCGCCAACTGGCCATCGCCCCGTGCTGCTTCAACCGGATCAATCGCACTACGTATCAGGCATTGTCCTGCGCGGGTTTGAAGTCCGCCCTACAGCTGTCGCGGGACGATCTGGCACTGCCAATGAGCGAAACCGTCACCGCCGGCGCACGCGTCAGGCGCCAACGCGACACGTCGATGGCCCGACGCCTGGCCTTCGACCTGTTACAACGGCAGTTGCGCGGCATTGATGAATACCTGCCAACCCCCTCGCTACCGAGCGCGTGGCTGGACAAACCGTTTGCTGACTACTGCCGCGATCTGGCTGCGCTCAAAGAGTTATCCACAATCGGGACGCAAGACTGGCCAGCGTTTGAAGCTGCTGGTTGGAAGCGGTTAGCCGAAGTTCGCAACCTGGAATTACTGCGAGGATTATTCCGACGGCCACTGGAGCTTTGGCTGAATCTGGATCGCGCACTTTTCCTCGTCGAGCAGGGATATGTCGTACGCCTCGGCGTCTTCTGTGAAACCGCGCTTACCCCCCGCAATTTCCTGCTGCTGGCCGAACGCGCTTAAACACGCAGCGCCTGTGGATAACTCTGTTGATAGAATTCTTGTGGATCCAATATCCCTGCCTGTTTCGGGGCATTATCACTGCTGGTCATTTTTTGTTCACATAGATAAAAAACCTGTAAAACAGTGATTTGCGAACAAATTGAAAACATGTCCACAAAATCGTGGCCAAGCACGTTTGATGCCGAGCGTGTTGTGCATAAGCGGCCAACCAAAACGGCATAACCGCCTATTAGTAGGTCGGTAAAGTGAATAATTGCAGCCGCCTGAGACCCTTGCTATACAGGATCACAACGTGCCACCAGCGCACGCACGAACAAGAAAAAATCAGACCGACAGGAAGCGACCGTGACGTTCATTTCTTACGCACAGAATTTCGAAGACATCCGCCTGTGGCGCGCCCTCAGATACTTTGAAAATGGCTTCTATATCGATGTCGGCGCCAACGATCCGACCCACGATTCGGTCACCAAAGCCTTCTATGATCGCGGCTGGCACGGGATCAATGTCGAGCCAGTGCAGAACTACCACGACGCCTTACGTCAACAGCGTCCACGGGACGAGACCTTGCAATGCATTGCCAGTGATCAGCCCGGCGAAGTAACGTTCTACAGCATCCCGGATACCGGACTCTCCACTGCCGACCCCGCCGTTGCACAAGAACGCAAGAATCTCGGCATGGACGTGCACAGTCTCACCGTCAAGGCCCGCACCCTCAGCTCTATCTGCGAAGAGCATGCGGCCGACCGTCCCATACACTTTTTGAAAATCGACGTTGAGGGCCACGAAGAAACAGTCCTGCGCGGCATGGACTTCAACCGCTTCCGCCCATGGATCATCCTCATCGAAACACCGTGGGAGCGCGACCATACCTGGGAACATCTGGTCACCGACGCGGGCTATCAGAATGTACTGTTCGACGGCCTCAACAGCTTTTTCCTTGCAGACGAACACCTCAACCTCAAACCCGCTTTCGACCTCCCGCCCTGCAACCTCGACAACTTCCAGCTCTGCAAGGGCCACGCCCTCGCCCACCCCGTCAATCCCGACCTTGAAACCGCCTTGCAACGGGCCGAACACGCCGAAGCACAGCTACGCGCCATGCAAAACAGTCGCGCCTGGCGCACCGTTCAGAAACTGCGCAACGTCCTGCGCAGAGCCTGATTCGAAGCCTGCGCAAAAATAGTCTGAATTCAGGGGTTTACAGGATCTTCCCAATCGCTATAATCGTCGCCCACACGCCGGTATAGCTCAGTTGGTAGAGCAACTGACTTGTAATCAGTAGGTCCCGGGTTCGACTCCTGGTGCCGGCACCATACAAAACAAAGCCCCTGCAGAAATGCAGGGGCTTTGTTGTTTCTGGTGTGTTTATATTCCTGGCAGTTTCACCCTCAGTGAAAATAACTTCTCCCCTCGCACTTCGCGCGATTAGCCACACTTCCTCTTACACACTTCGAAAGCGCGGACTCTGAACCGACGGTTCACATTTCCGTCTTTATGCTAAATTATGAAATAGCAATAATTATGGTGTACACATAAAAAGGTGTAATCGTATGAGCAGCATTTTTCAGCGTCCTGAACTGGCTGAGTCAATGGCAAACCAGCTTCTCAATCCAGGCGTACTCGACGAAGGTCTGCGCTCAGGCCTATTTCTATCTGGCCTGCGCCGCACAGGCAAAACGACTTTTCTGAGAAACGACCTCATCCCATCACTGGAAGATGCAGGTGCTTTAGTCATCTATGTCGACTTATGGAGCGACACTCTGGCCAACCCGGCAACGCTGGTGCACAACGCCATCCGGAAAACCCTGAAAGACCTGCAAACGCCGGGCTCCTCTGCCTTGGAAACCTTCAAGCGCGTCAGCAATGTTGAAATCGGCGCTGCTGGATTTAAGTTCGGCTTCAAACTCGACAGCATTGGCAGCGCCGACGGCCCGACACTGGCCCAAGCACTCACCGAAGTAGTAGATCAAGCCAAGACTGATCTGGTGTTGATCATTGACGAAGTGCAGCACGCCATTTCCTCAGACGACGGTAATCAACTGCTGCTGGCACTCAAAGCCGCCCGCGATGCAATCAACCCCCGCCCCAATACTCCCGGCTACTTTCTGTTCATCGGAACCGGCTCCCACAGAGCGCAAGTCAGCGAACTGACCGCCAAACGCAACCACGCCTTTTCCGGGGCCACGTCAGCAGCCTATCCATTGCTGAAAGGCGATTACGTTGAATTCCTGCTCAACCGACTCGCAATGACAGTGAAGAAGGACAAGTTGCCGTCCCTCGAAACCGCTGTCGAAGCGTTCAACACTTTGGGAAATCGACCTGAAGAAATGCTGAAGGCTCTACGTCAACTTCTGCAGCAAGAGGGTGAACCCGATCTGTTTCTACCCGTAATAGCCAGCACACTGCGTTCGGCGGCGGCGAGTATCGAGCTGGAAAAAGTCGAGCAACTGGGTAGCCTGGCTCAAGCCGTTTTCAACAAGATCGCATCTACAGAAGGCGATGCTCGCGGAATTTTTTCCACAGACGCAGCGGCTGAATATTCAAAGTCAGTCGGGCGAGAGGTGCGGGTCGAAGAGATTCAACCGGTAGTGATTGCGCTGGTTGCCGAGAACATCATCATGCGACGCGGGCATGGGATTTACGCGATTACAGATCAGTTTGTTCAAGAGATCTGGCTGGAAGAACGGGCTTTGATTGAAGGAAGTTAGGCCGCAGGCTGATCTTGATCAGTTAAGACATCTGCGAGGCAGCTCGGGAGCATCATGTGAGTCCACACTGACTCGTAAACCAAATCGACGCGCGCCTGAGCGCGGCGAAAGATCGAGGAGTCAAGTGATGTCACACCACAAGAACACCATTGAATTACGCGAAAAAATTGAGGAGTGTGGACACTCACTTTCATTGTTCATCGACCTTTGCACCGCCGATGTACATCTCAATCAACGCAGCAAACTGGCCTTGTCAGAATACGGAAAAAACTGCATGGAGGCCTTTGAAGACGCTGAAAACCTGCTTCGCAGCCAAAACGAAGCGCAAACCGATGCGCCCCAGCCCTTGCGGCGCACCGCTTAAAATACGCCCGCCGCAGGCGCTCGCGTCACCAGACGCGGCGTCACGCCGTTATCTGACAGACACTCCCACACCCATAATCCGGAGTTACACATCGATTGGCGCACACGTTTAAAAACACTCTGGGTTACGCCCAAAGGCCCACAAAACCTTGCGCCGCTGCCTACGCGTACGCCAGAATCCGCCGGCTTGTGCGCCTTGGAACCCACCGGTACCTTGAGCCTGTCACTGCCCATCAGTGATCGGGTTTAGTAGCCCGTGGTCCACCCAGGGCGCATAGCGCATCAGACAGTCAGGCATTTATTCGCTTGCACTTTATGGTAGCTGTGCGTAGGGCGCTTTCGAGCGCGCCGGCTCCCTGGGTCCCCGGTCTACTAACCTGCGCACAGCTGCCACCTCTCCTTTTAGTAGAGAAGCGGTGTTGGCTCCTACTTTAGGACCCAGAGTATGTTCAAGATAACGCCAAACCCGCCGGGCACTGATCCGGCAGCCATCGCAGATCCAACATCCCCCTACGAATCGCCCGATTCGAAAAAACTCAACGACGCGGCCAATCGCGCGCTTGATCATTATTTACTCCCACCCACGGCCCAGATCATGGCCACACCATATCGACCCAACCGCCTCTACATGGCCAACCCAGAGTCCGGCGCCGAATCCTTGTTAGTGGATGCGACTGAAACCCTGGGATCCGCCAGCGTGATGCTCGGCGACTTCGCCGGTGTACTGGAGGGCCACCATCGTAAAACGCTGCAGGGCATCGCCCAAATCGTGATGCGGGCAGAACTGGCGGTCAATCAGGTGCTGGATAAGTTAGTACCGACTGAGTAGCAAAGCGTAGCGGCGAGAGTTCATCTCTCGCCGCTACTTCAATGAGCCCAGTTGATCAAAAAGATCACGCTGTGTGTCGCGGGAAAGTGTTCGCAAGCGGTCGAATAAAAGTCGATCAACAGCCTGAGATGAAGGGCTGAGCGTATGTGAAAACGTAAGACTAGCCACCCAAGTGTGCCCGCACTTTACAGAGCCACATTGGCAGTAAAGTCGAACGAACTCTAATGACAGATCGTCGCAAGACACAATCCTTCCTTTCTCCCCACATGATTTGCAGTGCACTCGCATTAGCGCCCCCATACAAGTAGTTAAGAAGCACCAACTTTATCATCTACCATTGCAAGGTCGCGCAAAATTTCAATTACTTATTTTCAGATGACTTATTCCAATTAATCATAAAAACCTGTCAGATCTGACAGTGGCCAACAGCAGACTATTTAGCAACAATAACCTTGCAACTCAGATCACCATCACTTGATTAGAATTAACTGCTACCCCCCTTTTCTGGTCCCGCCCTTTTCTGAAATACCGAGCAACCCAATCGCGCCCTCGAAAGCTGAGATATTGTGGAGCATGCAGCCATCTACAGAAAAGAATTCCTTGATGGCAAAGCATTATGAACTTGGATGAGATCTGGATCTGTGGTCACCGATCTCTTCACCAAACCCGACGGCAGGGACCGACGACCCCACTCGTGTAAGTCGGCACAAAAACAGTGTTATTTCTGAGAGCGGGCACCACCCCGGCAGCCTGACTTTAAGAAGCCTAGATATGCAGCTAGGCGACCATTTCTTTCGGAGCATCAGAGGTTCTCACCGCAGCCACTATGTCGTCTGCAGAATCATGCCTGCCATCATTAAGCCGCTCCAATTCGAGTTGGAGATTTTTATTTAAAAAATCGTGTTTCAACTCAAATTCAGTAAAAATCTCACTCCATCTAAATGCGTACACCCGATACTCACCAATAAACATCAATCCAGGCTCACCATGATTTTTATGACTCTTTATCTGGCTTTCAATATAGCCAGTTGAGTCAAATTGATTTCCTATCAAATAAAATTTCCAATCCATATTGGATCCATTAAACTGATCAATCGATCTAATTACCTGGTAATAATCATAAACCTGATCAAACTCTTTCTTGCCCAGACGAATATTCGTAGGATGCTTTAACTCAAGAACAATGTTCTCTACTATGCTTTGCTTCTTCCCTTGCCTAACAAGGAACAAATCCATTTCTCTGTTTTTGCTCTCATGATCAACTGCGCCCTTACTATCTATCCCATGCAGCAAATATGTATATCGGCGTAAAGCCTCTTCAAATTTTGGCTCAGCTGCGGTTAGAAGTTGGTACTCCTCACCTATAAGCCAGTAATTCTTCTCCATCATCTTCTGTAGATGCGGGACTTCTCCGGCATACATATTCGGATCGAATACCAGCTTTTTAAATTCCGCGACAGACTTATATCGGTCGCTTATCAACTCGATGGTGTTTACTATCGATGACATTTTGGTTGTCTGCAGTTGACGCGCAAAGCGCTCCCTCTCCCCTGAGGACAATTCCACTACACCGTCAAGTATTTTAAATAAGTCCTCAACCTCACCGCTGTCAACAATTAAAGATATAAATCTTATGAAGGTCACCTTTTGAGTAGGGTTCAAATTGGAAAATATTTTTGGCTCTACCTGATAGAGTTGAGTAATGATCTCTTTTAAATCTTCATGCCGCGCTAGCTCCCAATTATTCTTCGAATTAAAATCAGGAAAGTAGCCTTTAGCCTCAAACTCTTCTACTAGTTTCTTAGCATGATCAACAATGAAAGGTTTACGCTTACTTCTCAAAAATGAATTAATGTTCTTTATCAGCTCCTTGAACTCCTCAGATTGATCCGTCCTAGAGGATAACAGATCAATTTGCCCGCATTCCTTGCCAACACTAAAATCTTTGAAGTAATCACTCACCACAAAAACACTATGATAAAACTCATCACCTTTATTATTAAGAGTCGTCGGACGTGAGTACTTAAATCCACCCACAAGATCTGAACAATAGAACCTGGAGAAATGGCGATTCAACTTTCTAGACCACCTTACAAACTTAACATCAAAGAGGTGATCAGTAATATTTAGAGTAAATTTCTCCGAATCTCTAACGAGAGACTCACAGGGTATATCAGCGCCATTAATGCGAATCGCAAAACCTTGATCTCTTTTCAGTTCCAACAGCCATGCGAAATCCTTAATCAGATATGAAGTCAACTCATCCTTAATGTAAGACTCAGACAGGCCGATAATATTTTCAAAACTAACACACGTACCTACCTCTCTACCGGAAACTTTTTCCTCAGAAGAGAAGCTGTAGTTATCAATATCATCATCGCTTACTTTAATTTCATACTCATATACTTCATCACCGCTGGCATATCGGGTTCTCCATATTGCTCTTTGTGCAAAATGGAAAAAGGTCAAGCGCCCAAGGCCATTTTTACCATGCACAAGCGAGTGTTGCACCTCAAGATCTCTTTTTTCAGAAGATAGAATAGGCTTAAACTTATTCTCAACCTGAAGGTGTGGAATTCCCGATCCATTGTCCTGCACAGTGAGATATTTGACTCCCCCCAGATCATCAACTTCGTACCTAACATCAACAGAAGTCGCACCCGCATCAAAGCCATTCCATATATATTCAGCTACAGTCCTATAGGGCTTGATAGCCTTAAGCCTATTTTTAATCCCTTTTGCTTTGACTTCAACTTTAGCCATTATCCCCGCCTTACACTCTCACTGATATAGACAACATAGCACGACGTTATATGCGTGCAAATATAGCACCACCTTGAAGCCTTGGCCACACCTACACTTAACAACTACAACTTTTCCATCCATCTCTAGGCATGTAGAAATACGCACCACTACATAAAAACGTAATAAAGTTGCGGAATTCAATAGTATTAATCTGCTGGGCGTACATTGTAAATATCTCCTTCGACTGCTTAAGTTGATCACACCCGGGAGTCCAGGAAGAAAAGAAGGATATTTTTAGAGATAGCCTAGCAATGAGCCTAATAATTAATGTATTAGTATCATAAGTTTACGTTCTTTTTCGACTCTTGGTGCCGCACCATACAAAACGAAGCCCCTGCAGAAATGCAGAGGCTTTGTTGTTTCTGGGGTGTCCACTTTTCGTCCACAGTGAATAGTCAAATCTCACTGACCTCAAACACAAACGAAATCCTGCGCTGGCTCGCGCTCCACACATAACGCAGATGCTTGCCCTGCTTGGGAATCGATACCGCCGGTGGCCGGAACGCGGCGACGCATTCGTGGCCGGGTAAGCGCACGCTGTTGTAGAGCAGCCCCCAGGATTGGGCCTCACGCAGTTGCCGGGCGAATGCCTGGGACGGGCTGTAAGCGTCGGGATCCGGGTTGTGCAGGTCCGGGTAATCGTGGCGGATATCGTGCAGCGGTTTGACGACCGTGTTGACGTAAGTCCGCATGGTCAACTCAAGATCCGCTTCCTGCGTCGCGGCGAGAAAACGCTCCTGGTGATAACAGGTTTCGGCGATGGCGGCTGCCTGGCTGCTGGCGGCGTAGTAGACGCCGAAGGTGCCGTCGCAGAAGCGGCTGCTTTTGCCGATGTGGGTGAACGCAGCCATGACCGGGGTCGAGCCGAGGCCGGAAAGTCGATCTTCCGGGCGCACTCGGGCGAGCACGCCGGCCTGTTCGGTCAGGCGATCATTGGTCAGTGCCTCGATGGCGTAGGCGATTTCCAGGTCTTTGGGGTCGAGTACGTCTTCGAACAACGCAATCGGCGGGAAGCTGCTGTTGACGATCCGGTAAGCCCGCGGCCACTGCGGATCGGCCAGCGCTGGCGCGTTCAACCGCGCACTCCGTCGAGGTAGCGCCGTACATCGGCAATGTCCACAACGCGCCCGGCCAGCATGTAATCCAGCGCGGTTCGACCATTGAAAGGCGCGGCGGTGTTTGGACTACTGACCCACGTATAAGCGCGCTCACGGCTGTTGCTGAAGATGATGCTCAACGCCTTGTGAATCCCCATCAGATAGGAGATGCGCTCAAGGGTGTCGTGGGGCAGGCGCACGTTCGGCGGCAGGTGTTTGTACTTGTAGAACGTGGTGTTGCCGACTCCACCGAGCAACGTGCGTTGCTGATCGGCATTGCAGCCCCATCGCTCCATGAGGTTGAAGAAAAACTTCAGTGCGACGCGACCGGCTTCGGGGGCGTCGAGTTGTTCGCGTGGGGTGAGGGCTGGGGTTGAGGTGGGCATGACCGCCTCCATTGTTAGCTGACATGACTTCAAGCCTAGTACAGATACGGATATTTGTTTTCTTTTAATCCGCTAACGAATCAGCTCGTTAACCCAATATGCATGTTAAAAACGCCGTGATTTGTTATTTCGCGTGAGTTTTTTTGACCTTCATCACCCCCAAGTCATCAAAAAACCCGATCCTGTGTCAGCTTCCAGCCATCGGCAGGGACATCAATTCGCTACTAAACCCGCGACAACTATGCTCAGGTGCAGGAATATAGCCGGCATATGGCGCCGGATCGGCAGTCTCGTAAACAACAATACCCAGCCCACTTCAGAGGGCATTACCCATGGATAGCAGAACCTTACGCAACCTCATGCGCATCGTGCAGACCGGCTCGTTGTCGGCCGCAGCCGAGCATTCGTGCCTGACTGTGCAGGCGTTGGCCGCGCAGTTGAACAAGGTCGAAGAGCAGTTCGGTTTCCGCTTGTTTCGTCGTTCCAACAAAGGGCTGACGCTGACGCCGCAAGGCACTGAGCTGACGCCGTATATCGACAAAGTGCTGATTGCCACGCGACAGATGGAAGAAAAAGTCGAGGCACTGAAAGTGCCCGGGCAGCGCACGTTGAAGGTCGCGTTGAATAACACCTTGGCGCCTGACTTCAACCGGCGAATGATCGGACGCCTGATCGAGGTGTTTCCCGATTATCAGATGGAGTTCAGCTACGCCGAGTCGATGGAAAACCTCAGCAAGCTGAAGAATGAAGACTTTGATCTGGCGGTGCTGATCGGCCCGCAGCGTCCGGGTTTGCCGAGCATCGTCCTGCCGGATGTGCAGGTGCAGGTGGTTGGCGCGCATTGCGGGCAGGAAAACGATCCGTTGACGTTGCTGGGCAACAAATTTCAGGTGCGTCCTGCAGAAGATTGTCCGTATTCCCACAGCTTTTTGCGTTTTCTCGACGCCGGGCTGGGCAATCACGAGAACGGCCAGCGCATGGTCTACTCGTGCAGCGAAACCCTGACGCTGTCGCTGATCACACAGATGGATGCGGTGGGCATGGTCTCGCGCGAGGCCGCGCAGAAAAACGGCCTGACGATTTTCCCCGGGTTCGAGGATTTCCTCGAAGTACGCCTGGCGGTGAACAATCCGGAGTTGTCCAATCAGGCGTTGAGCGACGTCGTCGATCTGCCGTTACATGAACGAGCCGAGCGCAATGTACGCAGCCGTCCCAACCGCCACACTGAGAAAGAGGTTTTTGCTGAAATACGCACATAACAGCGTCGGAATGGCTGCATAAAATTCCGGGCGATCGAGCTGTATGTGCTGATCCTTGATCAACAAGGGTGTCAGGCTGATCGCAGCGACGATCGCCACCGGCAGGTATTCCAGCGCGCGCGCGATGAACGGCGGCCAGTGCTCGGTATTCACTTGCAGTGGCAAGGCGCGTGGCAGGAAAGTCACCGCCATCATCAGCGCGACCACCAGAATCAGGAACGTTTGGTCAGGCATACACCCACTCCGCAGCCCACAAACGTGGCGATAAACACATTAAACGGCGAGTTGCCGACCAGGCTCAGTGCGCCCATGCAGATGACGGCCGCGGCGGCGGCGATCAGCTTGTTGCGGGTATTGCACAGCGACACCAGCACGTAGAGCATCATCGCGGTCAGCGCGTAGTCGAGTTGGTATTTGATCAAGTGTGCTGCGTATTGCGCGCACACCGCGCCCAGCAAACCGCCGAGTACCCACGCTGTGTGGCAGAACAGGTTGAAGCCAATCAGGTAGCGTACGTTGACCGGCGCGCCAGTGCCGAGTTTCACGCTGTGGAAGGCGAAGGATTCGTCGGTCAGGCCACCCGCGTAGCACCAGCGCTCCATGCGGCTGAGCCCCAACGCGCGCAGGGCCTTGGCCATGTACACCGACATCAGCATGTGCCGTGCGTTGATCAGGAAAGTGGTTAGCACAATGGTGGTCAGCGACGCGCCGCTGGAGATCAGCGCGAGCGCGGCGAATTGTGAAGCGCCGGCATACACGAATAAACACATCGCTACCGGCAGCCACAATGGCAGCCCGGCGTTGACGGCCATCAAGCCGAACACAAACGCAACCGTGAAGTAACCGGCCACCACCGGGCTGGCTTCGGCAAATGTACGCGACGGCTGATGGTTGACCATCAGCGGCGCGCTGCCGGACGTTTCATTCATAGATCCCTCTCAAATGTCCGTTCGCCATGAGGCTCGCAAAAACCCTGGGCAGCCCAGAATCGCTTGCCCGCGAGGTTAGCATCGTCGACGAACAGAAACATCCGCAGCACACCGACCCGCTTCATGTCGGACGACGCCGCTTCAACAAGACGTTGACCAACGCCCTGGCTGCGATAACGCGGGCTGACCGCCAGATGATTGATCGTGCCACGACTGCCGAGCATGCCGCCCAACACCGCGCCGACGATTTCACCCGCCACGTCGAAGGCCAGATAGGCCGTGGTGGTTTTCTGGATCAATACGCCGCGCAGGCATTTGGCATCCTGCCATTCGCAGAACGACACTTCGTCGAACTGACGGAAGAAGCGCTCCATGCGCTGCGCATCCTTGGCCGTGGCGCGGCGCAGCACCACCGGCGTCGAGCACTCGACGCCGTCGATTGGGGTGATCTGATTAGCGAACAATGTCGAAAGCGGTCCCGGGCCGCGAGAAGGAAATCGCCAGAATCTGCCGGTACGCCATGGCATGGGTGTGCGTATTGCGCGCCGGGGTCACGTAGTGACGCATGTCACGATCGAGGAAGTAGGTGGTGTCGAGAATCTCCTGGTAGGTGGTCGACGCCAATTGATGCTCGTGGATGTCATACAAACGACTCTCGGCACCCTCGACATTGTTGCGGCCCCAGAAGTGCACACCGCTGAACGGGTAGCCGTCGCAGTGAATTCCTTCAGGTGTGATCTCAAGCTGTTTGCCCGGTTTGATCTCGATGCGGATCTGGTGGATCTGGCACTGCCAGATTTCATCGTGCAATTCTTCCGGCAACACGCTTTTGTACACTTCAAAATCGGTGTCGATGAGGCTGCGCATCACCGGCGACTTGATGACTTCATCGGAGAAGTCCTGGAAGTGCCGCAAAAGGCCGCCCACATAGGCGTTGTTTTCCTTGGATTGCACATACGCGCGATGTTCGAGTTGCTTCAGTTCGCGCGTCTTGGGGTTGTACTCAAAGTCGCTGTAACGACGGTAACGCATGCCGGCTTCGGCCTGACCGTAGTAACTGTCAGGCTCCATGTTTTCCCAACTTTTGGTCAGTCTGACGAAGTCGGCAAAATGACCGTAGAGATTGAAGTCACCACCCTGGACGTTGACATATTTGTCGCGCCGTAGCGATTCGCCCACTTCTCTGTTCAAAACGATCATTACCAAATTCTCCGCTGCGTTGAGCGGCCTAATCTATTAGGTGGAGAATTTGCGTCCATGAGAAAGAATTTCAGGCATTTAAAGGGCTATTTGAAACGGCGTTTGAAGCGACTTAAAAACAACTTTTACATGACAAAAACACGGGTTTTTTCCGGTTTTCACTGAAAAATCGACGAAAAAAAATCCCGAACCAGTCGGGACTTTTCTCACATCTGTTACACCCTATCAGGCATTAGAAGATGTTGATCGGGTAGTCCACGAACACACGCAGCTCGTTGCCGCTGACGTTGTATTCGCTGGATTTCTGCGAAACACGCAGGATCGAGCTGCGCAGTTTCACGCTCAGGTCTTTGGCCGGGCCGCTTTGCACGACGTACTTGAACTGGTTGAAGATTTCGCGCTCGGTGCCGCCTTCGCTGGTGGAGGTGGTGATGTTGTCGCCACGCACGTAAGCGAAGTTGTAGCTCAGACCCGGTACGCCGAATGCGCCGAAGTCCAGGCCGTAACCCAACTGCCAGCTGCGTTCGTCTTCGGCGTTGAAGTCCGACCAGTAGGAGTTGGCCAGGTAGATGGAGTTGCCACCATCGCCGACGCGACCCTGACCTTTCTGATAGCCGCCGTAGGCGTAGCCCAGGTTGCTGTCGCCAGTGGAGCGCTGGTGCGCCACGGTGAACGAGTGCGGGCCGGTGGCGAAAGTCGCAGCCAGGCTCCAGATCTTGTTGTCGTCACCGGTCACACCGTTTTCGCGGACATAGGAGTTGTCCAGCTTGGTGCGATAGCCGTTGAAGTCCAGGGTCAGGGACTGATCCTTATCGATCGGGAAAACGTAATTGGCGTTCACGTATTGCTTCTTCAGGACGTCTTCGACGTCGGAAGCGTACAGCGCAGCCTTGAACTGTTCGGTGAACTGGTAGCTACCGCCAATCACGTTGATCGACTTCAGGCCACCACTGTCACGGCCTTCAGCGCTCTTACGCGATTCGGCGGTGAAACGACCGGCGTTCAGTTCCAGGCCTTTGATCTCTTTGGAGGTGATCAAAGTACCGGTGTAGCTTTCCGGCAGCAGACGCACGTTGTCGTAGCTCAGCACCGGCAGGGCCGGCATCTGGTCACCGTAGGTCAGCACGGTGTTGGACACGCGGAACTTGACCGCTGCACCGAACTTGGACAGATCGTCCGCCGCGTTGCCACTGTCGCCCTGTTTGAAGAAGTCGATACCACCAGCGCCGCTGCGGCCCTTGCCACCGTCCAGACGCAGTGCGTACAGACCGAAGGCGTCAACGCCGACACCGACGGTGCCTTGGGTGAAACCGGACGAGAACGTACCGATGGCCGCTTGGCCCCATTCGGCCTTGTCGTCGTTTCCGTCTTTGTAATCTCGATTGATGTAGGCGTTGCGCAGCAGCACTTTCAGGCTGCTGTCTTCTACAAAACCCTTGGATTCGGCCTGGTCGTTAGCCATGGCCTGTGTGGCGCTCAACATCCCCAGAGCGATCAGGCTGATACGCTTGTTCAACATTTTATTTTCCTTATTACGGGTTGAAACGCGCTGTGTCGAACGGCTGAAACGGCGCTGATGCACTCTTTTTTCACCCCGAAACAAAAAGGCCCGCCCACGACAAAGTCGTGGCGGGCCTTCTTATTATTTTTGAGTCATGGCGGTTGGCCACAGGCGTTGGGCCGAATCGTAGCCGCGCCTTGAACATTGTGTCAATTTCAAGAATCGTCTTTAAATAGGCAAAAATCGTCTAAGAAACGTAAATTTTGCGCTGACTCCTTGCACGGAAATGCCGGCAGCTAGTGAATCCAGCGCCTATCAAAAGCAGCCGTCGAGGCCGCAGAGCGCTGACGATTCACCCTTCTCATTAATCTCCAAGGCCTGTCCCAACCAATCGGCAAAGGCCTGCGGTTTGCCCAGCCAGGCACTGATGTCGATCAAGGTGAACTGGCCGTCCTGCTCCAAGGCGAACGTCGGAAACCCCTGACCGCCAAGGCGCGCCAACAATGCGCGACTGGTTTTTACATGCTGCTCGGTATCAACGGATTTAAACGCGGCCCGGAAAGTTTCCTCGGCGTAGCCCATCTGATCCGCCAACAGCAAAAGTACGGATTCATCGGCGATCCGCCGCCCTTCTGCGTAGTGTGCGGTCTGCAACCGCCCGAGCATCTGCAAACCACGGTCATCGATTGCCTCGGCCGCCATGACGGCAGCAATGGGTGGCGTCGAGTCGAACACAGCCGTGTGATCGCGCAGCAAGCCTTCGAAATAGGCCTCGCCAAACGGCTGCCCGGTGTATTCAGCGATGCGCCGGTCGTGGGGCAAGACGTAATTGCGTAATTGCGTGGAAACACGCTGGCGGTTGGCACCGCTCATCATCCCGCCGGCATGAGCGATTACCGGCAGCACTTGCTGCGCGGCCTGTACCAGCGGTTTGGCGCCATAACACCAGCCGCACAGCGGGTCATAGATGTAATGAAGGATCATCGGAAAACTCCGGCCTGAAAGTGGGAAAAATCAATGCCGGCAGACTAGTCCTCGGAGCGTGGGGGAAAAACGCTGGAATGGCTTTCAGACTGTTTCGTGAATCGGTCGAATTGTCTGAACGGTCAGATTGTGTCCAGACCGACACAACTTGAAACAATCAGACAAGGGAACTTTTAAGGAATAATTAACGGGAGCAAATGCAAAGCATTACCATTCGCACGATCGAATTCTTCCACCCTTTCGGATGCGCTTTTCAATGCCTGCCCCGTTCCGTCTTACGCCCGTCACCCTTGGGCTTTCTGCTTTCCTGTCCAGCGGTTTTGCCTGGTCGGCCACTGAGTTGCCCGCCACCGCCATCAGCGCCGAAGCGCAAGCCGATGACCCGCGCGTCAAAGTCAGTAATACCGCGACCCGCACCTCGACCCCAGTGCGTTATGTGCCGCAGGCCATTGATTCGATCAAGACGTCGAACGTCGCCGACTACGGCACCAATGACATCGGCGATGCCCTGAGTGGCATGCCCAACGTCAGCAGCAGCGCCGACACCCGCTTCGACAGCTTGCGCATTCGTGGCTTCGACGCCAGCAACGACTTTTATCTGGACGGCATCCGCGACGACAGCCAATACAAGCGCGACCTGCACAACATCGAGCGCGTCGAAGTGCTCAAAGGTCCGGCCGCCGTGCTGTATGGCCGTGGCAGTCAGGGCGGGATCGTCAATCGGGTGAGCAAAGCGCCTGAGGCCGGACGTCGCTCAACCATAGAAGCCCAGGCCGGCAGCGAAGACTTGCGCAGCCTGTACGCCGACCTCAGCACCGACCCGAGCGAGAACATCAGCCTGCGCCTGAACATGGGCAACATGGATGAAAACAGCTTCCGCGACGGCGTTAGCGGCAACCGCCAACTGTTCGCGCCGTCGATGAGCTGGCAACTGACGCCCGACCTGAACTGGCTGGTGCAGTACGAATACAGCCGTTACAACCGCACACCGGATCGCGGCATTCCTGGGGTAAACGGGCGTCCGGCGGATGTCGGCCGCGACACAACCTACGGCAATGATCACGATTTCATCGACGACAAGTCGCAATCCCTGCGCTCGAAACTCACCTACGAGATCAACGACAACTGGCAACTGCGCCAGACCCTAGGCGTGTTCAAGCTCGACAGTGATTTCGACAACACCTACCTCACCGGCTACACCCCAGCGACCAACAAGGTCACGCGTCAGCACTGGCAGCAGGATCTGAACACCCGCAACGTCTACAACAACCTCGAACTTGAAGGCGGTTTCGATACGTTCGGCCTTGAGCATCGCCTGCTGACCGGTGTCGAGATCGGCAGTCAGCGCCGCGATCCAAAACTGTATAACGCCGCCACCGGCAGAACACCGGGTGCGCAACCTGTGCCGTCGCTGGACCTGTTCAACCCCAACCGCGACCTGCGCCACACCGGCAGCATGCAGCTCAACAGCAGCAGCCACACCGAGGTCGAAAGCCGCGCGGTCTATGTTCAGGATCAACTGCGCCTGAACGATCAATGGCAACTGCTCGCCGGGTTGCGCTACGACACCTTTGATATCGAGTCGACCAACAAGCTCAGGAACCTTTCCGAAGATCGCGACAGCCACAGTACCAGCCCGCGCGTGGGTCTGGTCTGGACGCCGCTGCAGAATCACTCCTTCTACGCCTCGTGGTCGAAAACTTTCTCGCCGGTGGGCGGAGGCCTGATCGGCATCACACCGGGCGCGGCCGGCAACACCAACGATCTGAGCCCCGAGCTGACCAAGCAGAAAGAAATCGGCGTGAAGAGTGACTGGCTCGATGACCGTTTGAGCACCACCCTGGCGATCTATGATCTTGAACTCTACAACCGCCGCACCACCGATCCGAATGATCCGACCCTGACCATCATGACCGGCGTACAGCGCTCACGCGGGATCGAGCTGACCGCCACCGGCAACATCGTCGGCAACTGGTACGTGCGCGGTGGCGTCGGTGTGCAGGATGCGAAGATCGAGAAGGACAACAACGGTCTGGAAGGCAAACGCATCAACAACGTTGCCAAACGCAACGGCAGCCTGTTCCTGACCTGGAAGCCGGAAATGGGCTGGTACGGCGAAACCGGTCTGACCCTGGTTGGCCAGCGTTATGCCGATAACGCCAACACCACCGTGCTGCCGGGTTATGGCCGTTGGGATGCGCTGGTCGGTTATCGCTTCAAGGACTGGGATTTGCGCGCAGCGCTGAACAACATCAGCGATCGCGAGTATTACGAATCGGCGACGAGCCAGTATCAAATCCAGCCGGGCGCGCCCCGTAGCGTCGTGATGACGGGCACCTATAGTTTTTAAAAGCGGGATCAAAAGATCGCAGGCTGCGATCTTTTCGGTTTTGCATAAAAAAGCGCCGCCATCCCGGCAGCGCTTTTACCAATCCCTGTTGTTTTTCTTATCCCTGCATCACAGCCCACAACGCTTCCAGTTCGGCCTCGCTGAACAGGTCAGCGGGGTAGCGCTCGATCATCATCCGGCGCGGATCAGGTTCCCTGATCTGACGCGTTCCATTGGACTTCAAAAAGTGCGCGACAATCTGGAGCGATTCGCCTTTTACGGCCATGGGATGCAACGTCCGCTCGCTGACTACGTTCACTTCGGCGTTCATTTCAGCGCTCTCTCCCCGGTCATGAGCGGCTACGTTATCCAAGGTTTATGACAGAACTGTTGAAGTTCGCCTCCCTCCCTAGTGCCCTTTGTCCGATACAAGAGCTATGCCAAGGTTTCCGATTTGTCGACAAGCGGATACAAAGAAGCCCGCAGTCCAACCGGGCTGCGGGCTTCTTCAGGTACATCGCGCGCTAATCGTCGCCCGGCTGATTTATTAATCAACTCAGGCTGTTACGACTCAACTCACTCTTTGTGCGGCGCGGGTTGCTGCTGGGTAAGGCAGTGAATATTGCCGCCACCCAGTAACAGTTCGCGGCCCGGCACCATCACCACTTCGTGTTGCGGGAACAGGTTCTGCAGGATTTCCCGAGCCGGGGCGTCCATCGGATCGTCGAAGCTCGGTGCGATGATGCCGCCGTTGACGATCAGGAAATTCACGTAGGAACCGGCCAGACGCACGCTCGGATTGCGCTCCTGAGTGCCATCCACCGGATCGACCCCGGCGCACTCTTCTTCGGTCGCGAACAACGGCCCCGGAATCGGCATTTTGTGCACCGTGAACGGGCGCCCCTTGGCGTCGATGCTGCTTTCCAGCACCTTCATCGCGGCCTGACAGCGCGGGTAGTTCGGATCCTGTGGATCATCGGTCCACGCCAACAGAACTTCGCCCGGACGCACGTAGCAGCAGAAGTTATCCACATGGCCATCGGTTTCGTCGTTGAACAAACCGTCCGGCAGCCAGATGATTTTATCCACAGCCAGATTGGCGCTCAGCACTGCTTCGATTTCTTCGCGACTCAGGTGCGGGTTGCGATTGCGGTTGAGCAGGCATTCTTCAGTGGTGATCAGCGTGCCTTCGCCGTCGACGTGAATCGAACCACCCTCCAGCACAAAACCTTCGGTGCGATAACGCGGGCTGCGCTCGATCTCGAGGATCTTGCCGCCGACCTGCGAATCGCGGTTCCACGGCGAGTACAAGCCGCCGTCAAAGCCGCCCCAGGCATTGAAGTCCCAGTTCACACCGCGCACTTCGCCGCTGTTATTGATAACGAAGGTCGGACCGCTGTCGCGAACCCAGGCGTCATCGCTGGACATCTCGACCACGCGGATATTCGACACGTCGAGACGGGCGCGGGCGTTTTCGTATTGGCCGGCGGACACCGCAACGGTCACCGGTTCAAAACGGGCGATGGCCTTGGCCACCGCCGCGTGGGCTGCTTGTGCAGGTTTGCCGCCCAGGCGCCAGTTGTCCGGGCGCTCGGGCCAGATCATCCAGGTTTGCGTTTGGGGTGCCCACTCGGCCGGCATGTGGAAGCCGTCGGCGCGCGGGGTGCTTTTCAATGTGGTCATCGGGATCAGGACTCCAGGGAACCGTCGAGGGTTTTCAACGCGCCGTACAGATTCGGCCGGCGGTCGCGGAATGAACCCCACGCGCTGCGAATATGTTCCAGCTCGTCGAGGTTGAAAGTGTGCACAAGAATACCTTCTTCGGTTTTATTCAGCTCCTGCACTTTTTCGCCGAACTGGTTGGCGATGAACGATGAGCCGTAGAACGTGATGTCGTAGCCGTCCTGTTCTTCGTTACCGATGCGGTTGCTGGCGATCAGCGGCATCAGGTTGGCGCCGGCATGGCCCTGCTGCACGCGCTGCCAGTGATCGCGGGACGAAATGCTCTTGTCGTGCGGCTCGCTGCCGATGGCGGTCGGGTAGAACAGGATTTCCGCACCTTGCAGCGCCATCGCCCGCGCCGCTTCCGGGAACCACTGATCCCAGCAGATGCCCACGCCGATTTTTGCGTAACGGGTATTCCAGACCTTGAAGCCGGTATCGCCCGGGTTGAAGTAATACTTTTCGTGGTAACCCGGGCCATCCGGGATGTGGCTTTTACGATAAATCCCGAGGTTGCTGCCGTCGGCATCGATGATCGCGATGCTGTTGAAACGCGCACGACCGGCCAGCTGGTAGAAGCTGATCGGCAGCACCACTTGCAGCTCTTTGGCGATTTTCTGGAAATGTTTGATCGCGACGTTTTCTTCCACCGTAGTGGCCAGTTGCAGATAGTCCGGGTTCGGCTTCTGGCAAAAGTACGGCGCTTCGAACAGCTCCTGGATCAGGATGATCTGCGCGCCTTTTGCGGCAGCTTCGCGCACCAGTCTTTCAGCGGTTTCGAGGTTGGCTTCCAGATCCCACGAACAGGCCATCTGCGTGGCGGCGACGGTAACGATACGGCTCATGAATCATCTCCGGGCAAGTGCTTTGACGGTCGAGGATTCGACCGAAGAGAAAAAACGCGCGCACCGGACAAAAAATCGCCATGCCGGAGCAATGGCGACTTTATAGCCGATAAATATCGGCTTTAGAAGCTATCTACCAACCTTTCATCGAAAAATAATCACAAATAGCCGATATAAATCTGCTTTGTGTAGGAGCGGTTGGGAATCCGTGGCTTACAGGCCTTCGGTAAGCACCCGATCCAGCATGTCGACAAAGAAATCCACACTGCGCCGCGAGGTCACCATCGGCGGTTTGATCTTGAGGATGTTCAGGTCATCGCCGGTCGGTTGCATGAAAATCCCCAGCTCGCGCAGGCGATCGCACAGCGATGTGGTTTCTTCTGTCGCCGGTTCCAGTGTGTCGCGATTACGGATCAGCTCAACCCCCAGATAAAAACCGGAGCCGTGCACCGCGCCCACCAGCGGATGTTTATCGATCAACGCTTCGAGCCGCGCCTTGAAGTGGCCGCCGACCACTTGGGCGTTCTCCCAGAGTTTTTCTTCTTCCATCACATCCAGCACGGCCATGCCGATCTGGCAGCTCACAGGACTGCCGCCGGCTGACGAGAAGAAGTAACCCTCAGCCTCCAGCGCTTCGGCGATTTCCCGGCGAGTAATGACCGCACCGAGTGGCTGGCCGTTGCCCATGCCTTTGGCCATGACAATGATGTCCGGCACCACACCTTGTTCTTCGAAACCCCAGAAGAAATGGCCCATGCGCCCGTAACCGACCTGCACTTCATCGGCGATGCACACACCGCCCTGCGCGCGGACCAACGCATACACCTGCTTCAAGTAACCGGGTGGCAGCGAGATGCCGCCGGCATTGCCATACACCGGCTCGCAGATAAACCCGGCCAGTTGACGCTTCTGCTCAGCGATTTTCGCCAGATGATGCTCGACGCTGCGCACATAGTCCGGCGCCGAATCGAGGCCACGGAATTCGCCACGATAAATGTTCGGCGCGATCACCGGATGCACCCAGTCCGGACGGCTTTCAAGGGCTTTCGGGTTGTCGGCAATCGAGGTCGACACCGCATCGGCACCGATCGTCCAACCGTGATAAGCCTCCAACACGCTGACCATGTCGCGACCGCCGCTGTAGGCCCACGCCAGACGGATCGCCAGGTCATTGGCCTCGCTGCCGCTGTTGACCAGAAACACCCGATCCATGCCTTCCGGCGCCAGCTTGAGCAAGCGCTCGGAGAACTCGGCCACCGCCGCATAGTTGAAGCGTGAGTTAGTGTTGAGCAGCGACCACTGCCGGGCAGCGACCGCCGCCATGCGCGGATGACCGTGACCGAGCACCGCCACGTTGTTGAGCATGTCGAGGTAGGAACGGCCCTGCATGTCGATCAGGTGATTGCGCCAGCCGCGCTCAATGCGCGGCGGATCCACGTAATAGTGTTTTTGCGTGCGGGCAAAACTGGCGTCGCGGCGCTCAAGCAAGGTCTTCGCATCCAGCTCCTGCTCGGCATCGCAGGCCAATCCAAGCAAAGCTGCCGGTGACGGACACAGCGCCTGCCAGGCGGCCGCACGGGACGGCGTGCAGAACAGCGGCGCATCCCATTGCGCACCGCGACTCAGTTGTACAATCAACGGCCCGCTGACCGAACCCAGCACCTGACCTTTGACCAGCGCCGCCCCGCTTTGCAGCGATGGTGTCACGCCCCACAAACGTACGCTGAGCTGTGGGCCGTCCAGTTGCAGCGCACCCTCTGGGCGCTGATGAACCACACCGGCAAACGGCGATTCCACAGGCGTGCCATTGGGCACGCGTAATTCAACGTGCAGCGGGAAGGTGTCCGGCTCAGCGGCACTGTCCGGTTGAGTACGCGACAAACGGTATTGGCCATAACGACTCGCCGCCAGACCATGCGCGGCAGCCGCTTCATTCAGCAATCGCTGGTCGATGCCCTCCTGCTCCCAGTTGCCGGCCTCGAAATGCGGACTGAGAACGCCAAGGTCGATCAGAGCAAATTCACGCCCGACCAGACTTGGCAGCAACGGCGCAAAGTCTTCGCCGTTGATCGCCGCCAAGGGTTGCCCGACCGCGCTGAGAATCGCCGCCTCCATCAACGCCAGCGGCACGGATGTCGCGACGCGGAAGATTTCCCACTCGTGGGTGAGGTTGTCGCGGCTGTAGGTATTGGAAGGGTCGATACTGACCTGCTGCTCGCCACTGAGCACCAGCACCGCCGCCCGGGCGACGATCAGTGGCCACAGGGCTTGCCGTTCTTCGTGTTGCAGCGGATTGACGGCGTGATAAGCCTGAACCGCCGGCAGAATCACAAACGGATCGCCGTCGGCGTGATGCAGCAATGCGGCGCATGTCACCGACAGATCGGTAATGCGCCAGGTGCGGATCAGGTCGCCGAAATCGATCACACCCTGCAATTGCCAATGGCGCTGTGCGTCGCGCTGCCAGACGGCGTTGTCGTCAGTGATGTCCATGTGAATCGCCTGCACCGGCAGTTTGTCCACCAGTGGCTGCAAGCGGCGCTCGGCCTGCTCGGCGGCGTCGGCGATCAATGCGCGCTGCTGGTCGTCCTTGATCACTGGCAGCAAATGACTGATCAGTGCGCTGGCATGGCGCGCGTCCCATTGCAATGTGCGCTCAAGGCCCGGGTGGTCGAATCCGGCCAGTGCCAGGTCCATCTCACCGCAGAGCCGGCCAAACCCGGCCACCACGTCATGGCCCAAGTGATCGAGATGGGTCAGCGGCTGACCTTCGATGTAATCGAGTAGCCGCACATGTACCGGCTCGCCATCGACTTGCAGCGTCAGCAGGTCCTGACCGTTATTGGCGGCAATCACCCGCGGCACATTTACTGTGCAGTGTTCGGCCAGATACTTTAGGCCGGCATGCTGGGCTTGCAACTCGACAAGGGCGTAATCGCCACGGCAGATTTTCAGCACAAACCGCCCGCGCTCACTGTCTACGCGATAGTTAAGATCTTGCTGACTGCCGAGGGCCTGTAACGTGCCGCCGAGCCCGTAATGTTCGGCGAGCCATTGCAAGGCCTGCGCCTCTGAAACCTGCGGGCTGGGCAAACTGGCGCGATGAATCAACGTGGCGAGCGGCATGAAACGACCCCTGAAATTTTATTAGGCGCTTATATCGCCACTGCTTCGGAGGATACGCAACCCCTGATCGTGGTTATTCGAGCGCTCGCATCCGCCGGCACTTTGCGCAAGAATGTCGACCATTCACACCTGCCTATGGAAATCCCAATGAATGTAATCACCACCGATTTGCCCGGTGTTCTGATCATCGAACCCAAGGTGTTCGGTGACGAGCGCGGTTTCTTCTACGAGAGTTTCAACGCCAAGGCGTTCCAGGACGCGACCGGCCTGGACACCCAATTCGTTCAGGACAACCATTCGCGCTCGCAAAAAGGCGTGCTGCGTGGCCTGCATTATCAGTTGGAAAACACCCAGGGCAAACTGGTGCGCGTCACGGTCGGTGAAGTGCTTGATGTGGCCGTGGACATTCGCCGCAGCTCGCCGCACTTCGGTAAGTCGGTGGCGGTGCGCCTGTCGGCTGAAAACCATCGTCAGCTGTGGGTACCGGAAGGTTTCGCCCATGGCTTCGTAGTGCTGAGCGAGTTCGCCGAGTTCCTCTACAAGACCACCAACTACTACGACCCATCGTCCGAGCGCAGCATTCGCTGGGACGACCCTGCTCTGGGTATCGACTGGCAGTTGGACGAAGCGCCGAAACTCTCGGCGAAGGATCAAGCTGCAGCGTTGCTCAAGGACGCTGACGTCTTTTCCTGAGGCCGGGCATAATGCGCCTGTTCCCTCAGGCGCATCCGGCTCATGAAACCATCCCTTCCCCGCAGACCCCGCTGGCGCAGCCTCGCCCTTCTGGCCCTGTGTCTGGCGCCTTTACTGTGGCCGTTGGAGCATCTGGCCGAGCGCTATTACCGCAGCGAACTGGCCGGACAGAATCGCCAGACCCTCGACCTCTACGTCGCCAACCTGCTGGGCACCCTGCACCGCTATGAAGTGTTGCCGCAGATCCTCGGCGACCTGCCGGCCCTGCGTACCGTGCTTGGAGCGCCAGACGATGGTGTTACCCAAGGTAATGCCAACCGTCTGCTGAAAAACATCGCCGCACAGACTGGCGCCGAAGTCATGTACCTGATGGACACTACCGGGAAAACACTCGCGGCGTCGAACTGGGACAAACACGATAGCTTCGTGGGCCGCAATTTCTCCTTCCGCCCGTATTTCAGCGAAGCCATGGCCGGGCGTCTCGGGCGCTTTTTCGGTCTTGGAACGACATCGGCCAAGCGCGGCTACTTCTTCGCCGCTGCGGTGCGTAATGGTGAAAAGATCACTGGCGTGCTGGTGATCAAAGTCGATCTCGACCACACCGAAAGTCTCTGGGGCAAAACCCCGGAACAACTGCTGGTGACCGACCATAACGGTGTGGTCATCCTCACCTCGCGTCCTGAATGGCGCTTCCGCTCGACCCGCGTCTTGAGCGATACCGAGCGCGCAGCGATCACCGCAATCCAGCCCTACCCGACCCGTGAACCGCGTCCGCTGAACCTCAGCCCCGATGCCTGGCTGACACAAACCCACGACATCGCCGAAACCGGCTGGAGCGTCAGCATTCTTGCGCCGCGCACGCTGATCGACCGCCCGGTGCGTACGGTGGTCGCCATCGGTGGCGCCACGCTATTGGTTATGATGCTGCTTCTCGGCCTGATGATGCAGCGCCGTCGCCACTATCTGGAGCGCATCGCGTTTGAAGCCAAGGCCCGTCGTGAACTGGAAGGTCGCGTCGCCGAACGCACCAGCGACCTCGAAGGCCTCAACCGCCGCTTGAAACAGGAAGTGCTGGAGCGCGAACAGGCGCAACAAGAACTGGTTCGTGCTCAGGATGATCTGGTACAGGCCGGCAAGTTGTCAGCGTTGGGAACCATGTCTGCAAGCATCAGCCACGAACTCAATCAGCCGCTGGCGGCGATCCGCAGCTACGCGGAGAACGCTGAAGTGCTTCTCGACCATGAGCGTACTGACGACGCGCGCGGCAACCTCAAACTGATCAGCGAACTGACCGGGCGCATGGCGTCGATCATCGCCCACCTGCGTGCGTTCGCCCGCCGCGATCGCCACGCCCCGGAAAGCGTCGCCCTGCAACCGGCGCTGGACGATGCTCTGGCCTTGCTGGCCAAGCGTCGGCGCAGCATGGAAGTCGAGCTGATCCGCGACCTGCCCGCCGCCACCCTGTGGGTCGAAGCCGGGGAAACCCGCCTGCGCCAGGTACTCGGCAATCTGCTGGCCAA
Organism: Pseudomonas sp. N40(2020); assembly: GCF_014472415.1. Taxonomy (GTDB): domain Bacteria; phylum Pseudomonadota; class Gammaproteobacteria; order Pseudomonadales; family Pseudomonadaceae; genus Aquipseudomonas. The sequence goes on from NZ_JACSZV010000017.1 coordinate 108,269, forward strand.
CGCCCTCGACGCCCTCACCGAAAAGGGCCCGCCGCGCAAATTGTGGCTGAGTGCCGAATCCACTGCCGAAGGCGTCAATCTGTACATTCGCGACAACGGCCCGGGGTTCTGTATGGAAGCCCTCGGTCGCGCCAGCGAGCCCTTCTACACCACCAAGACCCGTACTCAAGGCCTTGGTCTGGGTTTGGCGATCTGTGAAACCCTGATGCGCGCCTTCGGTGGTGAACTGTCGTTCTCCAACCACAAACAAGGTGGCGCCTTGATCACCCTGCGGCTGCGCGCCGGCGCGCCCGGGGTCAGCCTGCAACCGTCCGAGGATCGAAGTGCATGACCATCGACAATCGCATTCAGGTGGTGTTGATCGACGACGATCCGCACCTGCGTCAGGCCCTCGGCCAGACCCTGGATCTGGCCGGGCTGAAAATCCTCCCGCTGTCTGAAGCCAAAGGGCTGGCCGGACAACTGGAGCGCGACTGGCCGGGTGTGGTGGTCAGCGACATCCGCATGCCGGGCATGGACGGTCTCGAATTGCTGAGCGAGTTGCACGCCCAGGATCCCGAGCTGCCAGTGCTGCTGATCACCGGCCACGGCGATGTGCCGCTGGCCGTGCAGGCGATGCGTGCCGGGGCTTATGACTTCCTCGAAAAACCGTTCGCCAGCGATGCTCTGCTCGACAGCGTGCGCCGCGCCCTGGCCGTGCGCCGCCTGGTGCTGGACAACCGCAGTCTGCGTCTGGCCCTCAGCGATCGCAATGAACTGAGCGCGCGTCTGGTCGGCCACTCGACACCGATGTTGCGCCTGCGCGAGCAGATCGGCGCGTTGGCGGCGACCAAGGCTGACGTGCTGATACTTGGCGAAACCGGGGCTGGCAAAGAAGTCGTCGCTCGGGCATTGCATGATCTATCGAGCCGCCGCAACGGCCCGTTCGTGGCGATCAATGCCGGGGCGCTGGCTGAATCAGTCGTGGAAAGTGAACTGTTCGGTCATGAGCCGGGCGCGTTCACTGGCGCGCAAAAACGCCGAATCGGCAAGTTCGAATTCGCCAATGGCGGTACGTTGTTCCTCGATGAAATCGAAAGCATGAGCATGGACGTGCAGGTGAAGTTGCTGCGCATGCTGCAGGAGCGCGTCGTTGAACGTTTGGGCGGCAATCAGCTGATTCCGCTGGATATCCGCGTGATCGCCGCGACCAAGGAAGACCTGCGCCAGGCCGCTGATCAGGGCCGCTTCCGTGCCGACTTGTATTACCGTCTTAACGTCGCGCCATTACGCATTCCCCCGCTGCGAGAACGTGGCGAAGATGCGCTGGTGCTGTTCCAGCATTACGCCGATGAAGCCAGCGCCCGCCACGGCTTGCCGCCCCACGAACTGCAACCGGCACAACGCGCCCTGCTGCTGCGTCACACCTGGCCTGGCAACGTGCGCGAGTTGCAGAACGCGGCAGAACGTTTCGCCCTTGGCCTGGAACTGGCGCTGGATAACACCGGCACCGAAGGGGGTGGCGCGACCGTTGAAGTCATCGCCGGAGGCCTCAGCGAGCAAGTGGAAAACTTCGAGAAGTCGCTGATCGCCGCCGAACTGTCGCGCGCCCACAGCTCCGTGCGCAGCCTTGCCGAAGCGCTGGGCATTCCGCGCAAGACGCTGCACGACAAACTGCGCAAGCACGGCTTGAGCTTTGCCGACAGCGGCGCCCACGGAGATGAAGCCGAATGAACCGCGACAGTCGCTATCTGGAATCGGTCCTGCATCACGACATTCCCCTGACTCAGGCGATGGGCCTCAAAGTGCTCGACTGGCAGGCGCAGCAGCTGAGTCTGCACTTGCCGCTGGATGCCAACGTCAACCACAAAAGCACCATGTTCGGTGGCAGTCTCTACTGCGGGGCAGTGCTGGCCGGTTGGGGCTGGCTGCATTTGCGCCTGAAGGAAGAAGGGATCGAGGACGGGCACATCGTGATTCAGGAGGGGCAGATCAGTTATCCCCTGCCGGTGACGGGGGATGCCACAGCGATTTGCCCGGCGCCGGAGGCGGCGGTGTGGAAGAAGTTTCTGGCGATGTATCAGCGTTATGGACGGGCGCGGTTGACGTTGAATACGCGGATCGTCAATTCCGGGAATGATGAGGACGCCGTGACGTTTAGCGGGCAGTACGTTTTGCATCGTTAAAGCAAAGATTGCAGCCTGCGGCAGTTCCTACAGGCTTATCCATGTGGGAGCTGCCGCAGGCCGCGATCTTTTGATCTTAACCGCGAGCGAGCTCCAACAACCTCGCTCGCCACGCTGCCTTCGCCGGCAGCGCCAAAAAGAACTCGTTCAGCAACGATTCCCGCGCCGGATAGCAGAACGCGTCACCACGCAAATCCAGCACCTCACCGCCCGCACCTTCCAGCACACCCTGCGCCGCCGCCGTGTCCCACTGCGAAGTCGGTGCCAGGCGCGGATAACAATCCGCCGCACCCTCGGCCAGCAGGCAGAACTTCAACGAACTGCCGATATTGGCCAATTGCAGCTCACCCAGACTGGCGCTGAGTCCTGCGAGCAAGCGCTCCTGCTCAGGACTGGAATGCCGACGACTGGCAACCACGGTGAACGCTTCGCCCGGCGCCGGTACGTCGCGCACCTGAATCGAAACCAGTGTGCCGCCCTTGTCACAGCGCCACGCGCCCAACCCGTTACCACCGACGTAATAACGACCGTTGGTCGGCATCGACACCACACCAAACACCACCCGGCCGTTTTCGATCAGGGCGATGTTGACGGTGAACTCTTCACTGCCACTGATGAACTCCTTGGTGCCATCCAGCGGATCCACCAGCCACCAGCGCTGCCAGCCGGCGCGCACGCTTTGCGGGATATTGGCGTCCTCTTCGGACAGCACCGGAATGCTCGGATCCAGCGCCGTCAGACCCGCAACGATCAGGTGATGCGCGGCCAGGTCCGCAGCGGTCACCGGCGAGTCATCGGACTTGGCCGTGACTTCAACGCCTGCGCGCCAGAACGGCAAAATCGCTTCGCCTGCCTGCAATGCCAGCTCGATCACTGGCGCCATCAACGGGTGCGGGAAATTCATCAAACGCTCACTCATAACTGAAAACACCGCGCTGGCTCAGCAGGTCGCGGGTCAAATAAAGCGCCGCCAAGGCGCGCCCTTCGGAAAACTGCGGATTCAGCGCCAGCGCCGACAACTCACGCAGGTTGACCTTGTCGACCCGCATCGGCTCGGGCTCATCGCCCTCCAGACGTTCCTCGTAAAGATCGGTGGCCAGCACCACCTGAATCTTCTGGCTCATGTAACCGGGCGACAGCGACAGCTCGGTCAGATGTTCCAGTTGCCGCGCGCCGAAACCCGCCTCTTCCTTGAGTTCACGCTCGGCCGCCGCCAACACATCTTCGCCCGGCTCGATCAAACCTTTAGGCAAGGACAACTCATATTCGTCAGTGCCGCCGCAGTATTCCTCGACCAGCACCGCGTGCTCGGCATCGAGCATCGCCACGATCATCACCGCGCCGTATCCCGCCCCCTTGCCGACCAGCCGCTCGTAAGTGCGCTCCACGCCGTTGGAAAAACGCAGCTTCAGTTCTTCGACGCAAAACAGGCGGCTGGTGGCGACGATTTCGCGGGCAAGTACAGTGGGTTTCTGGCGCATGCAAAGCTCCTTGGCGTGAACGCGCTACTATAACGCGGCTTTCCCGATTGTTTACGTCGGATATCTTTTCACCGTTCGAGACGTTGCCATGCCTTCATTACCGTGGTCCGACATCGATACCGTTCTGCTGGACATGGACGGCACGTTGCTGGATCTGCACTTCGATAACCATTTCTGGCTGGAACATCTGCCCCAACGTTACGCCGATCTCCACGGGATCAGCCGGGCCATGGCCGAGATGGAATTGCAGCCGCTGTTCGAGCGCCATGCCGGTCAATTGCAGTGGTATTGCCTGGATTTCTGGAGCACGGAGCTGAAGTTGTCAGTGCGTGAATTGAAGCAGGAAACCGCGCACCTGATCGCCCTGCGCCCGGATGCCGATACCTTTCTGGCGGCGATAAAACGGGCCGGCAAACGGGTGATCATGATCACCAACGCGCACCGTGATTCGCTGTCGTTGAAGCTGGAGCGGATTGAACTGGCGCCCTATTTCGAACGGTTGATCAGCTCGCACGATTACGGTTACCCCAAGGAGAACCCGCAGTTCTGGGATGCCTTGCAGACGGATATCGGTTTTGATCCGGCGCGCAGTTTGTTTATCGACGACACCTTGCCGATTCTGCGCAGTGCGCGGGATTTCGGCGTGGCGCACTTGTTGGCGGTCAAAGAACCGGACAGCCGCAAAGGGCCGAAAGATACTGCGGAGTTTGCAGCGGTCGAGGATTATCGGGATCTGATCTCAGGCCTTTGACTCCTGTAGGAGCTGCCGGAGGCTGCGATCTTTTGATCTTGTTTTTAAAATCAAAAG
>NZ_JACSZV010000018.1 GCF_014472415.1 Pseudomonas sp. N40(2020)
TAGTCCATTACTGTGTCCCATGACTAACTCGTCGTATCGTTTTGTCAGTCGGGCATCTAGCCCGGTCATTTGATATCCATGCCGTCCTTTTATAGACCAGGATCGGGAGATGTGTAGATACCAATGCCCATCGCTGGCAAGCCAGCTCCCACAGGTTCTTCAGTGTTCATGACATTTGTGAACGACACAAAACCTTGTGGGAGCTGGCTTGCCAGCGATGAGGCCCATTAGGCACAGGAGATCTCAACCCAGCCAGGCATCCCGGTTCACCAGATTCAAAGGCTTCTCCCCAGCCAAAGCCGCCAGCAGATTCTCCACCGCACACCGCGCCATCGCCTCGCGCGTTTCATGCGTCGCCGACCCCATATGCGGCGTCGCCACCACATTGTTGAGCTGCAACAACGGCGAGTCATGATTCAACGGCTCACGCTCGAACACATCCAGCCCCGCCGCGCGAATCCGGTTGTGACGCAGCGCATCGATCATTGCCGCCTCGTCCACCACCTTGCCCCGCGAGATGTTGATGAAGATGCTTTCCGCACGCATCAACGCAAACTGCTCGGCGCCGATCAGGGCTTCAGTCTGTGCCGTCAGTGGCAAGGTCAGGCAAATGAAATCGGCCTGCTGCAACAGATCCTCCAGGCTGCGGTACTGCGCGTCGAAGCGTTCCTCAACCGCCGGTTTGCGCGACTGGCTGTGGTAAATCACCGGCATGCCGAAGCCGAAATGCCCGCGCTGCGCCAACGCCTCGCCAATCCGGCCCATGCCGATAATCCCCAGCGTCTTGCCATGCACATCGGTGCCGAAATGCGCCGGGCCGATGTTGCGGTGCCACTGGCCGCTGCGCACCATGTTGGCCAGTTCCACCACACGCCGGGCGGCGGCGAGGATCAGCGCGAAACCGGTGTCGGCCGTGGTTTCGGTGAGTACGTCGGGGGTGTTGGTCAGCAGGATGTTGCGGCGGGTCAGGTAGTCGATGTCGTAGTTGTCGACGCCCACTGACACGCTGGCAATGGCCTCCAGTTGCGGCGCCAGATCCAGCAAAGCGGCGTCGAGTTTCAAACTGGCGCCGAGCAAGCCGTGAGCGTGGGGCAGGGCATCGCGCAGTTGCATCAGACCTTGGGCGTCGAGGCTTTCGATCAGCGTCACGTCAAACTGTTCTTGCAGGCGCGCCATCAGCGCGGGCGAAAGTTTCTTGTACAGCACGACCTGTTTTTTCATGGCAAAAATCTCTTCAGGAATGAGCCGGCACGGGGCGCGTGGCAACGGCTTTGGCGACGACGCGATCACTGGCGCCGGGCTTGAGAAAAATCGTCAGCACCACCGACAGCAGCAACGCGCCGCTCATCAGCAGGTAGGAGGAACCGGGCGAACCGGTGGAGCTGTTCAGGTAACCCACCAGATATGAACCGCCGAACGAACCGAGTGCGCCCATGCTGTTGATCAGCGCCATCGCGCCACCAGCGACGTTGGCCGGGAGAATCTCCGGCACGATCGCGAAGAACGGCCCGTAGGGTGCGTACATGCAGGCGCCGGCAATCACCAGCAACGTGTACGACCACCAGAAATGCTCCGCGCCCAGTGCGTAGGAACCGTAGAAAGCAATCGAGGCGATCAGCAGCGGCGGCCAGACGAAGCGTTTGCGTTTCTGCAGTTTGTCCGAGCCCCACGACACGACGAGCATGCCAATCACCGCCGCCAGATACGGCAGCGCCGACAGCCAGCCGGCCTCGATCATGTCCATTTGCGCACCGGCCTTGAGGATCGACGGCAGCCACAGCACAAAGCCATAGACACCGATGCTCCAGCAAAAGAACTGCAACGCCAGGATGATCACCTTCGGCGAACGGAACGCTTCGGCGTAGTTCTTCACCGCTTTGATCCCGACCTGTTCGGCGGCCAGAGCGCTTTCCAGGTCCTGCTTTTCCTGGTCGTTTAGCCACTTGGCCTGGGCTGGACGATCATCGGCGAGACGCCACCAGATAAACGCCCAGAGTACCGCCGGCAGGCCCTCGATGATGAACATCCAGCGCCAGCTGAAATGCTGCACCAGATAACCCGAGACCACCGACATCCACAGCATGGTCACCGGGTTGCCGAGGATCAGAAAGGTGTTGGCCCGCGAGCGTTCGGCACGGGTGAACCAGTGGCACAGATAGACCAGCATCGCCGGCATCACGGCGGCTTCGACCACGCCGAGCATGAAACGGATAACGATCAGCCAATAGGCGTTGGAGACCACGCCAGTCAACGTGGCGAGCCCGCCCCAGAGGATCAGGCTGACGAAAATCAGCTTCTTCACGCTGTGCTTTTGCGCGTAGATCGCACCCGGCACCTGGAAGAAAAAGTAGCCGAGGAAGAACAGCGCACCGAGCAATGAAGACAGGCCCGGGGTGATCATCAAATCTTCGGCCATGCCGGAGGCGGCGGCGAAGCCGTAGTTGGCGCGATCGAGATACGCCAGGCTGTAGGTGATAAACACGATCGGCATGATGTACCACCAGCGGCGGGTGGCGAGGGTTGCGGTTTTCATGGTGTTGCTCCTGAGCTTGTTGTTTTTGTCGCAGCAGGTTCAAATTTTCGCTGACTAGGCTGGCCTCTTCGCGAGCAGGCTCGCTCCCACAAGGGAATGCATTTCAAACGTGGGAGCGAGCCTGCTCGCGAAGGCAGACTCAAATTCAACCGATAACTCCAGGCGGGTGGGCAACCCCTCCATATCCCCGCGACTCTGCACCGCCCGACTGCCAATCCAGTTCGCACGCTGCACCGCCTCGGCAAAACTCTGGTGTTCGAGCAGGGCACTGATCATCCCCACCGCAAAGCCGTCACCGGCACCCACCGTGTCGACGACATGGGCCACCGGCACCCCGGCGACAAAGCCCTGATCCAGATGCGTGCGGTAATAGGCACCCTGTGGGCCAAGTTTGATCGCCACCGCTTCGGCGCCTTGATCGAGGTAAAACGCGGCAATGTCCGCAGGATCTTCAAAACCGGTGAGCAGGCGACCTTCGCTCAACCCCGGCAACACCCAATGGGCGAGGGCGGCGAGGCGGTTGATCTCGGTGATCATTTCACGCTCGCTGGCCCACAGGCTCGGGCGCAGATTGGGGTCGAACGACACGCTGCGCCCGGCATTGCGCATGCGGGTCATCAGCTCGAACGACATTTCCCGCGCAGACGCCGACAGCGCTGGCGGAATGCCCGTGGCATGAAGATGCCGGGCGCTCAGCAGGTTTTCGGTGATTGAGCGTGGTGACAGATGACTGGCCGCCGAACCGCGACGGAAATATTCGACTTGCGGATCACTGCCATCGTCGGTGCGCGACTTGAACTGGAAACCGGTGGGGTGCGCCGTGTCGACATCGACATGGCTGCAATCGAGACCTTCTTTCGCCAGTGTCTCAACCACAAAGCGCCCGAGCGAATCGGCACCCACCCGGCTCAGCCAGGCCACATTGAAACCCAGCCGCGAAAGCCCGATCGTAACGTTGCTGTCGGCGCCGGCAATGCGCTTATGAAAGTGCTCGACCGCCGCCAGATCACCGCATTGCTCGGCTACGAGCATCGCCATGGTTTCGCCAAACGACAAAATATCGATCTTAGACATGAGCAGGCTCCAGACGCGATTGGCCGAGGCGGGCGAGGGCGGCGACGTGTGCTGTGGTCAACTCGACCAGATCATCACCCTGCAACGGATACTCGGCCGCGCGCATAACGCCTTGGGCCATGTGCCGCAAGAGTTGTTCCCACAGATGCAAATCGCTGACAGCGGGCGGCACGGCTACCAGTTTGCCGTCGGCACGCCGGGCCACGGCCTTGCAGTGCACGTAGCCGACGTGGCGACCGAGCAGGCGTGCGGCGCTGGTGGCGGACTGGTCTTGCCACTGCCAGTTGCCGATGTCGAACGTCATTTTGATTGGCAGGTTGTGCTGTTCGACGGCGGTGAAGAAACGCTGAAAAGGTTCGATCCGCCCGCCGTGCAGGGTCTGGTCGTTCTCCACCAGTAATTGCACCGGGCTGTTATTGAGCCGTTGCTTGAGGACTGACAGATCACAGTTGTCGGTGAAGTAGCCGAGGGAGACTTTCAGCCACTTCGAACCGAACGCCTCGGCGTGCTGCAGGGCGGTGATCAACTCGGGATTGGGTTGTGCCTGGCCGGCGAGCCACAGTTCGGTCGGTGAGGAATAGATGCTTTGCAGGCCCTGCGCCTGGGTGGCGGCGCTTAACTGGGCGGGCACTTCGCGGGTCAGCAATTCCTCGCGCCACTCGATGCGATCGGCACCGGCAGCGGCCAATACGTCGATAAAAAAATCTTGCCCGCGTTGGCGCACAAGGTCGGCGCCGTAGCTGGACAGGCTGATGGAAACGGCAGGTTTAGTCATTGTTGTTTACCTCTGAAACCGGTTTCATTTTTGTTCAAATTTTTTTCAGATGTTTCTATGTTGTTCTTTCGGACCTCATCGCTGGCAAGCCAGCGATGGGGCCCGATCAGTCACCGCAAATTCCCGATGGTCGAACCCCGCTCAACCAACACCGGCGCATAATCCAGCACCCGCGCCGCCTCATCATCCCCACGCAAACGCTTGAGCAAACACTCAAACGCTCGCGCGCCAATCTCTTCCGTCGGCTGGGCAAGCGCCGTAATCCCGCTGCCGACCAACGGATACCAATCCAGATCATCCAGGGCGATCAGCCCGACATCCTCAAACAACCGTGAACCGATCCTGCGCAACGCATGAGTCGCTGCCAGCGCCGCGACTCCATTGGCGCAAAACAGCGCCTTTGGCCCAGCAGCAGGTGTGTTTAAAAAGGTTTGAAGATGAGTGGCCAGATCAGCGCCGGTTTCCAGCACCGCCCCAGTCAACCCTGAACGCTGCGCAACCTGCGCTTGAAAACTGCTGACCCGCTCGATCCGCGAGCTGGTGCCGTCATACGGTTCGGTCACCAGCAACACGTCGCGAAAACCACGCTGCTCAAGATGGGCGAGGGCCATCTCCACTGCCTGGGGGTTGTTCAGCCCAACCATGTCGCTGTCTAGCCCGTCGACCTTGCGATCCACCAGAACGAGCGGCATCTCACGGTGCAGCTCGTGCAATTCGTCACGGTGATGGCCGAGGGTGTTAACGATCAGCCCTTCGATGTTGTACGAGCGCAGCAGCGCCAAGTGCTGGCGTTCCTGCTCGTCATCGCGGTCGGTGTTGCACACCACCAGGCTGTAGCCGTGCGCACGGCAGGCGGTTTCCACCCCGTGCATCACGGCGATCGAATAAGGGTTGCGGATATCGGCCACCAGCATGCCGATCAGGCGAGTGCGCCCGCGTTTCAAGCCGCGAGCCATCTGGTTGGGCCGATAGCCCAGTTCGCTGATCGCTTGCTCGATGCGCAAGGCAATGGCGTCGGAGAGCAGGGCGCGGTCATCGCCGATAAAGCGCGAGACGCTGGCCTTGGAAACACCGGCGCGTTCGGCGACATCTAGCATGGTGACACGGCTGCGTTGGGCGGCAGAGAAATCGTTCAAGGGATTGACCTTATTTTTGTAGGAAACGCCTGAAACCGGTTTCAGAAGACACGATAAACCTCACTCGCGTCAACCCACTCTCGCGCAGAATTCCCTCTAACTCCCGACAGACGGTCGCATTACCTGTCAGATATGACAGTAGGCAGCTGGAGTGAATCGGCGCTCAATATCTGAAAGCGTCATTCAACAAGAATATGCGCTGAGACCACCTCACAGAGCGAGAATCTGAGATGCCGGGGCCTAATGAACACGTCACCGCTGCAGGTTTGAAAATTGACGGTGTAAGCGAGAGCGATTCGGAAGGCCGTGTACCTTTGGAGCAACTGATCAATGGGACGATCATCAGAATTCCCAAGTGGGATCGTTTCCCTAATGGACCCGATCGGTTTTCGATCCTTCATATCTTCTGGTTACAGAACAATGTTGAGAAGGAAATATATACCGAGATATACACCGAAGTAGATGACCAGCCAGAGTTTACTTTTCCATTGACGCCCCAACAAATGAGGGAGGATGGGGTCGCTTTTATCTATTATATCCTTGAAGGCTATGATGGGAACGATGATCCATCTCCTATAAAGAAGCTGACAATTGATCACGCTTTGCCACTAACTCTTAAGGCGCCCGGCTTTCCTGACGCAAATAAATCCGGATATATTGGATGCACTCCTTATAACCCAGACAGTCCGCCTATATGGGTGTGCATCAGATTAAAAATTTCCGCGGAACTCGTTTTTCGAGAGTTCGACGAGTTTGTCCTTGAGTGGCAGGGCTTCCCGAATCTCAACATCGCACCGCCCCCGCTAACCGAGTTGTTTCGGTTAACCAAAACATTAAGTTTAACGGACACGAGAGATGGGTTTTTCTTTGAGATACCTTTTGAGCCGTATGTAAGGCCGATGTTTGACGAACACTCGGGTACAGCGCAATACACGATAGTTAGAAATGGAGTGCCGTTTGCAAGGTCTATTAAAAGTTATGTGAAGATAGATCGAGTTATCGATGGTGAACCCATTCCCTGCGGTGGATTCCCATTGGGACATAAAAAAGTTTGAAGTTTTCCTGAGTTTTGCGGTGCCGTTGTGTTTCATAAACAGGTCGCCAGTCGCCCGGTGCGAGTGTTGATGTACTTTTATGCCGTTTCGTCAAACTTCGTGATAAGCCGGGATTGATTTGGCTTGGATGTTTTATTTGGAGAAAAAACATGACTATTGAAGAGAAAATCGGTAAAGGAAAGAAACTGACAGCCCAAGAAGTGGCCGCGAAGTCTCGGTTGGAATTGCGTACGTCCACCGTTAACGTTGGCCTTCTCGCTGAATCACCCATCATTGTGGGGCAGATTGTCGACAATCTGATTCCAAAATCGATTCTGGACCCAGGGCCGATGATAGTCAGATTCGACACTAAAACAATTGCGGTTCCTCACGCTGACGATGAATGGGAGCTTTTGCAGCGCAAAGGAACGTCCGGGGCTGGAACATTAGTTGACTCTGATGTTTTTGGGCCTATAGCAACTCGTCCTGAATTTGTAGACATTCCAGTGCCTACAACAGGGCTTCTTGATGATGATTTGACGAAGATGTCGACAACTTATCAATTTCAGTTCATACATTACAAAGGTAGCGATGGCAATCCAGACGAAACTGCGTGGGTGACGGCGGAGATTGATCGCACTGCGCCTGAAGAGGATAAAGTTTCCGGTGTTAAGTACAAGCCGGAGGCATTGATCTTCTTGAACTTGCCAGCGCCCAGATTGATTGATGATGAGTGGCTAAAGAATAACTCGCAACTTTCTTTGAGTGTCAATATTGGCTATGAATTTTATCGCCCTGATGATGTGATTGATATCTTTATCGATACTAACTATGGGGCAGGCACAGCTGTCCATAGTCAACCGCTGACCTCGGCCACTGTGAATATTCCACAAGCCCAACTTCCAAAGCTCGATTCACTTTACTTTATCTGGTACGTATTGCGCGATGTAGTGGGTAATGAAAGTGATCCCGCTCTTTCCGGATCGTTTAATGTTCGGCGCCTTCCGCCCCCTTCTTTGATTCCTTGTGTGATTCCCAAGGGTATTTCGCCGGATGTCATCGACCTTGAAGATATTGAAACTCCTGTTTTCGTGAATGTGCCGTATACCACCAATGGTAATGATAATGACCGTATTATCGCATCGGTCACCAATGGTACATTGCCGATCTCACTGGGTAACCAACCCTTGGGCACAGCGCCAAGAACACTTCAGTTCCAGATTACTACCAGTAGATTGTTGGCGCTTTGGGGCAACGCTACAGCGGAAGTTCCGATTACCGCCAATTACAAATTTTCACGTGGCCTTGAACCGTTGATTGACTCAGTCGATACGAATTCCGCTCTGGACTTTACCTACCGAGGCCCTATAAATCCGGTCTTCCCTGGAAGGGAAAACCCAAACATGACGAAGGTCACCATTCTAGGGGATTCTAAAACACCTAATCATATTATTGCGGATGACCGAGGTAAAAACGCGGAAATCAGCACACCAATGATTACTGCTCCCGTAGTGTGGACGCCAATAGGGGACGAAACTGCAAAACTCTGGTTCAATGGCGTTGCTGTAGATACCCAGTTGCTTACTGCCGGTGCAGTTACACCACTATCCTTTACGCTGCTTCCTGCTGTTATTGACTTAGCGGGCCCAGGTACAAAAATCGCTTACTGGACGATTGAAGAAACGGGTGGGCGCAATGTAATGAAGTCGCTGGACACGGAAGTGACTATTGATAATGTCCGGGTCGCGCTGCCCGCGCCATCAGTTCGATTGTTTAACAATCTCGTATCATGCCGGTACTTGACTCTCGGCGATCGTGAGTTGCCAGTGACAGTTCCTATTGATGCGACTTATATGCCGACTAACACGGTCGTAACATTAAAATCGGTAGGCACTTCGGACTCACAAGGCCTCATAGAAATTCCAGGTACTGAGTTCAGCAAAACTTACACTATTACCGGTTCTGAAACAGGTGGTCAGTTTGTAGAAAATATCCAGCCATATTTGACGAAGTTGAAACCCATTCAGCCTCCATTCAGCTCCGGTCTTCCGAATGGATATATCAAGATCTGGTATGAGGTCACTATTTTTGGTGTGCCGACACCGTCGTTGGAATTCCTTAATGAGGTTTCCTTGCTGAACGATAGCGGAAACTACTGTGAAGGAACGCCAACCAATTAAATCTGACTGAGCATTTACCGGGGGAGCACGCTCTCCCGGTATTTTTCCCATTGCAGTAGGTAAGACTTCCCTGTTGAATCTCGGATTATTCCTACATACCGGGGTTACGCTTAGTTGTAGTGTGCCGGCGTTAATGGGCGACAAATGGTTGCTCACCAATCTCACCTCCTCGTTTCTCCAGTACGAAAAAAGCGGAAAACTCTATTATGTGGACAAAAAAAATCTCTCCCAAACGACGATAGCGAGAAGGTGGGCGGATGGGCCCTCGGTATGTCTTTTTTCATTATTGATGTCTCAAACCGCTAACGCCGGAACATTGGTGGGCGGCACCCAAACGATTACAAATGGCTCCAACGTGGAGGGCTGGACTCTTTCCCAAAACGCCACTTTGAATGTCGATGGAGCTCAAACACTCGGTATCACTGCGTTTCAATCAACGTTGAACGCTGATGGCGCGGAGACTCAACAGATCTCTGTTAACCAGGGGTCGACAGTCAATCTCGTCAACACTACCGTCGTGGGAGGCAACGCACGCGCGGGTCTTGAACTGGCCAACAGCACTGCGTCTATCATTGGCAGTACGATCAGTGGTAATCGGTTAGGTTTGCAGGTGGGGCATTTGGTTGGCTCAACTACGGGGTCGAGTGCCGCGCTATCGGATAGCAATGTCACTGGTGTAACCGGCGGTGCGCGCGTAACGGCTTTCAGCACGCTTGAGTTAGACAATTCGACGCTGGAGGGCACGGGGGCGGGCAGCAATGGCCTCACTTTGCTCAGCGCGACTGCGTCCGCGGTAAACGGCTCACACATTGTCGGCGCGCAAAGCGGCGTGACATTGGGCCTGGAGGGTGCGGAATTAACGGCCAGTCAATTGCGACTGGATCAATCGAGTGTCGAAGGCAAAAACGGTTCTGCCGTCGTTGTTGACAATGCTGGTAATGCGGTGCCAGTTTCTAGAATTGATGTACTCAATGGATCAACACTGACCAGTAGCAATGGAACAATTCTGGACGTGAAGGGCTCGGGCGACGCTGTGTTTAACGTCGAACGGAGTGATCTGACAGGCAATCTCCAAGTGTCGGACAACAGCCGCGCAACATTGAGCTTTACCCAGGCTTCGCTCATTGGAGATGTGAGCGCAGATACCGGCAGCACAGCAACTATCTCGCTTCAGCAAGGTTCGCAACTAAGTGGTGTAATGAGTAATGTTGCCACAGTTGGCATTGATGCCACCTCCAGATGGAACCTGACAGGTAACAGCCAGGTCGGTGACTTAGTGTTGAGCGGTGGCACGGTGAAACTGGGGGCTGATAACGAGTACTTCCGGTTGAACGTTCATAATCTGTCCGGCAGCGGTTTGTTTGAGATGGGAACCAACTTCACGACAAACCAGACAGATTTTCTGAATGTCACCGGTACGGCCACCGGTGACCACCAATTGCTGATTGCCAGCGCCGGCACCGAACCAGCCAGCGGCGCGCCCATTCAGGTTGTCCACACCGAAAGCGGAGATGCCCGATTTTCGTTGGCCAATGCTGAGGGCCAAGTCGATCTGGGGACATATTCCTATGGACTGATACAGGGCGGAACCGGCAACGACTGGTTTCTTGACCCTGAAACTCGCACGATAAGTCCCTCTACACGTGCAGTGACGGCACTGTTCAATACTGCTCCCACTGTTTGGTACGGCGAATTGACGTCGTTGCGCAGTCGTATGGGCGAACTTCGATTCAATCCGGACAAGTCAGGTGCGTGGCTCAGAGCTTATGGCAACAAGTACAACGTCAACGATGCTTTTGGTGATGGATATCGACAAACCCAGCAAGGTTTTACGCTCGGTGCCGATGCTCCTTTGCATCTGGGTGACGGGCAATGGCTATTGGGTGTGATGGCTGGCCACAGTTCATCAGATCTGAATCTGCATCGTGGCACCTCCGGCACCATTAAAAGTTACTACGTGGGCACATATCTGACGTGGATGGATGACGTAAGTGGCTACTATGTTGACAGCGTGCTTAAACTCAATCGGTTCCAGAACGATGCCAAGGTCGGTATGACTGACGGCAATCGATCCAAAGGCGATTACGACAACACGGGCATCGGTGGTTCTGTGGAAGTGGGTCGACATATCAAACTGGAAGAAGGTTATTTCATCGAACCTTTTACTCAGTGGTCCGCCGTAGGTATTCAAGGTAAAGATTACAAGCTGGACAATGGACTGCAGGCTGAAGGTGATCTCACCCGCTCTTTGCTTGGCAAGATCGGGGTGACTGCTGGGCGTGATATGCAGTTGAAGGGGGGGACGAAGTTACAACCTTATGTTCGCGGAGCGTTCGTCCATGAGTTTTCATCGAACAACAAAGTCGAGGTCAATAATAACGTGTTCAACAACAACCTTTCAGGCTCAAGGGCTGAGGTCGGGGCGGGCATCGCGATTAATCTTTCGGAACGCTGGCAGGCGCACGCAGAAATTGAGTATATGAGTGGTAAAAATATTGAAATGCCAATGGGTGCCACTTTAGGTGTGCAATTAAAATGGTAGTCAACTGTGTCGTGTAATTAGATGTAAAAGGGCCTGGGTTAAATACCGAGGCCCTTTTTTGCGCTATCGAACAAGCGTAGGGCTGGAACGACTGAGTTTCGTATCGAAGTGAGCTGTACACAGGTACTGTCCGGAGCCATCAGATTTGTCTATGTCGGCGTTGAATGTACCCCTCAAAGTCATCTCATTAAGATCCAGTGTATATTGGATCGTACCTGCTCTGGCTTGTTGCAGGGTTGGATTGTTAATATCTGCATAATTGTTGTAGAAAAGCGACACCTCATTATCACCGTCGGTGATTTTGCCGATACTACTGACAATGTCTTTCGCGAAGGAGATGGTGAATGTCTTTGCACTGTCGTTTCTTCGGTCAGTGGCGATGACAACCCAGATGTCGCCCCGACCTGGGGTTGACGAACTCCTGAGCTCAGTGAGCGTTGCGACAAAGTTTGTGCCATCTTCCAGGTTAGCGCTGAAGGTTTCCTCAAGAGTCGAGGAGGCGCAAGCATTCAAGGCGGTATTGCTCATGATTAAACTCTCCATATTTGTGACAGGGAAGTCCAGGCCGCATCTTTCGATGTGAGTTGCTTGGATGTTTCATATAAGACCAATGCCCTGCTTTTGTAAACTGTCAGATATAGCAGCTATACAAGATGTGGAATATGTGTTGGAGGTTTTAGCATCGATGGCTGTCTTGTAGGGCGAGCAAAGCAATTGCACGTAACTTTATAATCAGATGTACTGACGGTCCCATCGTCATTCATATAAAGGCAACTATTGGATTTAAAGCTTCAGGGTATGGGGATGTTCATTCGTGTATATCAGGAGCGCTGATACAGCAGCTGTATGTCAGGGGCATCCAGACGGCGCCGGACTTGCGCGGCTGGCGGGTTGGTCGTAGTGACTGTCAACCAAACAAACCCGCCGCGATGTTGATTGAAAATCCCAGAATCGCCGTGTTGAACACAAACCCGATTAACGATTGCGCCAGCACGATTTTGCGCATGTCCCGCGACGCCACGCCGACATCGGCAGTCTGCACCGCCACCCCGATGGTGAACGAGAAGTATAGAAAGTCCCAATAGTTGGGCGTTGTCAGGCCCTCGGCAAAGCGCAATGCCGGTTCCTTGCCGTCCCAGGTGTAATACAACCTTGCGTAATGCACGCAGAAAATCACCCCGATCAGCAACCATGAGCCGATGACGGTCAATGCGGTGAAACCGTAGTGCATGAGCTTGCGGGTGGTTTCCAGATCCTTGCTGCCGGCCAGTTCGAAGGTGATGGTCGCCAGACTGGCCAGCGCGGCAATGCACACCACAAACAGTACCAGCCCGGCGTTTTCGTCTTCGACTTCGGCGATGCGTTTGACGTCCGGTGCCTTGGCGCTAACGGTCAGCCAGAACATCAGTATCAGGTAAGTCCAGACGCCCGCGTTCCAGCCGATGAGGATTTTGCTGACGATCGAGTCGGCGGGGGCCACAAGACCCGTGGCGAGGCCAAGCAGGGCGGCGGCAGAGAGGCGAGGGTGGGTGCGGGCGAGGAAGCGCATGGTGGCTCACATCAGTGATCGATCCCTGCACCATAGCGCACGCAACCCTGATTTTGTAGGAGCTGCCGCAGGCTGCGATCTTTTGGCCCTGGGACGCAGAGCATCCCCAGCGGCATTCCCACGCAGAGCGTGGGAACGATCAGATCGCAACCTGCGGCAGCTCATACAGAGTCAGTGGGGTTTGGTGAATCTTTGTACGAGCTTCATGACGACGACGAAGAACACCGGGACGAAGATCACCGCCAAGGTTGCCGTGATCATCCCGCCGATCACCCCGGTGCCGATGGCTTGCTGGCTCGCTGAGCTGGCGCCGGTGGCGATGGCCAACGGCACCACGCCGAGGATGAACGCCAGCGAGGTCATTACGATCGGGCGCAGACGCAGGCGTGCGGCCTGCAATGTCGCGTCGATCAAGTCGTGGCCTTCGTCGTACAGGCTCTTGGCGAACTCGATGATCAGGATCGCGTTCTTCGCCGACAGGCCGATGATGGTGATAAGGCCGACCTTGAAGAACACGTCGTTGGGCATCCCGCGCAGCGTCACCGCCAGCACCGCACCAAGCACGCCAAGTGGCACCACCAGCAGCACCGAGGTCGGAATCGACCAGCTCTCATACAACGCCGCCAGGCACAGGAACACGATCAGCAGCGACAGCCCGAGCAGAATCGGTGCCTGACTACCGGACAAGCGCTCCTGCAACGACAGGCCCGTCCATTCCTGCCCCAGACCTTTTGGCCCTTGCGCAACAAGTCGTTCCACTTCGGCCATGGCTTCGCCCGTGCTGTGACCGGGCGACGGTTCGCCGGAAATCGCAATCGCCGGATAGCCGTTATACCGAGTCAGTTGCGCCGGGCCTTGAATCCAGTTGGCCTGGACGAATGCCGACAGCGGCACCATTTTTCCGGCGTTATTGCGCACGTGCATTTTCAGCAAGTCATCGACCTGACTGCGTTGATCGCCTTCAGCCTGCACCACAACCCGCTGCATGCGCCCCTGATTGGGGAAGTCGTTGATGTACGCCGAACCCACAGCGGTGGACAGCACATTGCCGATGTCGGCGAACGACACGCCCAAGGCATTGGCCTGCTTGCGGTCCACCTCCAGTTGCACCTGCGGTGCTTCGGCCAGCGCGCTTTCACGAACGTTCATCAGCACCGGGCTTTTCTCGGCGGCTGCCAGCAACTCGGTACGGGCCTGCATCAGTGTTGCGTGGCCGAGTCCGCCGCGATCCTGCAAACGGAATTCGAAACCGCTGGACGTACCGAGGCCGTCCACGGGGGGCGGCAGCACGGAAAACGCCATGGCGTCCTTGATCTGGCTCAAGGCGATGTTGGCGCGGTCGGCAATCGAGCTGGCCGAGTCGTCGCTACCGCGTTGCGACCAATCCTTCAGCGTGGAGAACGCCAATGCCGCGTTCTGTCCGCTACCGGAGAAGCTGAAACCCAGAATCACCACACTGTCACTGATGCCTGGCTCGCCAGCGTTATGTGCTTCAAGCTGTTCGGCGACCTGCACCGTTCGGTTCTTGGTGGCGCCGGGCGGCAATTGAATGTCGGTGATGGTGTAGCCCTGATCTTCCACCGGCAGGAACGAGGAGGGCAGACGGATGAAGCAAATACCGAGGCCAACCAGCAACACGACGTAGATCAGCAGATACCGCCCGGTACGTTTCAGCGCATAACCGACCCAACCCTGATAGCGGTGGGTCAATTGCTCGAAGCGGCGGTTGAACCAGCCGAAGAAGCCGCTCTTCTCATGATGCTCGCCTTTGGCAATTGGCTTGAGCAGCGTTGCGCACAGCGCCGGGGTCAAAGTCAGGGCGAGGAACGCCGAAAACAGAATCGACGTTGCCATCGACAACGAGAACTGCTGGTAAATGACCCCGACCGAACCCTGCATGAACGCCATCGGTATGAACACCGCCACCAGCACCAGGGTGATGCCGATGATGGCGCCGGTAATCTGCGTCATCGCCTTTCGGGTCGCTTCCTTGGGCGACAAGCCCTCGGTGGCCATGATCCTTTCGACGTTCTCCACCACGACAATGGCGTCGTCCACCAGAATGCCAATGGCGAGCACCATGCCGAACATGGTCAGCACGTTGATAGAGAATCCCAGCGCCAGCATGGTCGCGAACGTGCCCATCAGCGCCACCGGCACCACCAGTGTCGGGATCAGTGTGTAACGCACGTTTTGCAGGAACAGGTACATCACCGCAAACACCAGCAACATCGCTTCGCCGAGGGTATAGACCACCTTGGTGATCGAGACCTTCACGAATGGCGAGGTGTCGTAGGGGATCTTGTATTCCACGCCGGCCGGAAAGTAACGCGCCAGCTCATCCATCTTCGCCCGCACCAGCGTCGCGGTGTTCAGTGCGTTGGCCCCCGGCGACAACTGCACGCCAACGGCGGTGGACGGCTTGCCATTCAGGCGAGTGCCGAATTGATATTCCTGACTGCCGATCTCGACCCGCGCCACATCTCCAATACGAACGGTGGAACCGTCCCGGTTGGCCTTGAGCACAATGTCGGCGAATTCCTGCGGCGTCGACAATTGGCCTTTGACCAGAATCGTCGCGGTGATTTCCTGCGTCGACGGCGCAGGCAGATCGCCGATGCTGCCCGCCGACACCTGGGCGTTCTGCGCGACGATGGCGGCGTTGACGTCTGCCGGGGTCAGGTTGAAACCGATGAGCTTCTGCGGATCGATCCAGATGCGCATGGCCCGTTCGGCACCATACAACTGCGCTTTGCCAACACCCTCCAGGCGCTTGATTTCGTTCATCACGTTGCGCGCCAGATAATCGCTGAGCGCTACGTCATCGAGCTTGCCGTCGCTGGACGTCAGGGTGATCAGCAACAGGAAACCGGAGGAGACTTTCTCCACCTGCAAACCTTGCTGGTTCACCGCTTGCGGCAAGCGCGATTCGACCACCTTGAGGCGGTTTTGTACGTCGACCTGCGCCAGTTCCGGGTTGGTTCCCGGTTGGAAAGTTGCCTTGATCGTGGCGCTTCCCAGGCTGCTTTGCGATTCGAAGTACAACAGGTGATCGGCGCCGTTGAGTTCTTCCTCGATCAGGCTGACCACGCTTTCATCGACGGTCTGCGCCGACGCGCCGGGGTACACGGCGTAGATTTCGATCTGTGGCGGTGCGACGTCGGGGTATTGCGCCACTGGCAATTGTGGGATGGCCAGCGCACCGGCCAACAGGATGAACAGTGCGACTACCCAGGCAAACACCGGGCGGTCGATAAAGAACTGCGGCATATAAAAGCGTCCTGCTTACTGACCAGAGGTCTGGGCAAGTGGAAGAGGGGTCTCGTCGATCTGTACTTTCTCGCCGGGGCGAGCGTGCTGCAGGCCTTCGATGACAATGCGGTCGCCGGGTTTGAGGCCGCCAGTGACGATCCACCGATTGTTCTGCACCGCGCCCAGTTGCACCGGTTGCTCGGCCACGCGCATCTGTTCGTCGACAGTCAACACGTTCGCCACTCCGGCACTGTCTCGCTGCACGGCGCGTTGCGGGACGGTGATGCCGTTCTGAATAGTTGCCTGTTCCAGGCGGACGCGGATGAAGCTGCCGGGCAACAGGTCGAGATCGGGATTGGGGAACTCGCTGCGCAGAATGATCTGACCGGTGCCCGGGTCGACAGTGATGTCGCTGAACAAAAGTTTGCCCGGCAGCGGATACAGACTGCCGTCGTCCTGAATCAGCGTGGCCTTGACCTGATCCTGCCCGACTTCCTGCAATTGCCCGGAACGGAATGCGCGGCGCAATTCGTTGAGTTCGCGGGTCGACTGGGTGAGGTCGGCATAAATCGGGTTGAGTTGCTGAATCAGCGCTAACGGCGTGGTTTCGTTCTGGCCGACCAGTGCGCCTTCGGTGACTAGCGCACGGCCAATACGCCCTGAAATCGGTGCGGTGACGGTGGCATAACCCAGGTTCAGCTTCGCCCGTTCCACCGCGGCTTTGCTGGCGGCGACATCGGCGGCCGTTTGCCGTGCATTGGCGCGGGCGTTGTCGTAGTCCTGGGCGCTGATGGCCTTGTCGTCGATCAACTGGGCGTAGCGCTGCTCTTGCAACTTCGCCTGAAAGGCATTGGCCTCGGCCTTGCGCAAGGCGGCATCGGCGCTGTCCAGATCAGCCTTGAACGGTGCCGGATCGATGCGGAACAGCACGTCGCCCTTTTTCACGTCGCTGCCTTCGCGGTAGGTGCGTTGCAGCACCACGCCGGGCACCCGGGCACGCACTTCGGCAATGCGCGGCGCGGCGATGCGGCCGCTGAGTTCGCTGCTGATCGACAGGGGGCGGGCTTCGATGGTCTCCGTGCGCACGGTGGCTGGCGGCGCCTGCTCTTCGGCGTTCGAAGACGAGTCACAGGCGCTCAGCGTCAGCGCCATGGCGATCAGGCCGAGCCCGGCCAGCAGTTTATTCGACATTTACCACCCCCAATATTGATGCCCGCATCCTACGGGCAGTTGCCGAGAGTAGCGGTGAAGCTTTGTAGGCGCTGTGTGAAATTGTGTAAGGGTTTTACTCAGGAGTGGGTGAGGGCGTATATCCTTTAGCCCTTGAAATTTATTGCGACAGTTCAATAGCTATCGCGAGCAGGCTCACTCCTACAGTGTTTGTGGCGGTCACAAAATTTGTGGCTGACATAGAACCAATGTAGGAGTGAGCCTGCTCGCGATGAGGCCCGACCAGTCGCCACAGCACTTTTTCTGGAACACCCATGCCCAACATCCTCCTGGTCGAAGACGACACCGCCCTCGCCGAACTGATTTCCAGCTACCTGGAGCGCAACGGCTATTCCGTCAGCGTGATCGGCCGTGGCGACCATGTGCGTGAACGGGCGCGGGTCAATCCGCCGGATCTGGTGATCCTCGACCTGATGTTGCCGGGGCTTGATGGCCTGCAAGTCTGCCGTTTGCTGCGTGCCGACTCGGCGACGCTGCCGATCCTGATGCTCACCGCTCGCGATGACAGCCACGATCAGGTGCTGGGCCTGGAAATGGGCGCTGACGATTACGTCACCAAACCCTGCGAACCGCGCGTGTTGCTTGCACGGGTGCGTACTTTGCTTCGCCGCAGCAGCCTGGGCGAACCGTTGACGGTCAACGACCGCATCGTCATGGGCAACCTTTGCATCGATTTGTCCGAACGCACCGTGAGCTGGCGCGATCAGCCGGTCGAGTTGTCCAGCGGCGAGTACAACTTGCTGGTGGTATTGGCGCGACACGCCGGCGAAGTGCTCAGCCGCGACCAGATTCTGCAACGCCTGCGCGGCATCGAATTCAACGGCACTGATCGTTCGGTGGATGTGGCGATTTCCAAGCTGCGGCGCAAGTTCGATGACCATGCCGGCGAGGCGCGCAAGATCAAGACGGTGTGGGGCAAGGGTTATCTGTTCAGCCGTTCCGAATGGGAATGCTGATCTGATGTTTCGCATCCTGTTTCGTCTGTATCTGGTGACGATTGTCTCTTACAGCGCGGCCATCTATCTGGTGCCGGATCTGGTGGTCATGGCGTTCCGGGAGCGCTTTGTCACCTACAACCTCGACTACTCCCGTGGTCTGCAATCGCTGATCACCAAACAGTTTCACGCCGTGCCGCAGGAACAATGGCCCGCCGTGGCAGCGTCGATGGACAAGGACTTCCAGCCACTGAACATCGTGCTGGCGCGCATCGACGATGCCGACTTCACCGCCATTGAACGTGAGCGACTGCGGCGTGGCGAGAACGTGGTGCGCATCGGCGATTGGGGCTGGCGCACACTCGCGGTCACGCCGCTGGACGACACCATGGCGGTGCAAATGGTGGTGCCGCCCGACCCGATGGACGTCGATCTGTTGTACTGGAGCATTAACGTATTGATCGGCGCAACGCTGCTCGCCTGTCTGTTGATGTGGCTGCGTCCACACTGGCGCGATCTGGAGCGCCTCAAGGGCACTGCCGAGCGTTTTGGTAAAGGTTATTTGAGCGAACGCACGAATATCGCCTCGAGTTCGAACATCGGCAGCCTGGCCAATGTGTTCGACACCATGGCCGGTGACATCGAGAACTTGCTCAACCAACAGCGCGACCTGCTCAATGCGGTTTCCCACGAACTGCGCACACCGTTGACCCGTCTGGATTTCGGCTTGGCGCTGGCGCTGTCCGATGACTTGCCGGCAGCGAGCCGTGAGCGTTTGCAAGGGTTGGTCGCACATATTCGTGAGCTGGATGAATTGGTACTGGAATTGCTGTCTTACAGCCGCTTGCAGAACCCTGCGCAGTGTCCGGAGCAGGTCGAAGTGTCGCTGGACGAATTCATAGACAGTATTCTGGGCAGCGTCGACGAGGAACTGGAGTCGCCGGATATCGTCATTGATGTGCTGCTGCACGGACAGCTCGAGCGCTTCTCGCTTGATCCGCGACTGACTGCCCGGGCGATCCAGAATCTGGTGCGTAATGCCATGCGGTACTGCGAAAAGCGCATTCAGATCGGCGTACAGGTTTGCGCAAAAGGTTGCGAGATCTGGGTGGATGACGACGGCATCGGCATTCCCGACGATGAGCGCGAGCGAATTTTCGAGCCGTTCTATCGACTTGATCGCAGCCGTGATCGGGCCACAGGTGGGTTCGGGCTTGGGCTGGCGATCAGCCGCCGCGCACTGGAAGCGCAGGGCGGGACGTTGACGGTCGAGTCTTCTCCGCTGGGGGGCGCGCGATTCCGACTGTGGCTGCCAACGTCAGTCTGACGGCCGCTCGCCACAGGGGAATGGTCGCGGATCAGCTGATTTCAGTGGATTGAATCAACCCGACCCCGGCGCCTTGCATCCGGTCCATCGCCGCCGCCAGTGATCCATCCAGATCAATCGCCCGACAGGCATCCAGCACCACAAACGTATTGAACCCCGCCGCCCGCGCATCCAGAGCGGAAAACATCACGCAGAAATCCAATGCCAGACCGACCATGTAGACCGTGTCTATGCCGCGCTCTTTCAAGTAGCCGGCCAGTCCGGTGGTGGTGCGCCGATCGGCCTCCAGAAACGCCGAATAGCTGTCGATGTCGGGATTGCAGCCCTTGCGGATGATCAACTGGGCGTGGGGCAGATCCAGCTCCGGGTGAAACTGGGCACCGGGAGTGGCTTGCACACAATGGTCGGGCCAAAGTGTCTGTGCACCGTAAGGCAGTTGAATGACATCGAAGGGTTGACGACCGGGGTGGCTGGAAGCGAAAGAGACATGCTCCTTCGGGTGCCAATCCTGGGCAATGACAACCTGTTTGAAGTGGCCGGCAATGCGATTGATCAGCGGCACAATCTGGTCGCCTTCAGGCACCGGCAATTGACCGCCGGGAATGAAGTCGTTCTGAACGTCGATCACGAGTAATGCAGTGCGAGACGAAATCGGCATCGGTGAAATACTCCTTGGAAGATTACTTTTCCAGCATAGAAGTGGTTTTTCTCATACGGCTAAACGACTTCTCAACAAATTTGCCTTTTCTTCGAGCCCTGCGGCGGTGTCATGGCCGATCAACATCCACGCATGCTCTCGCTCGGTCCAATACACCACATTCATCCCTTGCCGGCGTTCGTGCGCCAAAGGTTGACTGCCGCTGTTCGAACGCCTGACGCACAGCGCCAATGGCCCATGTTTCGCGTCCAGATACACGATCTGCGCAATCGGTACGCCGTCGTACTCAAGCATTTGCGCGCGCTTGAATTCGGCGCCCGGCAGTTTCAGCGCGGCAGCGGAAAGATTCAGGCCAAGGCGTGCGTCGACGCTGCGTAACTGTGCGCGCTGTGTAACGTCGTCAGTGGGCAAATGCTCCAGTGTCTGCGGCACATACAGCGCCATATAGTCGCCAACCAACCCACGCCAGTTGTGTGATTGCTGCGCCTGCCAGCCGAGCAACAATCGGTCCGCCAGCACCCCGCCAGCCACCAACGTGGCTGCTGTGGCACCGATAAACCAGCGGCGACTCAGCCCCGGCTTTTGTGGCGAAGGAATGGCATCCAGGCGTGCTTGCAGACGATCCAGCGGCGCTTGTTGCGCCAGTTCATCGTAGGCGTTCTTGAACGGCAGGCTGCTGCGGCTCAACCACTGCGCGCGCAGGTTGAGCAGCGGGTCGTCAGCGATTGCGTTGTCGAGTCGGCGGCGATAATCCGGGTCGAGCTCATCGTCCAGATAGGCCACCAGTTGCTCGTCCGAAGGTGTGTTCATGAGCGGTCTCCTTCGGTAGGTTTCGGCACGGATTGCAGCGGCGGATATTCGGCGAGTTTGAGGCGGGCGGTGGCCAGACGACTCATTACGGTGCCGATCGGCACCTGCAGAATCTCCGCGACTTCGCGATAGGACAGGCCCTCGACATACGCCAGGTACACGGTTTCACGCTGAGTTTCAGGCAGCGCATCGACCCGACGAATTACTTGCGCCGCCATGACGTGCGTCTGCGCCGCGTGCTCACCGTCGAACGCCAGTTGCCCATCGGCATCGACCTGACCGGTACCGTGGCGCACGCGGCGAGCGCGCACTTCATTGAGCCAGATCGAATGCAGAATGCTCAGCAGCCAACGATCCATGCGCGTGCCGGCCGCGTACTGCGCAGAACGCTCCAGCGCCCGCACGCACGTGGCCTGCACGAGATCCTCGGCCACGTGTCGATTGCGCGACAGCAGCAAACCGTAGCGCCACAATCGCGCCAGATGCTGGCCGAGCTCTGCTCTGAATGCCTGATCGCTGACGATGATCGCCTCCGTTGATTGATGCTCAGGTTTTCGATGAATCGTTGATGGCTTCAGCCAAATCCTGGTACTCCTCGCAGGACGTGCCGCAAATCGATTTGATCTGCTGTAACTGTTCCTGCGCCAGGTCGACGCGGCCTTTGATCACATAGGCCTCGCCGAGGTATTCGCGCACTTGCGCATATTGCGGATCGAGTTTCACCGATTGCAGGTAATAGCTGATGCCTTCGTCGGTACGGCCCAGTTTGCGCGTGGCATATCCGCGATAGTTCAGGGCCTTGGCGGTGTTCGGTTGTTGCAGGGTATCGAGCAGCGCCAGCGCTTCGTCGTAGCGACCGTCCTTGGCGAGGCGATAGGCGTAGTCGGTACGATCAGCGTCGGGCAACAGGCTGCTGGTTTGCAATACGCACTTCTGCGTTTTGCTGTCCCAGACCTGGCCGTTGGTGCATTCGGGCTTCTTGACCGGCTCGTCTTCATCGCCATCGGCAAACGCCAAATGGCTGGACAGGGCAGCGGCCAGCAGCAACGGGGCGGCGAACATAACGGAACGGATAGTCATGGGCAAGGCTCCACAGAGGGTTATGTCTGACTTTGAACACCACAGGGTGAAATTTTATTCATTGCTTTGTCAGTGACTGTTCAAGGTAGGCGTAAATTCAAGCGCTATGCTCGTGGGCATCCGCCGTTGATCCGAAGCTTTGCCGCAAGGGGAGTTGCCATGAAAGATCAGGTCCATCACTCAGCCGCCGCCGGCTATAAAACCGCTGCCGATACCCACGTCAAAGGACGGCCGGATTATCCGCCGCAGGTCAGCGAATGGCTGACCGCCACATTGGGTCTGGATGGTCATAAAACCGTGATTGATCTGGGCGCTGGCACTGGCAAGTTCACCGGGCGGCTGGTGGCGACCGGCGCGCAAGTGATTGCCGTGGAACCGGTGACCCAGATGCTGGAAAAACTCTCTGATGCCTGGCCGCAGGTACTGGCGGTGAGCGGGACGGCAACGGACTTGCCATTGCCCGATGCTTCAGTGGACGTGGTGGTCTGCGCCCAGGCGTTTCACTGGTTCGCCAGCACTGAGGCGCTGACCGAAATCGCCCGAGTGCTCAAATCCGGGGGCAAGTTGGCGCTGATCTGGAACCTGCGCGATACCCAAGTCAGTTGGGTGCCGAAACTCGATGCAATCGTCAACGCACTGGAGGGCGACACGCCGCGCTATTACACCGGTGCCTGGCGGGCGGCGTTTCCGCATCCGGCGTTCGGCGCGTTGCAACTCCAGCAGTTTCACCATGGCCACACCGGATCGCCGGAAGATGTGATTTTCAATCGAGTGCGCTCCACCAGTTTTATCGCCGCGTTGCCAGACGCGCAGCGGGCGCAGGTCGACGAGCAGATTCGCGCGCTGATCAATTCCGAGCCGGAGCTACGCGGTAAAGATGTGGTGACAGTACCGTACGAAACCGCAGCCTTCTTCGCCGTAAAACTTGGTTGAGTCTCCCTGTGGGAGCAAGCCTGCTTGCGAAGGCTGTTCCAACATCAACATACAATCCGGATCAGCTCAGTTGATGCGCATCGACAACGTTCTTCCGCTCCCGTACCCCACGAACCACCAGATACAACAACGGCCCGATCGACACAAAAACCGCCGTCAGCAACAAATAAGGTACCACCGACCACACAGTCTGCCCGCGCGCCTTGGCATCCTTGACCATCCACACCCCGGCCAATGTCGCCAGCAAGTACAGATCAATCACCACCTGAGCGGTATCGGGCCGTGACATCAGGCTGATGCCGAAGTCGATCAACGACTGCTCAGCCTGAAGCATCACCGAAACCGTATAACCGGTAAACGCGAGCAAAGCCGTGAGGGGCAGGGCGATAGGCATCATGCATTCGTTCCTTGAAGTGATGAGCAGAATCGCCAGCCTACCTTTGTCGCGCGGAATTGGCCATTGACGCGCGATCACCGCTCGGGCTAATTTCCAGCCCATGACTTCCACCGTATTGCGCTGCCAGCCAAGCATTATTACCGCCATTCCTCATTTGGCGGGCTAGCTCACGACTGCAGCACCCAACCCGCCCTAGAGGCGGGTTTTCATTTTCTGTCTCCCGGGTTTTAACCAAAAACACTTGCCCCCTGTAGGAGCTGCCGCAGGGGAGGTGAGTCAGGAGACGACGATGATGAATGAGCAACAAACCCTGCTTGAGCAGTACGTGAAGAAGATCCTGGCCGCGCCGGTCTACGACATTGCCATACGCACGCCATTGCAGGCCGCGCCGGCGTTGTCCGAAGCACTGGGCAACCGCATCCTGCTCAAGCGGGAAGACCTGCAACCGACGTTCTCCTTCAAGATCCGTGGCGCCTACAACAAACTGGTGCAGTTGAGCGACGAACAGAAGGCGCGCGGGGTGATCACCGCATCCGCCGGCAATCATGCTCAAGGTGTGGCGCTGGCAGCGCGGGAGTTGGGCATCGCCGCCACCATCGTCATGCCGTCGACGACACCCGAACTCAAAGTGCTTGGCGTACGAAGTCGCGGCGGCGAAGCACTGCTGCACGGCGAGAGCTTCCCGTTCGCCCTGGCCCATGCGCTGCAATTGGCCGAACAGACCGGGCGAACCTTCGTTTCGCCTTTCGACGATCCGGACGTGATCGCCGGGCAAGGGACGGTGGCGATGGAAATACTCCGCCAGCATCAAGGCACGCTGGACGCGATCTTCGTTCCGGTCGGCGGTGGCGGTTTGATCGCTGGCATCGCCGCCTACGTCAAATACCTGCGCCCGGAAGTGCGCATCATCGGCGTCGAGTCCGAGCACTCCGCCTGCCTGAAAGCCGCAATGCAGGCGGATCAGCGCGTTGTACTGCCGAGCGTCGGCACCTTCGCTGACGGTGTGGCCGTGGCGCAGATCGGCGAATATGGGTTTGAGGTGTGCCGTTTTTGCGTCGATGAAGTGATCACCGTCAGCAACGACAACCTTTGCGCGGCGATCAAGAACATCTACGACGACACCCGCTCGATCACCGAACCTTCCGGCGCTCTGGCGGTGGCCGGGATCAAACAGTACGTGGCGCGAAGCGGTGTGCGGGGGCAAACCTTCGTGGCGATCGACTCAGGTGCCAACATCAACTTCGACAGCTTGCGCCATGTCGCCGAGCGCGCCGCTGTTGTGCGGCGCCACGGCGTGAAGTCGATCTATTGGCTTCCACTTGCGTGAAGAGGGCCCCAGGGGTTCAAGTGCGGGGTGTATCGAGGAGCGAAGAAGTGATCTGGTTTGTCTTGGTCAAATTGAATTGACCGTTGCTGACATGGACTTGGCGATCGTTGTATTCAGCTGTAAACGAAAGAGTTCCCTCCAGTCGTTGATCAGCGTCCGATGGCACGACGGTCAGCTTTACCTCACCCGATACGGAAAAGTACGCCTCGATATTACCGGCCGTTTGGACGCCATAGCTTGCCCAGACAGTCTTTTTATGTTCTTCCAGCCTATAGGTTCCCGGTTTTGTATTTTTGACGACATAGACACTGAGGTAAGTGTTCACTACCGGAAGCTCGCCGACGGTATGGCTTCCAATGCCTTGCCAATAATCATTTCCGTCTGGAGGTTCCTTTAAAACGATGTCCGCAGTTTCCGCTACAAACAGGGGATATCCGCTTCCGTTTACATCAGCGTTGAACGTGCCTCCCTTGCCTTTGTTGGGATCAGTCATCGCAAATGCTCCTGTGGTATGAACACTCTGGGAAGGATTTCCCGTCGAGCGTTCAAACTACTGCATCAGCATCCGCCGCATAACTGTCAGAGTTGACAGGTATATATAAGTTGATACTGGCTTTTTTGAGTTTCCAGGTAAGCCGTTCGGGCCAACGGTTAAAGGCGATCAAGTTTCTGACGTGGCAAGTAATCACGCAAGACGCTCCCTGCTCAGATCATTCCTGAAGGGCAGTGCCGACTTTGTCCGAGGCGGACCAGATGCGATAACGCACTTCGACGTCCGACGGAGCATAAACCACCACTGGCAACTTGCTGTTGTAACGCAGCATGAAGCCATCCCCGACCACGGGCACGAACGCGCGCTTCTTCTGGGAGCCGGGTGGGCAGGCCATCTTCGTGCTCATCGGGCCGATGACTGTTTCCAGTCGGTAGAACGAGTAACCCCAGCCTTCGAGGTTCTTCTCATCCAGCATGCCACCCAGACGTTGACGATTGCAGTCCACTTCAAGGGTTTTGCCAGCGAGGATCTCGACCTGAAAGTTCTCTTCCTTATCCTGCTTGGGCAGATGAATGACCTGACGAGTGAAACCGGCTTCAGCCTTTGGATACGGCGCAACATCTTCCAGTTTGGCCGCGTGGGCGAGGGAGGACAGGCTGGCAACGATCAGGCCGGTGGTCGCGTAAGTACGGAAAGAACCCATGGAAGCCTCCTTGCGGGTGTAGTGTGGATTGAGGGGCATTCTTACCCTCACGCGCGTCGAATGCAAACCGACGCCGAGTTGCAATTTGCAGGGCCTGGAAGTCCTTTTCTTGCATTTTGCAACTGGCCAAATGCTGGCCTCATCGCCAAGTGCTTGATTTTACGAGGGTCAAAACGATCCGATGGAAGGCACGCTTTATGCGTCTGTTTGGTGCAGCGCACCGGGTTCGGGCGCCTACACTCCAAAAGGCATTTCGCAGTACAACCGCTTGCCGCACCAGGGAAACAGCGGGGACACACCCGTGCAGGGGCAGCAAAAGCGGTCAACGTGAAGCGTTGATTGGCAGTTTCATTTAGAAGGAGAGGTTCACCATGTTTCTGTCTGCCTTGGAACTACGCAATATCATTGAAAGCAGCTTTTTGCCCAAACGCTGCCAATGCACGCTGTCGCCGGACTTGTCGATGACCGTCAAGGTCTACTGCGATACCAAGACCGATCAGGTCGATCTACTCGTCAGCGGCATTGATGCCAGCCACCTCAACGGCTGTAGCGAAATCAACGAACTGATCGCCAGGCTACGCTCGGATCTGGAGCGACAGGCGACGCCACATCACTACAGTCCACGATCCAGAGCCGTTTAACGCACCGTTTCACCCAGTTCGACCGTCACGCGCCGGGCCTGCACAAAACCAAGGCCCAGCGCGAACTCGACCAGCACCGCGAGCAGAATCCCGGGGCCGGCGTGACCGTTGAGCCATTCTGCAAAACCCAGCACCGCCAAACCAAAACAGCCAACGATAAACCCATTGCTTAGCGCGTTGCGCCCAAGCGATGGCGGCGCACTGCGCACCAGATAAAACATCAGCCCCAGCGCCGCAAACAGCACCGCACTGCGCCGTGCGACAAAACCGGCTGCGTCGGAATACGCGATGCTCCAGATCGCCAGCAACACGTCGGGGAAAAAGCCCCAGACCAACGCCAAGAGAAAACACAACGAAGAAGTTAGAGTCGACAACGTGCGAAACGACAACTGCATGGCGAATCCTTGCGGCAGTGAGGAAGGGCCCCGAGCATAACCCCGCGAAACACTCCCCGCCTACCGCAAAGCCGCAAATCAGAGCTTTCCGTCAGTTCTGATAACTGCACGCGTCAGACAACTTCCGATAACTGATTTCCGCAGGCTTACCGTTGTTATCGATGTACTTCATGTCGGCGGTGATCACCTTGCAATCCAGTGTGGGCGGCTCGGTCAGCGAAACGACCTTCGCCACATGCAGCGGCATGCCGTACTCATAAGGCACAGCTTTGGACGTGGCAGACGAGTCTTTGGCCTGGGCCAAACCGACGAGCGCGGTGCAGGCGAGGGCGGTGGTCAGCAGAAACGGACGAATGTTCATAAGGGAACTCCCGTGTGGCGGTTCTAGAGTTCGGCGTGATTTAGCCAAACCTGCCGCACTGGGCGTCAGCCAGAAGCGCTGAGGGCGTGCGGTTCAGTAGAGTTTTTGACCGCAGCGTTAAGCGATGGTTAACCACGCTGAATGCCGGCTGTCAGGGAGCGGGGCGATTTCCTGCGGACGCAGGCCGGATTCCTACAAGGACAGATGCCTTGTCTGCTTTCGGCTGCTGTAGAGGGGCGGTTATGGTTTCGCGTCGCTGCAAAATCAGCGATTCGGGTTTGGTCACCTGAGCGTTCACCCCATTGCAAATGTGCCATCATTTGCGCTGCGGACATCTATGTCCTCGCAGTGCTCTGTTGTGGCGGCTGTGTGCAGGATCGCTTTCGAGCGAGCTGAGTTGGGGTTATCTCGGTTGACCAAGCCTGTATACAGTCCGCCTCCCATTGTTTGGTCACAGTGCCGGCGGTTACTTTTGCCCCATTATGAGTAATCACCCATGCCTATCATTAATCCGCTCCCCAATCGCTACATCCCCCTCAACAGCGGCGTCACCGAAAGCGCGCCCCTGGTCATCGACACCGAAGCCAACCCCAAAGACATCCTCGAAGCCGCCGTCCAGCGCGTCCGCGCATCAGCCGATCTCCTCGAAACCCTGCATTGCCTCTGCTTCAAACACGCCGATGTTCAGGACATTCCACACATTACCCATGCGCTGTACCTGCTGACGCAGGATGGCAACGATTTGCTGCAGGTGGCGCAGCAGCAGATGTTGAACTGGAAGGCACCGGCCTGAATTTTTCGCTCAAAAAAGCCTGCCGTCGAAAGAGGGCAGGCTGAGTGGTTTGCAAGGTCGCTTCAGCGGCAAATCACCTCATTCGATTGCAGGTTCCGCGCGTACTCGACCAGATCCTTCGGGTAAGCCCAATGATCGTTCTGGCGATCATCAATCTCGTACAGAAAAGCAATGGCGGCGGCCTCGAACGCCCAGTAACCGACGTAATTGCCGTCATCGTCTTCAATGTCGAGATGGCTGTCATGCCAGTTAGTTTGCTCCCCTTCAAAACCGGCGTACCAACCTTCGCAGTATTGCCGAAGCAGCTCACTGGACTCTGAGGCGTCTGCCGCGTAAATCGCCCTGATCAGCGGGGTGTACAAATCGTGGTACCACTCATCAAGGTCTGCCCGGCCGGGTAAATCCTTGCTCAACAGATCTTCATACAACGTGTCCTCGCCAGCGTAGCCGGCCCGATCCGTCAGGGTGCAGAACCTCGCCAGCAAATCGGTGCGTCGCAGCAGAATGCACAAGCTCATGACCTGAACGCATTCCTCATATTGATCTGGCCAATCGTCAATGGCCAAAGGCGACACATTGGGATCATCGTCCAGAGCCAGTGCCCGCTGATGGATTTCATAGCAATCCACCAGCTTCTCTAGTCGCGGCACCAAAGAGGCAATCGGCTCACCTGCGGTATAGCTGATCAGCAACGCATTAAACGCGGCTTCCTTGAAATAAGCCGCACGCAGTGCCTGTTCCTCTTCGGGGCTGTCAGCCTGCATGGTTTGGCCTAACCAGCGGGACTCGGTTTCGTCATAAAGCCGGATGGACTTTCGATAGTACGAGTCAGTCAGGAGCGCTTGGCGCTTACGCATAGGGGAACCTTCCTTGTTCATGCAAACTACTTCAAATCGATCACTGTGAATTCACCCTGATCGGGCAAGACATCAAACCCTTGCGGCTCATCTGATTGGTGTTTCCTGGAGAAATAGTCATAGACGAGGTATTGCTCGGGCACCTCGTACCCTTCGTTGGGGATGACCAGACGCATCTGCTCAGCGCTCAAGTACAAAAAACGCGGCAAGGCCTTCTCCGCAAAATTAATACGTTCCAGCACGCGGCTGGTTGGGTTTTTGCGCAAGACGACCCCTTTGGTATAAGGCGATCCGTAGCTCAACGCAAAAATCAAAGTGGCGCCTGTGCACTTTGCCAACCTCACGTCACCGACAAAATCTTCATCGGGCATGTCCGTAAAGGCTGTTTCGATTTTGCCGTCGAATTTCACAAACAGACGCTGCCCGTCTGCACTCGAGATGGCGAGCAACGCTATTTTGGTTCCGTCCGAAAGCGGGCAGGCCAAGAGCGTTTTCTGCGAGTCTGCCCACGCCGGGTGACACATCAGCGTGATCAGCGAAAGGAAAAACACCTTGTTCATTTGATGAGGCCGATTTCATAGACGTTATTGCGAGTGGTCGGCTTATGGCTTCTTGCGTACTCGACCAGGTCTTTCGGGTAGACCATATGGTCGAGTTGGCTGTCGTCTATGCCATACAGGTAAGCAATTGCCCCCGCTTCCAGAGCCCAATAGCCGACATAACTGCCTTCTTCACCGTCAAGGTGCGTGTCATGCCATGGCGCCTGTTCAAAGGCGCAATACCAGTTGTGGCAGTACTCACTGAGAAAACGCGACGCTTCGCTCTTGTCGCCAGCGTAGATGGCCTGGATAAGCGGCGTGGAGACGTCGTGATACCACTGATCAATATCCACCCGCCCAGGCAGAACTTTGGTCAGCAAATCTTCGTATAGAGTATCAATGCCGGCGTATCCCGCATTGTCGATTAAATAGACAAAGCGTTTTAACAAGTCAGTGCGGTGCAGCAGGATACACAGGCTGATGACTTGCAGGCATTCCTCGTATTCGTCAGGCCAGTCGTCAATTATGAGCGGCGTGATGTGGGGGATTTGTTCGTAGATGGCTAGATGTTTTTGCAGTTCTTCGTAACTGGTAATCAGGGTTTCCAGAGGAAGAACCAGGCTTTGTATATCCTCTCCGGCGGTGTAAAGCATCAAAATGTGCTTGAGGTGCAGGCTCTGAAAGTTTCTGGTTCGCAAAGACTTCTCTTGCTCCGGAGAGTCAGCCGTGAATAGCTTATCTTTCCAGAATTCGAACTCTTCCTCGAAGTACGACTTGAAACTTTCGTATCGAGCGGTAGTGAAATGTTTTTGTCTGCTATTCAAGTGTCAAGTCCATGACGAGAGTGGGTTGAAATTTATGGGGTTGGAGCTTGCGATCTAGCGTATGCAACCAGATCCTTTGGGTAAACCCTATCGTCTATTTTGCTGTCATCAATGCCATACAAATAGGCAATTGCCCCGGCTTCGATGGCCCAATACCCCACGTAATTTCCATTTTCCCCTTGTAAATGCGAGTCGTGCCAAGGGGCTTGTTCAAATTCTGAGTACCATTGATTACAGTACATGCTCAGGAAGTCGGAAGCTTTCTCTTTGCTATCTGCATAAATAGACTGAACCAACGGTGAGTAAACGTCGTGGAGCCATTGATCGATATCGTGTCTGTCAGGTAGCAACTTGGTCAGTAAGTCTTCATATAACGTGTCGCAACGGGCGTAGCCTGCACGATCTATCAGTTTTACAAAGCGTTCAAGCAGGTCTGTACGATGTAGAAGTACACAAAAACCTATAACTTGCACGCATTCTTCGTATTGATAAAGCCAGTCATCAATTATAAGTGGGGTGATGTCAGGGTAGTCTTCGTACTTTTCCAACGTGGCCTGTCTGATTTCGTACTTGTCAATCAAGTCTTCAAGCAAGGGTATCAGGGTAACGATTTCCCATCCCTCGGTATAACAAGCCAGGATTCGGTGCAATGCGAGCCTTTGCAGGTGCCTTGCACGAAGTGAGGCTTCTTGTTCCGGGGAGTCGGACTGAAAAGTGATTGTCTTGCAGAGTTCGATGACTTCGTCATGCTCTTTGTGAAAGTTTTTGAAATGATCGCTACTAAGAAGATGCTGTCTTAATTTCATTCTGGTCACATGCTTGCGCCATATCCAATTAGATGTCGGATTTCTGGCCTTCATTATTCGCGTAGAGCTTGGTTTTACGTCAAGTTGCCGAGACCGGTACCCGGCTCAAGAACAGTTCCAAGCCCTGCTGATACGAGTCCGCGTCCATCACATCGCTGTGCCTGGGGATGTGATAGGCCTTGCCCTTTCTGTCCAGTTTTGCGCACGCAACGGAGTAGAAGTCGGGTGTTACCTTGAGCCGCACAATCTGACCCCACGCAAGTCCGCCTTTGGCGCCTTTGCCCTTGGTAAAGAACAAGGTAAAACCATCTTCATCGAATTCCAGGCGATAAGCGCCTTCAGCAGCCTTGAGTCGGGCACGTACCGTTGATTCGATCAGGCGCAGGTTTACCTTTTGAAAAGGCTTGCGAGGTTTCGCACGGTTGGCGGCAATCCGCTTGCGCAAGCGATTTAGAAGGCGTTCGGAGAAGAACCGCCAGCACACCACGTATGCCACGGTGAAGAACACCAGGGCGATGAGTTTCTCCGGGTTCAACTCACGCGAAGGGAAATAGGCGCCCAGCATGCCGCCAACCAACCCAAGCAAAAACAAGACCGGCGCGAGCAGACGATCCTCAATGCGAGTCAGCTTGCCAAGTAGCCGGGCCCTCAGTTGATCATCCTTGAGTATTTCCTGCTCAACCAGCTTGCCGATTCTGGCCTGTGTGTGTTCGGGGGTGATGGTGAATTGCAATTCCATGGTAGTGAATCCGAAATCCGTTTTCTGGAAAGGGTGGAGTTTACGGGTTTGTTTTACGTCTGGCGTATTCAACCAGATCTTTTGGGTAGACCATATGATCTATTTCGCTGTCGTCTATGCCGTATAGGAAAGCAATTGCTCCTGCCTCGAAAGCCCAGTAGCCCACGTAATTACCATCATCGCCTTGCAAATGAGTATCGTGCCAGGAGCTTGCTTGAAGGCGGAATACCAACCTTCGCAATATTTTTCTAATAGATCCGACGCTTTTTCTTTATCTTCTTCATAAATGGCATGGATTAACGGTGTATAGGCGTCGTGATACCAGCGATCAATATCGTAGCGGTCGGGTAACAGTTTACGAAGTAGGTCTTCATATAATGTGTCATCTCCGCCGTAACCTGCGGGGTCAATAAGCGCAACAAGGCGGGTTAGCAGGTCGGTGCGTTGCAGCAATATACATAGACTAAAAACCTGTACGCATTCTTCGTACTGGTCTATCCAGTAGTAAGCCACATGCTCTATTCATTGGTACCGCTGTTGTCCCGATCAAAGCGTGCGTACCATAATTTAGTACTTGCTTCGTCGAAGCAATTTCCATGGGGGGAGTAGTGATGAAATTGATCCGGTTCTGGGATGCGCAGTGGTTTTAATATTCGGTTTACTGCAATGTAAGCGTTGAGCTCATCTATGCCTGCAACACCGAGTTGTGGGTACTCACCCGCTTGAATAATCAGCCCACTGTCATAGTTAACAAATTCGATGTCACCGCGCCCGCTTAGCGTCCGTCGCAAAGCATGTTCCTCGCCGAGGTCCGCAATAAATGAACTTCCGATAATGGTCTGCCAGTTAACGCCTTTTATATGGTCAATAAGATCTGAGGCTAAGCTGTGAGGCATGGAATCGATATCTAGGCCGGTGTATTTTTGCGCAAGTTCATACTCGATATGCATATAGCCGTCATAGTCGAACGGTAGTATCGTGGATAGTCCACCATACCCGTGCACTGCTTCGACTTGATTGCACAGGTATTTTACCCAGGCCCTGTACGTGGTTAGCCCCTCTTTTGATGTAATAAAGCTCCAGGGGAAGATTAATTTTATATATGAGCGCTCGCTATCCTCATGGGTTTCGCGGGAGTTAAGTAAGGATATTCCATAATTCGCAGCTTCTTTAGAGCTGGGCGCACTCGTCAGGTGCAATTCGCACCGTTCATTACCCGATGTTGAGCGAATTTTGTTGAGGGCTTTTTCTAGTGACTGCGAGGTCAGCTTTTTGTAGCTGTCCTGAAGCAACCCTTTTAAATGCGTTCCGAAGTCATCGTTGAATTTTCGAAAGCAGTCAATGATCTTCAGTTTTTTTCGGCTGTATAGCCTTCTTTAAAGTATAGAGTGGCGATCACGCCAAGTTTGATTACGGGTGGCCCGTCTGAGAGCTCAAATGACAAATCTTCGGCACAATTTTCGAGGTTTTTGATTGTTTTGTTCACGATGGTTCTCGACGTTTCTAGCGCGAGGTTAGTGTGGGGGTGGCCTCCAACGTGACTTGGATTCCTCTTTTTTGCAGGATTTAAGGATGTTATTCAGTTTTAAATCCTGATCTTGAATACTTCGCTCAGGACTTTCAGGCAAGTGCTGAGCGAAAAATAGGACGCTTTACTCTTCGCCTGACCAATACCAAATCGTATCGCCCCAAGTGGATTCGTCAAACTTAGGCATGATATCCCCTTGATTAAAATGCCTGCGGGAGTCTGCTTGGGCAGGAGAGAACCAAAAACCTGTCTTGCTACATGGTTGACCTGCATCTATTCTGGGGGTTTCAGCTGCATTAATTGGCTTGTGGTTTCTCGCGTACTCTACTAGTTCTTTTGGATAGACCATGTGGTTAATTTTGCTGTCATCTATTCCATAAAGAAAAGCAATTGCTCCGGCCTCTAACGCCCAGTACCCAACATAACTTCCTTTTTCACCTTGCAAGTGAGTGTCATGCCACGGCGCTTGCTTAAAAGCGGCATACCATTGCTTGCAGTATTTGTCTAGTAGTTCGGAGGCTTTCTCTTTGCTGTCAGAGTATGTTGCCTGGATCAGGGGTGTGTAAACGTCATGGTACCATTGGTCGACATCGTGTCTGCCTGGCAACACTTTTTTTAACAGATCTTCATATAATGTATCATCACCTGCAAAGCCCGCATTGTCTGTGATGTGAACGAAGCGTTTTAACAGGTCAGGCCGATGTAAAAGTATGCATAGACTTATCACTTGAACGCATTCTTCATATTGGTCGGGCCAGTCCTCAATGGAAAGAGGTGAAATATTGGGGGTTGCCTCGGAAATGGCAAGATTTTTCTGCCATATTTCATATTTTTCAATAAGCTCTTCTAGTAAAGGTATCAGACTCTCGATACCTTCCCCGGCGGTATAAGAAGCGAATATTTTATCAAGCAGCAGATTCTGTAGATGTCCTGCTCTTAATGAGGCCTCTTCTTCTGGGGTGTCTGATTCAAATGTGATTGTTTTGCATAGTTCAAGAACCTCGTTATATTCCTTCAGGAAATTTCTGTACTGGTTCTCGCTGTAAAATTTTTGCCGTTGTTTCATAGTCGTTATGCCTCTAGCGCGAGGGAAGCTAAAGCCCCGTGCTTTTTGATTAGCGATTTTTTGCGCTTATTTACAAATTTTTTAACTTCTTCTTCGCCGTAATGGAATGCCTTGTGGCCCCTATGAGTCTCCTCGCTAGAGCTGCTTAGTCTAGCGCTTGCATGTTCTTTCGGGCTCAAACTGGGGTGGTATAAAGGACAATAAAAAAGATGACGGCTATACGAACTCTTGATTAGAAGAGTCAATGTCGGCCCGTAAACAGATTTTTTGATATTTTTATCAATCCACTGTCTGCTCATTTGAACGAATATCAAAATGGCTTTGTCAGTCGGTGCTTTTACTGCTTTTACGGACGAAGGTTGGCGTCTTCCAGAATTGAGGGACCTTTTTTCCGGAGACGTAGGCGTTTCTTGTTCGATGGGCTCAATTAATTCGCTAGGCTCCACCGCCCCGGATACCCCCAATTTCGAGCTGATTCCTGGTTGGCGTTTGTTATTTGGTTTGCGCATAAACTTTGGTGCATCTTCATCACGGCTCGCTTTCGCTTCGACGATCGCAAATTTCTTCCCGCCGTTATTTTCTGGCTTTGCTCTCCAGATCGCATCAATGCCCGTTCCGTTAGCACCGTCAGTTAATTTATAAAGGATATGGTTGGCTTTAGGACTTCCGCCTGCGGAAAGTTTCCCCAGCTTATTCGCACTAGGTTCACCCTCAAGCCACTTCCCATCAGCGCCCTTGTCATGACCGTCCCAATCCTTGCCCCAGCCAAACTCTACTGCGCAGATGTAGTCCGCAATGTGCTCGCCACTAACCCCCAATCCTTCATTCAAAATGCTGGAGGGGGCCTGTAGGCCTACTTTGGAGGCTTCGACCTGGTTGGAATGGGTGCCGCTCGCGCTATCGGTGCCCTTGACGGCGACGGCGGGGTCTTTGTTGGCAGGTTTTTCCGCTCTTTTCGGGTGGCTGGATCCGGAAGGGGCCGCCGAGCTATTGCGCTGCATGCCTTTCCATTTCACCAGTCGCTTTTCAACGATCCCGACCATGGCCGGCATGTTGTCGCGGGAGGAGGCGAGGACGGTGACGACGGAGGTTTTTGCCCAGTTGGGCAGGCTCTGGAACGTCGAGGAGCCTTTGACGCCGGTGATGATTTCATCGAGTTCGCCGCGTAGCTTGCCAGCGTTGAATATTTGCTTGAGCAATTCTTCCGGGCTGGTTTTGATTCCGCATTCTTGCAGGACGAAGCGGAGCAGGTCGAACAGGACTGGCGCATAGCGTTGCGGGTCTTTGTTGACGATTCGCAGGCTCTTTTTCAAACCGTCGCCCGGGCCGGGAATCCAGCCGATGACGGCCATCAGCAGGTCGAACTGTGCGTCTTCCTTGCCATCGGTCGACTCTGCGTTGTAGAGGACGATTGAGGATTCGATGGTGTCGTAGGCGTCGATGGCCTGACCCAGGAAAGGCACTGCACCCAGCGCGATGCCTTTTGCCAGCTCAACGGCGGCTTCTTGATAGGCGGCGCTACGGTCTTCGCCGCCGTCGTTTGCGCTCTCAGCTACTGCCTCGCTCATGTCAGCCTCCCTGCGGCTTTCTCCACTAATGCTTGTAAATCAACCTGGTTTGGGTCCAGGCCGAGCTTGCGTAAATCTTCGTTAACTTTTTCGTCCGAGTTCTGCACGACTGCGACGCTTTCGCGGGTGTACGGCCTCGGGTCCTCGCCGTAATACACTTTGGCCGGACCTTTTGGCACGTCCTCCAACCGGGCGAACCCGTCGTCATCCAGCACGCCTTCTCGTGTCGAGCCGTCCGCAAAGTCAACGCGATATGAGGCGCCGGGCACGGGTTCAAGGTTGTCGTAATGCAGGTTGAGTTCCAGCCAGGTCGGATTGGCCTTGGCCGTTTCCATCAACTTGCCGGCAATGTCCGTTGCCGCCAACCCCGGAATCAACGGAATCAAAATCCCAATCCCGGTCCCCACACCCGGCGCACCGCCGGTATTCACCTTCACCTCAGCCCCGCTGATGGTCACACCACCCGCATCAACCTTCACAAAACTCCCACCAGCCTTGGCGGTCAGCTCCATGCCACCCTCAATCACAACCTTTTCGCCAGCGTGATAGTGAATCTCCGTCCCAGCCTCAACAAACTGCGCCGTACCCACCTTCACATGCTGTGTCACCGCAACCGTCAGGTGATCATCCGCACGCATCTCACTGATACGATCCAGATGCGTAATCCGGTGTTCCTCAACCTTGAATTCGCTCAGGGTGTTGGCTTCAACCGTGTCATGCCGCTCGTTGCCGACACGAATCTTCTGGTCGTGCTCTATGTTCTCGTCCCAGTCGCGCTGGGCGTGGATGTAGATCTGTTCAACACCCTTTTTGTCTTCGATGCGGAATTCGTTATAGCCCTTGCCGCCCGGTGAGCTGAGGGTTTTGAAGGTGCTGCGGGTTTTGTTCGCCGGGAGGTCGTAGGGGACGACGTTTTCCTTGTGGTACAGGCAGCCGGTGACGAGTGGCTGGTCGGGGTCGCCTTCGAGGAAGGTGACGAGGACTTCCATGCCGATGCGCGGGATGGCGAGGCCGCCGTAGGCTGCGCCGGCCCAGCCGCTGGCGACGCGCATCCAGCAGGTGGTTTTGTCGTCGCCCTGGCCGTCGCGGTCCCAGTGGAACTGGACTTTGATGCGGCCGTATTGATCGCAATGGATTTCTTCGCCGGCCGGGCCGGTGACGATGGCGGTCTGGCTGCCGAGGACTTTTGGTTTCGGGTGTTCGAGGGCAGGGCGGTAGTGGGCGTCCCACGGGGTGGCGAGGAAGCTGTTGCGGTAGCCCTGGTGGAAATCGCTTTTGTTGTCGGTGACGTCGCTGGTGACGTTTTCGCCGAGCACTTGCGGTTGTTTGCCTTCGTGGAAGACTTCCAGCAGCAACCACATATCGTTCCACTCGGCGCGCGGGTGTTCGGCGAGGGTCAGGAAGTGGCCGCTGGTGAGGGTTGGTTCGTCACCTTTGCCTTCGGCGAGTTTGTAGTCGCTGCGATGGCGTTCCAGCGCGCGGGTCGAGAGGAACTTGCCGCGCTCGCGGGTGGTGAAACGGCCGGGGTAGTCGTAATCCTCAAGGTCCGGGGCGAACTCGGATTTGACCGCGCCTTCGGGCAGGATCTTCGGTTTTTCGAAGTCGTAGTCGCGGCGGCTGACGCGGGTGGTACGGGTTTCCAGGCGCAGGTTGAAGCGTTTGATCACCGGTTTGTCGGCGCTCATGCCGGAGTCTTGCTGGTAGCTCACGGCTTTGAGTTTGCGGAACACGGTCTGGTCGTCGCCGAATACCAGTTTGTGGCCGCTGCTGCTGTGCTGGAAGTGGAAGTGGATGCCTTCTTCTTCGCACAGTCGCTGGATAAAGTGCAGGTCGGACTCGTCGTACTGCACGCAGTAGTCGCGTTCCGGGTATTCGGCGCCGAGCTGGAAGCTGTAGGCGTCGGCGAGAATGCCGCGATCCTCCAGCACCCTGGCGATGATCTTCGGCACGGTCAGTTGCTGGAAGATCTGCTGATCGTGGTTGTGCCGCAGGTAGGCCAGTTGCGGCACCAGGCTGATGCTGTAGCGGGTCAGGGTTTTGCCGGAATCGCCTTGCTCGATGCGGTACACCAGGCCATGGATCTTGCCTTCGCCAGTGGCGCCGAAGGTCAGGACGCCGGGCTTGTGCAACAGCTCTTCGAGTTTCAGGTCGGGACGGGCGCTGACCAGTTCGAGGTCGAAACGGAACGGTTCGTTGAGGGCTTCGCGACCGGTGAAGCTAAGGACTTGCAGGTCGGCGTTGGCACCTTCGAGCGTGAGGGTGATGTGGGTTGCGTTGGCGTCCAGCATGCCTTGAATTCCGTCCGTTGAATAAGCAGGAGACGGATGATGGAGGATTAAACCGCCTCATTCAAGGCGCAAATGCCGTAGGAAGGCGCCCCGTGACCCATAGGGAAAACCCTTAGGCAGGCCTTTTTTTCTAATGAATCCGGGCGTTTGCTGGATTTTTACGACAAAAGTTCAGGTGCAATCAACTGGCCATGCGCTAAAGAATTGCCAGTCAGTTTCAGACTAAAGTCGCCTGTGGCACGTCAAAGCCATCTGCCATCATTGCAACTCACCCCCGCGTGTTCACTTCCTCTCGGCTCAGTATTGACCCGGGACGGGAGCTATTTTTCTGGCTTATTGCGCCTGTGCGCAAACGCTGCATTGTTGGAGTTTTTGATGCGTCCCCCATTTCCCCTCATCACCCCGCGCCTGTCATTGGGCTTCGGAGCCGTTGTGTTGTGCGCCGGTTTTGCCGCGCCGGTTCAGGCCAGCGGTTTTCTTGAAGACAGCACGGCGAAAATCGAATCGCGCACGGTGTATTTCAACCGCGATTTCCGTGATGGGCACACGTCCAACGATCAAGGCGCGTCCAAGCGCGAAGAGTCGGCTCAGGGTTTCATTCTCAATCTGCAATCGGGTTACACCGAAGGCACTGTGGGTTTCGGTATCGATGCGCTGGGTATGCTCGGCTTCAAGCTCGATTCCAGCGCCGACAGCAGCAACAGCGGGTTGCTGCCTTCCAGCGGGCAGGACCCGCGTGGATCGAAGGATCAGTACGCGAAGCTGGGGTTGACCGCCAAGGTGCGCGTCTCCGATACGGTGCTGAAATACGGCGCGCTGCTACCGGATCTGCCGTTGCTCAAATACAACGACGGGCGTTTGCTTCCAACGATGTTCAACGGTGCGATGCTGACCTCAAAAGAGGTGAAGGACCTGACCTTCATGGCCGCGCGGCTGGACAAGTACACCGCGCGTGATTCCACCGATTCGCAAGACATCCGCGTGCACTGCAAGAACAAGCGCTACGCGTGCAACACCACTGCCGACCATTTCGACATGTACGGCTTCGACTACAAGATCAATGATCGCCTGACCGCGCAGTATCACTACGCGGAACTTGAGGACATTTATCGTCAGCACTTCGTCGGGCTGTTGGGGAATCAGCCTTTGGGCGGCGGCGTATTAAAGGCCGATGTACGCCTGATCAAGAGTGCCGACAGCGGCGCAGAACGGGCCGGTTCCATCGATAACCGCGCGTTGAGCGGCATGCTGTCTTACGCCATCAGCGGCCACACGTTCAGTGGCGGTTGGCAGCGCATGAACGGCGACAACTCGATGCCGTACCTCGATGGCAGCAACCCGTATCTGGTCAACTATGTGCAGGTCAACGACTTCGCTGCTGCGCAGGAGCGCTCCTGGCAGTTGCGTTATGACTATGACTTCAAGGCGATCGGCATCAATGGCCTGAGCTTCCTGACCCGCTATGTGAATGGTGATCACATCAAGGTGTTGGGCAGCGATCAGGAAGGTAAAGAGTGGGAACGCGACAGTGAGTTGAAGTACGTGATTCAGGCGGGAACGTTCAAGGATGTGAGTGTGCGTTTGCGTAATGCGACTTACCGGACGAACTACGAGAAGTTTGCCCGGGATGTGGATGAGACCCGGTTGATTGTGAGTTACAACTTTTCGGTGTTGTAAGCCTTAGATGTGTAGTGCTTGATCGGGCGCTAT
This sequence comes from Pseudomonas sp. N40(2020), assembly GCF_014472415.1. Lineage (GTDB taxonomy): Bacteria > Pseudomonadota > Gammaproteobacteria > Pseudomonadales > Pseudomonadaceae > Aquipseudomonas. The sequence continues at coordinate 40,084 of NZ_JACSZV010000018.1, forward strand.
CGCGAGCAGGCTCACTCCTACAGGGGATCTTCAGTGGACGCGGATATCGTGTTCGACATTGATCCAATGTAGGAGTGAGCCTGCTCGCGATGAGGCCCTTGAAGTCACCGTTACAACCAATGCCAGAACCGGCTCCAGAACCCGCGATTCAAATCTTCCTTGCACCCGGCATATTGCTGGGCATACATGTCGGAGCGATTCTGCACCTTGCGCGCCGTCGGCATCAGCCAGGCTTTGGCGGCGTAAGTCTTGTTGCGATAGCCGCCCCAGCCTTCGTGGTAGTTGAGGTACTGGCCATAGGCGTCGTATTTGTAGACGCCATTGATCGACGTGGTTTTGTCCATGTACCAGCCGACGAAGTCGATGGCGTCGTCGAAGTCTTCGCGGTCTGCCCAATTTCTGCCGGTGCTTTTCTGATAGTCAGACCAGACTTCATCCTTGGCCTGGGCATAACCCGAAGCGGTCGACACCCGGCCCCACGGAATTACCCAGAGCAGGTATTTACGCGGGGTCTTGGCGTCGTAACGGTAGCCGGATTCCTGATACATGATCGCGAAGGGCACCTGAATCGGCACTCCCCAGCGCTTTTGCGTAACTTGCGCGGCGTCGTACCAGTCGCTTTTCTCCCGGAAGATCTCGCAGATGTTTTCCGGCGAACGGGGCGGCGAGGTGCCGCAACCCGTCAACAGCGCCGCGAGTACCAGTAGTCCAACTGTTTGCCCTGAATTCAAAAGCCGTCATCCGTCATGCGCGAAAAAGGGCGACAGTCTACGCGCTCAGGTCAATTGGTGACGATAGGGCAAATCCGGACCGGTCTTGCTGCACGTCAGCGCTGCGGCTTGCACGGCGAACTTGAGCATGCCGTCGATTTGCTCGCGACCGAGTTGCTGCACGCCCTCAGCCGAGTCCAGACCGTGCTCGGTCAGCCAAGTGATCAGCGCGGCCTGGAAGGTGTCGCCGGCACCGACGGTATCGGCGATCTTCACCGAGCAGGCTGGCACCGACCATGAGCCATGGGCGCGGCTGAACACGGTCGCGCCTTCGCCACCGCGAGTGAGGAAAACGACTTGGCAGCGATGTTCCAGCCAGCCGTCGATGACGCGCTGCGGATCCTGTTCGGGATAGAGCAGGCTCAAGTCTTCGTCGCTGACTTTGATCAGATCCGCCAGTTGCACCAGCGTGGCGATTCGCTCGCGCCACAAGTCGATATTCGGCTCGGGATTGAGGCGTACGTTGGGATCGAGGGTGATCAGGCGTTTGCCGCTTTCACGCTGGACCAAGGCGAGCAGGGTGTCGGCAATCGGCTGCACCACCAATGAATACGAACCGATGTGCAAGCCGCGCACCTCGTCGCCCAGCGACGGCAGATGGCTTGGATTCAGTTGCCGATCCGCACAGCCTTCACCGCGAAAGCTGTAGTGCGGCGAGCCGTTGGCACCGACAGCGACCATCGCCAGAGTGGTCGGCGCGGCGAAATCCACCAGAAAGTCCGGGCGTACGCCTTCTTCCTTAAGCACTTGCTGCAAGCGGCGGCCGAGGTAGTCGGTGGACAGGCCGGCGAACAAGGCTGAATCCACGCCCAAACGGCGCAAACCCACGGCGACGTTGAACGGCGAGCCGCCGGCAATCGCCTTGAAATTCACTTTCGATGCCAGACCGCTGGCGTCGTCTTCGCTGAAAAAATCAAACAGGGCTTCGCCACACACCAAATACATAATTGTTTGCTCTTTATAGGGTTGCGACATGCTGTTGATAGCGTTCATAAGCCTGCTGAAACGCCGCGACATTGGCGGCGACCGGCAGGGTTTCACTGTTCAGGTCGAGCTTCACGCAGCGCTGGCACAGGCCGGCCAGTGTGTCCTCGTGACCGTTCGACCATGACTTGCACCACGCTGCTTGAATCGCCGCACCAAGGGCCGCAGCTTCGCTTTGCTCAGTGCAGATCACCGGCGTGTTCATGATGTCGGCGACGATCTGTCGCCACACCGCACTTTTCGAACCGCCGCCGATCAGGCAAATGCTGCGGCTTTGTAAACCATTCTGACGGAGCAAATCCAGTCCATAACGCAGGCCGAAGGTGGTGCCTTCGACGGCGGCGCGGCACAGATTGGCCTGGGTCAGATTATCCAGCGTCAAACCGTGCAGGCTGCCAGTGGCATGGGGCAGGGCGGGAACGCGTTCGCCGTTGAGGAACGGCAGCATGCTCACGCCTTCGGCGCCAATCGGTGCCTGAGCGACGAGGTCGTTGAATTGCTCGAGATCGAGGTCGAACAGGTCGCGAATCGCGCCCGTGGCGTTGGTCAGGTTCATCGTGCAGATCAGCGGGAGCCAGCCGCCGCTGGAGGAGCAGAAGGTCGCGACCGAGGCGTCCGGGCTGACTTTCGGCGCGTCGGCGTAGGCGTAGACGGTGCCGGAAGAGCCGAGGCTCATGGTGATCGCACCGGGTTGAATATTGCCGGTGCCGATGGCGCCCATCATGTTGTCGCCGCCACCGCTTGCGACCAGTGCGTTGCGGTTGATGCCGAGGTGTTCGGCGATGGCCGGCAGGATCGTGCCCACGGCTTCATGCGCATCGATCAACTCAGGCAACGCGGCTTGCAGGCGACCGCTGGCGTCGATGTCGCGCAGCAGCTGCAAATCCCACTGACGGGTGCGCACGTTGAAATAGCCGGTGCCGGAGGCGTCGCCGTATTCACTGCACGAACGGCCGGTGAGCCAGAAATTGAGGTAATCGTGGGGCAGCAGGATGCGGACGATGCGTGAAAACACCTCCGGATGCTGCTCTTTGGTCCACAGCAGTTTCGACACCGTGTAATCCGGTGCAATGACCACGCCGAGGCGTTCCAGCGAACCTGCTTCACCGCCCAGATGGCTGAGCAGTCGATCGTTTTCGGCGCTGGTTTCGGTGTCGCACCAGAGCTTGGCCGGGCGCAGGACTTCGCCTTGATCGTCGAGCAAAACCAGGCCGTGTTGCTGGCCGGATACGCCGATGCCGAGGATTGACTGGCCGTCGACATTCGCCGCCAACAGTGCCCGACGGGTGGCGAGTGCGAAGGCTTCCAGCCATTGTTGCGTGTCTTGTTCGCGGCGGCCGTTGGCGCCGCTGATCATGGTGTGCGCGGCGGCGCCTTGGCCGAGCACCTGACCGTTGGCGGCATCGAGGATGATCGCTTTGGTGCCTTGGGTGCCGCAGTCGATGCCGAGGAAGAGATGTCGGGTTGTCACTGGGATATCCTCAGGGTGTCAGTTCAATCCGGTTGCAGCTAATCGCTGGCAAGCCAGCTCCCATAGGTTTTTGGGTGTACTCAAATGTGTAAGCAACCGAGAACCTTGTGGGAGCTGGCTTGCCAGCGATGGCGCCAGTGGTTGCGACGCAACGCTCAGACGAGAATCTGCTGCAAAGTGCGCGTCACACCTTCTTCGCGCAAACTGTCACAGCACCACTCAAACGCCGCCACAAACTCCGCCGACTGCGCAATCGCCGTCCCGAAAATCTCCTCAACTCCCAGCAAACGCTGAGTCATCGACGCGTCATCCGCCACCAACGCCTGACAAAACGCCGCCCGAGGATCCGGAATCGAATACGTATCGCCATTCTCATCCACGCCTTTCAAGTAAAGCGCCCAAGCCGCGACCACCAACGCCGCGCGTTTGGTTTCCTGGCCATCGGCAATCAATCGATTGATGGTCGGAATGGTGAACTTGGGAAACTTCGACGAACCATCCGAACACACTCGCTCAAGCTGATCGGCAATCGCCTGATTGGAGAACCGCGCCACCAGCGTGTTCTTGTACTCGGTCAAATCGATGCCCGGTACCGGTGCCAGTTGCGGCGTGACATCCAGATCCATGTAAGCGCGCATGTAACGCACGAACAACGGGTCATTCATGGTCTCGTGGACAAAGCGATAACCCTTCAAAAAGCCCAGATACGTCAGCGCCAGATGGCTGCCGTTGAGCAGTTTGATCTTCATCTCTTCATACGGCGAAACGTCGTCGGTGAACTGCACGCCGACCTTTTCCCAGGCCGGGCGACCGTTGACGAATTTGTCCTCCAGCACCCACTGCACAAACGGTTCGCAAACCACTGGCCAGGCGTCGTCTACGCCGTGTTTGTCGGCCAGTTGCAGGCGATGCGCGGTGCTGGTCATCGGCGTGATGCGGTCGACCATGGCGTTGGGGAAACTGACGTTGGCGTCGATCCAGCTGCACAGGTCGCTATGGAGCAGCGTGGCGAATGCCAGCAATGCCTTGCGAGTCACGGCGCCGTTGTGCGGCAGGTTATCGCAGGACATTACGGTGAAGGCCGGAATGCCCGCCGCCCGACGTTTTTCCAGGGCCGCGCACAATAAGCCGAACACGGTTTTCGGCGCGTCGGGATTGGCCAGATCGTGCTGAATCTGCGGCAGATGCGCCATGAATTCGCCGTTGCTGTCGTCGATGCAGTAACCGCCCTCGGTGATAGTCAGCGAGACGATGCGGATCTGCGGATCGGCGAGTTTGTCGATCAACGCCTGTGCGCTGTCCTCGGCCAGCAGCATGTCTCGAATCGCGCCGATCACGCGGACTTCGGTATCGTCGCTGTCACCGAGTTCGAACAGGGTGAACAGGTAATCCTGTTCCTTCAAGTCGTCGCGGGCGCGGCGATCTTCAGCGCGCAGGCCGACCCCGCAGATCGCCCAGTCCAGCGCTTCGCCGGTATTCATCAAGGCATCGGTGTAATACGCCTGATGCGCGCGATGGAAACCGCCGACGCCAATGTGCGCGATGCCCTGACGGGTGTCGCTGAGGCTGTAGGCCGGCAGTTTCACTTCTGGGGCGAGGCGGTTGAGGTTCTGTTTATTCAGTTTCATTGGGCAAGTCTCGAAAAATCAGGCCGCAGCACGCAGCGGACGGGTCAGCGCCACACCTTCGGCATCGAACAAGTGGCAGTGGGCGGCGTCCAGATACAGGTTCAGTTGCTCGCCATAACGGCTGGCCAGGTCACCGCGCACGCGCATGGTCAGCGCTTCGCCGGCGTTGGTCTTGACGTGGCAGAAGGTGTCGCTGCCCAGCCGTTCGCTGACATCGGCGGTGACTTGCAGGGTGCCGTCCCCCGGTTGTGCCAGTTCCAGATGCTCCGGGCGAATGCCCAGAGTCACGGCGCTGCCGACGGCCAGGTTGGCGGCGTTGAAGGGCAGGGTGATGCGGGTGCCCGCGTCCAGTGCGACTTCGCAGGTTTGGCCATCGATCCGGGCGATCTTGCCCTTGAGGAAGCCCATCTTCGGCGTGCCGAGGAACCCGGCGACGAACAGGTTGGCCGGGTTGTGATACAGGTCCAGCGGCGAGCCGACTTGTTCGATTTTGCCGCCATTGAGCACCACGACTTTGTCGGCCATGGTCATCGCTTCGACTTGGTCGTGGGTGACGTAGATCATCGTGGCTTGCAGGTCTTTGTGCAGGCGCAGCAGTTCCAGACGCATCTGCACCCGCAGTGCGGCGTCGAGGTTGGACAGCGGTTCGTCGAACAGGAAGATTTTCGGGTTGCGCACAATCGCGCGGCCGATGGCGACACGCTGGCGCTGACCGCCAGAGAGCTGCTTCGGTTTGCGCTCAAGCATCGGCCCCAGTTCAAGAATGCGTGCGGCTTCGCCGACTTTTTTCTCAACCTCGGCTTTCGGTACGCCGGCCAGATCGAGGGCGAAAGACATGTTCTTTTTCACGGTCATGTGCGGATACAGCGCGTAAGTCTGGAACACCATCGCCAGATCGCGCTTGGCCGGGCTGACTTCAGTGATGTCGCGGCCATCGAGTTCGATGGTGCCGCCGCTGACTTCTTCCAGGCCGGCGATCAGGCGCAGCAGGGTGGATTTGCCGCAGCCGGACGGGCCGACGAAGACCACGAATTCCTTATCGTTCACCTCAAGGTCGATGCCCTTGATGATGGAAAAACCTTCGAAGCCTTTTTGCAGATTCTTGATTTTCAGGTTGGCCATGGTGGCGCTCCTTTTGTGCTTATTCTTTGAGGGCTATTTCACGGCGCCGAACGACAGGCCGCGCACCAGTTGTTTCTGGCTGATCCAGCCGAAGATCAGGATCGGCGCACAGGCCAGGGTCGACACCGCCGACAACTTGGCCCAGAACAATCCTTCGGGACTTGAATACGAGGCGATCAGCGCGGTCAGTGGCGCGGCTTTCGACGAGGTCAGGTTCAGCGACCAGAAGGCCTCGTTCCAGCACAGGATCAGCGACAGCAGCACGGTCGAGGCAAGACCACCCTTGGCGATCGGCAGCAGCACACGGATCATTTCCTGCCACAGCGTGGCGCCGTCGAGGCGGGCGGCTTCGAGGATGTCTTTGGGGATGTCCTTGAAGTAGGTGTAAATCATCCAGACCACGATCGGCAGGTTGATCAGCGTGTAGATCACGATCAGTGAAATGCGCGTGTCGAGCAGGCCGAAACTCTTGGCCAGCAAGTAGATCGGCATCAGCACGCCCACTGGCGGCAACATCTTGGTCGACAGCATCCACAGCAGCGTGCCTTTGGTGCGCTGGGTTTCGTAGAACGCCATCGAATAGGCCGCCGGCACTGCGATCAGCAGGCACAGAGCTGTGGCGCTGAAGGAAATCACCACCGAGTTCCAGGCAAAGCTGAAGTAGTCGCTGCGCTCGTTGATGTGCAGGTAGTTCTCCAGCGTTGGCGTGAAGATGAACTGCGGCGGCGTGGCGAAGGCGTCGATTTCGGTTTTGAAACTGGTCATCACCATCCAGAAGATCGGGAAGAAAATCACGATCGCGATGGCCCAGGCCAAGGTGCCGAGCAGCAGGCTTTGCAGCCGGCGGGATTGTTGAAGAGTCATGGCGGGCCTCAGGCTTTGTCAGTCAGGTTTTTGCCGATCATCCGCACCAGAATGATCGCGGCGATGTTGGCGATGACCACGGCAATCAAGCCGCCCGCCGACGCCATACCGACGTCGAACTGCACCAGCGCCTGGTTGTAGATCAGGTAGGCGAGGTTGGTCGAGGCGTAGCCGGGGCCGCCGTTGGTGGTGGTGAAAATCTCGGCAAACACCGACAGCAGGAAGATCGTCTCGATCATCACCACCACGGCAATCGGCCGGGCCAGATGCGGCAGGGTCAGGTGCCAGAAGATCGCAATCGGGCCTGCGCCATCCAGGCGTGCCGCTTCCTTCTGTTCCTGGTCGAGGGACTGCATGGCGGTCATCAGGATCAGGATCGCGAAGGGCAGCCATTGCCACGAGACAATGATGATGATCGACAGCAGCGGGTAGTGCGCCAGCCAGTCCACCGGTTGCGCGCCGAACAGTTTCCAGATGTAGGCGAGGATTCCGGACACCGGATGAAAGATCAGGTTTTTCCAGATCAGCGCACCGACCGTGGGCATGATAAAAAACGGCGAGATCAGCATGACCCGCACGATGCCGCGACCAAGGAATTCACTGGCCTCCAGCAGTGCGCTGATCAACACGCCCAACACCACGCTGATCAGCAGCACACTGCCGACCAGCAACAGGGTGTTGGTGGCGCCGGGCATGAAGCCCGAGTCGGTCAGGAAGTAGGAGAAGTTCTCAAACCCGACGAACTCGTTTTCGCCGGGGTTGAGCAGGTTGTAGCGGATCATCGAAAAGTAAATAGTCATGCCCAGCGGCACGATCATCCACAGCAGCAGCAGGGCCACCGAAGGGCTGACCAGAAACCAGCCGGGATTGGCTACGCGGTTTTTACGCTGTGGCTTGGCGAGGTCGATGTGGGCTTTGGCAGTTGAAGTATTCATGGTGATCACAACCGGTTGGGTGCATATACATGTTCAGGACAAACAACATTCCTGACATCGACGCGGACCCTGTGGGAGCTGGCTTGCCAGCGATAGCGGTATGTCAGCCGACAGCGATGCTGACTTTGCTGGCGCCATCGCGGGCAAGCCAGCTCCCACAGGGGAAGTGTTCGGTTACTTCGGGTAACCGGCGCGCTTCATCTCGCGTTCGGTGGTTTGCTGCGCGGCGGTGAGCGCCTGGTCGACCGTGGTCTGGCCGATCAGCGCTGCCGAGAAGGACTTGCCGACCTGGGTGCCGATCCCCTGGAATTCAGGAATGGTCACCAGTTGAATGCCGATGTAAGGCACCGGTTTCAGCGTCGGTTTGCTCGGGTCTGCAGCTTTCAACGACTCGAGGGTGACCTTGGCGAACGGCGCAGCGCTCATGTAGGCGTCGCTGTAAGTCGAGGCGCGAGTGCCTGGTGGTACGTTGGCGATGCCGTCGGTTTTGGCCACCAGTTCACCGTATTCCTTGGAAGTCGCCCAGGCGCTGAACTCTTTTGCCGCATCCTTGGCCTTGGAGCTGGTTGGAATCGCCAGCGCCCACGAATACAGCCACGCCGAACCTTTATCGGTGACCTGATGCGGTGCGAAGGTGAAGCCGACGTGATCGGCGACCTTGCTCTGGGTCTTGTCGGTCACGAATGAGCCGGCGACGGAAGCGTCAACCCAGATCGCGCACTTGCCACTGTTGAACAGGGCGAGGTTCTCGTTGAAACCGTTGCTGGAAGCACCCGGCGGGCCGGATTTCTTCATGGTGTTGACGTAGAAATTCAGCGCGTTCTTCCACTCGGGGCCGCTGAATTCCGGCTTCCACTGCTCATCGAACCAGCGTGCGCCATAGGCGTTGGCGACCGTGGTAACCAACGCCATGTTCTCGCCCCAGCCAGCCTTGCCACGCAGGCAGATGCCGTACTGCTCTTTATCCTTGTTGGTGAGTTTTTCGGCGAAGCCGGCGATCTGTTCCCAGGTCGGACGCTCGGGCATGGTCAGGCCGGCATCCTTGAACAGGTCGGTGCGGTAATAGGTGATCGAGCTTTCGGCGTAGAACGGCAGGGCGTAGAGCGAACCCTTGACCGACAGGCCTTCACGCACTGACGGGAATACATCGTCGAGGGCGTAACTGGCCGGCAGATCCTTCATCGGTTCCAGCCAACCCTTGCCCCCCCACAGTGCCGCTTCGTACATGCCGATGGTCAACACATCGAACTGGCCACCCTGGGTGGCGATGTCGGTGGTCAGGCGCTGGCGCAGGACGTTCTCTTCCAGCACCACCCAATTGAGCTTGATGTCCGGATGCTCGGTCTCGAAGGTTTTCGAGAGTTTTTGCATGCGGATCATGTCGCTGTTGTTGACGGTGGCGATGGTCAGGGTCTGGGCGCCAAGGCTGACGCTGCTGAGGGTCATGCAGGTGAGGGCAAGCAGAGCTTTTGCAGTGGGTTGCATCGTGCACTCCTTTTCTGAACCCAGAGGGGGCAGAAGGACAGTTATTGTTTTTGTGTCTTCCTGTGCAGGAAGAATGTGCACTGATTACAGCCTTCAATCGACAGACTGACAAATCATCCATCGCACTTTTATCAATACTTTTTTGCACTGAGCTTTGAGGGAGTTAACGCAGGGAAGGGGATTTCAGAGCGAGGAGCCTAACGAATGCGTACAGGTTTTCGCTGCAAAAACAGGTCAGAACCTGTGGAAGTCTCATTAATGGTTCTGTTCAGTCAGTCGCTGTACGGCGAGGCGCCGATAGTGCGAAGGGGTCATGCCCTTGAGCTGTTGAAAGCGCCGATTGAAGTTGGAAATATTGTTGAAACCTGACTCAAAGCACACATCGGTCACCGGTTTATCGCCGTCCGCCAGCAGTTCGCAGGACTTACTGATGCGCAAACGATTGACGAATTCGATGAAGTTGCGCCCGGTCGCCTGTTTGAACACGCGACTGAAATACGTCGGCGTCATGCCCAGATGCTCGGCGACTTCTTCCAGCGAAATATCCCGGGCGTAGTGGCTGAAGATGTAATCGACGGCGCGGTTGGTGCGATCGATGTTGTGTTCATCGGCCAGTTGCGGCGTGGTGGCGCCGGACAACAACTGGAAATCATCGCTGGCGGCGAGCAACTCCATCAGGATGAAGAAGTGCCCGAGCCGGGTGATGCCTTGAGTATCGGCGATACGCTGCATCAACGTCATGGCTTGACGGATCGTACGCTTGCAGCGGAATTCGATGCCGTACTGAGCGCGCTCCAAGAGCGGTGCAAGCGTTCGGAGTTCAGCGAATACCTGATGGCCGCTCTCGAACAACTCATCGGTAAAATTGACGAGCATGTCGCGCTTTTCCACCACTTCGTCTTCGGCCACCTGGCTGATCCAGTTGTGCGGCAGATTGGGACCCGTCAGAAACAGGGTCTCGGGATAGAAGTTGCCGATGTAGTCGCCTATGAACACTTTGCCAGAGCTGGCGACGATCAGATGCAGTTCGTATTCCTTGTGGAAATGCCAGCGCACCAGTGGGCAGGGGAAACCATGCTGGCGGTAGATGATGGACAACCCGTTGTGGTCATCCATCAACTCGTATGAAGGGTCGGTCACGCGGGCAGTTCGGGTCATGGCGGGTAGCTTCTTTTCGTAGGAGCCTTGCGATCATGCCTCGTTTGTCCTGCCGGGCGCCAGTTTGCCGCGATGGACATCCGTTGCGCAGGTTCAGCCAACGTGCTGCGGGTGAAGCGTTACCGTGGACTTCGCAATCGCTTTCTGCAGGTTGGCTTGCTGGCAAAACAACACGATGTTCGAATTTTTAATGAAGTCGAAATTGATGATGTTGCAGTTTTGCGCCCAATCACTGTTCGCCGGATCAAACCAGGCGTCGAGCTTTTCATAAATCCGTTGAGGGCCGGTTGCATTCCAGATGGCTGCGGAGAGCGACCAAAGCAAGGTTCTCGAAGGCGGCCTCTTCATCACCTCGGTCAGGTAGTTTTGTAGCGTAAACGTCGGCAGCAATGTTTCCAGAACATAGGCGTTACCAGCCCACTTATGAATCACCTGGTGGCAAAACCACTCCCAGTCGATGTTGGAATGAGAGGGGGTTGCCACCAGCAAACGTTGCATTCGGCTGATGTTCTTCAATTCGCCGAGGCTCAGATGTTTGTTTTTTTCAGGAATTATGTACTCGCCGAGATGTTGCAACATCACGTCGTTGAAGTACTTGAAGTCGAAGGGCGTGTCGCCGTCCCTTAATTCGTGAAAGTCAAGGACGATAAATTCATTGTAACTGCGCTCAAGAAAACCTTTGAGATCACGAATGAGATCTTCCAATGTGCGCGATGACCAGACCTTGTCATGAAAGAATCGAAATTTCGCCAGCCCTGTGGCGTGGCTGTCATACACCAATCGCAGATCAAGTGCCCTGGCACCGCGATTGAGCTGGGAGTAAAACGGCACATCCTGGCAGACCGCCCAGTTTGCGGCGATCGAGGGGCTGTAAGAGGCCTCCCAATCACAACCGGCATTATGCGTGCCCGGTAAAGTCATCTCGAATAATGACAAGTTATCGAGTGGCGGTGTGGCGGCCATCCATCGATTGGGCTGGAAGTGTTGAAGGTCAAGATCATGCATTTGCTGAATCCTGTGTGGGAATACTGGAAATCGTAATGGCATTAGAGGATGGACGAACCGTTTGGCCGTCCATCAATTCGTAAAGGAGTGCTCACACAGTGAACTTAATCTGCTTGCACACGAGGTGCTATCAGCGATTTCTCATTGGCTTTATTAATGCTGGCCGATTGGCAATAGAACACGATGTTCGAGTCTTTAATGAAGTCGAAATTGATGATGTTGCACTTTTGGGCCCAGTCCGATTTGGCAGGGGAGAACCAGTTGTCCAGATCATTGAGAATTCGTTGTGGCCCGCCTCGAGTATAGGTCGTTGCTGACAGCGACCAGAGTTGCGACTTGCTGACAGGCTCGCTCACCACACTTTTGATGTACTTATGTAAATCAGAGGTGGAAACAAGTGTTTCCCCGATCCACTTATGACGAATAGGCGAGTGAATCCGATAGTCAAGCACGTCCGTTCTCATGGAAGCGGACACCACGATTCGTTGTAGAGGACTTGCTTGCTTTAGCTCCCCAAGCGTCAGGTGCACGTTGCGGGCTGGAATCATCCGTTGGCCGAGATGTTGCAGCATCAAATCTCTGAATTTGATTTGATTGAACTCACTGTCCCCTTTTTTCAGTTCGTGAAAGTCCAGAATTATGAATTCATCCGGGTTTTCTTCCAGAAATTTGTTGAGGTCGCGCAGTAAGTCCTCAAGCGTTCGAGAGGAGAGGAAACCGTTATGTTGAAAGCGGAACTGATTGAAGCCTTTTGCCTTGTCGTGATACTCGAGTCGTACATCCAGAGCCCTGGAGCCAAGTTTGAGCTGTGAATAAAAAGAGTCATCCTGGCATACGGTCCAGTTTGCAACCGGGAATACGTAAGAGGCTTTCTTGTCACACCCGGCATTATGCGTGCCGGGCAATGTAAGTTCCAGTAGTGACAAGTTGTTGATTTGTGGAGTTGCGGTCATCCATCGATGAAGAGGCGAGGTTTCGTACTGGGTGTTATTCATTTGATTGTCCTGCGTTAAATATTAATTAAGTTGTGCGCGCAGGAGGTTTATAGTGCCTAATACTTATTTGGCCAATGCTTGTATTAATGCAAGCTGTGTACGGGGTGGAGTTATCTGTTCAGTCAGTAGGTGAGTTTCGGTTTTTTGCTTCAATCCACTGCGACATGTATTGGGTGCTTTTATGAAAGTGGTGGCGCAACATGCTTCCGGTAAAATTGCTGGTTCTAAGTGTTTGTAAATGCTGCTGGCAATAGCGCAGTCTTTCAATAAGTGCCTGACCGTGTACAACGTATTGATAGCGCTCGCTGAGCAACGTGGTTCCTGCCTGCTGAGCCGCTTGCCAAAGTGTTTGATCCTTATATAACCGAACGGCGCTGTCGGCGATGTCGCTTGCGGTGCGTGCGACAGCACCGGACCAAAGGTGTTCGCCATACATGCCTTCGGCACCGATCGGCGTCGTGACACTTGGGGTGCCGCACAGCATCGCATCAACCAGTTTGCCCTTGATCCCGGCCCCGAAACGCAACGGCGCCAGGCACACCCGTGCAGCCGACATGACCTGCAACGCATCTTCGGCCCAGTTCATGACGTGAAAACCCTGCGCGGCGTTGTGCAAAGCCGTGGCCTTGGGCGGCGTGTACGCGCCATAGATGTGCAACTGCGCATCCGGCAATTGCTGACGAATGAGCGGCCAGACAGTGGACTTCATCCAGAGCACAGCATCCCAGTTGGGCGCATGCCGGAAGTTGCCGATGCTCAGGAAATGCGCTCGATCGGCGAATGCGGTAGGCGGGGCGCTTGGTAAATCAACCATCAGCGGGCACCAATGCAGCAATTGACGCGGCAAGCCGAACTCCTGGACCAGCAACGCGATTTCAACTTCGGAGATCATCAAGTTCAGATCGCAACGGTACAACGCCGCGATTTCCCGTTTGGCCAGATCGGTATCGGCCATCAACTCAAACTCTTCGCGCAGTGCAGGCGCAAACAACTCGCTGAAGTCATTCTGGTCGCTGCTGGCTTTCAGGTGATCCTTGAGTCGCTGATGGCGAGCATGCCGCAGGCTTTGCAGGTCAGAGGTTTCAAGCACCCTAAGTGCGTGGGGACACTGCTTTTCAACCCGCCAGCCGAACTGCTCCTCCATCATGAACTGGTCGAACAGCACAATATCCGGCGCCAGTTCACTGATGAATACGTCGAAACTGCTGTTATTGAGTTCAATGGGTACTTCGTGAATGCCCAGCGCAGACAGGTCGGCCTTATGTTCGCCGGGACCGGCGGGGCTGCTGAAAGTGATGTCCCAACCCTGCTGCAAAAATGTTTCGAGGATCTGCATGACGTGCCCACTGGCTGCTGACGAGCGCGGCTCAGGCCAGACATATCCGATGACCAGGACTTTGGTGACGGGCTGAGTCATTAGCTATGATCCTATGCAGCAAAGCGGGGGCGAAAAAAGGGCGCAATTAAACCACAGTGGTGGTTGCTTGCGCCCTCTATCAGTGATGCGGCCCTGAAAATCTGCGGGGTTTAAAAGTTTGGTTTGGCCAGATTGAGCAGGATCGGCCCGGAAAGAAATTCGCCGGGAGCTGTGTTATTGATCGAGTTGGTGATGGTGGATAGGTTGAACATAAATGTTGCAGGGCTGGTTGTATGTTGGTCGATCAACGAAACCGCCAATGAATAGGATTCGGCGTTTACCAATGCCGGGTGCTCCTGCACGATTTTTGGTCGGCTCGAAATCGTTGATTTAAACTCCTCGAAATCCTTTAAAACACCGAAGCGGAAATGGGGGTTACTTAAATTTTGAGGATGGGCCTTGTGCGCGTCTCTGGCAAATTCCAATAACCCGACCGCGTTGTATTCTGCCGGGATGGCATCTCGCACTATCTCACTGTAGTACAAATCAAGCGTGTCCGGCGCACCATGAGACATCTCATGCACGAGGACATCGCCGACCCTGGCGTCATCGAATTTCGCCACCGTGTAAAATTCATCCAGGTTGTCAGGATAAATGGACAGGAATGTTCTTGAGTTGATGTCCAGCTTCTCGCCTGAGCGTACGGCCGCTTGCCAACGTTTATAGGCTTGAGGTTGTAACGCAGCGATTACATCGGAACCAGGTGGCCGAAAGACCATGTTATGCAAACCTACCGAATCAAGGTCCTTGCGCATGGCGCGCAAGTTCCTGGTTATGCGTTCAATGGCCTCACTCGAATCAATGCCGAAGACATGCTTGATGACGGATCTGACATCATCGTTATGACCATCCAAGAGTAACTGGATCGTGTTGTCGATTTTACTCTTGGCGTGGGGAATGGCTTTTTTCAAATATCCACGGGTGTAGCTGAACGGTTTTGCTCGCTTGAAAGGGTTTGGAACGTTGAATTTGTTGACCAGTTTCAGGTTTCTTAACTCGGGGCCGCATGGTTCGCCCAAACGGTTCAAAGCGTACCATTCATCACTGTGGCGTATTCCCCAAACCTGGAATACGTCTGCGGATTCTTGCGCAGTTTGTCGGATGCCCAGGCGAATAGTGTCTGGATCGACAGCCGCCGAAAGTGCGTGATAGGGCGTCTTTCCCGACCATTTGCGTGCATCGTAAATAGCGCTTTCGAGTGCAGCCACACCGCTGTGCCAACCTTTGCGCAAAAGTTTGGCACCATTCACAAGCAAATCGGTTGCGCCATCCAGCGGATTGAGTAAGTTGCTGACCAATCCAGCGCCTGTGGAAGCTATCTTGCTGGCCTTCGTGGCAATACTCATGCTCTTGGCCGCCAGGCTGGCGATCTTCGCAATGGCTCCGACTACTAACAGAAAGGTCATGGCGGCTTCCAGGGTACAGGCCTTGATTCCGTCAAATTGACGATCCAGGTCGCCTGAATTGAGATCTTCGATGCATGACTTGAAGGGCACGACAACGTTCAGAAACGTATCCAGGTCTTTTTCCCGTTTTGCACGCAATGCCTCCAGCCGGGTCTGTCCCCAGCACTCTTTAACCAACTCATCGTAAGTCGCGACGGGTCTGTGCTTGAGTACGAAGTTCACCAGGCGGTCGAACTCTGTTGAGTAGAAACTCTGGTAATAACCGTTGATTGGCGACAGCGGCGCCAAGGCTGGCAACTCGGCAATTTTGTCGATCACACCGGAACTGGCCTCGATGAGACCGGGCGTAACACCATGGGTGTAACACTCTATGTTCGTCGGTAGTTGATGAACTTTCGCAGGCGCAGAGTAGTTCGTCGCATTGCTGCGACTGGGTGCGCTTAACAGCTTTTCCCTCTGAACAAGCTTTGCCAGTTCAGTGTTTTCGCGACAGATTCCGTGCAGAGTGAATAATTCGTAACAGGTTACCCGGCCTTCGAATTCGCAGCAGATCACTACCCCGTAGCGACCCTTTGCATCATCTATTTCTCTATGACTTTCCGTCGGTTCACGCTCAGTCACCTTCAAGATGGTGTCAATGGTCGACGCGATTGGGTTTGCGGAAATACCGTTAATCGATTGGCGTTTCGCGACCAAGGGTCTGACGGTAAACATCGTCACCTGACCCTTCAGCAATCGAATCCGGTCGAGCAATGGCATTGAAGTAAATGCTTGCTTCAAATGCGTATTCATCGCTTGCGCATGCACCAGATAGGCCCGATTGAACTGACGGTAGAACTCACCGTCGGGAGAAACCAGATTACGGCGCATGTTGGGGAACGCTGTATAGATGCTTTCCCCTTGTTTCAAATCCCAATTGCCGGTCGCCAGATCGTTGGACATATGCAACTCGACAGGTGACATTTTTAGCGAAATGTAAGCGTCTTCCAGCGGGCGATTACGCGTTTGCTGAAGGACGTCGCTTTCAAGATAAGTGCAACCCTTGGCAACTTGCTTGAGGATATCCAGTGCGACGCTTTTGCGCGTTGGCAGGGGACGCGTCAGTGTTTCAGCGTTTTCGGCAAGTGTCCTCGCATGTCGGGCGTAGGCGTCCGTGGCGACTTTCAGTGAGTCAGTGACAGATTTTTCGACGTCATCAGGCGTGACGATTTTGTTGAGCACAGCCCAATCAATCACAGGATCCACGGCGGCCAGAGCGTCGAGCATCTTGCGTGATTCGGTCACTGGTTCCAGTGTCGAAAGTTGCTGCAATTGCGCGTAAGTCATGGATCGAGTCGAGCCTGGCGCAATGATTTCTTGCACCGCCACGATTCGGCAAAATTCCACGCATTGCGGCGTGCCCACTAGCAGGGTGGCAGGCAGACCTTTGACCAAAAATTCCGGCGCAGGCTCCGCCAGCAATAAGTGAGCGGCCAATGCTGCATTCTTTTTACTCACCCTGTGGTGCTCGATCAGGTGATTCTCGAAATCGGTTTGAATCTCGGCGAAGGATTTTTCCAGATGCTCGGCAGCATACAAATCGAAACCGGCAACATGATTTCGCGGTACATCTTCCCCGACTTGAGGATGAAGATTGAGCAGCAGCGAAGTCAGGATTACCTGCTTGCGCGACGTTTCCGATTGCGGTTGGTTGTCGCGAGCGCCGTACCAGCCGAGATCTACTACGTAAGCGTCGGCCCAGTGAGCAGCGATGGGGCTGGAAACAAGTGCCTTAATAATTTCCTCAGCCTCGGCACGTGTGAAGGGCGCAGTTCGCCCGCCAAAAATGCTCTCCGACAAATGCTCCAGTAACGACTGATTCTTGATGTAACTGGCGATGAGTTTGCGGAACTCACTGCGCTCAGTTGCAGAAAGCGTCGCCGAGTTGCCTTCTCCAGTCTTTATCATTTCCCAATAGTTGCCCAACTCTGGGCTTGCATGAGGTTTGGCTTCCATGAAAGCCACAAGACGGGACGCTTCGGCGGCATTGTGAGGGATGATGTAGCCGTGGAAAGCCAGCCATTGCGCCAAATCGATCTGGTCTGCGGTGGAAATCGTGCCACCGGTCAATTCGGCCATTTCAACCAGTATCTGCAGATCGTCTTGCAGATCCGGTGCGCGTTTGAAGGCGTTTGCCAAATCCACGGTATTACCCGAGTGTTTTGCGTTAATTTCGCCTTCGGTTGTCACTTCGAAAACTGAGTGTTCGGAAAGTCTCAATGTTGCCATCAGTTTTTTGAAGGAAGTTTGTTCGGACATTCGTTGCAGCAAGTGCCTGCCGGGGAGTATGGCATCTTCAAGTGTCGATCCCGCCTCCAGGGATAGGGTCGCGCCCTCCAGCGTAATTGTTTGCGCAGGGGCAAGATGCGCTGAGCGCTGCTTGAGTTTATATATCACTTCCTCTCGTTCGCGGTTATCGCTTGCAACGTATTCACGGTGGAGGTTAGAAGAAGGGGCAGGTCGGGATAAGTAACGTTGATTCAGGAAGTTTGAATGTTTTAGGGTCATAATAAATTCGTTTATTTTGGTTTGTATGTTTGAGTGATCCTCTTTTGTTGGAGTGTGTTTATCAAGAAGCATTATGTGAGTGTGTTTTTCAACAGCTCGCCAGCTTATGTTTTGTTCGCAAAAATATGAGGCCGGACTGCCCCTTGAAGTTGTTTTAAAGCGGCAGTCCGTTGAGTTAATTATTGAATGCTGCTTTTTACTTTGTCACGTAATTGGTCAATCGAAAAAGGTTTGCCAATAACCTGCATGTCCGGAGGTACATCAATACTTTCAGCATAACCACTGGCAAACAGGATTGGCAGGGCGGGGCGTAACAGACGTGCTTGCGTGGCCAGTTCACGACCATCCATAACTGGCAAACCTACATCAGTCATCATCAGATCAATTTTCTGTTCCTCATCATTGAGAAACTCCAGCGCCTTCTCGCTGCCGTCAGCCTCCAGCACCTTGTACTCCAGCTCCTCCAGCACATCGACGATCAGCATGCGCACAATGGCATCGTCTTCTACTACAAGGATGATGGACGCTGGGGTGGACATAATAGAGGCTCTCAAAGATAGAAATTCAGGGGTATCGGCCGGTCGAATCTGCCGGGCTCATGCATGAGTAAGTGGCGCATGGCCACAAGTTCCCGGCTTGATACAAAAAACATTCACTGCAAATGGACAGGCAAGGATAACTGTTGGCGTGGCTCTAGACGCGAGCAAATGTAGGAATTTGCTGCCAAAGCTGTGAGAAAAATGGATCCATCGTGCCGTTTTGGGGCAAACTCTCGGGTTTTCAACAGTTCGACAAGGCTGCCCCATGTCCTCTCCGTCTTCGGTTGATGAGCAACGGTTTCGCAAACTCCTGAGTCGCAACATCAGCCTGCCGCTGGGTGTTGGTGTGCTCAGTGCCGTGTTCTTCGTTTCGCTGATCACGTATCTGCTGTCGGTCATCCAGTGGGTTGAACACACCGACCGGGTGATCAATAACGCCAACGAAGCGGTGAAGCTCACTGTGGATCTGGAAACCGGCATGCGCGGGTTTCTGCTCAGCGGCGACGAGCACTTCCTTGATCCTTATGAAACGGCCAAGCCGCGTATCAATGTGGCGCTCAATACCTTGCTTGAGCTGACCGCCGACAATCCTGTGCAGACCGACCGTTTGCGCCGCCTCCAGGCATTACAGACCGAGTGGGCGACCTATGCACAATCGATGATCGATTTGCAGCGCAGCAGCGGGGATTATCGCGGTGCCGTAAAGGCTGGACGTGGCAAGCGCCTGACCGACGAGATTCGCAAGCAGTTCGAAGACGTGATCGACATGGAGCAGCAGTTACGCACCACGCGTAACGAAGAAGTGCGCCGCACGACGATCTGGAGCATCACCCTTTATCTGCTGTTTGTGGCTGGCATCAGTGGGTTGCTGGCGTACATCGGTCGGCGAGACCTGGTCAATCTGTCCGAAAGCTACGGCGCCACATTGGCGGCGCAGCAGGCCAGTGCCGAGCGTCTGGAACAGCAAGCGTGGCTGCGCAACGGGCAGACCGAGTTGGCTGAGCAGGTGCTGGGACAACTGACGCTCAATCTGCTCGGCCGCAACATTCTGCAGTTCTGCGCGCAATACCTTGGCACGGCCGTAGCGGCGTTGTACGTGCGCGAAGAGCACGGTGGCCTCAAGCGTGTAGCGACTTATGGGTTTTCTCGCGAACAGGAAGATCAGGACCAGTCGATCTACAGCGGCGAAGGTATTGTCGGTCAGGTCGCGCAGCAGGCGCGGCTTATTCGTCTCGATTCGGTACCGTCGGATTACTTCAAGGTCAGCTCCGGACTCGGCGAAGGCCTGCCGCGCAGCGTGGTGGTCGTGCCGACCAGCGATGACGAACGGGTCAACGGCGTGATCGAACTGGGTTTCCTGCGTCCGCTCAACGACCGCGACATCGAACTGCTTGAATTGATTGCCGGCAACGTCGGCACTTCCATCGAAGCGGCGCGTTATCGTCAGCGCTTGCAGGAAGTGCTGGCCGAAACCCAGCAGCTCAACGAAGAGTTGCAGGTGCAACAGGAAGAGTTGAAGACTGCCAACGAAGAACTGGAGGAGCAGTCGCGGATCCTCAAGGAATCGCAAGCGCACTTGGAAACCCAGCAAGTCGAGCTGGAGCAGACCAACGAACAACTCGCCGAACAGGCGCAGACCTTGGCCGAGCAGCGCGATGCCATGGATCTGAAGAACACCGAACTGAATCAGGCGCAGGTGCAACTCGAAGAGCGCGCCGAAGAGTTGCAGCGCTCAAGCAAGTACAAGTCCGAGTTCCTCGCCAATATGTCCCACGAACTGCGCACGCCGCTGAACAGTTCGCTGATCCTGGCCAAGTTGCTGGCGGAAAACCCGCAGGACAATCTCAGTGCTGAACAAGTCAAGTTTGCCGAGTCGATCTACTCCGCCGGCAACGATCTGCTCAACCTGATCAACGACATTCTCGATATTTCCAAGGTCGAGGCCGGCAAGCTTGAAGTGATCCCGGAAATCACCAGCGTCGCGCGTCTGGCCGATGGCCTGCGCAGCGTGTTCGAACCGCTGGCGGCCGACAAACGACTGACCTTCAGCGTGGATTTGCTCCCGGATGCGCCGGTGACACTGTTTACCGACCGTCAACGTCTGGAACAAGTGATCAAAAACCTGCTGTCCAACGCCGTGAAATTTACCGAGCAGGGCACGGTGCGCCTGACCATCAGCGGCCAGCCGAATGATCGCATTGCGTTCATCGTGCGCGATTCGGGCATCGGCATTGCCGCGGATCAGCAGGAAAGCATCTTTGAAGCGTTCCGTCAGGCCGATGGCACCACCAACCGCAAATACGGCGGTACCGGGCTGGGCCTTTCGATCTCGCGGGATCTGGCGACCTTGCTGGGCGGCTCGATCAGCGTCAGCAGCGCACCGGGGCAGGGCAGTGTGTTCACGCTGGTATTGCCGCAGCAATACAACGAGTCCACTGATGTATCGAAAGCGCCGTTGACCTTCACTCCGCCAGTCCAAACCGTGACGGCGACCGTAGCGCCTGCGGTGGTGGTTTCGCCTCTGGCGCCGGTTCACATCCCGCGCTTTGCCGACGACCGCGACAAGGCCCCGTTCGCCACCCGTTGCATTCTGGTAGTGGAAGATGAGCCGAACTTTGCGCATATCCTCTACGATCTGGCGCACGAACTGGGTTATCAGTGCCTGGTTGCCCATGGCGCGGACGAAGGTTATGACCTGGCCCGCGAGTTCGTGCCGGATGCCATTCTGCTCGACATGCGTCTGCCGGATCACTCCGGATTGACTGTGTTGCAGCGTTTGAAAGAACACGCCGAAACCCGCCACATCCCCGTTCACGTGATTTCGGTCGAGGATCGGGTCGAAGCGGCGATGCACATGGGCGCCATTGGCTATGCAGTCAAACCGACCACCCGCGAAGAGCTCAAGGACGTGTTCGCCCGTCTCGAAGCCAAGCTGACCCAGAAGGTCAAACGCGTGTTGCTGGTTGAAGACGACGATCTGCAGCGCGAGAGCATCGCTCGACTGATCGGCGATGACGACATCGAGATCACGGCTGTCGGTCTGGCGCAGGACGCGCTGGAGAAGCTGCGCACAACGATCTATGACTGCATGGTCATAGACCTGAAGCTGCCAGACATGCTTGGTAATGAGCTGCTCAAGCGCATGTCCACCGAAGATATCTGCTCGTTCCCGCCGGTCATCGTTTATACCGGTCGTAACCTGACGCGCGATGAAGAGGCCGACCTGCGCAAGTACTCGCGCTCGATCATCATCAAGGGCGCACGCTCACCGGAGCGTCTGCTCGATGAGGTCACACTCTTTCTGCACAAAGTCGAATCGCAGTTGTCCCATGAGCGGCAGAAGATGCTGAAGACCGCGCGCAGCCGCGACAAGGTTTTCGAGGGTCGCAAAGTGCTGCTGGTGGACGACGATGTGCGCAACATCTTCGCCCTGACCAGTGCCCTGGAGACCAAAGGCGCAGTCGTGGTGATCGGGCGTAATGGCCGTGAAGCGATTGAAAAACTGAATGAAGTCGAGGACATCGATCTGGTGTTGATGGACGTGATGATGCCGGAGATGGATGGTTTCGAAGCCACCATCGAAATCCGCAAGGACCCGCGCTGGCGCAAACTGCCCATTATTGCGGTGACGGCCAAGGCCATGAAGGACGATCAGGAGCGCTGCCTGCAGGCGGGCGCCAACGATTATCTGGCCAAGCCCATTGATCTGGATCGCCTGTTCTCGCTGATTCGCGTGTGGTTACCGAAGATGGAACGCATTTAGTGGAACGCAATCATCCAGCGGAACGAAACAGTGAAATCGAATTACGGCTGTTGATCGAGGCGATCTACCTCAAGTACAGCTACGATTTTCGCGATTACTCCGGCGCTTCGATCAAGCGCCGGGTCCAACACGCGTTGGGTCAATTCGAGTGCGCGACGATTTCGGCGTTGCAGGAAAAAGTCCTGCACGACCCGACGGCGTTTATGCAGTTGTTGCAGTTGTTGACGATTCCGGTCAGCGAGATGTTTCGCGATCCGTCGCATTTCCTGGCCATTCGCAAGGAAGTGGTGCCGCTGCTCAGAACCTATCCTTCGATCAAGATCTGGATCGCCGGGTGCAGCACGGGTGAGGAGGTCTATTCGATGGCGATTCTGCTGCGCGAAGAGGGCCTGCTCGATCGCACGATCATTTACGCCACCGACATCAATCCGCGCTCGCTGGACAAGGCCAAGCAGGGGATATTTTCGATGGAAAACGTCCGTGCCTACACCGCCAACTATCAACAGGCCGGTGGGCAGCGATCATTTGCCGACTATTACACCGCGGCCTATGGCTACGCGATTTTCGACAAGAGTCTGTGCGAGAACGTGACGTTTGCCGACCACAGTCTGGCCACCGACAGCGTGTTCTCCGAAACCCAATTGATTTCCTGCCGTAACGTGTTGATCTATTTCAACAAGAAGCTGCAGGATCGAGCGTTCGGGCTGTTCCATGAATCCCTGTGTCATCGCGGTTTCCTGGTGCTCGGCAGCAAAGAGACGCTGGATTTTTCCAGCTATGCAAACCAGTTCGAACCGCTGGTGAAACAAGAACGGATCTACCGCAAATCATGAACGACATTGCGGATCTGCCTCGAATCGAGGCTATTGTGGTCGGGGCTTCCGCCGGTGGCGTTGAAGCCTTGTTAACCCTGCTTGGGCCGCTGCGCAAAGGTTTTGCACTGCCGATCATCATCGTGCTGCACCTGCCGGAAGAGCGCCGCAGCCAGTTGGCCGAGGTGTTCTCCCGGCGTCTGGCGTTGCCAGTGGAGGAGGCCACGGACAAGCGGGACATCGAGGCGGGCACGGTGTATTTCGCCACGCCCGGTTATCACCTGTCGGTGGAACTGGATCGCAGCCTGTCCTTGAGTCTTGAGGATCGCATCCATCATTCCCGGCCATCAATTGACTACCTCTTCGAATCTGCCGCCGACGTCTATGGCCCGAAGCTGGCCGCTGTGCTGCTGACAGGCGCCAATCACGATGGCGCGCGCGGACTGGCGCAGGTCAAGCGCCACGGTGGTCTGACCATCGTGCAGGACCCTGACGACGCCCAGGTCGCCACCATGCCTCTGGCTGCGCTGAAAACCCAGCAGCCGGATCATGTCTTACCCATTCACGGCATCGGCCGTCTGCTAGTCGAGCTGGAACGAATCGCATGCTGAGTAATATCCAGGCAAAACTGCTGATCGTCGACGATCTGCCCGAGAACCTGCTGGCGCTCGAAGCGCTGATCAAACGCGAAGACCGCACCGTCTACAAGGCGCTGTCGGCGGACGAAGCTCTGTCGCTGCTGCTGCAACACGAATTCGCCATGGCCATTCTCGACGTGCAGATGCCGGGCATGAACGGCTTCGAACTGGCCGAGTTGATGCGCGGCACCGAGAAGACCAAGAACATCCCGATCATTTTTGTCAGCGCTGCCGGTCGCGAACTCAACTATGCGTTCAAGGGCTATGAGAGCGGGGCGGTGGACTTTCTGCACAAGCCGCTGGATATCCACGCGGTCAAGAGCAAGGTCAACGTTTTCGTCGATCTGTACCGACAGAGCAAGGCCATGAAGCAACAGGTCGAAGCGCTGGAACAGGCTCGCCGGGAGCAGGAAGCGTTGTTGCAGCAATTGCAGAGCACCCAGCTGGAACTTGAGCAAGCGGTGCGGATGCGCGATGACTTCATGTCAATCGTCGCCCACGAAGTGCGCACCCCCCTCAATGGCCTGATACTCGAAACCCAATTGCGCAAGATGCACTTGGCGCGGGATAACGCAGCGGCGTTCACCCTCGACAAGATGCACGCGATGGTCGATCGCGACGAGCGTCAGATCAAAAGCCTCATCCGGCTGATCGAAGACATGCTCGACGTCTCCCGGATACGTACCGGCAAGTTGTCGATCCGGCCTAACCGTTTCGATCTGGTGCAGTTGGTGGGCAATCTGCTGCAAAACTTTGCGCAGCAGATGGAAGCAGCGGAAACGTCGGTCAGCTTTGAAGCGGATAGGCCGCTGGAAGGTTGCTGGGATGAGTTCCGCATCGAGCAGGTCATTTCCAATCTGCTGACCAATGCGCTGCGTTATGGCGGCAGAAGCCCGATTCAGGTGCGGGTCTACCGCCAAGGCAACGAAGCTCGGGTCGAGGTTCAGGATCACGGGATCGGCATCAGCGAAGAGAACCAAAAGCGTATTTTCCAACAATTCGAACGGGTTTCCGCCAAGACGGTAGTCGCCGGGCTCGGGTTGGGTCTGTTCATTTCCGAGCAGATCGTCGCCGCCCATGGCGGCTCAATCGTCGTCGAGAGTGAAATCAACGAGGGCGCCCTGTTTCGCGTTTGTCTGCCGATAGAGGAAAACGGCAAATCCGACGCAACCTCTGAGTGACCACACGGTCGTATCAGCAGCTATTGACCGAACAAAGGCTTCCCATGAGCGTAGATGCACAAGATGTAGTACTTATCGTCGAAGACGAACCGAGTATCTTGATGATTCTTTCGATTTATCTGAAGGATCAAGGGTATCGCGTGCTCGAGGCCGAAAACGGCGAGCAGGCGTTCGAAATCCTCGCGAGCAAGCCACATTTGGATCTGTTGATCACCGACTTCCGCTTGCCTGGCGGCATCTCCGGCGTACAGATCGCCGAGCCCGCCGTGAAGCTGCGACCTGACTTGAAGGTGATTTTCATCAGCGGTTACCCGCAGGAAATCCGCGAGACCGGCAGCCCCATCACGCTCAAGGCACCCATTCTGGAAAAGCCGTTCGATCTGGACGTGTTGCAGGAAAAGATTCAGGAGCTGCTGGCCTGACCGCGAAATGCACGAGCTCTGCCGAAGGCTGCGATCTTTTGATTTTGATCTGAAAAACAAAATCAAAAGATCGCAGCCTTCGGCAGCTCCATTCGTTTGTTCTGTCAGTTTTTGATCATCTCCCGCACCTTGGCCGTCAGCAGATCAAAAGTGAACGGCTTGGTGATCATCTGCATCCCCGAGTCGAGAAATCCGCCACGTACCGCCGCATGCTCGGCGTATCCAGTGATGAACAAGACCTTGAGCCCCGGTCGATATTGCCGACCGATTTCCGCCAGCTGGCGGCCGTTCATGCCCGGCAGCCCGACGTCACTGATCAGCAGATCGATGCGCTGCGCGGAGTTGAGAATAGGCACGGCGCCGTCGGCATCCCCGGCCTCCACGAACGCATACCCCAACTCACTGAGTACCGCACTGACCAGCACACGTACGGCCGGATCGTCTTCGACGATCAGCACGGTTTCGCCATCCATCGCGTGCGGGGTTTGCAGGATGTCGCGAGCAGGCTGCTCCAGTTCTTCACCGCGAAAACGCGGCAGGTAAAGGTTGACCGTGGTGCCCTCATCGATTTCGCTGTCGATTGAGACATGACCGCGCGATTGTTTGCTGAAACCGTAGATCATCGACAGGCCCAGACCGGTGCCCTGACCAATCGGCTTGGTGGTGAAAAACGGGTCGAACGCACGGTTGATCACGCTCTGCGGCATGCCGCTACCGTTGTCGGTGACACTCAACATGACGTAATCACCGGGTTCGAGAATGCTGTAAGCCTCGGTGAATTCACTGTGCAACACCTGGTTGCTGGTCTCGACCACTAGTTTGCCGCCCTCGGGCATGGCGTCGCGGGCATTGATGACCAGATTGAGCAGGGCGCTTTCCAGTTGATTGGGGTCCGCCTCGGCCACCCACAGTTTTTCGTTCAGACGCATGTCCAACTGAATGCTTTCGTTGAGGCTGCGCTGCAACAGCTCGCCCATGGACAGGACGAGGGTGTTCATCTGCACCGCCTTGGAATCGAGCGACTGGCGACGGGAAAACGCCAACAGACGATGGGTCAGGCCGGCCGCGCGATTGGCAGACGTCACACCCAGATCGATGAGACTGTCGAGGTCTTCGGTGCGCCCACGGGCCAGGCGCCGGCGCAGCAATTCGAGGCTGCCTATAATGCCGGTCAGCATGTTGTTGAAGTCGTGAGCGATACCGCCAGTAAGCTGGCCGACCGCTTCCATCTTCTGCGACTGACGCAACGCCTCTTCGTTGTGGCGCAGTTGCGCGGTGCGTTCCTCGACCTGTTGCTCAAGGGTTTCCAATGTCGATTGCAGACGTCGTTCGCTTTCACTCAGATCGATCAGACGGTCGCGGGCTTCGTACTGCCTTCGTCGGCCGCGCAGGGCGGCAGACACCAGGCTGATCAGCGTCGCGGGATGAAACGGGCGCTCGAGGAACGTGACGTTGCCTAACAGGCTGCTCAGGTGCGAGGAGGGGCCTTGCTCTTGTCCACCGTGATGGGTGAGCAGAACAATGGGGAGATCCGACCATGCCGGTTGCTGTTCCAGGTACAGGAACAAGGCTTCCATTTCCGGCCCGCGCAACGCTTCTGCGGCGATCAACAGAAGACCGGCCCCGGGCTCAAGCTCAGTGCACAGCGAACCGAGATTCGGCGTCACCAGCCCTTCGTAACCGGCCTCGTTGAGTATCATCAGCGCAATTTGGCTGTCGCGACCCACAGGCGCCAGAATCAGCGCCCGTTCGGCCAGTGTTACCGAAACCGTCACGAAGCCTCTTCCCGAAGCAGTGGATTGCTCGCGCCGAGGTAGGTCGGTACGCCGCGCAGCACGCCCTGGAAGGCTTCCAGCGGCTCACCGATGGTCATGCCCTGCGTAGAAATGCGGTATTCGCGAATCGTCGATTCGTGGCTGCCGGTGCGTTTCTTGATGATGGAAATCGCGCGGCGGACTTTGCCGAGCGCTTCGAAGTATCGCAACAGAATCACCGTGTCGGCCAGATAAGTGATGTCGACCGGTGCCTGCATGTCGCCGACCAGACCATGCTGGGCAACGGTCATAAAGGTCGCGGCGCCTTTGCGATTGAGGTACAGCAGCAGTTCGTGCATATGCAGCACGAGGGCGTTCTCTTCAGGCATTGCCGCCTGGTAGCCGTTGATACTGTCGATGACCACCGTCTTGATCTGGCCTTCATCGACGCATCGACGCACCCGGTGAGAGAACTCGCCCGGTGACAGCTCAGCGGCATCCACCTGCTCGATCAGCAGATTGCCGGTGGCTTGCAGGGCTTTGAGATCAATGCCGATGTTGTTCATGCGCTCGAACAGCAGGCCGAGTTCTTCATCGAAGATAAACAGTGCCGCTTTTTCACCGCGAGCGACCGCTTCCGCCGCAAAGATCATCGTGATCAGCGACTTGCCGGTACCTGCCGGACCAAGAATCAGTGTGCTGGAACCGGTTTCCACGCCGCCGCCGAGCAAGGCGTCCATTTCTGGAATGCCACTGGTCAACTGCAAACGCGGGTAATTACCACGGTGTTCGGCCGCCACCAGGCGCGGGAACACATGCACGCCGTCCCCCATGATGGTGAAGTCGTGAAAACCGCCGCGGTACTTTTGCCCGCGATACTTGATCACGCGGATCCGCCGCCGCTCGGCGCCGTAATTAGGCGTCAGCTCTTCAAGGCGGATCACGCCGTGGGCCACACTGTGCACGGTTTTATCGAGGGACTCGGTGGTCAGGTCATCTAGCAGCAGAACCGTGGCGTCGTAACGCACGAAGTAGTGCTTGATCGCCAGAATCTGCCGGCGATATCGCAAAGAGCTCTGCGCCAGCAAACGAATCTCCGACAGGCTGTCGAGCACTACGCGGGTCGGCTTGAAGCGCTCGACCACTTCGAAAATCTGTTTCGTCGCCTCACCCAATTCCAGATCGGAGGAGTACAGCAGGCTCTGCTGGTGTTCGGCATTGAGCAGGCTTTCCGGCGGCGTCAGCTCGAAGATTTCGATGTTTTCATTCAGCTCCCAGCCGTGGGACAGCGCCCCTTGGCGCAATTCACGCTCGGTTTCCGAGAGCGTGATGTATAACGAGCGTTCGCCGGCTTTTGCGCCGGCCATAAGAAAATGCAAGGCGACTGTGGTTTTGCCGGTACCGGGCTCGCCCTCCAGCAAAAACACATGACCGCGAGACAAACCACCGGCGAGGATGTCATCCAGGCCCACAATGCCGGTGGCGGCTTTCGCACTGATCAACTCGTTAGATGTAGACAAAAAATGCCCTCTCATGACTACGGGGGTCGAGGCCGCCGACTGAGTTCGGCGACCTGAATTACTTGACCCCACGCGTTGATGGCGGTTCCGCTTTTTCTCCCACAATGTGTCAGGAAGGCTGCCGATAGCGCTTAAAGCCCTTGCTGCAAAGCAGGGTCATCCGGATTGAGCTGCTCGAGTTGAGCCAACAGGATCTGCACGTTTTGCAACTGGCCACTTTCTTTCCAGTAGTTGATCAGCAGAACCCGCGCCTTGCGGTCGGCGGGGTGGCGCTGGACGATTTCCTGTAGCTGGTTCTGTGCCGCTTCCAGCTCCTCCGCACTGTGCAGAGTGGTAGCGAGGTCGTAGCGGTAATCCTTGTTGTCAGGTTCCAGCTCGACCGCCTTGGACAAGCCGAGAAGGGCGTACTCACGTTGACCGTGGTGCAGCAGCCACAGGCCGAGGGCATGTTGCAGATAAGCGGAGTCAGGTTGGGCTTTAAGCTGTTGGGCGAGCAACTGCCGGGCGGCGTCGCTCTGGCCCTGGCGGTCGAGCACATCGATCTGCATCACCAGGGCCGCAAGGTTGCCGGGCTCCAGACGAAGCGTATTGTCGAGTGCAAGCTGCGCCTGTTTCAGTTCGGAGTTATGGATATAAAGTCGCGCCAGTTGCGCGTAAGCCGCGGCGCTTTCCGGTTCTCCTTTGAGCGCTTCTTCCCAGCCATCGATGGCCTGCTGCAGCGGGGCGAAATACAGGCCCAGTTCATCCGGGGTCAGGCCGAGCAAAGCGTTGATCGCGGCAAAGCGAACCGTCTGATCTTCATCATCGAGCATCGGCCCCAGCAACAGGCTGCGTTGCCCGCCCGGCACCAGTCCAACCACACTTTTGATCGCTGCCAGCCGCACCTGGGGGGCTTCGTTCTGCAAGTCCGCGTCGGCGAGTTTCAGCGCCTGTGGACTGGGATAGTTAGCCAGTTCGCCATGCAGCCAGACGCGCCGCTTGACCGACAAATCCGGCCGCCCCAATTGCTGATACAACTGGCGCGCCGCGCCGGGCTCACCGGTGCGGGCGGCACCCAGCGCCTCGCTATAGCCATGCTTGATCGCGTCCGGAATGACTGGGGCGGTGCTGCGCAGGAACAGCCATGCGACGACGACAACAAGCACAAGGCCAAGGCTGATAAGCAGGTAGCGGCGGGACTGAGGCATGCAGGTTTCCGAAAACTGGCGTACTTGAGCAGAGGGGCAAGCTTCGGTCAGCTCGGGCTGTGAGTCAAACCCCGCGCGAGCGAATCGGCCTACAAGTTCTGTCGACTCCGTTGGCCGTCAAATTTTCGATGCAGTGTCTACGCTTGCAGGTGTCGCTTGCGGGCGGGCACAACATCCACTGTCAATGTGCTTGAAAGCAAAAAGGATCAGGCAAAAAAAGCCCCGCGACCGAATGATACGCGGGGCAAAAAAATTGGTTGGTTGCGGCCAACCAAAGGAGCTCTTTAACAACGTTTACTTACTGGCGACCGTCTCTGGTTGCCAGCCACCGCCAAGGGCTTTGTAGATCGCGACAATGCCGCGGTACAGATCGACTTCGGCCTGAGCCTGGCTGTCTTCGGCATTCAGACGTTCACGCTGCGCATCGAGCAGCACAAGGAAGTCAGTGGTGCCTTCGCGATAGCGGATCTCCGCGAGATCGGCAGCCTTTCGGCTCGATTCACTCTGGCGGATCAGCGAGATCAGGCGCTGCTGACGTTTGCCGTAGTCGCTGAAGGCGTTTTCCGACTCTTCCAGTGCCAACAACACTTGTTGCTCGTAGGTCGCCAGCGCGCCTTCAGCATCCGCGTCGGCACCGCGCAAACGGGCCCGCACACTGCCAAGGTCGAATGCTGCCCAGGTGATGCTCGGGCCCAGTGCCCAGGCGTTGGCCGCCGAGGAACCGATCTGCGAACCGCGCCCGGCCGTCCAGCCCAGGAAACCGCTGAGGCTCACCCGTGGGAACAGGTCGGCTTTTGCCACGCCAATGCGCGCCGTGGCCGAGGCCAGTTGGCGTTCAGCGCTTAGGATGTCCGGACGACGTTGCAGCAGCTCGCCCGGGTTGCCAATCGGCAATGCCTTGGCAATCGCCGGCATGTCTTTAGGGCTCAAGTCCACTGTGAGCTTGTCCGGGCGTTCACCCAGCAGAGTGGCGATGCGGTTTTTCTGGCGAACCTGTTCCGCCTGGAGTTGCGGCACACTGGCTTCGACCGACCCCAGGCGCGCATCGGCACGTTCCACGTCGAGCTGATCGCCAACACCAGCGTCACGCAGGCTGATGGTGATCTTGCGCGACTCCTGCTGGTTGTTCAGGTTGGCCACGGCGATCTTTTCCCGCAGTTGCGCGCCACGCAGTTGACCGTAAGCGTCCACCAGTTCGGCAATCATGGTGACTTGCAGTTGATACAAGTCGGCTTCGGCGGCCTGCTGGTCGGCATCGCTGGCTTCCAGATTGCGCTGGATACGACCGAACAAGTCCAGCTCCCAGGCCATGTCCAGACCCAGATCATAGCGTTCGCTGTTGACCCGATTGGTGGTCTGGCCGGGGATTTGTCCCTTGGCCAGATCGCTGGAGGCGCGGCTGGTGATGGTCGGCATGGCGTCGTTGCTGGCGTCGTCGCGGATCGCCCGGGCAGCTTTCCAGCGAGCGAACGCCACACGCAGTTCACGGTTGCCTTGCAGCGATTGCGTCACCAACTGGTTGAGGGTCGGATCGTCGAACTGCTGCCACCAGATGCCTTCGAACTTCGAACGGTCAAAGTTCTTCTGACCGTTGGCGCCGTCGGTGGCGGTCGTGATGTTGGCCGCCTCCGTCGCCGGGGTCTTGTAGTCGGGGCCGACGGCGCAGGCGCTGAGAGCCAGCACCAGCAGACTCGGCAAGAAGACTTTCAGACTCATTGTTGCGCCTCCGGTTGCTTTTGAAGATTGTGCGCCTTCGCCGCTTTGCGCTGCTCGCTGCGTTCGACAAAGTTACGGATCAATACGTAGAACACGGGTGTCAGCAACAGACCGAAGAAGGTCACCCCGAGCATCCCGGAGAACACCGCCACACCCATGGCGTGACGCATCTCGGCACCGGCACCGCTGGAGAGCACGAGTGGCACCACACCCATGATGAATGCGAAGGAAGTCATCAGGATCGGCCGCAGACGCAGACGGCAGGCTTCCAGTACCGCAGCGAGCGGGTCGAGGCCTTCTTCCTGTTTATCCTTGGCAAATTCGACGATCAGAATCGCGTTCTTACACGCAAGTCCCACCAGTACGATCAAACCGATCTGGGTGAAGATGTTGTTGTCACCGCCAGAGATGATCACACCGGTGATGGCCGACAGCAGGGTCATCGGTACGATCAGGATCACCGCCAGTGGCAGGCTCCAGCTTTCGTACTGAGCAGCAAGTACCAGGAACGCCAGCAGTACGCAGAGCGGGAACACGAACAGCGCGGTGTTGCCGGACAGAATCTGCTGGTAGGTCAGGTCGGTCCATTCGTAGGTCATGCCGTTCGGAAGTTCATCCTTGAGCAGTTTCTCGATGGCTTTTTCCGCCTGGCCGGAGCTGTAGCCGGGGGCTGCCGCACCGTTGATTTCCGCGGTGATGAAGCCGTTGTAGTGCATCACGCGATCCGGCCCCGAGGTGTCGCTGACCTTGATGAAGGTCGCCAGCGGGATCATTTCGCCTTTGTTGTTGCGCACTTTCAACTGACCGATCTGATCGGATTCGAGGCGGAACTGTTGCTCGGCCTGGACGTTGACCTGATAAGTGCGGCCGAAACGGTTGAAGTCGTTGGCATACAGCGAACCCAGATAGATCTGCAGGGTGTCGAAGATGTCGCTGACCGCAACGCCATGGGTCTTGGCTTTTTCACGGTCGATGGCTGCATCGACCTGCGGCACGTTCACGGTGTAACTGGTGAACAGGCCTGCCAGTTCCGGCACGCTGTGACTCTTGTTGATGATGTTCATGGTTTCTTTGTACAGCTCGTCGTAGCCCAGGTTGCCCCGGTCTTCGATTTGCAGGCGGAAACCACCAATGGTGCCCAGACCTTGTACCGGCGGTGGCGGGAAGATCGCCATGTACGCCTCTTGAATGTTCGCGTACTGGCCGTTCAAGGCACCGGCAATCGCACCGGCGGACATGCTCGGATCTTTACGCTCGTCGAACGGTTTCAGGGTGACGAACACGATGCCGGCGTTCGGGCTATTGGTGAAACCGTTGATCGACAGCCCAGGGAACGCTACGGCGCTTTCCACGCCTGGCTGTTTCAGCGCCAGGTCGGACATGCGCTTGATCACGTCTTCGGTGCGATCCAGGCTCGAGGCGTCCGGCAACTGTGCGAAGGCCACCAGGTATTGTTTGTCCTGGCCAGGTACGAATCCGGTCGGGGTGCTGGAGAAACCGAAGAAGGTCAGCACCATCAGGCCTGCGTACAGCAACAGGGCGATGCCGCTGCCGCGGATAACCCGGCGCACGGTGCCGACGTAGCCATGGCTGGCACGGTCGAAGAAACGGTTGAACGGACGGAACAACCAGCCACCGAAGATCTTGTCGAGAACCTTGGAGAAGCGGTCTTTCGGCGCGTCGTGACTTTTCAGCAACACAGCGGCCAGCGCTGGCGACAGGGTCAGCGAGTTGAATGCCGAGATCACTGTCGAAATGGCAATGGTCAGAGCGAACTGCTTATAGAACTGACCCGTGAGGCCGGAGATGAAAGCCGCCGGAACAAACACCGCACATAGCACCAGTGCCGTCGCAATGATCGGGCCGGTCACCTCACGCATGGCGCGTTTTGTGGCTTCTACCGGGGTCAAGCCAAGTTCGATGTTCCGTTCGACGTTCTCTACCACCACGATGGCATCGTCCACCACGATACCGATGGCCAGTACCAGGCCGAACAGTGACAGCGCGTTGAGCGAGAAACCAAACAGGTGCATCACCGCAAACGTACCGATCAACGATACCGGCACCGCCACCAACGGAATGATCGAGGCGCGCCATGTTTGCAGGAACAGAATCACCACCAGCACCACGAGGATCAGCGCTTCGAAGAGGGTATGAACCACCGCTTCGATCGAGCCGCGCACGAAGATCGTCGGGTCATAAACGATGCTGTAATCCATGCCCTGCGGGAAACCTTTCTTCAACTCGTCCATCTTCGCCCGAACGTCGTTCGAGATGTCGATGGCGTTGGAGCCTGGACGCTGGAAGATCGGGATGGCCACGGCTGGTTGGTTGTTCAGCAACGAACGCAGGGCGTATTGGCTGGAGCCCAGTTCGACGCGAGCAATGTCTTTGAGCCGAGTGATTTCACCGTTGTCGCCTGCGCGAATGATGATGTTCTCGAACTCTTCCTCAGTTACCAGACGGCCCTGAGTGTTGACCGACAGCTGGAAGCTTTGCGCAGTCGGGGCAGGGGGCGCGCCCAGTTGGCCGGCAGCTACCTGACGGTTCTGTTCGCGAATTGCGGTGACTACATCGGTTGCAGTCAGGTTACGCGAAGCGGTCTTGTTTGGATCGAGCCACACACGTAGCGAGTAATCGCCCATGCCGAACAACTGCACATCACCGACACCGCCCAGACGCGCGAGCTCATCCTTGATGTTCAGGATTGCGTAGTTGGACAGGTAGAGCATGTCGTAGCGCTTGTCCGGCGAGGTCAAGTGCACAACCATGGTCAGGTCGGGTGATGCCTTGTCGACGGTGATACCGATGCGCGTCACTTCCTCGGGAAGCTTCGGTTCGGTACGGGTCACGCGGTTTTGCACCTGCACCTGCGCATTGTCCAGGTCAGTGCCCAGGGCGAAGGTGATGGTCAGCGTGATCTTGCCGTCAGCAGTGGACTGCGAGGACATGTACAGCATGTTTTCGACGCCGGTGATGGCTTGCTCCAGCGGAGCGGCCACGGTCTCACCGATGACTTTGGGGTTGGCGCCCGGGAAGTTGGCACGTACTACCACGGTTGGCGGCACGACTTCCGGGTATTCGCTGATCGGCAACTGGAATAGCGAGATCGCACCGGCGATCAGGATCAACAGCGACAACACCGCTGCGAAGATCGGCCGTGAAATGAAGAATTGGGAAAAATTCATCGGAGTTATCGTCCCTTAACCGCGTGGGGTCGTAGCAGCCAGCTTCACAACCGAACCGGACGCGCCTTTGGCAGGGGCGACTTTTGGCAGGTTGCTGGCTTCCAGCGCTTGACGTTGTTGAGCGAGTGCCGCGAGGGTTTGCTCGCTGGCCATCGGCACCACTTCAGGGGTAACCGGTGAGCCAGGACGAACCCGTTGCAGACCCTTGACGATGATCGTGTCGTCCTTGTTCAGGCCGGTACGGACGATGCGCATGCCTTCGATCTTCGGACCGAGTTCAACTGGGCGGTAGGCGGTTTTGTTGTCCGCATCCATCACCAGCACGAACTTCTTGCCCAGATCGGTACCGACGGCTTCGTCGTTGATCAGCATGGCGTTGTAGGTGCCGCTGCCGACCAGTTTCAGGCGTGCATACAGGCCAGGGGTGTAGTTGCCGTCGCTGTTGTCGAACACCGCGCGGCCACGGATGGTGCCGGTTTTCGGATTGACCTGGTTGTCCACAAAGTTCATCTGGCCCAGGTGTGGGTTGCCGTCTTCATTCGACAGGCCCATGTAAACCGGTGTGGTGGCACCGCGCTGACCCTTACGGGCGAGTTGGGTGTATTTGAGGAACACACGCTCGTCGGCGTCGAAGTAGGCGTAGACCTTGTCGGTGGAAACAACGCTGGTCAGCGGAGTAGTGTCGGCGGTCACCAGGTTACCGGCGGTGATTTCGGCACGGCTGACGCGGCCGCTGATCGGCGAAGTGACGCGGGTAAAGCTCAGGTTCAGTTTGGCCAGATCCAGTTGCGCTTGCAGTGCACCGACGGCGGCGCGGGCTTCTTGTGCAGCGCTGGTGCGCGAGTCGGCCAGTTCAGCGGAGATGGCGTTGCTGGCGCGCAGACGTTCACCGCGTCCGGCTTCGTTTTCACTGCGGGTGGCGTTGGCACGGGACTGGGCAACCAGGGCTTCGAGGCGGCGAACTTCAGCCTGGAACGGGCGGGGGTCGATCTGGAACAGCAGGTCGCCTTTCTTGACCAGTGCGCCTTCAGTGAAAGCGACATCGTCGATCTGGCCGGAGACCCGTGGACGGATTTCAACGGTTTCCGGCGCTTCGAGGCGCCCGGTGAATTCGTCCCACTCGTTGACCGGTTGTTCCAGCACTTTGGCCACGCTGACTTTGGCAGCGGGCAGGGTGGCGGCAGTCTCCGGAGTCTTGCCGCAGGCGCTCATCACCAGTACGGCCAACATGGCCAACGGGAAGCGCAAATGTTTGAGTGACTGTTCCATGGATGCATCCGCCAATGTATTGAAGATGGGCGGATGATGCTCGGCGGGGTGGTATGGCACGAATCGAATGAAGCAAAGGTAACTATCATTCGGAATGATATAAGACTCGAGCGAGCCCTCTAGCATGCACCTTTCGTTAGGTGGCTATCAATCTCGTCGATGGCAATGCTGTGTTGTCTGCTTTGCAACGATCAGGGCTGAGGTTGAGAGAAGGGGATTATGTGGCGATTAAAAAGAAGAACCCGCCAGTGCGGCGGGTTCGAATTTCATGATCAGAGTTTCGGCAACTGGCCGATCCGCGCAATCATCTCCGTCACGATCTGCAGATCGAGCTGGAACTGATCCACGGTCTTGAATTCACCATCAGTGTGGCCGGTGTACTTGACCTCTGGCCGGGCCAGCCCGAATTGCACACCGTTGGGTAGTTCATGCACCGAGGTAGCACCGGCGGAAGTGCCGAACTCATGTTTCATGCCCAGGTTTTCCGTGGCAACCGCCAGCAACGCCTTGACCCACTCACCCTCAGGATTGCGGTACATCGGCTCGGCAATCGAATAGTCGAAAGCCACGGCCACATGGCTCTTCTTACTCCAGACCGCCAGTTTTTCGGCGATTTCTGCCTTGAGCTTCTCAGGCGATTTGCCCTTCGGAACGCGCAGGTTGACTGCAAGTTTGAAGGTCTTTTCATCCATCCCGACGTAGGTCAGCGACGTGGTCAGCGGCCCCATGAAGGCATCGGAGAAACCGACCTTCAGTTTATTGCCAAGGTAATCCAGGCCCCAATTGTCAGCGGCGTAGCGCGCAGCATCGGTAATGTGGTTGTGCTTGAGCGCGACTACGCCATCAAGGCTATTGATGAAGTCGAGCATTCGCGCCACGGGATTGACCCCGGACTCGGGTTCGGAGGAGTGCGCGGACACACCGGTCACCGTCAACTTGACATCTTTGCCGTTGACCTTCGCCGCTACTTCAAAATTGCCACCGTTGCGCTTGGCGTAATCAGCGCCGGCCTTTTGCAGGCTGGCAGCCAGTTCGGCAGGCTTGTCGGTTAGCAGTGTGGCGACCGATACGGAAGGAATCTGGTTGGTCGCCAGGCCACCGGTCATCGAAATGATTTCTGCACCTTTGCCTTCGCCCTTGCGTTTGGCGAAGTTGGCCATGACCGTGCCATAGCCCTTCTCGGCAATCACCACCGGGTAGCCACCGTCCAGCGCCAGGTTGTAGTTTGGCGTCGGATTGCGCTCGAAGTAGTAGGGGATCGCGTCGCCGGTGGTTTCTTCAGTGGTGTCCACCAATAGCTTGAAATTGCGCGCCAGTGGCAGTTTTTCGTCCTTGATTACCTTCATGGCATACATCGTCACCACGATGCCGTTTTTGTCATCTTCGGTGCCGCGGCCATACATGCGATCACCGATCAGGGTGATCTTGAACGGGTCGAGGCGGGTGCCGTCCTTCAGGACCCAGTTTTCCGGCGTTACCGGAACTACGTCGGCGTGTGCATGAATGCCGACCACTTCATCGCCCGTGCCTTCGAGAGAGATCTCATAGACGCGGTTGTCGATGTTGCGGAAATTCAGATTGAAAGACTTAGCCAGGCTTTTGATCTTCTCGCCGATCTTGATGAACTCCGGATTTTCGTGCTGAGCAACGCCGTCCTTGCGATAGGTCGGGATCTCGACCAGTTCGCGCAGAGTCTCGGTTGCAGCCGCGCTGTATTTCACGCGTGTATAGATGCCGAGCAGGCGATATATCTCGTTCTGCTGTTCAGCCGTCAGCGTTTTGTTGTCGAGGAAAGCGCCAATGGCCGGACCGATATCAGCAGTCTTGACCAGATCGCTTTTGGCCAGGCGGCCGAGGAACTGGCGGAAATCGGTGGTCGATTCGGCCTTGAAGGTTTTGAGGATTTCAGCGCTTTGCTGTGGAGTGATATTGGCCTGAGCCGGTGCGGTGAAAGCTGACAGCCCCGCCAGCATCAAGGTCGCTGCGGCGAGTTTTTTGAAAGGGAAATTCATTACGAAGGGCATTCCTTTGCAGGGCAGTGAGTTGGGAGTGTCTCAACGATGAGACACATACACTTACAAACTAACACTGCTGTAGAGCATCGCGGGAGCCCTGAAACGGGATTTGTCGCACAGAAATGCAAAAGCGACGCAGAAACGAAAGTGGTTCTGGCTCAGCCATCGAACTCTTTTCCGGCCAGCAACGGACGCTGGTCGTCGACGATCGATTCACTTTTTCTTTATAGTGCGGTCCCCAGCGAACTACCGGTCGCCTGAGGTTTTGGCCGACGGGTAAGCATAAACGTTCGCGATTTTCGAGTGAGTAATACGCCCTTCAATGAGCAATTCAACGGCTACAACTAATGGTAATTGGTACGCGGTGATTGCGTTGGCACTGGCAGCGTTTGTGTTCAACACCACTGAGTTTGTGCCTGTTGGCCTGTTGAGTTCGATCGGCAGCAGCTTCGATATGTCGTCGGCGCAGGTCGGTTTGATGCTGACGATCTATGCGTGGGTAGTGTCGCTGACATCGCTGCCGATCATGCTGCTCACGCGTAACATCGAGAGGCGCAAACTGTTGATCGTGCTGTTTGGGATGTTCATCGTCAGTCACGTGTTGTCGAGTTTCGCGACAAGCTTCGCTGTCCTGTTGGTCAGCCGTATCGGTGTGGCGTTGGCACATGCGCTGTTCTGGTCGATCACCGCTTCGCTGGCCGTGCGTCTGGCGCCACCGGGCAAGCAAGTTCAAGCCTTGGGTTTGCTGGCAACCGGTACTTCGCTGGCGATGGTGCTGGGCATACCCCTCGGTCGTTTGTTGGGCGAAGCCATGGGCTGGCGCACGACCTTCATGGTGATCGCTGGTTTGGCGGCCATGCTGGTGTTGTGCCTCGCCAAGGTTCTACCGTTGCTGCCGAGTCAAAACTCAGGCTCCCTGAGAAGCCTGCCTTTGTTGTTCAAACGGCCTGCGCTGGTGGCGGTGTACATCCTGACGGCAATGGTAGTGACTGCCCAGTTCACCGCTTACAGCTATATCGAGCCGTTCGTTGAAGGAGTGGCGGGTTTGAGTGGCGATGCAGTAACGCTCATCCTGCTGTTATTCGGCGGTGCAGGTATTTTCGGATCGCTGCTGTTCAGTTGGCTGCACAGCTATAACCCGCAGCGCTTCCTGATCGTCACCGTGGTGGTGATCGCGTTGTGCCTCATGTTGTTGCTGCCTTTGAGCGGTGAGGTGTCGTACCTTGGCCTGCTGAGTCTGTTCTGGGGAATGGCGATCATGGGATTTGGGCTGGCGTTGCAGTCGAAGGTTCTGGTGCTGGCTTCGGACGCCACCGATGTGGCGATGGCGATGTTTTCAGGGATCTACAACGTCGGGATCGGCGGCGGCGCACTGCTGGGTAGTTGGGTAGGCGGCCAGTTAGGGTTTGCTTACATAGGGATAGTGGGTGGCATGCTGGCGGCGTCGGCGCTGTTGTTCTACTGCCTGTCGATCTACCGCTTTACTCGGTCTGCTTGAGCTGGGGTTGTTTGAATAAGATGAACGCTTGAGCAGAGTGGCGTTAACGGGTAACACCACTCTGCTCCGCTAAGATTTTTCAAAGACTATCCGGATCCCCAAAAAACATCTGAATCCTCGACCTCAACCAGCGCTCACCCGGATCGTTATCCTGCGACCCGCGCCAGGCCATGTGCAGTTCAAACGTACGCGTCGGCAGCGGCGGATCTTCCGCGCGAACACCGCCAGCAGCCGTCAGTGCATCAGCGGTGTAGTCCGGCACGGTGGCGACAATGTCAGTGCCCGCGAGCAATGTACTCAAACCATTGAACTGCGGCACGGCTAGCACTACGTGTCGTTTGCGGCCGAGTTTCTCCAGTTCCTCATCAACAAAGCCGCTGAGGTCGCCAGCGAACGACACCAGCGCATGCGGGCGGGCGCAGTAATCGTCGAGGCTGAGCGGGCCGGGTACGGTGTCGGCGCGCAGCAGCTTTGGCGCACTGCGTCGCAAGACTTTGCGCTTGGCGTTGGCCGGCAAGTCGGTGGTGTAGCTGACGCCGATGGAGATTTCGCCGGATGCCAGCAAACCCGGCATCAGAATGTAATTGACCCGACGCACTACCAGCACAATCCCAGGCGATTCGGCTCGCAGACGTTTGAGCAGCATTGGCAGCAGCGCGAATTCAACGTCATCTGACAAACCGATCCGAAATACCGAAGTACTGGTGGCCGGGTCAAATTCCGCCGCACGGCTGACCGCTGTCGAAATCGAGTCGAGGGCGGGCGAGAGCAGGGCGAAGATTTCCACGGCACGGGCGGACGGTTCCATGCTCCGGCCGGTGCGGACGAACAAAGGATCATCGAACAGGCCGCGCAGGCGCGAAAGCGCCGCACTGATCGCCGGCTGACCGAGGAACAATTTCTCGGCGGCACGGGTCACACTGCGTTCGTGCATCAATGTTTCGAATACGATCAACAGGTTCAGGTCGACACGACGCAGGTCATTACGATTCATCTGGAGTCCTGGCAGAGTCATCAAGCTTGACGAGGGCGACCATATGAGAACAATGGCCGGCATGAATCTTACGGGGAAAGACTGGTACTCTGCACCGGAAAATTCAGCTTTACTGCGACGGTGTGAGCAGTTTTTTCAAGGATTTTGCGAATGCCGCCCATACTGCGGAATCAATGACAGGCATGTCGACTATTAATAGCCACTGATAGTCTTGGGTCAAAAGCCCAGATAGAGTTCAGGGCATTAGAGGTTACTTTGACGAGGTTTGCGATGTCCCGCACGATCCGTTTTCACAAGTTTGGTCCGGCCGAGGTGCTCAAATGCGAAGAGCATGCGGCCGCTCAGCCAGGTCCTGGCGAAGTGCAGGTGCGTGTCGAGGCTATCGGCATCAGCTGGTATGACACGCTGTGGCGTCAGAATCTGGCGTCTTCCCAGGCACGCCTGCCCTCCGGGCTTGGCCATGAAATGGCTGGCGTGGTTACGGCGGTTGGTGCTGATGTCGAAGATCTGTCCGTCGGTGACAAGGTCGCCAGTTTTCCGGCCGAGAGTCCGAACGACTATCCGGTCTACGGTGAGTCGATTGTACTCCCGCGTACCGCGCTGACCCGTTATCCGGATGTGCTCAGCCCGATCGAAGCCAGTGTGCATTACACACCGCTGCTGATCGCCTATTTCGCTTACGCCGATCTGGCGCGGGTCAAACCCGGGCAATTTGCCCTGGTTACTGACGCCAGCCATTGCGCCGGCCCTTCGTTTGTTCAACTGGGCAAGGCGATGGGTGTGCGGGTGATTGCTGCCACCAAAGAGGCGGAAGAGCGCGAATACCTGCTCTCACTCGGTGCAGAAAAGGTGATTGTCACCGAAGAGGAAGATCTGTTGATGCGAATCAACAAGATCACCGAAAACCGTGGCGTGGACGTGGTTTTCGATGGTCTCGGTGGTCCGCAGATGTCGCTGCTTGGCGATGTTCTGGCGCCGCGTGGCAGCCTGGTTCTTTACGGCCTGCAGGGTGGCAACCAGACGCCGTTCCCGGCGTGCGCAGCGTTCCAGAAGAACATCCAGTTCTTCGTGCACTGCATCGGCAACTTCACCGGTAAGCCGGAGTTAGGCATCACCCAGGACCACGTCGCCTTGCAACGTGCCTTGCGTGACATCAACCAGTTGACCGCTGATCGTGTTTTGCTGCCACTCAAGACCCGTGTGTTCCCGTTCAATGAGTTCGTCGAGGCACATCGTTACATGGACGAATGCCCTTGCCGCGAACGGGTCGCTCTTCAAGTCGAACCAGCGTAAAGCCAGCAATCAGAGTCCGTGGCCCCACGGACTCTTGTGTGTTCATTCCCCCCCCTGAAGAACAAAACGCCCGGTGCTGTACCGGGTATCAGTTCACCAACTGAACTGGTTTTTACTCTCGATCTGTATCTTCTAATCGCAATATAAGCCCTGATAATTGAATGATTACTTTCATCTCAAGGAATGAGTCATGGCTGTGCATTCAATTTGCCCTGCGCGCAATAAATCGGCCCACTCTGTTGGTCGCGCCCAATACTGTTTAATTGTTGTAGGTTTATTCGGAAACTGCTTCTCTTTTTCTTGTACTCATTTGTCGTGGGACGTTGTGGGAAGTTTCCTAGGAATCCAAAATAAAAGAAAAACATCAATGATTACAGTCGCTTGAAGCGCCAATCCTGCATTTGGCGGTTTTTTTATAGCTTAAGTGTTTCAAGTGACTACAGATTTGTAAGTGTTAGCATCTGAATGTCTATTACTTATTGATGAATTGTCATGCGACTGATGTTTCGGTTTGCGCGGCATGAAACTTTTGATACCGGGTAAATACCGATGAGCACGATCCATGATCAGGCAATGAATTATGTCTACCAGCAAGTATTGCAACGTTTGCTGAGTTTCTTCTCTCGCGCCGAACGCACGGCATTGCAGTTGTTGATCCAGCGACTCGTCGTGGCGGCTGGCGGCATGGAGAACATCGGTCATTTCAAGGTGCTGGTAAACCAGTCCGGATCACGCGACAGCTGTTACACGCTGGCCTTGTTACGGGCGGCGCAACTGAGTATTGCGGGGCGTGCGCCCGCGACTTTTCAACTGCGGGTGGCGACCCTGCGCTGGAGTGGCAACAGTCATACGGCACTGCAGAATATGCACCGCAGCTACAGCGCGCTCTTCCTTTATGACGATCCTCGGGTCGAACTGTTGATGGTGGATCATCGCCAGGTCTTGCCCTTCGATCATCAGGCACCCATCTGCGAAGAGGGGCGTGAAGCCAACCGCGTCAACCTGCTGCTGATCGGCCATCGTAGAACCTTCAGTGAAGTGCTCGAATTGTGGGATGACGCTTATCTGGCCACGGCCGAGTTCTACGGTCAGATCGCCCGATGGAACAATGGCGTTGATGCAATGATCGGCAGTGAGTCTGCGCGTCGTCAAAAGCACTTTCTCGACGGATTGAGTCGCGCAGTGCAGAAAGCGGCAATTGCCGGACCGATTGTCGGTGGTTCAGGCTTTGAGATTTTGTTCCCATTGCTTGACGGTCTGGGCGGGGATTATTACCGCGAATTTTATACGGAGGAGGAGCGTGTAGCGTGGCGGCCCGAAGGTCAATTTGAAACCTGCCGGCGCACCGGTTTCATTAACATCAATGACATGATTGTCGGCAAACTCGAAGAGCGTTGGCCCTTACTCAGCGACTTCCTGGGGTTTCAGACGGATGAGCTGACGCTTTATCAGGGTGACGATGAATACGCGGACCCCTTGGTGGCAGCGCATCTGCAAGGTATGCAGGCGCAATTCATCGAGGATCGCACTTACGAGTCTGGAATCAGTGACTACCTTCAAAGCAGCTTGAATGCGATGCGCCGCAAGCAAGTGCCTGAGCCGGTGTGTGAACAACTGCTATGCAGTTTCGGCAATCCGCAAGAACCTGAACAGTTGCGACAGCAGGCAGAGAGCTGCCTGATGGCCAACTTCGATCTGAACGAAATTCAGCTGACCTGCCTGTTGTTTGCGCCGTTCATTGACAGCGGCGCCGGTCTTGAACGGTTTTTACGCAGTTGCCATCCCGGCATGTTGGTGGCACTGCCAGATTTGCATCGGGCGATGCAGGGCTTGCATGCTCCGGAACAGGTACTCAAATGGATGACGGACGTCAGCGGATTGCCCGTCAGTTTGATCGTCCGTCTCTACGCAATGGGGCCGATTCGCATCATCGCATCCAGCGACTTGGTCTCGCAGGACGGAAGTCTGGACAAGGCGGTTTCCGGATCGGCAGCCGATCGGTCGGCGGAAGGCTGATTGTGAGTTATTTGCCGGAAAATGAATCGGTATCCAGGGATGTGGGTTCGTGAAAGCGTTGCGCGAAAACGACTTCATTTATCAGGCGGTTTACCGTTATCTGACATTACTGATCGACGAAGCGGGAAGCAGCTCGGCGGCGCGTTTGCCCTCATTGCGGCAACTGGCAGAGCGGTTGAATGTGTCCATCTCGACCGTCCAGTACGCTTATTCGCTGCTGGAAAAGGAAGGACGCGTCTATTCGATAGCCAAGTCCGGATATTACGCGCAAGCGCTACCCAGCATGCAACTGCCCGGTGATGGCACTGATCTGCTCGAAACCGTCTACGTCAACGCCAGGCGACCGGGCATGTGTGTGTTGAGTAACGACGAGCCGGCTTCACTGCAACCGCTCGACAGCCCATTGTTGATGCTAGAACGGGAGCTGCTTCGCCAATACCCGCGCCAGCCACAATTGGCGGTGCAGCCCTGCGGCGAACTGGAGTTGCGCACCGTACTGGCTGCGCGCTATACCTCGTCAACGGTGAATTTCTGGCATGCGGATGACGTTTATA
The DNA here is from genome assembly GCF_014472415.1 of Pseudomonas sp. N40(2020). GTDB lineage: Bacteria > Pseudomonadota > Gammaproteobacteria > Pseudomonadales > Pseudomonadaceae > Aquipseudomonas. Next base: position 84,230 of record NZ_JACSZV010000018.1, read on the forward strand.
TCGGCGCAGACCTGCGCGGGGTGTTGGAAATACTGATTTCTGTACTCCAATTGCGGCGCGCCACCGTGGTGGTTGAATCGCCGTGTGACTGGGTAATCTTGCGCCTGCTGGAAGCCGCCGAAGTACGGGTTATCGAATTGCCGCTACTGGCGGGTGGAGTGATCGATCCCCAACGGCTGGAGTCGTTGCTCAAGAGCGAACCTGTGCGGTTGATCCTGTTGTCTTCAGCGTTGAGCATGCCTCAGGGCAGCCTGTTGCCCCATGCCAATCGTCAGGCCATCGCCCATTTGCTCGGGTGTCATGGCACCTGGGTTCTGGAAAACGACTGCTACAGCGAACTCGATGATGAAGGTGGCGACTCTCGGCATCTGCGCGACTGGCTCGACCCTGATCGTTTGCTGGTGTTTTCCACGTTCGAGAAATTCATCGGTGCAGAAGCGCCTTTCGGATTTGTCCTGTCGCACCATTGGCGCAGTGAGCTGCAGCGCCATTTCCTGTTGCGCGCATTCCGTTTATCACCGATCCGCCAGAAAGCGATCGCCAGGCTGTTGGCCGGCGGCCGGCTGGATCAGCATTTGTGCATACTGCGGCGGATGCTCAAGGAGCGCCGTACGCAATTGATTCAGTTATTGCGTGAGCGCCTGGGCGATGCGTTGCAGATTATCGAGCCGCAGGGCGGGGCGACGGTGTGGGCGCGCTCGCTACGCCCGGTGGACATGGGCAACGTGTTCCATCGCCTGCTTAAGCAGCAGATCATCATTGCGCCCGGGGAGTTGTTCAGCCTGCAGGGTTTGCATGCGCACCATCTGCGCTTGAGCCCATTGACTCATGGCGATCACGATCTGGTCAGCGTCGTCGGGCTGCTGGGCGACGCATTGCGGTTGGCACCGGATGAGTAACGTTAAAAAACATCGGAAGAGTTCCGGATAGATCCCTTCGCATAGCGGTCAAACTGCCAGTAAACTGCGCTCTATTCCTGAACCACTCTATTTCAGAGGTCATGCATGACTATCAGTCCTTTTGCGGGCAAACCGGCACCGGCAGAATTGTTGGTCGACATCCCGCGACTGGTAACGGCTTATTACACCGGCCAACCTGACGCTTCCATTTCCACCCAGCGTGTGGCGTTCGGCACCTCCGGTCACCGCGGCAGTTCCTTCGACTTGAGTTTCAACGAATGGCACGTTCTGGCCATCAGCCAGGCAATCTGCCTGTACCGAGAAGCCCAAGGGATTACCGGCCCATTGTTTGTCGGCATCGACACTCATGCACTGTCGACCCCGGCCGGGGCCAGTGCGCTGGAGGTTTTGGCAGCCAACGGTGTCACCGTGATGATCGCCGAAGGCGACGAATATACGCCGACGCCTGCCATATCCCACGCCATTCTCTGCTACAACCGCGGCCGTACCTCGGGCCTGGCCGACGGCATCGTCATCACGCCCTCGCACAACCCGCCACAAAGCGGTGGCTACAAATACAATCCAACAAACGGCGGCCCGGCCGACACCCACATCACCAAGTGGATCGAAGCCAAGGCCAATGAATTGCTGGTCAACAAACTGGCTGGCGTGAAACGCATCAGCTACGAGCAGGCGCTGAAGGCCAGCACTACCCATCGCCACGACTACGTGAATACCTACGTTGCCGATCTGATCAACGTGATCGATTTCGACGCCATTCGTGATGCCAAACTGCATCTGGGTGTCGATCCTTTGGGCGGAGCAGGGGTGCGCTACTGGTCGGCCATCGCCGAGCACTACCGTCTCGATCTGGACGTAGTGAACAAGCAAGTCGATTCGACCTTCCGTTTCATGACCGTTGACTGGGACGGCCAGATTCGAATGGACCCGTCGTCCAGCCACGCGATGCAAGGCCTGATCGGTCTGAAAGAGCGTTTTGACGTGGCGTTTGCCTGCGACCCGGATCACGACCGCCACGGCATCGTCACGCCTTCGGGTGGCCTGCTTGCGCCAAACAACTATCTGGCGGTGTCCATCGATTACCTGTTCCAGAACCGTCCGCAATGGCGTGCCGATGCTGGCGTGGGTAAAACCGTGGTCAGCAGCGGTTTGATCGACCGCGTCGCCAAGCGTCTGGGGCGTCGTCTGTATGAAGTACCGGTCGGTTTCAAATGGTTCGCTGACGGCCTCTTCGACGGTTCGCTGGGTTTTGGTGGCGAAGAAAGTGCCGGCGCCTCGTTCCTGCGCAAGGACGGCGGCGTATGGAGTACCGACAAGGACGGTCTGATTCCGGCATTGCTTGCTGCAGAAATGACTGCTCGTACCGGCCGCGATCCAAGCCAGGCTTATCGCGCGTTGACCGAAGAACTGGGCGAGCCGTTCTCGGTGCGCGTCGACGCCAAGGCCAATCCGGAGCAGAAAGCACTGCTGAGCAAGCTGTCGCCAACGCAGGTGACCTCGACAGAACTGGCAGGCGAGAAGATTCAGAGCATTCTCAGCCACGCGCCGGGCAACGATCAGGCCATTGGCGGCTTGAAGGTAATGACCGAAAACGGCTGGTTCGCCGCACGTCCGTCTGGCACCGAAGACATTTACAAAATCTACGCCGAAAGCTTCATCGGCGACGACCACCTCAAGCAATTGGTGGCCGAGGCGCAGACCTTGGTGGATGGTGCTATTTCCAGCAAGTGATGCTCCTTGAAATCGCAGCATAAAAAAGGGCAACCCTCGCGGTTGCCCTTTTTTACGTCTGCAATTCAAGCACTCAAGCCAGATCCACCAACACGATCTCACTGTCTTCAATCGCCGTAACCGTCAGCACCTGTTCATGCGCCACCGCCACACCATCGCGAGCTTGCGCACGCAGGCCGTTGACTTCAATTACGCCAGTGGCCGGCACCAGATAAGCCCGGCGCCCTTCGTCGAGGCGATATTCAGCTGTTTCCCCAGCCTTGATGTTCGCCGCGACCAAGCGTGCATCGGCACGAATTCGCAGGCTTTGATCATCGCCATCCTTACCGCTGGCAAGCGTTACAAAGCCTTCACGCTGACCTTTCGGGAAGGGTTTCGCGCCCCATGACGGCGGCGCGCCGGTTTCGGTGGGCAGAATCCAGATCTGGAAGATTTTCGTGTCTGCGGCTTCCAGATTGTATTCACTGTGCGCGATGCCGGTGCCGGCACTCATCACTTGCACGTCGCCAGCCTCGGTGCGGCCCTTGTTGCCCAGATTGTCCTGGTGGGTGATCGCACCTTCACGTACATAGGTGATGATTTCCATGTCGCGATGCGGGTGCTGCGGGAAACCGGTGCCTGCGGCAATCACGTCGTCATTCCACACCCGCAGATTGCCCCAGCTCATGCGTTGCGGATCGTAGTATTCGGCGAACGAAAAATGGTGATGGGCATCCAGCCAGCCATGATGGGCGCCGCCCAGCGAGCTGAAAGGTCTGAGTTCAAGCATGATCGTCTCCTCAAAAGGTTTGTCGCGGGGCGAGAGAGCCGCACCCGGCGCAAGACCGGTGGTTTATGACGACGATCATCTATCAGTCAATCATCGATAAAAAGCGTAAAAAATGCGGCATTATCATCGGATAAATTGATAGAAGAGGGCGTCGAAACCGTTTCATCTCACCTTCAATTCATCGCCTAAACCAATGACGCGTAAGCATTTCGCTAGAACTCAGCGGTAAATAAAGACACCATAGCCGCAACAGCCTTACCCACTGGAGCCCATTAGCGTGGCGCAACACACCCCCGATCTTCCTCCTGAACTCCGTCCGCTGGCTGAGATGCCTTGGTTCAAGCGCCTGGCCGCACGTTTCTTTGGTCATGGTTTGACTCGGTTGCGGGCTCAGCACCGTGCGTCATGGCTGCACGGCCAGGCTGACGGCTTTCGCAGCGGTCACACTGCGGGCGTCGAGTACGGCTTTAAAGAGGGCAAGCTCGAGGGGCTGGAGGAAGGCCGGCAAGTGTTGCTGATCCGCGACAGTCGCAGCACCGAACATCGTCCGCCGAGCGTCGACAATCACTTGTTCGACGATTGGCGCCTGCCACTCACCGCCGAGCTGAAGAAACGCATCAAGGCCGATGTCGCTAGATTGTTGCCGGGACACGCTCAGCCGAGTGCCGCGCAATGGAAGATGATTTTCAGCGAGACACCGTCAACTTCCGTGGTCGCTGGTGCCGGAGCAGGCAAGTCGACCACGCTGGTGCTGCGCATTCTGCTGCTGACCCACTATCTCGGCTTCGAAATCGATTCGATGACCGTAGTGACCTTCACCCGCGAGTCGCGCAAGGACTTCATCAACAAACTGATCGAGATTTTTGCTCTTTGGGGTCAAGTATTGAGCTTGAAACAGGCGCGGGAACTGGTGCGAACCTTTCACTCGCGCATTCTGCCGATGGTGCGCAGCCTGCCGGGATTCGAACGCTTGCAGGCATTCGAGAACCTCAGCCATCGCGCGCAGGGCGCTGACGAGGAGGTCGACAGCAATCCATTCGACCTGCGCATCAACGATGCTCAGCGCCAGCAGCTCAATGCCTGCTACCACCGCTTATTCAGCCAGGACGAGCGTTTCCGCCAGTTGATTCAGCCTATGGCCAAGACGGGCTTGCAGCTCAGAGAGCTGGAGCGCGATCACCCGGATGTGCAAAAGCGTATGGCTGTCACCGAGCTGGCGGCCAAACGCGACGAAGAACTCTGCGATGTCATTGAAGATTTGTGGTTTCGTGCGGGTGCCTGGCCCATCAAAGGCATCGAACCAAACCGTCAGACTTTCGAAATCAACGGGGCGAAATTCCATTGCCATGGCTATATCCCAAGCCTCGACGCCTGGGTGGTGCTCGGTTTCGATCCACGGGAAAACCCACAGCTCAGCCGGCCAAATGCCAAGCTCTCCGTTCGCGCAGAGTGGGCGGTCAAGCGCACCTTGTTTCAAGCTTTCTGTCGTAAGCCATTGATTTGGATAGATAGTTACGAGTCGGCCAAGCGTGTGCTCGCGACATTGGCGGCGGATGCCAGCGCCGGTCCGGGCTTCGATTACAAAGTCAAAGGCGAACTGGCCTCCGCGCCTTTGCTCGACTGTTTCGTTGCAGCAGCAGGCTTCATCGAGAACCTGGGACTGGATGTGCCTGACGCTGTCGGACGTATGAGTTTCGCCAAGGACGATCCGGACCGGTTTTTCTTCGAGGCGCTGAGCCTGTTCTGGCGTGCTCTGGAAGATCATCTGCTCGACCAGAAGCCGCCGATCATGACCTACAACCGCATGTTCGCGCTGTTCAGTGAGCACTCGCCAGAGAACCTCAAGCTGCTCAGCGATGAATTGCTCCGGCCGATGGCGCACCTGATGATCGATGAATTTCAGGACGTTTCGCCGCAGATCGTTTCCTGGATCCGCGCAAGCCTCAACGAAATCCGCAGTCGTGGCCCCGCGATGCATTTCGGGCGGGGCGCGCAACGTTCATCGCTGCTCTGTGTCGGCGATGATTGGCAGTCGATTTATGGCTGGCGCGGCAGTTCACCAAGCTATTTCATGGAGTTCAACAAGGAATTCCCGTCTCCGAGCACCACACGGGTAATGCTCAGCGACAACTATCGCAGTCATCAGCACATCATCGATGCGGCTGAACACATCGTTCGCGCTGCGCCGGCGATCCCCGGCAAGAAAGCCAAGGCCAGTGGCGAACCCAAGGTTTTGCAGCCAGTCAACGTGCTGGAGCGTGACGATCAAGCCTTGGGGCAACGCCTTGCCGACCACTATCGACAGGGCCATTCAATCCTGATGCTTTATCGAAAAAGCAGCGATAAGTTGTTGATTGAAGAACATATTCAGTCGGTAGTTAATGTTGATTCGAGCTTGCCGTACGAAGCCAGAAGACTCAAACAGCTGACTTATCACAGCGCCAAAGGCTTGCAGGCAGACGCGGTGTTTCTGCTCGGAGACTGCCAGCACCTGACCAGTTCGCCGTACAAGAATCAGGTGTATCGCATGGCCGGTCTGGGCAAAAATGGCGACAGCGAGCCATACGATACTGCGCAAAAGGATGAAATCCTGCGCCTGGCCTACGTCGGGATTACGAGGGCAGTCAGCCATTGCTACTGGTATGTCGAGCCGCAAGAAGTGCAAGCGGTGAATATGCCCCGGGCGTCTGATCGGGTGGTGAAGGACAAACCGTTCTTCCTCGATCATCGAACGGAAAAGTCCACCGCATGAGCCACAAAAAAAGCCCGCAAACTGTGCGGGCTTTTTTGTAAATCAAGAGGTTATGCATAACTCCTGAGAGATTCTGGAGGAATGAAAGTCTCAAGCTCATCCTCCACAGCCTCGATAATTCGCTCGACATCGGCCGCATTCATCACTGTGGCACACGGGATGCCAGCAATGGCGATCATGGTTTCGCCGCTGGCGCGATCAAACAGACGGGCAATCATGCTGCCCGGCGCATCCATCGTCGCCTCGAAACCCATGGGATGAAAATGCCAGCGCATCAGCTGGCAGGCATTGGGGAATGTGACTTTGCTTGAACCTTTATTCATATGTTGCCCGCCTTCTTCATCGAGCGCTTCCGTTTGCTCATGTTAGGTGGGAAGAGCCTTCATTGGCTCAACCGGTGACTTGCCATTAAAGGTAGCATCTCGATGTGAAATTTCTGTGGGAGTTTTCAGTTCATTTTGCGATTGCTTCGCATCTTTTGATGTAAGTCATGGCCTACGCGATCATCGCCGCAGTGCCACTGCAGATTAGCCATTGATGCACGTGCCGAACTTGGGCAAGCTCGGTTCTTTTTCGCCGAGCTCCTTATGCACGCCGACGACGACGGCCCAGAACAGACCAAGGCCACGGCTGCCACGGTCATGCGCTACCACCTGAGCTGGAAACACCGCGAGCTGGACAGCGTCATGGCGCTGTATCACCCGGATATCCAGTACAACGATTTTTTCCAGAACCGCGTACTGGGCCTCGACGAGTTGCGCGAGTATGTGCGCGTCAGCATGCCGCGGGAATTCGACGAAGCGCTGGAGCATTGCGACCGGATCCGTGTCGACGGCAACACAGCGTTCATTCAATACGAAGTGACCTTGCGCGGTGGCGACGGTCTGGTGTCGTTCCGTTCCAGTGAGGCGATCACGGTCAGGGACGGTTTGATCTGGCGTGTCAACGAGTACGCCTCACTGGTGCGTGGGCAAACCAGTGACAAGACAACGCCGAGCCAGCGTCCGGCCGTCAGTCGATTGGGACTTTCTCCGCGCCAACTGAGCTTCATGGCTGACGATCTGCAGCAATATTTCGAGCGGCAACAGCCGTATCTTGATCCTGAGCTTGATCTGCAACGGGTGGCGAAGGAGTGCGGATACAGCCGTAACCAGATTTCCTACCTGCTCAATCAAGTGCTTGGGCAAAGCTTTTATCGCTACGTCAATCAGGCACGGTTACAGCATTTGCTCAAATCCCTGGACGCCGCCACGGCGCCAGTGCGTATCGATGAGCTGGCCTTTGCGGCCGGATTCAACTCGCTATCGGCGTTCTACAGCTGTTTCCGGCAGCACACCGGTCAGTCGCCCAAGGCTTACGCCAAACAAATTTCTTTGCGGACACGCGCGCAAGACAGCCTCTGAGCTTGCGCACTAGGATCGACGCCATCGAAGGTTTTCAGTGGCGGAGTCTTGCATGCCGGCGTGGCGCACTATCAGTTTGTGGATGGATCAACTCGATGAGCCGCTGATCGCGCGGCCGGAGCTTGAACGGGATCTGGACGTCGACGTGGCGATCATCGGCGCCGGTTACACCGGGCTGTGGACGGCGTACTACCTGAAGAAACAGGCCCCGGACCTGGACATCGCGATCATTGAGGCGCAAACCGCCGGGTTCGGCGCGTCCGGCCGTAACGGCGGTTGGCTGATGGGCAATCTGCTCGGTGAAGATCGTCTGCTGGCCGGGTTGTCGCCAGAGCAGCGTCGCGCCTCGTTCGATCTGCTGCACAGCATCCCCGATGAAGTGGAAGTTGTCCTCGAACGCGAAGGCATTGACTGCGATTACCGCAAGGGCGGCGTTTTGTACTGCGCCGCGCGTTACCCGGAGCAGGAAGCCAGTCTGCGTGAATACCTCGCCAGCCTGCACGCCCAAGGCCTGACCGACAACGACTACCGCTGGCTCAGCCCCGAGCAACTGGCGCAGCAGATCCGCATCGCCAAACCGTACGGCGGCATTTATGCGCCACACGTGGCGACCATCCACCCAGCCAAACTGGTTCGAGGCCTTGCGCGCACCGTGCAGAACATGGGCGTGAAAATTTACGAAAACAGCCCTGTCACGCGCTGGCAGTCGGGTAGCGTGCGCACGGCAAAGGCCAGTGTGCGCAGTCGCTGGATCGTGCCGGCAGTTGAAGGGTATGCGGTGACATTACCGCCGCTGGGGCGCTATCAGTTGCCGGTGCAAAGCCTGATCGTCGCCACCGAGCCGTTGTCCGCCGCGACCTGGGACGAGATCGGCCTCAGTCGCGGCCAGGCCTTCAGCGAGTTCAGTCGCCAGGTGACGTATGGCCAGCGCAGTGCCGACAACCGTTTGATCTTCGGCGCCCGTGGCGGCTATCAGTTTGCAGGCAAGCTGCGCCACAACTTTGACCTGACCCGCGATGAGGTCGAACTGCGTCGCTACTTGTTCGGTGAACTGTTCCCGCAACTGAAAAACGTACAGATCACCCACGCCTGGGGCGGCAATCTGGGCATGTCCCGGCATTTCAAACCGCACATGCTCTGCGATCGGGCCAACGGCATTGCGCTGTCCGGCGGCTATGGCGGGGAGGGCGTTGGTGCCAGCAATCTCGGTGGCCGCACTCTCGCGGATCTGATTCTGGAACGCGACACAGAACTGGTTAAACAGCCGTGGGTGCTGCCGGATGGCGGAATTCACGCGCTACGTGCGTGGGAGCCGGAGCCGTGCCGCTGGCTCGGCTACAACGCGATCATCAAAAGCTTCGTCCACGAAGACCAGACCCTGGCCAACCCGGCGACCGCGCCATGGCGGCGCAAGCTCGCCAGTCAGGTGGCCGGTTTCATGGAAGGTTTCATGCACTGAGCGTCAACGCAATCCAAAAAAAGCCACCAAGAAAGCCCCAAGACAGGTAACGCCATGAGCATCACCCAGTTCAAAAACACCGCCACGCTCCAACTGGAAGAATCCAATCCGGTGGCCGTACCGCTCGGCGAACCGATCGCCATTGCCTCGACCACCAGCGTCGAGCGTGAAGACGGCGTCGAAACCGGCGTCTGGGAGTGCACGCCCGGGCGTTGGCGCCGGCAGATTACCGCTCAGGAGTTCTGCCACTTCATCTCCGGGCGCTGCACGTTCACCCCGGATGACGGCGGCGAAACCCTGCATATACAAGGCGGCGATGCACTGATGTTGCCGGCCAACACGCTCGGTATCTGGGATATCCACGAGACCGTGCGCAAGACCTACGTACTGATTTTCTGATTGTTTGATCCTTTGATTGCCTGCCAACAACAATAGCCTCTACAGGAATCGACCCATGATCCAGAAAACCCTCGCCCTGGCGCCGCTGCTGCTGGTCGCCTCCATCAGTCACGCCGCCGACACGGTCAAGGTCTACAACTGGTCCAGCTACATTGCGCCGGACACCACCAAGAATTTTCAGAAAGAAACCGGCATCGGCGTCACCTATGACGTGTACGACAGCAACGAAACTCTCGACGGCAAGTTGATGACCGGCAACTCAGGTTATGACGTGGTGTTCCCGTCCAACCACTTCATGGCCCGGCAGATTCAGGGTGGGGCGCTGAAGAAGCTCGACAAGAGCCAGTTACCGAACTGGAAGAATCTCAATCCGGTGCTGCTCAAGGCTTTGCAGACCAACGATCCGGGCAACGAGCACGGTTTTCCGTATCTGTGGGGTAGCACCGGCATCGGTTACAACGTCGCCAAGATCAAAGCGGTGCTGGGCGACGACGCACCGGTGGATTCCTGGGATCTGATCTTCAAGCCCGAGTACATGGAAAAACTGCAGAAGTGCGGCGTAGCCATCCTCGACAATGGCCCGGAACTGCTCCCGGCCGCGCTCAACTACCTGGGCCTGCCGCACCACAGCAAGAATCCCGAGGACTACAAAAAGGCCGAGGCGCTCCTGATGAAGGTGCGGCCGTACGTGAGCTACTTCCATTCCTCGAAATACACCAGTGACCTGGCCAACGGCGATATCTGCGTGGCCGTCGGTTTCTCCGGCGACATCCTGCAAGCCGAGAGCCGCGCCAAAGAAGCGAAGAACGGTATCGAAATCGGCTACGCAATTCCCAAGGAAGGCGCGGCGATCTGGTTCGACATGGTCGCCATGCCCAACGACGCACCGGACGAGAAGGCCGGTTATGCGTTCATGAACTACCTGCTGCGCCCGGACGTGATGGCGGACATCAGCAACTCCGTGCACTACGCCAATGGCAACGAACAATCCGACAGCCTTATCGACCCGGCCATCAAGAACGACACCAAGGTTTACCCGAGCCCGGAGATGATGGGCAAGCTGTTTGCGCTGGAGGCGATGCCGCTGAATATCGACCGGATTCGCACGCGGGTATGGAACAAAATCCGCACCGGTAGCTAACACAACAAAAATCCTGTGGGAGCGAGCTTGCTCGCTCCCACAATGAGTTTTAAGTGGCTGTTATTGATTGATATCAATCCGCTGGCACGCACTAATAATGTGCAGAAAAGTGAGACGTATCCAACAAAAAGCAACTTACCCATATTTAATATTTAAATAGAAAATCGTCAGACAATTAGGCAATGCCCCGCCCTTTAAAACATTCTTTCGCCCCCCGCGCGCATTGTTTACGGGAGTTTCCCGGAACAGCCAGATTCGATCTCAAAAAAATCCTTTACGACAGATTTCGAATTGTGTCAGGTTTCTTACGCCTTCATTGGGCGAGTGATAGGACGATCTCGCCAGAGATTGTCGCTATCTGACAAAAACTGTTCCATTGCTAAACAAGGAAGTGTGTTTATGTCGAAAGTTAAATCGAATGCTATTGATACTGCCGAACAGGCTTTTCTGCTGTCCGCGGCGCCGCAACCTCTGGCCGCAGCCAGCTCGGCGTACAATCAGATCAATAGCTTCAGCCATCAATATGATCGTGGCGGCAACCTCACGGTCAATGGCAAACCCTCCTTCTCCGTCGACCAGGCCGCAACCCAGTTGCTGCGCGACGGCGCTGCCTACCAGGACAAGGACGGCAGCGGCAAGATTGAACTTACCTACACGTTCCTGACGTCGGCATCGTCCAGCACGATGAACAAGCACGGGATCAGCGGGTTCAGTCAGTTCAGTGTTCAGCAACAAGCCCAGGCCAAGCTCGCCATGCAATCCTGGGCCGATGTGGCCAATGTCACCTTCACCGAAAAAGCCTCGGGCGGCGACGGCCACATGACCTTCGGTAACTACAGCGGTGGTCAGGATGGCGCTGCAGCGTTCGCTTATCTGCCAGGCACCGGCGCCGGCTACGACGGCACCTCGTGGTACCTGATCAACAGTGGCTACACGCAAAACAAAAATCCGGAGTTGAACAACTACGGTCGTCAGACTCTGACTCACGAGATCGGTCACAGCCTCGGTCTGGCCCACCCTGGCGACTACAACGCCGGCAATGGCAACCCGACTTACAACGACGCTTCCTACGGGCAAGACACCCGCGGCTACAGCGTCATGAGTTACTGGAGCGAGAGCAACACCAATCAGAACTTCAGCAAGGGCGGCGTAGAAGCCTATTCCTCCGGCCCGCTGATGGACGATATCGCTGCGATCCAGAAGCTTTACGGTGCCAACACCACCACCCGTACCGGTGACACCACCTACGGCTTCAACTCCAACACCGGTCGCGATTTCCTCAGCGCTTCGTCGTCGAGTGACAAAGTGGTGTTCTCGGTGTGGGATGCGGGCGGCAAGGACACTCTGGACTTCTCGGGTTTCACCCAGAACCAGAAGATCAACCTCAATGACGCTTCGTTCTCCGACGTGGGCGGCCTGGTGGGCAACGTGTCCATCGCCAAGGGCGCGATCATCGAGAACGCCATCGGCGGTTCGGGCAACGATCTGCTGATCGGCAACAGCGTGGCCAACGAGCTCAAGGGCGGTGCCGGCAACGACATCCTCTGGGGCGCTGGCGGTGCCGACAAGCTGTTGGGCGGCGCCGGTTCGGACACGTTTGTGTTCGCGGCCAGCTCGGACTCCAAGCCGGGTGCGATCGATCAGATCCTCGATTTTGTCAGCGGTCTCGACAAATTCGACCTGACCGGTATCACCAAAGGCGCCGGCCTGCACTTCGTCAGTGCCTTCACCGGCGCGATGGGCGATGCAGTTCTGACTTCGTCGGGCGGCAACAGCCTGCTCTCGGTGGATTTCTCCGGGCACGGCGTCGCCGACTTCCAGGTCAGCACCGTTGGCCAGGCAATAACCAGCGACATCGCGGCTTGATGTGAAACAGGAGAGCGGCGCGTGATGCGCCGCTTTCTCGCTTGCATCGTCCTGCCCGGTAGGCAAGGCTAGGCATCGGAGTGAAATGTCCTATGAGTCGAAACGCTTTTACCTACAAGACGCTGGCGTGGCTGATGGCAACGCTGATTATGATTTCTGGAGAAACAAGCATGGCAAGCAGCCTGAGACTCGAAGAACCCTCGGTATTCGCCGGTCAGTGGCAGGCGACCTTGTCGGCTCGGGGCGACTCCCCCGAAGCGCAAAAACTGCAAGACAAGCCTTCGAATACCTGCCTTGTGGAACTGGCTTCAAACAAGACGCTGGGCAAGGGCGCCGACTGCCTGGGTGCATGGCTTGAGGAAGTGCCGATCGGTTGGTTTCCGGATCCTGACGGTTTGTCGATTACCGGCAAGGAGGGCTCAAGAATTCAGTTCTTCAGCCGACAACGTGATGGGCTTTATCTGACGACTTTGAAATCAGGTCTGGTCATTACACTTCAGCGCACTGCGCAATCGTCGTGATGATCAACTAGCTGACAAAGTTTTAATATAAGGCCCTGCTGCGTGGTTATAAGCAGGCTCTTTTATGGCAACTGCACCGTAATAAATAACGGAAGTTGTTATGAAAGTGTAAGCGGCCACCTGAAAAGCAAGTTCCGGCATCGCGCGGATAACTAATTCAAGTCTCGCCCAGAATTGGCGAGAGATATTGACCAGGAAGAATCAATGAAGATGGCGAAGGCCCCAGCCACCGCTCCCTTATTCAAGGCATTGGGTGACTATAAAAGCATTCTGATCAGCGTCGGCTGCTTTACCGCACTGATTAACGTGCTGATGCTGGTGCCCTCCATCTATATGCTCCAGGTCTATGACCGGGTGTTGTCGTCGCAGAACGAAACCACTCTGGTGATGCTGTCGCTGATGGTCGTCGGTTTCTTCGCTTTCATCGGCCTGCTGGAAGTGGTGCGAAGCTTTATCGTGATCCGTATCGGCAGCCAATTGGAGCGCCGTTTCAACCTGCGGGTCTATCAGGCGGCGTTCGAACGCAACCTGTTCAAGGGCGAAGGCAACGCCGGCCAGTCGCTGGGCGACCTGACTCACATTCGCCAATTCGTCACCGGGCCTGCGTTGTTCGCGTTTTTCGATGCGCCGTGGTTCCCGGTGTACCTGTTTGTGATTTACCTGTTCAACGTCTGGCTCGGTGTGCTCGCCACTGCGGGTGCGCTGCTGCTGATCGCATTGGCCTGCCTCAACGAATACATGACCAAAAAGCCGCTGGGCGAAGCCGCCGGTTTTTCGCAGAAGTCCAGCCAGTTGGCCACCAGTCACCTTCACAACGCCGAGACCATTCAGGCGATGGGCATGCTCGGTTCGCTGCGCAAACGCTGGTTCCAGGTGCATTCGCGCTTTCTCGGTCTGCAGAATCAGGCCAGCGACACCGGCGCCGTGATCAGTTCTCTGAGTAAAACCTTGCGTTTATGCCTGCAATCGCTGGTGCTTGGATTGGGCGCGTTGTTGGTCATCAAGGGCGACATGACTGCCGGGATGATGATCGCAGGTTCGATCCTGATGGGCCGCGTGCTGAGTCCGATCGACCAATTGATTGCCGTGTGGAAACAGTGGAGCGGGGCGAAGCTGGCTTACCGGCGTCTCGACGCGTTGTTGCAAGCCTTCCCGCCAAGCGATGACGCGATGGCGCTGCCGGCGCCGAAAGGCCAGATTACCTTCGAGCAAGTCAGCGCCGGCCCGCCGGGGCAGCGTGCCGCGACGTTGCATATGGTCAACTTCAACCTTGGCGCTGGTGAAGTGCTGGGTGTACTGGGTGCGTCCGGCTCCGGCAAGTCGACGCTGGCCCGTGTACTGGTCGGCGTGTGGCCGACACTGGGTGGCACGGTGCGACTGGACGGCGCGGATATCCATCGCTGGAATCGCGACCAACTCGGTCCGTACATTGGCTACTTGCCGCAAGACATCGAACTGTTCAGCGGCAGCATTGCTGAGAACATTGCGCGTTTCAGCGAGGCCGATGCGCAGAAAGTCGTGGCCGCTGCGCAACAGGCGGGTGTCCACGAAATGATCCTGCGCCTGCCGCAAGGCTACGACACGCAACTGGGTGAGGACGGCAGCGGCCTGTCCGGCGGTCAGAAGCAGCGCGTGGCACTGGCTCGCGCCATGTACGGCACGCCAAGTCTGGTGGTGCTGGATGAACCCAACTCCAACCTCGACACCGTCGGTGAAGCGGCATTGGCCAGCGCCATCGCCCAGCTCAAGGCCCAAGGCACCACCGTGGTTTTGGTGGCGCATCGTTCTTCGGTGCTGGCCCAGGCCGACAAGCTGCTGGTGCTCAACGACGGGCGTTTGCAAGCCTTTGGCGCCAGTCAGGACGTGCTCAAGGCGCTGTCTGGCGCCGCCAATGAACAACCTCGCGAGAAAACTGCGCAAGCACCGGGCGGGCTCAGCATGAGTCGGCAGTACCAGCCCACGACAAGGAATTCGGGTGTATGAGCAGCGTCAGCATGAACACTGAAAACGAAGCGAGCATGGAACACGCGTACATCACCGAACGCCCGGAACGCGATGCGAAGTTCTTCGCGCGTATGGGCTGGATTCTGGCGATTGTCGGCGCCGGCAGTTTCTTCACCTGGGCGGCTCTGGCGCCGCTGGATCAGGGTATTCCGGTGCAGGGTACCGTGGTGGTCTCGGGCAAACGTAAAGCGGTGCAGTCGATGAGCAGCGGCGTGGTCAGCCGGATTCTGGTGCGCGAAGGCGAAATCGTGAAACAGGGGCAACCGCTGTTTCGCCTCGACCAGACGCAAGTCGCCGCCGATGTGCAATCGCTTCAAGCGCAATACCGCATGGCCTGGGCCAGTCTGGCGCGCTGGCAGGCCGAGCGTGACAACCTCAAGCAAGTGACCTTTCCGGCCGAGTTGAGCAATGACCCGGACCCGCGTCTGGCGTTGGTCCTTGAAGGTCAGCGTCAGTTGTTCAGCAGCCGCCGCGAAGCGTTCTATCGCGAACAGGCCGGATTGCGCGCCAGTATCGAAGGCGCCACCGCGCAACTGGCCGGCATGCGCCGGGCGCGCACTGACCTCAATGCCCAGGCGGACTCGCTGCAACAACAATTGAGCAACCTGCAACCACTGGCCGACAACGGCTACATCCCGCGCAACCGCTTGATGGAATATCAGCGCCAACTGTCGCAAGTGCAGCAGCAACTGGCGGAAAACACCGGTGAAAGCGGTCGCGTGGAGCAGGGCATCCTCGAATCGCGCCTGAAACTGCAACAGCACAGCGAGGAATATCAGAAGGAAGTCCGCACGCAACTGGCCGACGCGCAGTTGAAAAGCGTCACCCTGTCCGAACAATTGACCTCCGCCGGTTTCGATCTGCAACACAGCGAAATCGTCGCCACGGCGGATGGCGTGGCGGTCAATCTGGGCGTACATACCGAAGGCGCGGTGGTGCGTCAGGGCGAGACCCTGCTGGAGATCGTTCCGCAAGGCACCACCCTGGAAGTGGAAGGACATTTGCCGATCAACCTGATCGACAAGGTTGGCACGCACCTGCCGGTGGACATCCTGTTTACCGCGTTCAACCAGAGTAAAACCCCGCGTGTACCCGGTGAAGTCAGCCTGATTTCCGCCGACCAGATGGTCGATGAGAAAACCGGCGTGCCGTACTACGTGTTGCGCAGCAGCGTCAGCGATCAGGCCATGGAAAAGCTCAATGGTCTGGTGATCAAGCCCGGCATGCCGGCAGAAATGTTTGTGCGCACCGGTGAACGTTCACTCCTCAACTATCTGTTCAAACCGCTGCTCGACCGGGCCGGCTCTGCGTTGACCGAAGAATAAGGATGTCCGGCTGTATGAATAAGCTTTCCATGCTCGGGGCGGCATTGATGCTGCTCGCGAGTCACTCGGCAGTGGCGGCTATGGGGCCGTTCGAGATCTACGAACAGGCGTTGCGCAATGATCCGGTGTTCCTCGGTGCGATCAAGGAGCGTGACGCCGGCCTGGAGAACCGCGCCATTGGCCGCGCCGGGCTGCTGCCGCGAATCGGTTACACCTATAACAAGGGCCGCAATACGTCGAAGGCCACGTCCCTCGATGAACGAGCGCGCAATCGCACGGACGAGCGCAATTACAGCAGTTACGGCTCGGCCCTGACGCTGCAACAACCGTTGCTCGATTACGAAGCCTATGCGGCATATCGTAAGGGCGTGGCGCAGTCGTTGTTCGCTGACGAGAACTTTCGCGGCAAGAGCCAGGAACTGTTGGTACGGGTGCTGGATAACTACACCAAAGCCTTGTTTGCCCAGGATCAGATCGATATCGCCCAAGCGAAGAAGAAGGCCTACGAACAGCAGTTCCAGCAGAACGAGCACATGTTCAAGCAGGGCGAAGGCACGCGCACCGACATTCTCGAAGCCGAGTCGCGCTATGAGTTGGCGACCGCCGAGGAGATCGAAGCGCGCAACGAACAGGATGCCGCGCTGCGTGAACTGGGCGCACTGGTTGGCGCACCTTTCGTGGACATCAGCGATCTGGCGCCGCTGGATCAGAATTTCCAGACCTTCGCGCTGATGCCGGCCAATTTCGACACCTGGCACGAAATGGCGATCAGCAATAACCCGAACCTGGCCTCCCAACGTCAGGCCGTGGAAGTGGCGCGGTACGAGGTAGAGCGCAACCGTGCCGGGCATCTGCCGAAAATCAACGCCTATGCCTCGATGCGGCAGAACGAATCGGAAAGCGGCAACACCTACAACCAGCGCTACGAAACCAACACCATCGGCCTGGAAGTCAGCGTGCCGTTGTATGCCGGCGGCGGGGTGTCGGCCTCGACGCGTCAGGCCAGCCGCAGCATGGAACAGGCCGAGTACGAACTGGATGGCAAGACCCGCGAGACGCTGATTGAACTGCGTCGTCAGTTCAGCGCCTGCCTGTCCGGAGTGAATAAATTACGCGCTTACCAGAAAGCCCTGACCTCGGCGGAAGCGCTGGTGGTTTCGACCAAGCAAAGCATTCTCGGCGGTGAACGGACCAATCTCGATGCGTTGAACGCCGAGCAGCAGTTGTTCACCACCCGCCGCGATCTGGCACAGGCGCGGTACGACTATTTGATGGCCTGGACCAAGTTGCATTACTACGCCGGCACCTTGAACGAACAGGATCTGGCGCGGGTGGATGAGGCCTTCGGACAAGGCCCGAAAACCCGATAACACCGCAAATCCCTGTAGGAACTGCCGAAGACTGCGATCTTTTGACTTTGTGTATTGAAGATCAACAGATCGCAGCCTGCGCCCCAGCGCTTACACAACAATAAGAAAGTGAGTGGTGAACATGGAAGTACGCATCAAGCCGATATCGGTCGGCACCCTGTTGCTCGCAGTTTCCGTTTCCCAGGCCCAGGCTCAATACCTGGAATCCGGTAAACCCGGCGATCCCGCCAGTTGGCGCAGCGCCGAGTTCCTGCGTGACTGGGGCCTTCAGCGCATGCAGGCCGATCAGGCTTACGCGGCGGGCATCACCGGCAAAGGCGTGAAAATCGGCGCTCTCGATTCCGGCTTCGATGCCGCCCATCCCGAGTTCGCCACTGACCGTTATCACCCGGTACTGGCCAGCGGCAGCTACGTTGATGGCTCACCGTTCAACGTCGACGGCACGCTCAACCCCAACAACGATTCCCACGGCACTCACGTGGTCGGCACCATGGGCGCGTCCCGTGACGGCACAGGCATGCACGGCGTGGCGTACAACGCGCAGATCTACGTCGGCAACACCAACAAGAACGACAGTTTCCTGTTTGGCCCCAACCCCGATCCGCGTTATTTCAAAGCGGTGTACGACGCACTGGCCGATGCCGGCGTGCGCGCGATCAACAACAGTTGGGGCAGCCAGCCGCCGGATGTCAGCTACCGCACACTGGCCGACCTGCACGCCGCTTACGCCCAGCACTTCAACAAAGGCACCTGGCTCGACGCGGCGGCCGATGTTTCCCGTCGCGGCGTGATCAACGTGTTCAGCGCCGGCAACAGTGGTTATCCGAACGCCAGCGTGCGCTCGGCGCTGCCGTACTTTCAGCCGGATCTTGAAGGCCACTGGCTGGCGGTCTCCGGGTTGGATCAGAGTAATCAGCAGAAATACAACCAGTGCGGCATCGCCAAGTACTGGTGCATCACCACCCCCGGGGCGAAGATCGACAGCACGATTCCTGATGGCGGTTATGCGATCAAGTCCGGCACCTCGATGTCGGCGCCGCACGCCACTGGCGCACTGGCGTTGGTGATGGAACGTTACCCGTACATGAGCAATCAGCAGGCACTCGAAGTGCTGCTGACCACCGCCACGCAACTCGATGGCTCAGTGACCGATGCACCCACCGAGCGGGTCGGCTGGGGCGTGGCCAACCTGAACCGGGCGATGCGCGGGCCGGGGCAATTGCTCGGGGCGTTTGACGCCAATCTCGCGGCCGGGCAAAGCGATGTCTGGAGCAATGACATCTCCGACAAGGCGCTGATCCAGCGTCAGAGCGAAGACCTCGCCGAACACAGCGCCTGGCAGCAGACCTTGCAAGATAAAGGTTGGCAGAACGGTGTTGCCGCCGGTGCCAGTCAGCAGGATCAGACGGATTATGCCGTCGGTATGGCCCGCGATGCTGCTGCGGCAACCCGGGTTTATCAGGGCAGCCTGATCAAGTCCGGAGCAGGGCGTTTGCTGCTTACCGGGGAAAACACCTATCGCGGCCCGACCACGATCAACGGCGGCCTGTTAAGCGTCAATGGCTCGCTGGTTTCGGCGGTTACCGTCAATGACGGCGGCACCCTGGGTGGCTCCGGACAGATCGGCTCGCTGACCGCCAACAGCGGCGGCCGTGTTGCGCCGGGCAACTCCATCGGTACCTTGAACGTCGCCGGTGACGTCACCTTCGCGCCGGGCTCTACCTACGCCGTTGAATTGTCGCCGACCAGCAGCGATCGCATCGTCGCCGGTGGCACAGCAAATATCAGCGGCGCCACGGTCAGCCTGTCACTGGAAAACAGCCCTACCTTGCTCAGCACCGCCGAGGCGCAAAGCCTGCTCGGCCGTCAGTACGACATCTTGCAAGCAGCCGGTGGCATACAGGGGCAGTTCGGTGCGGTGCTGCCGGATTACCTGTTCATCGGCGGCAGCCTCGATTACGCGGCCAACGGCATTCAACTCGATATCGAACGCAACGCGACGTCCTTCGCCAGCGTCGGCCAAACCCCGAACCAGCGTTCGGTGGCCGCTGCCGTCGAAGGTTTGGGCGCGGGCAACTCAGTCTACGAAAGCCTGCTGCTGTCGGCGGACGCAGCTTCCGCACAACAAGCCTTCCAGCAACTGAGCGGCGAAATCTACCCAGCGATGGGCACGATGCTGATCAACGACAGCCGTCAGCTGCGCGATGCCGTGGGCGAACGCCTGCATGATGCCTCGGCCAAACAAAACAACGGCTGGATCAAGGCACTTGGGGCGTGGGGCTCGACTGATTCAAACCATGACACGGCGGGTTACAGCACCTCACTGGGTGGGTTGTTGGCCGGTGTTGACGGCGCACTGGACGAACAGACCCGCATCGGTCTGGTCACCGGTTACAGCGATAGTTCGTTGAGCATGGGCTCGGGCACGCACTCGTCAGCCAAAGTCGACAGCTACCACCTCGGCGCTTACGCCGGACGCGAGATCGGCGCCTGGCGTCTGAGCACTGGCGCGGCCTACAGCTGGCATCGCGCCGATGTGAAGCGCGATCTGCAATACGGCAACGTCAGCGCCAAACAGAAAGCCAAGGTTGATGCGGCGACCACTCAAGTGTTCGGCGAGGCGGCTTATCGATTGCACCTGCAACCGTTGGCGCTGGAACCGTTCGCCAATCTCGCTTACGTGCATCTGGACACCGAAGGCTTCACTGAGAAGGGCGACGCAGCCGCGCTGAAAAGCTCCGGCGATCAGCGTGATGCGGTGCTCAGCACCCTCGGTGTGCGGGCGATCAAGACCTTCAACCTGTCGGCGCAGCAGACACTGGATGTCAGCGGCCATCTCGGCTGGCAGCACAGCCTGAGCGATATCGATTCTGAGCAGCATCTGCGCTTTGCCAGCGGTGGCACGCCGTACTCGGTGGAGAGTTCGGCGCTGGTCCGCGATGCCGCGCTGGTCGGCGTGCAAGCCAGTCTGGCATTGAGCAAGGACGTGCGGGTCAACCTCAATTACGACGGGCAACTGGCCAATCGCGAGAAGAGCCACGGTGTTGGCTTGAGTCTGAACTGGCAGTTCTGAATAAACGGATTTTTCGCAACATCACTAAGGAAGGTCGCTGGATGAACAACAACAATACCCCCGCGCAAACGGGTGGCCGCTTTGCCCTGAAAACGCTGACTTGCGCCGTGTTGTACGCACTCACCACCATGGGCTCCGCGCACGCTGCGTCCTATGTGGAAAGTGGTCGCACGGGCGATCCGTCGAGTTGGCGCAGCGCCGAATTCCAGGCTGACTGGGGTTTGGGTGCCATCGGTGCCGATCATGCCTACGCTGCTGGCTACACCGGCAAAGGCGTAAAACTGGGCATTTTCGACCAGCCGGTTTACGCCGCGCACCCGGAGTTTTCCGGCAGTAACAAAGTCATCACCCTGGTCACCAGCGGCATTCGCGAATACACCGACCCGTACATTCCGGTGAAAGCCGGGGATGCGTTCCGCTATGACGGTTCGCCCTCGGTTGGCTCTGACGGCAAGCTCGGCGCCCACGGCACTCACGTCGGCGGCATTGCGGCGGGGAGCCGTGACGGCGGGCCGATGCACGGCGTGGCGTTCGGCGCGCAGATCATCAGCGCTGACAACGGCGACCCGGGCCCGGAAGATGGCATCGTTCGCGGTAACGATGGCGCGGTGTACAAGGCCGGTTGGGACGCGCTGATCGCCAGCGGCGCGCGGATCATCAACAACAGTTGGGGCATCGGCATCACCGACCGTTTCGACCTCGGTGGCCGCGACCCTGCGTACCCGCACTTCACCGTCAACGACGCGCAGGTGCAGTTCAACGAGATCCGCACGTTGCTCGGCACCAAACCCGGCGGCGCCTATGACGGCGCCATCGCCGCCGCGCGCAGCGGGATCGTGACGATTTTCGCCGCCGGCAACGACTACAACCTCAATAACCCGGACGCCATCGCCGGCCTCGGCTATTTCGTCCCGGACATCGCACCGAACTGGATCACCGTCGCCGCGTTACAACAGAATCCGGATCTGGCCAGCGCCAATCCGTACATCATGAGTACGTTCTCTTCGCGCTGCGGTTATACCGCGAGCTTCTGCGTCTCGGCGCCGGGTACGAAAATCTACAGCGCGATCATCGAAGGCACCAACGCCGACAACCTGACCACCGGCTACAAAAATTACAACGGCACCTCGATGGCTGCGCCACACGTGGCCGGCTCCATGGCGGTGCTGATGGAGCGCTTCCCGTACATGACCGGCGACCAGGTCGCCACAGTATTGCGTACCACCGCGACCGACCTCGGCGCACCGGGTATCGACGCCTTGTACGGCTGGGGCATGATCAACCTGCGCAAGGGCATTGATGGCCCGTCGATGTTCGTCACCGAGCAGGACATTCCTGAAGAGTTTCGTATTCAGGGGGCGTACGGTTCCGGCCAGTTCGTTGCGGATCTGCCGGGCATCGGCGCGATCATCGATCAGGGCAAACCCACCGAGCGTGTGTGCACCGACATCACTTGCGGCCTCGACACCTGGCGCAACGACATTTCCGGCCACGGCGGTTTGACCAAACAAGGTATCGGCACTCTGGTGCTGACTGGCAACAACACCTACAGCGGCCCGACCCTGGTCAATCAGGGCCGACTGGCCATCAACGGTTCGCTGCAATCGGCGGTCACCGTCAATGACGGCGGCATTCTTGGCGGCAATGGCCGCATCGGTACGTTGTCGGTCAACAGCGGCGGCACCGTGGCGCCGGGCAACTCTATCGGCACCCTGAACGTGGCGGGTGACGTGACTTTCGCGCCGGGTTCGACCTACGCGGTAGAGCTGTCGCCGACCAGCAGCGACCAGATCGTCGCCACTGGCAAAGCAGTAATCGAAGGCGCCACAGTGACCATGTCGCTGGAAAACAGCCCGACCTTGCTGACCACCGGCGAAGTCAAAAGCTTGCTCGGCACGCAATACAACATCCTGCAAGCGGCCGGCGGCATTGAAGGACGCTTCGGCCAGGTACTGCCGGATTATGCGTTCCTCGGCGGCACGCTCGCTTACTCGGCGAGCGGCATCCAGCTGGCGGTGGGGCGTAACGACGCCTCGTTCGCCAGCGTCGGCCTGACGCCTAACCAGCGTGCTGTCGGTGCCGCTGCCGAGCGCTTGGGCGCGGGCAATGCGCTGTTCGAAACCCTGCTGTTGTCGCCAAATGCCGCTTCGGCGCAGCAAGCCTTCCAGCAGTTGTCCGGCGAGATTCATCCGGCCATTGGCACGATGCTGATTAACGACAGCCGTTACCTGCGCGATGCTGTGGGCGAGCGCTTGCGTGAGCGTGATCTGTTCGACGCCAATGCGCCGACTGACGATCGCAGCAACGCCTGGGTCAAGGTGCTCGGTGCCTGGGGCAAAAGCGATGGCGGGCATGACTATGCCGATTCCAACAGTTCCATCGGTGGCTTGCTGGCCGGTGTCGACGGCTTGATCGCTGAAGATACTCGCCTCGGTTTCGTTACCGGTTATAGCGACAGCTCGTTGAGCATGGGCAGTGGCACGCATTCGTCGGCATCCGTCGACAGCTACCACTTGGGTGCCTATCTGGGTCATGAAATCGATGCACTGCGTCTGACCGTTGGCGGCGCCTATAGCTGGCATCGCATCGACGTGAAGCGTGATCTGCAATTCGGCGACGTCAGCGGCAAGCAGAAGGTCAAACGCGATGCGACCACGGCGCAACTGTTCACCGAAGCGGCCTATGACCTGGGGCTGCAACCGATGAACCTGGAGCCGTTCGCCAATCTGGCTTACGTGCACCTGAACAGCGACAGTTTCACCGAGAAGGGTGATGCAGCCGCACTGAAGGGCGGTGAAGACAATCGCGATGCGGTGTTGTCGACCCTCGGTGTCCGCGCCAAGCGCACGTTTGCCCTGTCGGACAAGCATCAACTGGAACTGGGCGCGACGCTGGGCTGGCAGCACAACCTGAGCAGCGTCGACTCTGAAAACCATCTGGCATTCGCCAACGGCAACAGCGCGTTCAACGTGCAGAGCGTGTCGCTGGATCGTGATGCGGCGGTGGTCGGCGTGCGCGCCGGGCTGGCGCTCAATCGCGATGTGCGGGTGAACCTTGATTACAACGGGTTGATCGGTAGCAACGAGAAAGACCACGGTGTGGGTCTGACCCTTGACTGGCAATTCTAAAGGAGTGCTGGCCGTTCCAGAGGGGACTGCCAGCACTTGTTTGATGGAAGAGAGAGCACGACATGGGACTGTTTGATTACAAAAATGCCGATGGCAAAGCGTTGTACAGTGATGCCATCGCCCTGACGCTGTATGCCTACACGCCGACCGGGCAAGCCTTGCCGGGGACTGCCTGGAAGCCGGTCAGCGCGACAGCGCTGGGATACCAAGGCAAGGTCGGTGCGCAGGGCACGTTCTTCGGCGAGAAGGACGGTTTCACCAGCGCCGAAGCCGAAGTGCTCGGCAAGTACGACGCTGCCGGCAAGTTGATCGGTATTGGCATTGCCTTTCGTGGCACCGGCGGGCTGGGTTACAGCGACACCTTCGGCGACTTGAAAAACAATCTGCTGGCCGCCGTCGGGCCTTCTGACTACGCGACTGACTATGCGAAAAACGCCTTCGATAATCTGCTCAAGGTTGTTGCAGCGTTTTCCATCGCCCATGGCATCGCCGCCAAAGACTTGCTGATCAGTGGCCACAGCCTCGGCGGGCTCGGGGTTAACAGCGTTGCGGAGTTGAGCGCGAGCAACTGGGGTGGTTTCTTCAAAGACGCCAACTATGTGTCTTTTGCCTCGCCGACCCAGAGCAGCACCGGCAACAACGTGCTGAACATCGGTTACGAGAACGATCCGGTGTTCCGCGTGCTCGACGGCACCACGTTCAGCACTGCGTCGATGGGCAAGCACGACAAGCCGCATGATTCGACCACCGACAACATCGTCAACTTCAACGACAACTACGCGTCTACCGCGCAGAACCTGGTGCCGTTCAGCATCGTCAATCCGCTGAACTGGTCGGCCCACAGTTCGCTGGGCTATGCCGACGGCTTGAACCGAGTCATCGACTCCAGGTTCTACGGCCTGACCCACAAGGACTCGACCATCATCGTTTCCAACCTTGAGGAAGCGTCCCGGGGTAAAACCTGGGTCGAAGACTTGGGGCGCAGCGGCGAGGCGCACACCGGCAGCACTTTCATCATCGGCACGCAAAGCAACGACTGGCTCAAGGGCGGTGCGGGTAACGACTTCCTTGAAGGCTTGGGCGGTGATGATCGTTTCCGTGATGACGGCGGCTTCAACATCCTGCTTGGCGGCCAGGGCCACAACACCTTCGAACTGCAGAAGCCGTTGCAGAACTTCAGCTTCGCCAACGACGGTGACGGCACGCTGTACGTGCGAGATGCCTATGGCGGCATCAGCATGACCCGCGACATCGGCGCGCTGGTGAGCAAGGAGTCGGGGTCGTGGTGGGGCAGCAAGGAGATCACTTGGGGCGTCACGGCCAAGGGTTTGACCAATGGCAGCGAGCTGACCCAGTACAACCATTCGCTTAGCGGCGATGGCTACGGCAATGCGCTGCACGCCACCAATGACGGCGACTGGTTGTTCGGGCTGGGCGGCGACGACAAGCTGATCAGCGACAAGGGCCATGTGACCTTCGTCGGCGGCGCCGGCAATGATGTGATGACGTCGGTGGGTGGCAACAACACCTTCCTGTTCAGCGGTGCGTTCGGCTTTGATGCCATCAACGGCTATCAGGGCAGCGACAAACTGGTGTTCATGGGCGTCGAAGGCGCGGGGCAGGGCTACGACTACAAGCAGCATGCTTCGCAGTCGGGCGGCGATACAGTGCTGAAGATTGGCGAGTTTGCCGTGACCCTTGTGGGGGTTGGAGTGGCTAACCTGTCGGACTCGAGTTTTGTGTTCGCCTGAACAGTAATCCTGTAGGAGCTGTCGAGTGAAACGAGGCTGCGATCTTTTGATCTTGCTTTAAAGAGCAAAGTCAAAAAATCGCAGCCTTCGGCAGCTCCTACAGTGTCCGCGTTAAGAAGTGTTGTATCGAAATGCTCCGGGGCGTCCCGCGAGGGGCGCCCTGGCTGTGAGCTATCTCTGACAATTCCAACAAAAGAGAGGCAATGGCAATGGGTGTGTATGACTACAAAAACTTCGGTACAGCCGATTCCAAGGCGTTGTTCAGTGACGCCATGGCCATCACGCTGTATTCCTACCACAACCTCGATAACGGCTTTGCTGCCGGTTATCAGCACAACGGCTTCGGCCTGGGCCTGCCGGCCACGCTGGTTACCGCGCTGATTGGTGGCACCGATTCACAAGGCGTTATCCCCGGCATTCCGTGGAATCCCGATTCCGAAAAACTCGCCCTTGAGGCCGTGAAAAAGGCTGGCTGGACGCCGATCACTGCCTCGCAATTGGGTTACGACGGCAAGACCGACGCGCGCGGAACCTTCTTCGGCGAGAAGGCCGGATACACCAGCGCTCAGGTGGAAATCCTCGGCAAATACGACGCCCAGGGCCATCTCACCGAACTGGGCATTGCCTTTCGCGGCACCAGCGGCCCGCGAGAAATCCTCATCGGCGATTCGATTGGCGACGTGATCAACGACCTGCTTGCGGCATTCGGCCCCAAGGACTACGCCAAGAATTACGTTGGTGAAGCGTTCGGCAACCTGCTCAATGACGTGATGGCGTTTGCCAAGGCCAACGGCCTCACCGGTAAAGATGTGCTGGTCAGCGGCCACAGCCTCGGCGGGTTGGCGGTCAACAGCATGGCGGACTTGAGCGGCGGCAAGTGGGGCGGGTTCTTTGCCGACTCCAACTACATCGCCTACGCCTCGCCAACCCAGAGCAGCACCGACAAGGTGCTCAACGTCGGCTACGAAAACGATCCGGTATTCCGCGCCCTCGACGGCTCGACCTTCACCGGCGCCTCGGTCGGCGTTCACGATGCACCGAAGGAATCGGCCACCGACAACATCGTCAGCTTCAACGATCACTACGCTTCGAACGCATGGAATGTGCTGCCGTTTTCGATCCTGAATATTCCGACGTGGATCTCGCACTTGCCGACGGCTTATGGCGACGGCATGAACCGGATCGTCGAGTCAAAGTTCTATGACCTGACCAGCAAGGACTCGACGATCATCGTCGCCAACCTGTCAGACCCGGCGCGGGCCAACACCTGGGTGCAGGATCTGAACCGCAACGCCGAGACCCACAAGGGCAGCACTTTCGTCATCGGCAGCGACGGCAATGACCTGATCCAGGGCGGCAGCGGCAACGACTATCTGGAAGGCCGCGCCGGCAACGACACCTTCCGTGATGGCGGCGGCTACAACATGATCCTTGGCGGGCAGGGCAGCAATACGCTGGACTTGCAGAAGTCGGTGAACACCTTCGACTTTGCCAATGACGGCGCGGGCAATCTATATATCCGTGATGCCAGTGGCGGGATCAGCATCACCCGCGACATCGGCGCCATTGTCACCAAGGAACCGGGTTTTCTCTGGGGGTTGTTCAAGGATGATGTGACCCACAGCGTCACGGCCAGCGGCTTGAAGGTTGGCAACAATGTCACGGCCTATGAGTCGAGCGTGAAGGGCAGCAACGGCGCTGACACGCTCAAGGCTAATGCCAGCGGCGACTGGTTGTTTGGACTCGATGGCAACGATCACTTGATTGGCGGCGCGGGCAACGATGTGTTTGTCGGTGGCGCCGGCAATGATCTGATGGAGTCGGGTGGCGGGGCGGATACGTTCCTGTTCAACGGCGCGTTCGGGCAGGATCGGGTGGTCGGCTTTACCGCTAATGACAAACTGGTGTTTTTAGGTGTGCAGGGTGTGTTGCCGAATGACGACTTCCGCGCTCATGCCACGGCTGTAGGGCAGGATACGGTGCTGAAGTTTGGCGGCGATTCTGTGACATTGGTTGGGGTTGGGCTCAATAGTTTGAGTGGCGATGGCATTGTGATCGCCTGATGTAGATGGGGCGTCTGTAAGGGCGCCATCGCGGGCAAGCTCGCTCCCACAGGATATCTGTCGTTCGCAAGCTTTGTGTACGCCGCAAAACCTGTGGGAGCGGGCTTGCCCGCGATTGAACGATAACTCGGTATCAAAAGTGACTCGTCGGCTACTCTCCGACTCAAACCCTGTGCAATACAGGAAATGCGGCCTAAAGCCAGCACGTGCACACACGTTCTATAGCTAGCCGCCATTGAGCACAGGAGATTCAATCGTGAAAGGTTTCAAGGGGTATGTTGGTGTAGTGGGGCTGGCGCTGTTAGCGGCCAATGCCTGGGCCGATCTGCCTCAAAGCTCGATTCTGAGCCGTTATGGCGTCACCACCGATCAGTTGCCGAGCCCGGCGAAAACCGAGGTGGTTGAACCGGTTGAAGAGAAAAGCCGCTTTCAGATCCAGCCCGAACAACCGTTCGTGACGATTCGTCTGGGTGACGGCAAGCAGCCACAAACCACCGGCAACCTGAGTATTGACCGTATGGCGCAACAGGATCGGGAGCGTTGCCAGCGTTTGCAGGGCGAACTGGCCAAGCGTGGCGGAACGTACTTGAACTGCGACAACAGCATCCCGGGCATGACTGTCGATCAATGATGTTTTTGTAGGAGCTGCCGAAGGCTGCGATCTTTTGATCTTGAACTTGCAAATCAAAAGATCGCAGCC
>NZ_JACSZV010000019.1 GCF_014472415.1 Pseudomonas sp. N40(2020)
GCCGCAGGCTGCGATCTTTTGATTTTCAAAGATCGCAGCCTGCGGCAGCTCCTACAGGGGTGCAGCGTCCGGCTTACGTGTTTCCAAGGGTATGACCATGTCCCAAGACCGTCGCTACAGCTTCGAGTTCTTCCCGACCAAGACCGATGCTGGGCATGAAAAGCTGCTCAACGTTGCCCGTCAGTTGGCAACGTACAATCCCGATTTCTTCTCCTGCACCTATGGCGCTGGTGGTTCGACCCGTGATCGCACCCTCAACACCGTTTTGCAACTGGAAAGCGAAGTCAAAGTACCCGCCGCACCGCACCTGTCGTGCGTCGGCGACAGCAAGGACGACCTGCGCGGCCTGCTGAACGAGTACAAGGCTGCCGGCATCAAGCGCATCGTCGCCCTGCGTGGTGATCTGCCGTCCGGCATGGGCATGACCAGCGGTGAGCTGCGTCACGCCAATGAACTGGTTGAATTCATTCGTGAAGAAACCGGCGATCATTTCCACATCGAAGTGGCCGCTTACCCGGAGATGCATCCGCAGGCGCGCAATTACGAAGACGATCTCGCCAATTTCGTGCGCAAGGCCCGCGCCGGCGCCGACAGCGCGATCACCCAGTACTTCTTCAACGCCGACAGCTACTTCTACTTCGTCGACCGTTTGCAGGCGCTGGGCGTGGATATTCCGGTGGTGCCGGGGATCATGCCGATCACCAACTACAGCAAACTCGCGCGCTTCTCCGATGCCTGCGGTGCGGAAATCCCGCGCTGGATTCGCAAGCAACTGGAAGCCTACGGCGACGACAGCCAAAGCATTCAGCGCTTTGGCGAGCAAGTCGTCAGCGAAATGTGCGAACGCCTGCTTCAGGGCGGCGCACCAGGGCTGCACTTCTATTCCATGAACCAGGCCGAACCTAGCCTGGCGATCTGGAATAATCTGAAGTTGCCGCGCTAAACGCTACAAGCAAGATCAAAAGATCGCAGCCTTCGGCAACTCCTACAGGGGTTGTTGTGGCTGCGATTTTTTGCGTTTGAATCCCCGAATTAGAGCTTGTGCTGTCACTTTCTGGCTCTTTGCGGTTTCTCGTCGTAATCTCAAGCCATGCCTTTGATCACGCAGTTATTCGCCGTGCTGGTTTTTGCTTGCCTGAGCTTCGCCGCTCGGGGCGAGAAGTTGCGTATTGTCACCGAGCCGTGGGCGCCTTATGTCTATGAGGAGAACGGCAAGAACCTCGGGCTGGACTACGAAACCACGGCCATCGTGTTCAAGCGCCTGGGCATTGAGGTCGAATGGCAATTCCTGCCGTGGAAGCGTTGTCTGTCGATGCTTGAAACCGGTCAGGCTGATGGCGCACTGGACATTTTTCACAGCGACGAGCGCGACGCCACTCTGCTCTACCCCAGCGAACCGCTGTCGGACGTCGAGTTCGTGATGTTCTACGCCAACGACCGGCCGCACCCGTTCAGCACACTCGAAGAGCTCAAAGGCCTGACCATCGGCACCTCGCCGGGTTATCTGTACAGCCCCGACTTCAGCGAATCGACTCTGTTCACCCGCGAACCGGCGCCGACCCACGAAGCCAATTTCGGAAAACTGGTGCGCGGGCGCATCGATTTGCTGATTACTGATCGCCGCGTCGGCCAGCATTTGCTCGATCAGTTGAATATCCGTGACCAGATCAGCGAAAACCCCACTGTCATTAGCCGTCAGAGCCAATTTCTTGCGGTTCGGCGCAATGCTGGTATGGATTTACTGGTGCAGCGTTTTGGCGCCGAGCTCAAGCGATTCAAGCGTGAACCGGCCTATGCCGAGCTGAGCGCGCGTTATGGCGCAGCGCCAACCGGAGCCACGCCACTGGGGAATGTCTCGGCGAGCAGCAAAACCGTTGAGCAGCAGGAAAGCAGCGCGCAGTGATTGCTCTGTTATACTCCGGCGTTCCCGCCAGGCTCACGCCCGGACGCCCGGAACCGTAACAGGCCTCTCGACCCGCTACAGCGCAGCTTTCAGCCCGCGCGAGCACTCCAGACGTGCCTTCGGAACCGCAGCAGGACCGGACGGGATTGCGTCCTCTTAAACGCTATTCGCGCCAGGCAAGACTCCCATTGGGCCAAGCCCTAACTAAAACAGGATTACTCATGTCCTTTGCTTCCCTCGGTCTCTCCGAGGCTTTAGTCCGCGCCATCGAAGATGCGGGCTATACCGAGCCTACTCCGGTGCAACAGCGGGCCATTCCCGCCGTGTTGCAAGGTCGCGACCTGATGGTTGCGGCTCAGACAGGTACTGGTAAAACCGGAGGTTTCGCCCTTCCGATTCTGGAGCGGTTGTTCCCCAACGGTCACCCGGACAAATCCCAGCGTCACGGCCCGCGCCAACCACGCGTACTGGTCCTGACCCCGACCCGCGAACTCGCGGCCCAGGTTCACGAGAGCTTCAAGATCTACGCCCGTGACCTGAAATTCGTCAGCGCCTGCATTTTTGGCGGCGTCGGCATGAACCCGCAGGTTCAGGCCATGTCCCGTGGCGTTGACGTCCTCGTTGCTTGCCCGGGTCGTTTGCTCGACCTGTGCGGCCAGGGCAGCGTCGATCTGTCCCACGTCGAAATTCTTGTGCTCGACGAAGCCGACCGCATGCTCGACATGGGCTTCGTCCACGACGTGAAGAAAGTCCTCGCGCGTCTGCCGGCCAAGCGTCAGAACCTGCTGTTCTCGGCAACGTTCTCCAAAGACATCACCGACCTCGCCGGCAAACTGCTGCACAACCCGGAACGCATCGAAGTGACGCCGCCGAACACCACGGTCGAGCGCATCGAGCAACGCGTGTTCCGTCTGCCGGCCAGCCACAAGCGTGCACTGCTGGCGCACCTGATCACCGCAGGCGCCTGGGAACAGGTACTGGTGTTCACTCGCACCAAGCATGGCGCCAACCGTCTGGCCGAGTACCTGGACAAGCACGGCCTGCCGGCTGTGGCGATCCACGGCAACAAGAGCCAGAACGCCCGCACCAAAGCACTGGCCGACTTCAAGGCTGGCGAAGTGCGCATTCTGGTCGCGACCGACATCGCCGCTCGCGGTCTGGACATCGACCAGTTGCCACACGTGGTCAACTTCGAACTGCCGAACGTCGATGAAGATTACGTACACCGTATCGGCCGCACTGGCCGCGCCGGTCGTTCGGGTGAGGCGATCTCGCTGGTTGCCCCGGACGAAGAAAAGCTGCTGAAAAGCATCGAGCGCATGACCAAGCAGAAGATTGCCGATGGCAACCTGATGGGCTTCGACTCGAGCACCATTGAAGCCGAGAAGCCGGAAGTGCGTGAGCGTCCGGACGTGCGCAACCCGCGCAATCCTCGCGGCCCACGCGGCGACGGCCCGAATGGCGGCGGCGGTGGCGGCGGTCGTAAAGACAAAGGCAAGGACAAGGGCAAGGAAAAACCGGCCGGCGAACGTGGCGAGCGTCCTGCCCGTCAGCAGAAGCCGCGCGAAGGCACCCCGGCCCGTGAACAGCGTCAGCCATCGCAGCCGCCACGCGCCGCTGCCGATCGTGCACCGGACGAGTTCCTCGACGACGATGTCGATAACTTCGGTAACCGCGTTGATTACGTTCCTCAAGCCAAACCGGCTCAGGGCCGTGGTCGCCGTCCGGGTGCTCCGGCACAAGGCACGACAGCGGGTGCAGGTGCTCCGCGCAGCGGCAGCGGCAGCGGCAGCGGCAGCGGCAGCGGTAAGCCTCAGGGTCGTCAAAGCGGCCCACGCAGCAGCGATGGCGCCACCACCGGCACTCCGCCGGCCAAGCGCAACGGCCCGCGCAGCGGTGCTCCACGTGACGGCCAGGCCCGTCGCGAGGAGTCCCGCAACCGTCGCCCGGCTCGCACCGACGACCAGCCGCGTTCGGAACCTGCCGTGCAAAATCCGCGCGGCCCGGCACCGAAGATCATTCACAAGGAGTCAAAAACCGATCGTTTCCCGACTCCTGAGCAACTTGATCAACTGCCAGGCCGTCCGCGCGGCGAGAAACCAGCGTTGCTGACCCGCAACCGCTGATTTAACGCAGCCATAAAAAATGCCCCTGATCGCGAGATCAGGGGCATTTTTTTATCCGTCGCGAAAGTTATTTCGCTTTGACACCTTCAAACGTGATGTACAGATCGACGTTATCGGACTGTGGACCCAGAACCATCATCTTGCCGAAATCAGAGCGCTTGATGCTGGTAGTGCCTTCGAAACCGGCACGGTAACCGCCCCATGGATCCTTGCCTTCACCCAGGAAAGTGGCCTTGACCACGATTGGCTTGGTCACGCCGTGAAAGCTCAGGTCGCCGGTCACGTCAGCAGTGACCTTGCCATCGGCATTCTTGCCGGTTGGCTTGACGCTGGTAGAGACGAAGGTCGCTTTGGCGTACTTGCTCACGTCCAGGAAGTCAGCGCTGGCGATGTGTTTGTCGCGCTCGGCATGGTTGGTGAATACGCTGGCGGTATTGACGTTGAACTCGATTTTGCTGTCTTCAGGCTTGGCAGCGTCAAAGCTGAACTTGCCGTCGATGTCTTTGAAAGTACCGGTGATGAAGCTGTAGCCCAGGTGGCTGATCTTGAAGTCAACGAAGGCGTGCTGGCCTTCTTTGTCGACGGTGTAGTCAGCGGCCATTACGTTGGCGGACAGCACGGCAGAACCGATTGCCAGAGCGGCCAGAGTCTTTTTCAACATGCTTTCTTTTCCTTTGAGTCGAGGTTGAACTTCAGGCTTTGCGACCGAGCATTCGAGTGAGGGTCGCATCACGATCGATAAAGTGGTGCTTCAATGCTGCCAACGCATGGAGACCGGAAAAAATTACCAGCGCCCACGCCAGCCAGAGATGAATCACCCCAGCGGTATCTGCCTGATCCGGTAGCCCGGAAACCAGTGCAGGAACTTCAAACAGGCCAAACACCGGAATCCCGACACCGTCTGCGGTGGAAATCAGGTAACCGGCAAGCATCACAGCGAACAGCCCGACATACAGAAACCCGTGGCCGAACTTGGCGCCGATACGAGTCATGCGGCTGTAGCTTTGCAGCGTTGGCGGCGGTGGGCTGATAAAGCGCCACAACACCCGCAACACCATCACACCCAGCAGCACCAGACCGATGCTCTTGTGTAGATCCGGCGCGTCTTTGCGCCAGCTGCTGTAGTAATCCAGCCCAACCATCCACAGACCCAGCGCGAACAGTCCGAAGACCACCAGCGCCACGCCCCAGTGCATGAAGATGCTGACCCAACCATAGCGCGAAGAAGAGTTACGTAGCTGCATTGCCTAAATCCTGTGAGAACTGCGAACCAAGACTAGCGAGTTATCTATCGAATTAAAGCGGAAAATTTCGCTTTGAAATATCGAGAAATACGATGAAGAGTCTGGAAGTGATGCGTTAAGGAAAGATTAAAGGCGATTTTGCCGCATCGCGCTTGGGACAGACTGGTCGATTTTTACTAGCTGATCAGGCGCGATACGGGGTATTGAACTCGGCAGGCGGCTTTACGGAAGACCGCAAACAGCTAAATTTTCAATCAATAACTATGTATAGCTCATTGCACTTCGTTTGATCTTACAGGCCGATGGAAATCTGGTGATCAAGGAGGGTGAAACATTAATCTGGGTGGCAGATGGAAATCAGCCTTACAGTAAAACCTTGCATCAGAAACGCATGCGCGATCCTCTGCAGTTCGTCATCAGCAATAGCGGCTTTCTTTATGATCCGTCCAGACGCCGCCTTTGGATCGCTGAAAGTACTCACACCACTGACAAATCCCTCTGGTACCACACATGTATGACTATTCAGGATGATGGCAACCTGGTCATCTATGATCAACGCACCGGCAGTCCACGCTGGGCGCGCTTTGGCTTTACCCCAGGACGAAGCTCAAAGCCAAAGGAAAGATGGCTGAGAAACTTACCGGACGGTACGAAAGTATACGATTGGGATTTCTAACAGGCCCGGCACTGTCATCTTCGATTAGTTCTTGAGAACAGCCGGCGGCTGTAAACAATCTGCGCTATAAGGGTCTATCTTGCATTTGTGAGCAAGCTCCGAACTATATCCGCCCGGAAAAAAACGGCCATTTGCACAGCCGGAAAGTGTCAATAACACGAGCAGTATCGTAAGTATTTTCATAGCGGGTCACCTCCAATTTATCCAAGCATAAAATTTGAGATCGCGTGCCCGCTATCATTTCGCTCTGAATACTATGTGGGAAACTTCCTGTGCAGAGGTAAGCCTCGAGACTGCACAGCAGAGATAAGTGTGGAGGTTTAATTGCAAAAAAAACGCGGCCCATTTGGCCGCGTTTTTTATTGGAGCGAAGGCTTACTGCGCCTTGGTCTCTGTCGTTGCAGCAGGCTTGGCCGCCGGTTTCTTCGCCGGTTCAGCCTTTTTTGCCGCCGGTTTTGCCGGAGCTTTTTTCGCTTCGGTCTTGGCCGCCGGCTTCTTCGCCGCAGGCTTGGCCGCTGCTTTCTTGGCTGGCTCGGCTTTTACCGGGGCCGCTGGTTTCGGCGCTTCCACTGGTGCTGGTGCAGCTGCCGGGGTTGGCGCAGGCGCTGGAGTTACTGGCGCTGGAGCCGGCTCCGGGGCCTTGGTTGGCTCAGGTTTCTTGTCGTCATCCGAACCGCCGAACAGGTTGCTGAAGAAGTTGCCCTTCTTCGCCGCCACGGCACCCGCCGCGCCTGCCGCTGCAGCGGCCGGAACCACTTTGGCAGGTTCGAACGATTTGCCTGCCGCCAGATCTTCAACCTGACTGGCCGCACGCTGACCAGTGCGCAGAGCGCCTTCCAGCGTGCCCGGGTACAAGGTGTCGGTGTGTTCACCGGCGAACGCTACGCGTTGCAGCGGACGTTCCCAGATACGCCAGAACTTGCTGATCTGGCCCGGGCCGTAGGCCAGATACGCGCCACCCATCGACGGGTCGGTGCTGTAGCGGCGGATTTCATAACCGGTGAACGAGCCACGGGCCTGTGGATAAAACGCGTGCAGACGGATCAGCACCTGATCGACCATCTGTTTGTCGCCGAACGCCTGCATCACACGGGAGTTGTCGCCGGACAGGTTGATCACCACGTTGGCGCCGCCCTTCAGCGCCGGCTCGATCCAGAGCATGCCCAGACCTGCGTTGCTGTAGATTTCGCCGGACATACGCGCCTTGCTTTCCCACACTGGCGTCTTGAACTTCAACATGATCTGGTCGCGCCAGCCGTAGTTGGTGCCCTTGATCGCCGCCATATGCTGGGCATCCAGCGCAGGCGTCAGCTGAATCTTGCTCAGCGCACGCAGCGGCACGGCCAACACCACGTAGTCAGCCTGATAACCGACACTGCCGACCTTGACGGTCACGCCGTCCTTGTCCTGGCTGATGGCGGAAACCGGCGAGTTGGTCTTGATGGTCTTGATCTGTTTGACGAAGGCCTGCGCCAGCACCTGACTGCCGCCGACCAGACGCGAGGCGCGCAGGTCACGGTCGGAGATGCCGCGATAGACGCGGTTCTGCTGGGCGAAATACAGCAGCGACAGACGCGATGGTTCGTCGTAGTGGGTGCGGATGTCCTGGTTGATCAACTGGCGCGCAGTGGCTGGCAGGTTTTGCTTGTCGAGCCAGTTCGATACGTTGATCTGGTCCAGCGCGTGTAGGGTGCTGGTCGCCGCCGGGTTTTGCGGATCGTCGATCGAACGCGCCAGATCATCGAGGGTTTTCTGGTAGCGCTTCAAGGCATCGGCAGTGGACGGTTGCTTGATCGCCAGATCAGCGGCGGAGAAATACTCGCCGTCGATCAGATAACCCGGGGTGCGCACGAATTCCGGTGCCGGCGTGGTGCCCAGTTTGAAGGTCGAGACGTACTTGTTCAGCACCGGCTGCGTCTTGTCGTTGCCGATCCATTCGCTGGTGGCCATGCCCGAGCGACCGCCCATGCCTGGCTTGGCTTCCAGCAGCGTCACCTGCCAGCCTTTGTTTTGCAGCTCATAAGCAGCGGTCAGACCCGAAAGGCCGCCGCCGATCACGATTGCGGTTTTATCCTTGGCCAGCGCCGTAACGCTGAACAGCCCCAACATCACCAGCGCACAGGCGCGCAGCCAACCGACAGACATTCAGCGAACTCCGGAAAACACATAGGAAAAAGCAGTTTTGCGGGTCAGACGACCCAAAGAACCGCGAAGAATACGTTAGCCATCAAAACGCCGCCAGCGACGTCTATCGGCTCATACAAAGTAGCTCAATCGACACAATGGGTTGTCCCCGCGCGATGCATTGCATAGGCTTGCGCGATTGTTCGCCCGCGCCTGACGCGAGCCGCCTCGAGGAGACTGAAAATGGGCCTGAATAACCAGTGGATGCAACGCGATCTCGCGGTGCTGTGGCATCCCTGCACCCAGATGAAAGACCACGAGCAGCTGCCGCTGATCCCGATCAAGCGCGGCGAAGGCGTCTGGCTCGAAGACTTCGAAGGCAAGCGCTACCTCGACGCGGTCAGCTCCTGGTGGGTCAACGTGTTCGGCCACGCCAACCCGCGAATCAACCAGCGCATCAAGGATCAGGTCGATCAACTGGAGCACGTGATTCTCGCCGGTTTCAGCCATCAACCGGTGATCGAGCTGTCCGAGCGTCTGGTAAAGATGACGCCGCAAGGCCTGAACCGGGTGTTCTACGCCGATAACGGTTCGTCCTGCATCGAAGTCGCGCTGAAAATGAGCTTTCACTACTGGCTCAATCGCGGCCAGCCAAACAAGAAGCGCTTCGTTACCCTGACCAACAGCTACCACGGCGAGACCATGGCGGCGATGGCAGTCGGTGACGTGCCGCTGTTCACCGAAACCTATAAAGCCCTGCTGATGGACACCATCAAGGTGCCGAGCCCGGATTGCTACCTGCGCCCCGAAGGCATGAGCTGGGAAGAACACTCGCGCAATATGTTCGCGGCGATGGAACAGACACTGGCTGAGAATCACGACAGCGTTGCAGCCGTGATCGTCGAACCGTTGATCCAGGGCGCCGGCGGCATGCGCATGTATCACCCGGTGTATCTCAAGCTGCTGCGCGAAGCCTGCGACCGTTATGGCGTGCACCTGATCCACGACGAAATCGCCGTCGGCTTTGGCCGCACCGGCACCATGTTCGCCTGTGAACAGGCCGGCATCCGTCCGGACTTCCTCTGCCTGTCCAAGGCCCTGACCGGCGGCTACCTGCCGCTGGCGGCGTGCCTGACCACCGACGAGGTCTACAGCGCGTTCTACGACGACTATCCGACCCTGCGCGCCTTCCTCCACTCGCACAGCTACACCGGCAACCCGCTGGCCTGTGCGGCGGCGTTGGCGACGCTGGATATCTTCGAGCAGGACAACGTGATCGAGAACAACAAGGCGCTCGCCCAACGCATGGCGTCGGCCACCGCGCATCTGGTCGATCACCCGAACGTGTCGGAAGTGCGCCAGACCGGCATGGTGCTGGCCATCGAGATGGTCAAGGATAAAGCCAGCAAAGAGGCCTACCCTTGGCAGGAACGTCGTGGCTTGAAGGTGTTCCAGCATGCGCTGGAGCGTGGCGCGTTGCTGCGTCCGCTGGGCAGCGTGGTGTATTTCCTGCCGCCCTACGTGATTACCCCGGAGCAGATCGACTTCCTCGCCGACGTCGCCAGCGAAGGCATCGACATCGCTACGCGTGACAGCGTCAACGTGGCGGTGCCGAAAGATTTCCATCCCGGATTCCGTGATCCGGGCTGATCTATTTCACTTAAGCTTCAGCGGTGACCGGACTATCGTCATCGCTGGCAAGCCAGCTCCCACAGGTTCTGCGCAGTCCTTGTGGGAGCTGGCTTGCCAGCGATGGGGCCGCCAGACTTTTACACTTTTTACAGAGACCCCGCATGAGACTGTCCCGCTTCTTTATCGACGCCCCGCTGAGCACCGGCCAACACGAATTGCCGGAAGCTCAGGCGCATTACATCAGCCGCGTGCTGCGCATGGCCGAGGGCGATGCGGTGCAGATGTTCGACGGCTCCGGCCATGAGTTTCGCGGATCGCTGGTGGAAGTCGGCAAGAAACGCGTCGTCGTGCAGATCGACGAGCAACTTGCCGGGCAGATCGAATCGCCGCTGCAAATCCACCTCGGCCAAGGCCTGTCCCGTGGCGAGCGAATGGACTGGGCGATTCAGAAAGCCACCGAACTGGGCGTCACTGAAATCACCCCGATCTTCAGCGAGCGCTGCGAAGTGCGCCTGAAGGAC
This sequence comes from Pseudomonas sp. N40(2020), assembly GCF_014472415.1. Lineage (GTDB taxonomy): Bacteria > Pseudomonadota > Gammaproteobacteria > Pseudomonadales > Pseudomonadaceae > Aquipseudomonas. The sequence continues at coordinate 10,227 of NZ_JACSZV010000019.1, forward strand.
GAACGCGCCGACAAACGCCTGCTCCACTGGCGCCAGGTGGCGATCAGCGCTTGTGAGCAATGCGGGCGTTCGCGGGTGCCGGTGATTCATCCGCCGGTGCTGTTGGCAGACTGGATCAAGCAGACTGAAGCTGATCTGAAGCTAGTACTGCATCCAATAGCTGAGCCGATGGTGAGCCATGCAAAACCTTCGACACTGGCGTTCCTGATCGGGCCGGAGGGTGGGTTGTCCGATGCCGAGGTCGAGCAGGCCAGGGGCAACGGCTTCCACGCCGCCCGCCTCGGCCCACGAGTGTTGCGCACTGAGACCGCGCCGGTGGTTGCACTGGCGGTGGCCCAGCAACTTTGGGGTGATTTCTAGGGCGCCATCGCTGGCAAGCCAGCGATTAGTCGCACCTCGGTCTACAAGACGTAAAACATAATCGCCACAAAGTGCAGCAAGCTCCCGGCAATCACAAACAGATGCCAGATCCCGTGCGCATGCCGCAACCGGTGATCCAGGGCAAAAAAGACAATCCCCACGGTGTACAAAACCCCGCCCGTGGCCAGCCAGGCGAAACCGGTGGTGCCCAGTGCCGCCAATAACGGCTTGACCGCCACCAGCACAATCCAGCCCATCACCGCGTAGATCACAATCGACAGAATCCGCGCCTCGGAGCGCGGTTTGATCTCTTGCAGAATACCGATCAGCGCCAGCCCCCAGACAATCCCGAACAACGTCCAGCCCCACGGCCCGCGCAGGGTCACCAGACAGAACGGCGTGTAACTCCCGGCGATCAGCAGGTAGATCGAAAAGTGATCGACCTTCTTCATGATCGCTTTCTTGCGCCCGCGCACGCTGTGGTACACGGTCGATGCGCTGTAGAGCACCAGCAAGGTAAAGGCGTAAATCGCCACACTGACAATCTTCCAGGGACTGCCATCCAGACAGGCAATCACCAGCATCCACACCCCACCGATAAAAGCCGCCACCGCCCCGACCAGATGCGTCCAGGCGTTCAATCGTTCCCCGTGATACATGTATCGCTCACCTCAAATTCGTTACCGCAGCGCGCAAGGCTCGGGCCTTGAGCGTAAAAGCGCAATGTTTCCGTTAAACATGATCTCCTGTAGGCGCTGCCCAAGGCTGCGATCTTTTGATCTTCCGTGCACAATCGGCCGACATAAAAAAGAGTCCGCGCCATGTTGATCGACGAAGAGTTGACCCTGAAAAAACTCGAGGTGTTCCTCGCCTTCATGCGCACCGGCAATCTGGCCCGCGCCGCTGCGGAGTTGCAGACCAGCAACGTCAGCGTGCACCGCGCGATTCATTCGCTGGAAAGCGCCCTGCGCTGCCCGCTGTTCAAACACGAAGGGCGCAACCTGACGCCGCTGGAAAGTGCCTATGTGCTGGAAGAACGCGCACAGAAGCTGATTCAGGACGTGGTCGAAAGCGTGCGCCTGACCCGCGAAGCCGCCGGGTTCTCCGCAGAACGCTTCAAGCTGGGCTCGCTGTACTCGCTGACAGTGAAGACCGTGCCGCAACTGATCATGGGCCTGAAGATCCGTCGCAGCGAACTCAACATCGACCTGATCCTCGGCTCGAACATCGACCTGCTCTACAAGCTGAAAAACATGGAAGTCGACGCGATCCTGGTGTCGCTGGACGACAGCATCAACGACCCGGACTGCGAGCAGATTGCGCTGTTCTCCGACGACATCTTCCTCGCCACGCCAGCAGATTCACGGTTCGCCCAGCGCAGTGAAGTCGATCTGGCAGAAGTTCGCGACGAAACCTTCATCACCCTGACCCAAGGCTTCGCCACCCATCAGGACGGCAATCGGGTGTTCAAGCAGGCTGGGTTCGAACCGAAGGTGGCGATGCAGGTGAATGACATCTTCACGCTGTTGAGCATGGTCAGTTCCGGGGTGGGTTATGCGCTGCTGCCGGGAAGGATTGCGGCGGTGTATGAGAATCGGGTGAAGCTGATTCCGTTGCAGGAGAAGTACCGGTTGCAGCAGCACATTGGCGTGGTGTTTCTGAAGGCCAAGGAGCGCGATCCGAATTTGCTGGCGTTGTTGGCGGAGTGTCGGATGTATGCCAATCGGCAGGCTTGAGACCGTGTCGTCTCCTTCGCGAGCAGGCTCGCTCCCACAGTTGGAATGCATTTCCCTGTGGGAGCGAGCCTGCTAGCGAAGGCGTCAGCCCAGACGACTCAAAACCCGAACCTAGCCAACAATCGCGCGAACAATAAAGAACAGCAACGAAGGCCCAAGCAAGCACCCAAGCCCGGTGTGGAACGTCGCCGTCAGCGCCCCATAAGGCACCAACCGCCGATCCGTCGCCGCCAGCCCGGCAGTCACACCACTCACCGTCCCGGCCAACCCGCCAAACACCATCGCCGAACGCGGGTTATCCAGGCCCATCCAGCGCGCCGCGACCGGCGTGCCGACCATCACCAGAATCGCCTTGATCAACCCGGTGGCAATCGACAGCGCCATCACATCCGAACTCGCACCAATCGCCGCACCGGTCACAGGGCCAACGATGTAGGTCACCGCGCCAGCGCCGATGGTGGTCATGCTCACCGCATCGCGATAACCAAACGCCCAGGCCATGCTCGCGCCGACAATGAACGGCAGGATCGTGCCCAGCAACAACGCAATCACCCCGATCGTCCCGGCCTTTTTCGCCTCGGTCGCCTGCACTTCAAACGCGGTGGCAACAATCGCGAAATCACGCAGCATTGCCCCGCCCATCAGGCCGATGCCGGAGAACAGCGTCAGATCCGCCAAACCTTTCTGCCCGCCCGTCATGGTGCCGCCGACCCACGCCAGCACCAGACCGATGACGATGGCAATCGCCGAGCCGTGAATGCGTCCGAAAGTCAGGCGTTTGGAGAGAACCACCGACACCCACATGATCACGCCGACAAAAGCGAAGGCAGTGATCAGACCGTTGTGTTCCAGACCTTTTTCAATGAGATCCCACATATCAGCGACCTCCTACCGGCGTGCCGACCGGAGAGATTTCCGCCGGCTCGTCAGGCAGTGGCTCGCCCTTGTGAGTGCGGCTGATCAGGGCAATCGTAAAACCGCAGACCACCACCGAACCAATCGCCGCCAGCACTGCGACCGTGCCGCCGTGCAGCGCGGTGACGACGTTCTGTTGCGCGGCCATCGCCACCACCACCGGAATGTACATGGCGCCCCAGAAGCCGACGCCCATCTCGCACTCCTTGGTCATGCCGCCGCGTTTCTGCATCCACAACCGCGCGCAGATCAACAGGATCATCGCGATGCCGACCCCGCCGACGTTGGATTTGACGCCCAGCAACACGCCGAGCATGTCGCCCATGATCACCCCTGCCAGCGTACAGATCGCCAACAGCGCCACACCGTAAATAATCATTGTTGTAGTCCTCAAAGTGCATCGTCGAATGTTGTTTTTGTTGTTCGAAGCTTGAGTCGGCGTTTTAGGTTCGGCGGCTTCCCTCCTCACGCAACAGCGCCTGCAAGGTGTCGAGGCGAGCACTGTCGAAGGCAGTGACGGTGCCTTGCTCGAACACCCGGCGCGCCAGCCCGGTCAGCACCGCACCGGGCGGCAGTTCGATCTGTAGCCGCACGCCGCGCTCGTAGGCGCTTTGCACGGTGCCGCGCCAATCCACGATGCGACACATGTTGTAAGCGAGATCGTCGCGCAGGGCATCGACCTTGATTACCGGGCGCGCGCGGCTGCCGCTCAGGTAGGCGATTTTCGGGGCTTGCAGTTGTACTTTGGCGAAGGCTTCGGCGAGGGTTTGCGCCGGTTTTTCAAGCAGCGGACAGTGCGACGGCACGCTGACTGCCAGACGTTTCGCCAGACCCGCGCCACGGCTGCGCGCGAGTTCGGCCACCGCTTGCATCGCCTTGTCGCTGCCGGCAATCACCACCTGGTTATCGGCATTGATATTGGCCAGATAAACCGGCGTTTCGGCGCTGTGAACTTGCCCCAGCAACGTTTCGACGGTGGACAGTTGCAGACCGATGATCGCGGTCATGCCAAAGCCCTGTGGATAAGCCTGTTGCATCAACTCACCGCGCAGGCTGACCAGATGCAGCGCATCACTGAAGCTCAAGGCCCCGGCCACCACCGCTGCGGGGTAAGCACCGATGGACAGGCCGGCGACATAGTCCGCGTTCAAACTGTCCTGCAACAACTGTCGCGAAGCCGCGACACCGGCGATCAGCAGGCAGAGCTGCACCGCCCTTGTACTGCGCAGCGCTTCGGCAGAATCAAGCAGCAAGACATCTTCACCCAGCACATCACTGGCCTCGGTCAACGTTTCCCGAGGCAAACGCTGGAGCATGCCCGGTTGCTGCGCGCCCTGACCGGGGAACACCAACAGACTGCTCATGCTGCCTGCTCCTGCGGGTTCCATGGATCAGCAACCAGACACGCCTGATGCGCGCTTTTCAGCAGCACCCGCGCCGAAGTGCTGGCCCATTCACGCAGGGCTACGGCGCCGAACGGCGTCTGCAATTGCATGTCGACCCGGCACACTGCCTGATCGAAAAGCGCCACCAGTTTGCGCGCCCGATTGCGGGTCAGCCGTTGCGGTGTGCGCAGGATCAGATCGAGATCGCTACCCTCATGCATCGCCGCAAAACCACTGGCCAATTCAAACCCGGCACTGCCGCTGACGCCCCAGATCCAACCGCAATCATCGAGCATCGTCCGCAATTGCTTGAGGGCGCGCATGGCCGGCAGATCACGCTCGCTGTCGACATGACACAACGCCTCCGGACCGACCCGACAGCCAATCGAATCAAGCGCCATGAACGCCGCCAAGCGCTGCTCGCGCAATACACCACGCACGCCCACGGCGACAAAACCCTCAGCACTTAACGCACGGCGCACCACCACCGGTTGCCCGGCGCTGAGCGACTCGACTGCCCACTGCGGCGCATCCGCCGGCAACTGCGCCGGAGTCATGCCCCAGAGCAGGTCGTGGGCCAGAGGCGTATTCACCACTGCGCCCTCAACAGCTCACGCACGCGACTGGACGCTTCACGATTTTTTGCACCGAGACGATTGCTCAAATCATTGCCAGTGACATCGCTGATGGCTTGTTTCAAGCACTCGGTCACTCGTGTCAGATCTTCGGCTGTCGGCTGTTCGATCTGCTGCACCGACAGGGTTTCCCAAAGCAGCCCGAGGCTGGCGTAACTGTCGATGTCATAGGCCATCGGCGGCACACTGGCGGCCAGTGCTTCGAGTTCTTCGACGCTGCGCAAAGTCACCCGCGCCGCCGATGCTTTGCCCATCGCATGCACCATCACGCCGGGATCACGCAGGGCGATCAAGCGGTTGGCCTGATAGCCGTGGGCGAGAAACGCACCGGACATGGCTTTGCCCACCAACAGCGCAATCACCGGATGCCCGGCCAGGCGTGCGCGGGCATAACTGTCCGCCGCACCGGCCAGCGCCTGATGAATGCCGAGGGCTTCTTCGCGACGACCATAGGCCTGGCTCGGTACATCGACGATGGCGATCAGTGGACGCTTTTGTGGTTTGTCGCGGTCAGCGTTGATCGCATCGTCGACGGCTTTGGCCAGGCCCCAGCCTTCCAGCAACCCGACTTCGCCGTTACGGGCACGGGGGAAACGGTTGTCAGGGTCAGCGACGACGGCGATAAAACGCCCGAGTTCAGCATCGGCAACCTTCAACGAGGGCGGCAAACCTTCTACAGCTTTCGCGCCCGCGCTCAACGCGTTGAACCAGTTCAAACCGCGCAATGAATAACCACTCATGAGCGCTCTCCTTGATACAGATCGCGAACCACCGAAGGCTCGATTTGCTTGTCAGTGTCGAGGCTGGCCAGCCGTTGCAGGAACCAATCGGCCCGCTGACTGCGCGGTTGCGCTGGCAAGCCTTGTTGCAGCAACTCGCCGACCTGCTGACGAATCTGCGCCACATCATCGGCGGCAAACCGATCCACCAAACCACTGGCAAAACGCTGCTCGCCACCGGTCAGGCTCCAGATAAACGGCCGGTCGCGGGAGTCGTATTCCTCGATCCCGGCTTCCTGCTCGATCACCTGCGGGCCATTCAGGCCCAGGCGTGCTTCCTGGGTCACCAGCAAATAGCTGCACAGCGCAGCGGCAATCGACATGCCGCCGAAGCAACCAACACTGCCTGCCACTACACCCACCACCGGTTGGTATTGCTGCAAATCGACAATCGCCGCATGAATATCGGCAATCGCCGCCAAGCCGAGATTGGCTTCCTGCAACCGCACACCGCCGGTTTCCAGCAGCAACACGGCGCGGGTCGGAATGCCGTTGCGGTTGTCCTCGGCTGCCAGTTCCAGTGCACCGGCAATCTTCGCCCCGCCGACTTCGCCGAGGCTGCCGCCCTGAAACGCGCCTTCGATGGCCGCGATCACCACCGGCAAACCGTCGAGGCTGCCCTTGGCGATCACCACACCGTCATCGGCTTGCGGCACCACGCCCTGGCGTTCAAGCCACGGCGACATGACGCGTTGAAACGGGTCGAGCAATTCGCGGAAGGTGCCGGCATCGAGCAAGGCTTTCGCCCGTTGCCGCGCGCCGAGTTCGACGAAGCTGTGCTTATTGAGCAGCGCTGCGCTGTCAGTCATGGCCGATCTCCTCGAAACCTTGTTCCAGACGCAAGCGCACCACCCCCGGCGTCGCGCCGAAATCGTGGATATCGATGGCCATGGCTGGCGGCGTGGTGCCGTCGAACATCCGCGCAAACAGATGCTGCCAGCGCAGTTGTGCGCCGTTGACCGAGGTTTGCACGTTGATCGTCAACTTGCCGGCCAGCCCCGGTTCGATCAGCACTTCCAGATCACCCGAGCCGACACAACCGACCAGCGCCCGACCGCGAGGCGGCTGCCCGGCGGGGAATTCAAACGATAGGGTTTCCATCAAAACGCTCCTTGAAAGGTGCCGTCGCACTCGATTCGGTCGAGCAGCAGCGTGGCGGCGAGCAGGTCGGCGGCGCCACCGGGCGAGGCATTCAATGTGATGAGTTGTTGATCGAGTTCATGCAGGCGCCGGCGACCGGTGAGGCTGGCGCTGCCGCCAGCATCAAGCACCGCTTGCGCGCCGTGTTGCATGGCTAGCAGGCCTTGTTCGCCGGCGCGGTAGAGCACGCAGGTGTCGGCCAGGTCAGTCATGATCGCGAGCAAGGCGTCGAGCCGGGCATTCTGTTCGCCGTGGCCGGCAGTGCGGCTTTTTTTCAGTTGTGGCAGGCCACGTTGCAGCACGGACGGGAAGCCGAGTTGCGCTTCCTCTCGGGCGCCGCGAGCGCCGTAACGCAGCGCGACTTGTGCACCGTGGCTGAGCGGACGAGGTGCAAAAAGATCATCGAGCAGCGCCAGACGTGCAGCGCGCAGGGTGACGGCGTTGGCGCCTGTGGATTTCGCTTCGAGCGCGGCGGCGGTCACCAACAGGCCCAAGGCCCAGATTGCACCGCGATGAGTGTTCACACCGTTGGTGGTCGCGAGCATCGCTTGCTCGCCTTCACGGCCGATGCGGCCAATGCTTTCACGTAACGTTTGATTGATCTCGCCGACTTCAATGGCGGCTTCGGCCATCTCCTTGAACGCCGGCCACAACGACAGCGCCGAGGCGTGCATCAGGCCCAAGTGCAGATCGGTGTGCGCGCCGTTGCCACGACGGTCGACCAGCGCCGGTTTCGGCGACAGATCCGCTTCGTCGATCAACGCATCCACCGCCATGTCCGCCAATCGCTCGGCCAGGGAAATCGGTTTCGCTTGCAGGTTAAGTGCGTGCATTACCAGCTCCTGAACTTGGCGGGCGGGTTGTAGAGGCCGCCGGACCACTCGACCAGATCGGCCACGCTTTTCGCCGCTAGTAATTCACGGGTGGCGTCGGTGCGGCGGATGCCGAGGTCTTCGGGCAAGGCGATCAAGCCTTCGCGGCGCATGCGTTCGGTGTCTTTCGGGTTGTGGCGCAGGCCAATGGCGGTGACGCCGGCAACAGCGGCGATCATCGCCTGGCGCTCTTCCAGCGAACGCGCCTTGTACAGATAGGCGATGCCTTCTTCGGTGAGCAGGTGGGTGACGTCATCGCCGTAGATCATGATCGGCGCCAGCGGCATGCCGCTTTTCTTCGCCACTTCCACCGCGTCGAGGGTTTCGACGAAGGTCGGTTTGCCGCCCTCCTGGAAGGTCTCGACCATTTGCACCACGAGTTTCTTGCCGCGTTCGAGCATCGGTTGCTGCGAGTCGTCGTGGCGCATGTCCAGCCACGCCGGCGTGCCGTGACGGCGGCCACGCGGGTCATGGCCCATGTTCGGCGCGCCGCCGAAACCGGCGAGACGGCCACGGGTGACGGTCGAGGAATGGCCGTCACCATCGACCTGCAACGTCGCGCCGATAAACAGATCCACCGCGTACTGCCCGGCCAGTTGGCAGAACATCCGGTTGGAACGTAGCGAGCCGTCGCGACCGGTGAAGAACACGTCGGGGCGCGCGGCGATGTAGTTTTCCATGCCCAGTTCGGTGCCGAAGCAATGCACGCTTTCGACCCAGCCGCTTTCAATCGCCGGGATCAACGTCGGGTGCGGGTTGAGCGTCCAGTTGCGGCAGATCTTGCCTTTGAGGCCGAGGGATTCGCCGTAGGTCGGCAGGATCAGTTCGATGGCCGCGGTGTTGAAACCGATGCCGTGGTTGAGCGACTGCACGTTGTGTTTTTCGTAGATCCCGCGAATCGCCATCATCGCCATCAATACGTGCACAGGCTTGATGTGCCGTGGGTCGCGGGTGAACAGCGGTTCGATGTAGAAGGGCTTGTCGGCCACCACGACGAAATCGACCCACGATGCCGGAATATCCACACGGGGCAATTCGCTGACGTCGTCGACCAACTGGTTGACCTGGACGATGACGATGCCGTCGCTGAACGCGGCCGGTTCGATCAGCGCCGGGGTGTCTTCGGTGCTCGGGCCGGTGTAGATGTTGCCGGCGCGGTCGGCCATGAAGCCGGCCGAGAGCACGACGTTGGGGATCAGGTCCACCACCAGCCGGGCGTAGAGTTCGATGTAGGTGTGGATCGCGCCGATTTCCAGCAGGCCGTCTTCAAGCAACTGGCTGATGCGCAGGCTCTGGGTGCCGGCGAAGGAGAAATCGAGCTTGCGGGCGATGCCGCGTTCGAACAGGTCGAGGTGCTCGGAGCGGCCGACGCTGGGCATGATCATGTGCAGGTCGTGGAGCTTCTCGGGATCAGCCTTGGCCAGCGAGCGAGAAAGGAAGTCTGCCTGCTTCTGGTTGTTGCCCTCCAGCACCACTCGGTCGCCGGGATGAATCAGCGCTTCGAGCGCGGCGACGATCTTGTCGGTGGGCAACACCACACCATCGGCCAGCCCGCGCACCTTGTCGAGGCGACGCTGCTTCTCGTCACGCCGCCGCGTCCAGCGCGAGTCAGGGGAAATTGTTGTTGTCATGCTCACTCCACGGGGTTCGCTGTCGTGGAGCTAAGTTAGGCGTGTGGGGTGGGGGCATCAATCAAGCAGGGCGGTGAATCATTACGCTTAGCGTAACGTTCACCAACCCAATCGCTGGCAAGCCAGTGATGAGGCCAGTCAAATCACCGAAAAGGCTGGATCAGTTCGCCGATGATCGTTCCCACGCTCTGCGTGGGAATGCCTCAACGGACGCTCTGCGTTCGGCTTTTTGGGACGCGGAGCGTCCCGGGCTGCATTCCCACGCGGAGCGTGGGAACGATCAATCAATCGCGTACGCCGGATCAGGGGACCAGGCCTGCATCCACCAACAACTGCTCAAGTGCCAACAAATCCGGCACCTTCGCCACTTGCTCCCCCACCTGCACCGCCGCCTGTTCCAGCGCACACAACGGCACATCGACATAGCTCAATTGGCTATCGAGCTTGTAAGACCGAGGAATCCCCTGCACCAGCAACGCAATGAATTTCAGCTGCGGCAAGCCACCCAGCGCATTGAGAATCACAATCCGCGCTCGCTCGCCAATCACCACTTTCTGCCCACACGCCGACTCAAAACTCAGCAACGGAATCTGCCGCTCGCGCCACATGACGCGCCCCAGATACCACGGCGGTGTATCCAGATCGAAGGCGCTGGCCTGATAGTCGATCAGCTCGGCCACCGCGACGTTGGGCAAGATCAGGTTACGATCCGCCAGCGGCAGCAGCAGCCCGGTGAGTTGGCTGGTACGCGCGTTGTGGCGGCGCTCATGCATGTTTCTTGCTCCAGTGGGCAATGCTTTCGAGCAGCACCGATTCCTGATAGGGCTTGCCGAGGTAGTCGTTGACGCCAATAGCCATGGCGCGGTCGCGGTGTTTTTGCCCGGTGCGCGAGGTGATCATGATGATCGGCAGGTGTTGCAGGCGTTCGTCGTTGCGCACTTGAGTGGCGACTTCGAAGCCGTCCATGCGCGGCATTTCGATGTCGAGCAGCATCAGGTCGGGCATGTGTTCTTCGAGCAGGAGCATGGCGTCGACACCGTCCTTGGCGGTCAGTACGTTCATGCCGTGGCGTTCGAGTAAACGACTGGTGACCTTGCGCACGGTGACCGAGTCGTCGACCACCATGACCAGCAGCGGTTTCTGCGGTTCGCTGTCGATATCCGGTTGAATCGGATACTGCGCAACCGGTGCCTGCATCGCGCGGATCGGCGCCAGCAGATCAAGAATCAGCACCACCCGGCCATCGCCCAGAATCGTCGCGCCGGACACGCCCTGCACAGCCGCGAATTGCGCGCCGAGGCTTTTGACCACGATCTCGCGCGTCCCGGCCATGGTGTCGACCTGCACCGCGATGCGCCGGTCGTTGTACTGCACCAACAGCACCGGCAACGGCAGGCTCTGGCCGAGCAGTTTCGGGCGTGGCGCGGTTTTCAGCAGCTCGCCCAAGTAGCACAGCTCATAGCGTTGGCCGCCGTATTGATAGCTCGGTGGATCAAGACGGAAATGCCCATCCAGATCATTCGGCAACACGCGGACGATGCCGTCGATGGTGTTCAGCGGAATCGCGTATTGATCCTCACCACACTGCACCATCAACGCACGGTTGACCGACACGGTGAACGGCAGGCGAATGCGGAAATGCACGCCCTGCCCCGGCACCGAGTCGATGCTCATGCTGCCGCCCAACTGGCGGACTTCTTCATGCACCACGTCCATGCCGACGCCACGCCCGGAGATCTGGGTGATTTTTTCGGCGGTGGAAAACCCCGGCTGGAGGATGAACTGCAACACATCGCGGTCGCTGATTTCGGCGTCCGGCGCCAGCAAGCCACGTTTGACTGCCTTGTTCCGCACCGCTTCCAGCGGCACACCGGCGCCGTCGTCGCGGATGTCGAAAACGATGTCGCCGCCCTCGCGGGACAGTTCGAGGCTGATCTGCCCTTGCGCCGGTTTACCCGCCGCCAGCCGCACCTCGGTGGACTCCAGACCATGGTCGACGGCGTTGCGCAGCATGTGCTCCAACGGTGCGGCCATGCGCTCCAGCACATTACGATCCATCTCGCCTTCGGCGTTGCCGACGACGAAGGCGACGTCTTTGTTCAGCTCTTCGGCAACCTGGCGGACGATGCGTTTGAGGCGCGGCAACATCCGTTCGAACGGCACCATGCGCGAGCGCATAAGGCCTTCCTGCAATTCGGTGTTGATCCGCCCTTGTTGTTGCAGCAGGTTCTCGGCGTCGTGGTTGCGGCGGTCGAGGGTTTCCTTCAGGTCGAGCAAGTCGGAGGCGGATTCGAACAGCGCCCGCGACAGTTGCTGCAACTGGGAATGGCGATCCATTTCCAGCGGATCGAATTCTTCGTAACCGAGGCGTTCGCCGTCGACTTGCTGACGGCTGAGGATGCGCCCCTGGGTTTCCGTATCGAGGCGGCGCAACTGATCACGCATGCGCTCGATGGTGGTTTCCATCTCGTTGAGCGCGACTTGCGCGTCGTTGACTTGCTGTTCAATGCGTCCACGGAAAATCGAGGTTTCACCGGCCAGATTGACCAGTTCGTCGAGCAGTTCGGCGGAGACCTTGACCATGTCCGCGCCGGCGTCGGCGGCCGGTGCTGCGGTCTCGGTTTTAACCGGCAGCGGCAGCAACGGCGGCGCTTCAGGCGTCACGGGATGACTGAAGTTCTGGATCGCATTGATCAACCGATCCGCCGGCGGACACGGTTGCCCGGCGCGCACGCCATCGAGCATTTGCGCCAGTCGGTCATGGCCGCGCTGCACCAGTGCGAACAATTCGCCAGACGCTTGCAGCGAGCCGGCGGAGAGGCTTTCGTAAAGGTATTCCAGCTCATGGGCGAGGTCGCCGATCGGGCCGATCTCGACCATCCGCGCGCCGCCCTTGAGGGTGTGCAGGTCGCGCAGCAGGGTTTCGACTTCCTGACGGTTGCCCGGCTCAGCCTGCCAGCGCAGCAGCGCGGCGCCGGAGTTCTCGATGATGTCGAAACCTTCTTCGAGGAAAATCTCCAGCAACTCGGGATCGTGCCCGGCACCTTCGTGATCGACGGCAGGTTGCGTCGTTTCGGCAGGGGTCGGCGAGCCTTGGCGTACCTGGCGAAGCGCTTCGATCAGATCCTCTGCCGGCTCCAGCGGCTGATGGTTTTGCAGTTGCTCAAGCAGCCGGGTGAAACGCTCATGGCTCTTGTGCAACAAGCGACCAAGGGCTTCGCTGTGGCTGTAGCGACGATCGACCAGACCTTCGTAAAGGCTTTCCAGCTCCTGGGCCAGATCGCCGACGGCGTCGACTTCGGCCATGCGTGCACCACCCTTGAGGGTGTGCAAATCACGCTGCAACGAGGACAGCGGCGCGGCGTTGTCCGGGTCGCTCAGCCAGCGCTGCAAGGCTTGCTCGGCGCTGTCGAGAATGTCCACTGCCTCTTCGAGGAAGATCTCGACGATTTCGTCGTCCGGCTCCTGGGCAGCGCTGGTTTGCGAAAGCTCGGCGGTGGCCGCGCCCAGTTCGCGGATGCTCAAGGTGCGGCTGCCGTCGCTGCGAATCAGGCCCATGGACGAGGGGTCGAGGCTTTCGTCGAGCAGATCATGCAAGGCGCGAATGCGCTCCGGCTGCGGCGTGACTTCCTGGCCGGCGGCCAGTTCGTCGAGCATGTTGATCAGCGCTTCGTGGGCGTACTGCGCTTCCTGGAAAAACCGGTCGCTGACCGCCAGGCTGCTTTCTTCCACGGCGCCATAGAGATCGAGCAAGGCTTCGCACAGAACATCCACCGGCAGCAGATCCGCCAAGTGCGCGCCTTCACCGAGGGTGGTCAGCTCATCCAGCAACGCGCTGAGTTCCTGGCGTTCGCCGGGGTGTTGCTGCCAGCGCTGCAAGAGGTTTTCGGCGTCGAACAGGATGTCCATGCCTTGGGCAAGGAAGTTGTTGATCAGTTGCGGATCGTGCTTGATCCGCAGGCCAGTGTTCGGCGCATTGAGGATCGCTTCCAGACGCTCGCCGAGCAGTGCATCGGTGCGTTTGATCAGCGACTGCGCGCCGACAATCGGCGCCAGCGGATCATGCTTGAGCTGGCGCAAGCCGACACGGAACAGCCCTTCGGCTTCGAGCAGCAACTCGACTTCATCGAGATCGAGCGGCAACTGATGGGCCTTGAACTCTCGGGCCAATTGATCAAGCGATGCCGCCAGTTCGGCAATCGGCAACACACCGGCCATCGACGCGCTGCCCTTGAGGGTGTGCAAAGCGCGCTGCAACTCGTCGCTGGCCGGCAGCGGAACATGCTCGGCCGCTTGATCGAGGAAGCGGTTGAGGCTGGCGAGGTGGGTTTCGGCTTCGTTGCGGAAGATCTCCAGCAACAGCGGATCGAGCGCCGCAACGTCATCGACGTCTTCAGCAGCCAGCGGTTCGTCACCCTTGGCCAAGGCATGGGCGCGCGCCGCCAATTGATCGACATCGCTGCGCTGACGCTGGCTGTTGGTGGCGAATTCGCTGACCAGTTCCGGCAGCAGCAACACCGTGTCGGTGAGTAATTGCGGCACCACGGCGCCGGGTTCGACGCTTTGTTCCAGCACGCGATTGAGCAGGTTTTCCACCGCCCAGGCCAGTTCACCGAGGATCAGCGCACGCACCATGCGTCCGCTGCCTTTCAAGGTGTGGAAGGCGCGGCGCAGCTCTGTCAGCGCGGCGCGATCCTGGGGATTGGCCGTCCAGCGCGGCAGGTATTCGTGGAGAACCTCAAGTACCTCATCGGTCTCTTCGAGGAACACTTCGCGCAGTTCGTCGTCCACCGGTTCTTCGTCGGCCGGCGGCGGCATCAGGCTGCCGGGTGTGACCACGGCGGGCGGATTGATCGCCGGCACTGGGCTGGCCAACACATCGGCCAGCGACTGCACGATGTCCGGGTCGTCCAGCGCCTGCAGGTCCTGCATCACCAGTGCTTCGCTGGGGCTGAGCACGTCATCGAGCACTGGCACACGCTGTTCGCCGGACTGCTCATTGGCCTCTTCGTTTGCAAAATAACCGAGACTGGCGAGGCTCTTCTGCGCGACATCCAGCAGTTGTTCGCTCGGCGCCAGCGGGTCATCGCTCAAGCGTTCAAGGTAATACTCGAGGCTGGTGATGACGTCGGCGAGGTTGTCCAGTTGCTGCCAGCCCGGTTCGTGCGGATCGAGCAGCAGATGTTCGCGGATGAAACCGTTGCAGGCCTCGACCAGATTCGCCGCACGACTCAGCGGAATCATCGCCAGCGCCCCGCGCACCTGAGTTAGCAGTTCCGGCAGCGGTTGCAGTTGCTGGCGATCCCAATCGGCGTCGATGTAGTCGACGATCATGTCCTTGGCCTGTTGCAGGCAGATGCGCGCTTCCTTGATCACGATCTGATGGATCTGCGTCAGATCGGTGGTGGGCAGGCGCGAGTCTTCGGGGCTTTCCGGCTCGACGGTGCCGACCATCCCGGCGAGTGTCGCTTCGACGTAGAGCAAGGCGCCGGCAACGTCCATCAGGATCGCGTCGTTGGGTTCACGCTGGCCTTGGACGAGGCTGAGCACCACCGCCAGTTGATCGATGATGACCTTGCGCGGCTGGCCGAAACCGAGCACCGCGAGGGTGTCGGCGATCTGCCGCAACGGCGCCAGCAGGCTTTCCAGGTCCGACGTATGTTGGCGGTCGCTGCGCACGAACAGGTCGAGGCGTTCCTTGACCCGCACCAGTTCTTCGCACAATGCCGCCAGCACCGAGCGCATCGCATCGCGGTCGGGGCCGGCCAGGCGCGCGCGTTCTTCATCGACCATCGCGCTGTCGGGTAAGGCGTCGTCCAGGGAGTAGCGATCTTTCATGGTCAGCATCTGCCTGGTGGGATGTTCGGCTTTGGCAATATAGAACAACAGGCTTTTCAGAAGCTCTGGCGGGGGCGGCTGATTGAGGCCCGCCATGCCTTGTTCGAGCAGGCGCTTGAGCTCCTTGTCGGCGTCCTTGAACAGGCTGCGCAGTGCCGGGCTTTTGGCGATCACGCCTTCGCGCATACCTTCGACCAAGGCGGATGCGACCTGCCACAACGGACTTAACGGGGCGTCGCCGCTCAGCGCTTCGAGACGGGTGAAGACTTTCGCCAGATAACCCAGGTGCGTCTGGTCATCCTGCTCACGCAGCAAACCGACCAGCGCCATTTGCAGCATCTGGCGTAACTTGCGCAGCACATTCGGCAGCTCTGCCGGTTCCAGCAACGCCAGCGCTTCTTCGCCAAGCGGCGGCAGCTCGGGCAGTTGCGGGCTGAACAGACTGGTTTCCGACAGCAGGCTTTCGCCGCGAGCGCTGCGCAAATCATTGAGCAGCGGCAGCACGACCAGCGGAAGATCACGGCGGGCGCTCTGTACGCGGTCGAGGTAGATCGGCAATTGCCCCAAGGCTTGCAACAGCAAGTGCAGGGCTTCGTCGCGATGGCTGACGCGACCCTGCTGCAAGGCTTCGACCAGATGTTCCATTTCTTCGGCGAGCAGCGCGGCGCCGTAGAACTCGACCATTTGCAAGCTGCCGTGAACCTGATGGATATACGCCAGGCACTCGTCCAGCCCGCCGGATGCGTGCGGATCATCGAGCACGGCTTCAATCGCCTGATGCGCCAGTTTCAGCGTTTCGGCAATTTCGCCTTTGACCCACTCGAGGGCCACGTAGTCGTGGCGATCACCCATAACCGCTCCAATCACACTTTATCCGTCGCCGACGCGGATGCCGCCGGCAAGGTGAAACCTGACACCGAACGACGCAACTGATTGGCCATTTTCGTCAGGTTGCCGATGCTCTCGGCGGTGGCCGTGGAGCCCGACGACGTTTGCGTGGTGATCTGCTGGATCACGTTCATGGTCAGCGAGATTTGCCCGGCCGACGTCGTCTGCTGCTGCGCCGCGTTGGAGATGCTCTGAATCAGCGCCGCAAGGGTCTTCGACACGCCTTCGATTTCTTCCAGAGCCACCCCGGCATCCTGCGCCAGCCGCGCGCCGCGCACCACTTCGGTGGTGGTCTGTTCCATGGAGATGACCGCTTCGTTGGTGTCGGTCTGGATCGCCCGCACCAGCGTTTCGATCTGCCGAGTGGCGGCGGACGAGCGCTCGGCCAGCCGTTGTACTTCGTCGGCGACCACGGCAAAACCACGCCCGGCATCGCCGGCCATCGACGCCTGAATCGCGGCGTTGAGGGCGAGGATGTTGGTCTGGTCGGCAATGTCGTCGATCAGGCTGACGATATCGCCGATTTCCTGCGACGACTCGCCGAGACGCTTGATGCGTTTGGCGGTGTCCTGAATCTGTTCGCGAATGTTGTCCATGCCGTGGATGGTGTTGTGCACCACCTCGTTGCCCTTATTGGCGATTTCCACGGAACGCTCGGCCACCGCCGAGGACTCGGCGGCGTTGGCCGAGACTTGATCGATGGACTGGGCCATATCGTTGATCGCGGTCGAGGCTTCGGAAATCTGCTGGGCCTGATGTTCCGAGGCCTGGGCCAGGTGCATGGCGGTGGCCTGGGTTTCCTGCACGGCCGCCGCGACCTGGCCGGCGGTGAGGTTGATGGTCGCCACCAGATCGCGCAGTTGATCGACGGAATAGTTGATCGAGTCGGCGATGGTGCCAGTGAAGTCTTCAGTCACCGAGGCGGTCACGGTGAGGTCGCCGTCGGCCAGATCCTCGATTTCATCGAGCAGACGCATGATCGCGTTCTGATTGCGTTCGTTCTTCTCGGCGGTCTCGCGCAACTGGCGATTGGTTTCGCGGACCATGACCAGACCGATCAGGATGATCGACGCCAGCGCCAGCAAGCCGAGCACGTAGCCACCGATGGTGTCGGTGTTGCGCCCACCCGCGAGGTTTTCGAAACGGTTGGCCAGGTGCGAGGCTTCGTCGAGCAGGGTTTGCGAGAGGTTGAAGATGTTGCTGGCCGACTCGCGAACTTTGAACAGCTCCGGCGAGGTTTCGAGGATTTCATCGACAGAGCCGGAAACGAACTGGAACAGCTCAGAAATCTCACTCAGGCGCGCGCGGGCATCACGGTCTTCGACCTGACTGATCTTCAGCGCCGGGTTGCCCTGAAGCATGCCGTTGAGGACTTGGCCGAAGCGAGTGGCATCGCGGCCAAACGCATCGGCAGCCTGCTGCGAGTTTTCATCGCCGGCCAGCACGGTGTTCACCGCACCGAGGATGCGTTCGGCCAGCAACGATTGGCGCTGGGCCATCGCCACTTGTGCCGCCGGAGCGCCGCGCTGGAGCAGGATCTCGACGACTTTTTCGTATTCGATCTGCAACTGCGGCACGGTTTCGGCCAAGGTAGCGGCGACCTGATGCAGCGACAGCACGGTCTGTTCGCTGGAAAGAATGGCGTCGGTGTTTTTCAGCAGGCGTTCCCAGTCGAGCTGCACGGCGCGCATTTCCGGGCGCACGGTCGACGGCGCCGGGGGCAGGCCGGTGGCCGGGTCGCCCTTCTTCAGGTAACTCCAGCGCTGGGCGAAATCGTTGCGCGCATCGCTGAGCAACTTGAACGCCGCAGCCTTTCCGGCGGCGGCTTCAGTGGCGTTCTTGGCAATGCGTTGCGACAGCACGCGCAGCTCACCGGCGTGACCGATGTACTGCTTGTCGTAGTTCGCCTGGGTGTTGAGGTAAGCGAAGTTGGCAAACAGCAGCATGATGAACACGATCAGTGCGATGAACAGCACGATGATCTGCGAGCGACTGCGCGATCCTTCCGCCGGCTTGCCTGTTTTTGCTTTTGTCATCGGTCCTCGCCTATTCCCGCGCCATTTAAAGCTCACCGAAAACCCTGTGGGAGCGGGCTTGCCCGCGATGAGGCCGGCACATCCGACATCTATGGCGACTGATCTGACGCCATCGCGGGCAAGCCCGCTCCCACAGGTTTGGGTGGTGTTTCGACTAAATTGCGACGCTCATGAACACCGGGGATTTGGCCAGCGCAAACAGGCTGAACACCCGCCAGTTCTGCTCACGCCGGAAGTACCCTTTGACGAACTCGGCCTTGGAGCCCTGGCGCTTGCTGATCGACAGCGGTTCAAAGCTGTCTTGCTCGAAATGCTGCAGGCCGAAGACCTCATCGACCATTAGCCCGGCAAACACGTCGCCATGCTCCACCACCAATACCCGCCGCTGCTTACGAAGCGGTGAAAGCTCATGCCCGAAGAAACCGCACAGGTCCATGATCGGCAGCAGCCGCCCACGCAGGTTAGCCACCCCTTTGACCCACGGCTTGACCCCGGGCAACTGAGTGCAGCGCGGTTCGTGCAACACTTCGCTGACTTCGCCCATCGGCGCGACATACCAGTGTTCGCCGAGGCGAAAACCGATACCGCTCCAGCGATCCTGACGCGCCGGTTGCGATGGCAGGTCGGCCGCGAGCAAGCGGCAGCGCTGGTCAATCTGCCAGAGCAGTTCGAACGCGGTCAGCGATTCGCTCATGGCCGCGTGATCAACCGGCCAGCACGTTGTTCAGGGTCTTGATCAGAGTCTCTTCATCGACCGGTTTGGTCAGGTAGTCCTTGGCGCCTTGGCGGGTGCCCCAGACCTTGTCGGTTTCCTGATCCTTGGTGGTGATGATGATCACCGGGATATGCCCGGTGTCCGGGTCCTTGGTCAACTGACGGGTCGCCTGAAAGCCGTTGAGGCCGGGCATGACAATGTCCATCAGCACCGCGTCGGGTTTTTCCTGACGGGCCAGGGCAACGCCGTCGGCGCCATTTTCGGCTTTGAGCACTTCATGGCCGTGCTTTTCCAGCATGCCGGTCAGTTTGTACATTTCAGTCGGCGAATCATCGACGATCAGGATACGTGCCATGGTTTTCCCCATTTTTCTTGTCGACATCCGGCCCGCTGGCCGAGCGTCACTGTACGTGTCTTACTGCGGCAAAGCGGCGGCAAAGCCCGGAACATGGGCCTGGATCGCGCTGAGCAGTTCTTCCTTGCTGAAAGGCTTGGTCAAAAATTGATCGGAGCCGACAATCCGCCCCTTGGCCTTGTCGAACAGCCCGTCCCGGGACGACAGCATGATCACCGGCGTGGCCTTGAACGCACTGTTGTTCTTGATTAAAGCGCAGGTCTGATAACCATCCAGACGCGGCATCATGATGTCGACAAAGATGATGCCGGGGTGGTTGTCGGCGATCTTCGCCAAAGCGTCGAAACCGTCGATCGCCGTGATGACTTCGCACCCCACATTTTTCAACAAGGTTTCAGCGGTGCGGCGAATCGTTTTCGAGTCGTCGATCACCATGACCTTCAAGGCGCTGGACTGCTGTTCCATAAGGGGGCTCTACCGTCGCCTTTGCGAATCAAATTGTCCGTTTTGCGATGAGTAATGGCTGGAAACCCTTGATGTTCAAGGGCCAGCACTGCATGGCAGCCTTTTTAGCACAGTCTCCAGATGCAATCTATCGACGGGTTTTCCCTTGACCGCAAACCCGCCCGGCGCCACTCTGGCGGCACTTTTTTCATACCGATCCGGTAGCCAATTTTCGAGGAAAACCCAATGAGCGTTCGCGTCGGGATTGTCATGGACCCTATCGCCAGCATTTCCTATAAAAAGGATAGCTCGCTGGCCATGCTGCTGGCCGCGCAGAAGCGCGGCTGGGAACTGTTCTATATGGAACAGCGCGACCTGTATCAGGCCGAAGGTCAGGCACGGGCGCGGATGAAGCCGCTGCAAGTGTTCGCCAATCCGGAAAAATGGTTCGAACTGGACGCCGAGCAGGACAACCTGCTGAGCGATCTCGACGTGATCCTGATGCGCAAGGATCCGCCGTTCGACATGGAGTTCGTCTACTCCACCTACCTGCTCGAGCAGGCAGAAACCGCCGGCGTGCTGGTGGTCAACAAACCGCAAAGCCTGCGCGACTGCAATGAAAAGCTGTTCGCCACGCTGTTCCCGCAGTGCACGCCGCCGACCATCGTCAGCCGCCGCGCCGATGTCCTGCGCGAATTCGCTGCCAAGCACGGCGACGTGATCCTCAAGCCGCTGGACGGCATGGGCGGCACCTCGATCTTCCGTCACCGTGCCGGCGATCCGAACCTGTCGGTGATTCTCGAAACCCTGACTGCCCTCGGCGGCCAGCAGATCATGGGCCAGGCCTACCTGCCGGCGATCAAGGACGGCGACAAACGCATCCTGATGATTGACGGCGAGCCGGTGGATTACTGCCTGGCGCGGATTCCGGCCCAGGGCGAAACCCGTGGCAACCTCGCCGCTGGTGGCCGTGGTGAAGCGCGTCCGTTGACGGAAAAGGATCGCTGGATCGCCGCTCAGGTCGGCCCAACGCTGCGTGAGAAAGGTCTGCTGTTCGTCGGTCTGGATGTGATCGGCGAGAATCTGACCGAAATCAACGTCACCAGCCCGACCTGCATCCGTGAAATCGACAACGCGTTCGGCACCGACATCGGCGGCATGCTGATGGACGCTATCGACAAGAAGCTGCAAGCCGCCGGCAAAAAGCCGCAAGCTTGATGTGCGTCACATGCAGTCTGTCGCTTGAAGCGTGAAGCCCAAGGCGTGAAACCAACATTGCGTTATCATGCGCAGCCTCTGAAAAGCGCGATGTTGGTTTTCTTGTCATGACCCTCCCGTCCGATCTGCCCGCAGAACTCGCCCATCGTGGCGTGCGCCCGGCCGATCGCCTCGGATTTACCCTGTTTCTCGCAGCGCTGATTCACTTGGCGCTGCTGCTGGGCGTCGGCTTCACCATGGTCGAGCCCAAGCAGATCAGCAAAACCCTGGAAATCACCCTCGCCACCTTCAAGAGCGAAAAGAAGCCCGAGAAGGCTGACTTCCTCGCGCAAGAGCATCAGGAAGGCAGCGGCACGCTGGACAAGAAGGCGATTCCGAAGACCACTGAGGTCGCGCCGTTCCAGGACAATCAGGTTAAAAAGGTCACGCCCCCGCCCGCCGCCAAGCCTGAAGTACAGGAAGCTGCGCCCAAGGCTGCGGTGACGACTGTCGCGCCTAAGCCGAAAAAAGCCCCGACCAAAAAAGAAGAAACCAAGACCGAGGTCAAACCGACCGTCGACGCGCCGGAGTTCGACAGCTCGCAGTTGTCCAGCGACATCGCCAGCCTCGAAGCGGAACTGGCCAAGGAACAACAGCTGTACGCCAAGCGCCCAAGAATTCACCGCTTGAGCGCGGCGTCGACCATGCGTGACAAAGGCGCTTGGTATAAGGACGACTGGCGCAAGAAGGTCGAGCGCATCGGCAACCTGAATTATCCGGAAGAAGCACGGCGCAAGCAGATCTATGGCAATTTGCGCCTGATGGTCTCGATCAACCGCGACGGCTCGCTGTATGAGGTGCTGGTGCTGGAATCGTCGGGGCAGCCGCTGCTGGATCAGGCGGCACAGCGCATTGTCCGGCTGGCGGCGCCATTTGCACCGTTTACCGGTGATCTATCGGATATCGACCGACTGGAAATCATCCGCACCTGGAAATTCGCCCGGGGCGACAAGCTCTCCAGCAATTAAGAGAAAGATCAAAAGATCGCAGCCTTCGGCAGCTCCTACAATTGCCCCGCATTCCCATGCAGGAGCTGCCGAAGGCTGCGATCTTTTGGCGGCTTCAGCTTGTCAGTTCGCCCCTTGAACGCCACACTAGCGCACATGAAAAACGTCAGCCCCAGCTACCTCAAGCATCACTTCCTGATCGCCATGCCACACATGGCCGACCCGAACTTTGCCCACACCTTGACCTACATCGTCGAGCACACGGCCAATGGCGCCATGGGGATTGTGGTCAACAGGCCGCAAGAGTTGAATCTGGCTGACATCCTCGAGCAACTGCGACCGGACATCGATCCGCCGGGCCTCTGCCAGCATGTACCGATTTTCATTGGCGGCCCGGTGCAAACCGATCGCGGTTTTGTCCTGCACCCGGCAGGTAAGACCTTCCAGGCCACCGCCCAGCTCGACGGCGACCTGGCACTGTCCACTTCGCAGGACGTGCTGTTCGCCATCGCTGACGGCGTGGGCCCGGCAAAAAGCCTGATCGCCCTCGGTTACGCCGGTTGGGAAGCCGGGCAACTGGAAGCCGAAATGGCCGACAACGCCTGGCTGACCTGCCCGTATGACACCGACATTCTGTTTAACACCAGCAGCGAACTGCGTCTGGACGCGGCAGCCAGGCACTTGGGGATCGACCTCAACCTGCTGACCAGCCAGGCAGGTCACGCCTGATGGCCCTGCGCTTGATTCTCGGCTTCGACTACGGCACCAAACAGATCGGCGTTGCCGTCGGCCAGGTGATCACCGGTCAGGCCCGCGAGCTGTGCACCTTGAAAGCACAAAACGGCGTGCCCGACTGGAATCAGGTCGAAGCCCTTATAAAGGAATGGAAACCCGACGCCGTCGTCGTTGGCCTGCCGCTGAACATGGACGGCACGCCCAGCGAGATGTGCCTGCGCGCCGAGAAGTTCGCCCGCCGCCTCAACGGCCGCTTCAATGTGCCCTTCTATACCCACGACGAACGCCTGACCACTTTCGAGGCCAAGGGCGAACGTCTGGTGCGTGGCGGCCAGAAGGGCAGTTACCGCGACAACCCAGTGGACGCCATCGCCGCCGCTCTGCTGTTGCAGGGCTGGCTCGATGAAAACACCGCACTGTTTGAATCCTGACTGCATTTAATTCTGAAAAGCGCTACGGCGCTTTTCTTTTGGCTAAACCCCCAGCCACGTCCGGCAGGACGCGGCTCGGGTCGAAGAAGGAGCAACCATGAGCCTGCCCAATCCCGCCGATCTGATCAGCCAGATGGCGACACGCCTCAAGGCGCACCTTGCACAGCGTGATATCAGCGAACCGCGTTACATCGGCATCCGCACTGGCGGTATCTGGGTCGCGCAAGCCTTGCTCAAGGAATTGGGCAGCGACGCGCCGCTGGGCACGCTGGATGTTTCCTTCTACCGCGACGACTTCAGCCAGAACGGCCTGCACCCACAAGTACGCCCGTCCGCCCTGCCCTTCGAGATCGAAGGCCAGCATCTGGTGCTGATCGACGACGTACTGATGAGCGGCCGCACCATCCGCGCCGCCATGAACGAACTGTTCGACTACGGCCGCCCGGCCAGCGTGACGCTGGTCTGCCTGCTTGACCTGGACGCCGGCGAGCTGCCGATCCGCCCGAACGTGGTGGGCGCGACCCTGTCGCTGGCCACCCACGAGCGCGTGAAGCTGTCCGGCCCCGAGCCGCTGACGCTCGAACTGCAAGACTTTGCCCTTTAATCCGCCCTATTGAGAGTCCCCCTCGCGATGACGCCTCTAGATACCAAGCGCCCGCTGCAGCTCAATGATCAGGGCCAGCTGCGCCACTTCCTCTCGCTCGACGGCCTGCGCCGCGAGTTGCTGACGGAAATCCTCGACACTGCCGACTCGTTCCTCGAAGTCGGTGCCCGGGCCGTGAAAAAAGTCCCGTTGCTGCGCGGCAAGACCGTGTGCAACGTGTTCTTCGAAAACTCCACGCGCACCCGCACCACCTTCGAACTGGCGGCCCAGCGGCTGTCGGCGGACGTGATCACCCTGAACGTGTCGACTTCGTCGGCGAGTAAAGGTGAAACCCTGCTCGACACCCTGCGCAACCTCGAAGCCATGGCCGCCGACATGTTCGTCGTGCGTCACGGGGATTCCGGCGCCGCGCACTTCATCGCCGAGCATGTCTGCCCACAAGTGGCGATCATCAACGGCGGCGACGGCCGTCACGCTCACCCGACGCAGGGCATGCTCGACATGCTGACAATCCGTCGGCACAAGGGCGGTTTCGAAAACCTCTCGGTGGCCATCGTCGGCGACATCCTGCACTCGCGGGTCGCGCGTTCGAACATGCTTGCCCTGAAAACCCTCGGGTGCCCGGACATCCGCGTGATCGCGCCGAAAACCCTGCTGCCGATCGGCATCGAGCAATACGGCGTGAAGGTCTACACCGACATGACCGAAGGCCTGAAAGACGTCGACGTGGTGATCATGCTGCGCCTGCAGCGTGAACGCATGACCGGCGGCCTGCTGCCAAGCGAAGGCGAGTTCTACCGCCTGTTCGGCCTGACCACCGCGCGCCTGGCCGGGGCCAAGCCCGATTGCATCGTCATGCACCCGGGGCCGATCAACCGTGGCGTGGAAATCGAGTCGGCAGTGGCCGACGGCCCGCACTCGGTGATCCTCAATCAGGTCACTTACGGCATCGCGATTCGTATGGCTGTGTTGTCCATGGCCATGAGCGGGCAAACAGCCCAGCGCCAATTCGAGCAGGAGAACGCCCAGTGAAGCTCAGCATTCTCGGCGCCCGCGTCATCGATCCAAGCAGCGGCCTGGATCAAATCACCGACATTCACGTTGAAGCCTGCAAGATCGTCGCCCTCGGCGCGGCACCGGCCGGTTTCAGCGCTGTAGAAACTATCGACGCCACAGGCCTTGTGGCCGCTCCGGGGCTGGTCGATCTGAACGTCGCCCTGCGCGAGCCGGGCTACAGCCGCAAAGGTTCGATCGCCAGCGAAACCCGCGCGGCAGCGGCCGGCGGCGTGACCAGCCTGTGCTGCCCACCAAAAACCAAACCGGTGCTCGACACCTCCGCCGTGGCCGAGCTGATCCTTGATCGCGCCCGCGAGGCCGGCAACACCAAGGTGTTCCCGATTGGCGCGCTGAGCAAAGGTCTGGACGGTGAGCAACTGGCCGAACTGGTTGCGCTGCGCGACGCCGGTTGCGTGGCGTTCGGCAACGGTCTGGAGAGTTTCCGCAACACCCGCACCCTGTGCCGGGCGCTGGATTACGCGGCGACGTTCGACCTGACGGTGATCTTCAACTCGCAGGATCACGATCTCGCAGAAGGCGGCCTGGCCCATGAAGGCGCGGTCGCCAGTTTCCTCGGCCTGCCGGGCATTCCGGAAACCGCTGAAACCGTGGCGCTGGCCCGTGATCTGCTGCTGGTCGAGCAAACCGGCGTGCGCGCGCACTTCAGCCAGTTGACCAGCGCTCGCGGCGTGGCCCTGATCGCTCAGGCGCAGGCCCGTGGTTTGAAGGTGACGGCGGATGTCGCGCTGTACCAACTGATCCTGACCGACGAAGCGCTGATCGATTTCAGCAGCCTCTATCACGTCCAGCCGCCGCTGCGCACCCGCGCGGATCGCGATGGCCTGCGTGAAGCAGTGAAGTCCGGTGTGGTCTCGGCGATTTCCAGCCATCACCAACCCCACGAGCGTGATGCCAAACTGGCACCGTTCGGCGCGACCGAGCCAGGCATCAGCAGTGTTGAACTGCTGCTGCCGCTGGCGATGACGCTGGTTGAGGATGGCCTGCTCGATCTGCCGACACTGCTGGCGCGCTTGAGCGCTGGCCCGGCCGAGGCGCTGCGCCTGCCGGCGGGCAAACTGGCGGTGGGGGGTGCGGCGGATATCGTGCTGTTCGATCCGAAGGCTTCCACCGTGGCCGGTGAAGGCTGGCTGTCGAAGGGCGAGAACTGCCCGTTCCTCGGCCACAGTCTGCCGGGTGTGGTTCGTTACACCCTGGTGGATGGGCGGATCAGCCACCAGGCTTGATACCGGGTTGCCCCATTCGCGAGCAGGCTCGCTCCCACATTGGATCTGTGAACGACACAAATCCCCTGTGGGAGCGAGCTTGCTCGCGAAGACTTACTGGAAGGCGCCGCGATTCTGCATGTTGCGCACCGACACTTGGTCATTCAGCGTCCAGAAGTCATACAGCACGCCAATAAAGAACAACCCGCCCGTCAACAGGTAGATCAACCCGCTGATCCACTTCCCCTGATACATCCGGTGCACACCGAACACTCCAAGGAACGTCAGCAGAATCCACGCTACGTTGTACTCGATCGGCCCTTCGGCAAACCGCAAATCTGCTTCGCGATCCATCGCCGGGATCAGAAACACGTCGATCAGCCAGCCAATTCCCAGCAAACCGAAGGTGAAGAACCAGATCGTTCCGGTCACTGGCTTGCCGTAATAAAAGCGGTGAGCGCCAGTAAATCCGAAGATCCACAGCAGGTAACCGATGAGTTTGCTGTGGGTGTCTTTTTCCTTCACACGGGGTAGCTGATAGCTGTTCATGAAGACCTCGTTTCGCTCGATAGATAAATATTCTTGAATTCTTTGTGACTTTTTTACAGGTAGCCGACGTATGGCAAATGTTACCGTTGCAACCGTCAAAGCCTTATAGCACCGGACTTCTGTCAGACAATCGCGTCAATTTGCCGCTTATTTGGTTCCGTTGCCTGCCGATTGAATCGACCAACGGACTCGGAAGGGACAAAAAAGCTGTTATAAAGTTGCGCGCTACCACTTAAGAGCCACGCCTAATGCGACCATTTTTCAAGACATGGCTAACTATTTGCCTATTAATGCCACTGGCCGCCCACGCCACCAATCGTGAGCAACGTCTTCCCAACGTTAACGGCTTTACCCCTAAATCCCATGCTTCTGCCCCTTCGAGCAAAAGCAAGCAAAGCAAAGTCACCACGCTGAGCAGCAAGGGCAACAGCAAGCTGGTGCCACCGATGGCGAGCAAGGAAAGCAGCAATGTCCTTAGCCGCGCGGTGAACGTCCTCGGTACTCCTTATCGTTGGGGCGGCAGTAGCCCAAGTAAAGGCTTCGACTGCAGCGGTCTGGTGAAATACGCGTTCAACGACGCCACGTTCGACCTGCCACGCACCTCCAACGCCATGGCCAGCGGCCACGGCGAGAAAGTCGAGCGCAAGGATCTGAAGCCGGGCGACCTGATCTTCTTCAACATCAAGAGCCGTCAGGTCAACCACGTTGCCATCTACCTGGGCAACGACCGCTTCATCCACGCCCCGCGCCGTGGCAAATCGGTGAGCATCGATACGCTGAACAAGCCGTATTGGCAAAAGCATTACGTGGTTGCCAAGCGGGTGTTGCCGAAAGAACCTGCCAGCAAGCAGCTGCGTGTAGTTCAACGCTAACACCGCGGATCGTCCCCACGCTCTGCGTGGGAACGATCACGCCTCTCTCAGAAGTTATCCGGCGTACGCGCCTTCTCCCGCGCATGCTCCCGGCTGATCAAGCCCTTGGTCACCAGATCCTTCAGGCACATGTCCAGTGTCTGCATCCCCAACGACCCACCCGTCTGAATAGACGAATACATCTGCGCCACCTTGTCCTCGCGGATCAGGTTACGGATCGCCGACGTGCCGAGCATGATCTCGTGCGCTGCCACGCGCCCGCCGCCGATCTTCTTGATCAGCGTCTGCGACACCACCGCCAGCAACGACTCCGACAGCATCGAGCGCACCATCGACTTCTCGTCACCGGGGAATACGTCCACAACCCGGTCGATGGTTTTCGCTGCCGAAGTGGTGTGCAGCGTGCCGAACACCAGATGCCCGGTCTCCGCGGCGGTCAGTGCGAGGCGAATGGTTTCCAGATCGCGCATCTCGCCCACCAGAATCACATCCGGGTCTTCCCGCAGCGCTGAACGCAAAGCGGTGGCGAAACTGCGGGTATCGCGGTGGACTTCGCGCTGATTGATCAGGCATTTGCGCGATTCGTGAACGAATTCGATCGGATCTTCGATGGTGAGGATGTGGTGATGGCGATGGGTGTTGAGGTAATCGATCATCGCTGCCAGCGTGGTCGACTTGCCGGAACCGGTCGGCCCGGTCACCAGCACCAGTCCACGCGGGGCGTCGGTGATCTTGCGGAAGACATCACCCATGGCGAGGTCTTCCATGCTCAGCACTTTCGACGGGATGGTGCGGAATACCGCGCCGGCACCACGGTTCTGATTGAAAGCGTTGACCCGGAACCGCGCGACACCGGGGACTTCGAAGGAAAAGTCGGTTTCCAGATGTTTCTCGAAGTCGACGCGCTGGGTGTCGTTCATGATGTCGTAGATCAATTCGTGCACTTGCTTGTGATCCAGCGCCGGCAGATTGATCCGCCGCACATCACCATCGACGCGGATCATCGGCGGCAGACCGGCCGACAGGTGCAGGTCGGAAGCTCCCTGTTTGGCGCTGAAGGCCAGTAGTTCAGTGATATCCATAGCGCTCCTCAATTCCAGTAGAATGCCGCGAACCTTCAGACCGCTGGCGCCTCTTGATGTCCACGATAGCAGACAACATTCAACTGGTTAGTTCGCGCATCCAGGCTGCTACCGCAGCGGCCGGGCGCACTGAAAACAGCGTGCAGTTGCTCGCGGTCAGCAAGACCAAACCCGCCGAAGCCCTGCGTGAAGCGTATGCCGCCGGCCTGCGCGACTTTGGCGAGAACTATCTGCAGGAAGCCTTGAGCAAACAGCTCGAACTGGCCGACCTGCCCTTGATCTGGCACTTCATCGGCCCCATTCAATCGAACAAGACTCGCGCCATCGCCGAGCATTTCGAGTGGGTGCATTCCGTGGATCGTCTGAAAATTGCCCAGCGTCTGTCCGAACAGCGCCCGGCGGATATGCCGCCACTGAACATCTGCATTCAGGTCAACGTCAGCGGTGAAGCCAGCAAGTCCGGCTGCACCCCGGCTGACCTGCCGGCCCTGGCCAACGCCATCAGCGCCCTGCCGCGCTTGAAACTGCGCGGTTTGATGGCGATCCCCGAGCCGACCGAAGATCGCGCCGAACAGGATGCCGCTTTTGCTGCCGTGCAACGTTTGCAGGACAGCCTGAATCTACCGCTCGACACACTTTCCATGGGCATGAGCCACGACCTCGAGTCGGCCATAGCCCAAGGCGCCACCTGGGTTCGTATCGGTACGGCCCTTTTCGGCGCCCGCGACTATTCCCAATCTTGAACATTTCTGGATAAGGACCTGACATGAGCGACACACGTATTGCCTTTATCGGTGCCGGCAACATGGCCGCCAGCCTCATCGGCGGCCTGCGGGCCAAGGGTCTGGAAGCCGCGCACATCCGCGCCAGCGACCCGGGTGAAGAAACCCGCGCCAAAGTCAGCGCCGAACACGGCATCGAAACCTTTGCCGACAACGCCCAGGCCATCGATGGCGTCGACGTCGTCGTCCTGGCGGTCAAACCTCAGGCAATGAAAGCCGTGTGCGAAGCGATTCGCCCGAGCCTGAAACCGAATCAACTGGTGGTCTCGATTGCCGCCGGCATCACTTGCGCCAGCATGACCGCATGGCTGGGCGAGCAGCCGATCGTGCGTTGCATGCCCAACACCCCGGCGCTGCTGCGTCAGGGCGTCAGCGGCTTGTACGCCACCAGCGAAGTCACCGCCCAACAGCGCCAGCAAGCCGAAGAGCTGCTGTCCGCCGTCGGCATCGCTTTGTGGCTGAACGAAGAACAGCAACTGGACGCGGTGACTGCCGTGTCCGGCTCCGGCCCTGCGTATTTCTTCCTGCTGATCGAAGCCATGAGCGCCGCTGGCGTCAAACTCGGTCTGCCGAAAGAAACTGCCGAACAACTGACGTTGCAAACCGCTCTGGGCGCCGCGCACATGGCGGCTTCCAGTGACGTCGATGCTGCCGAACTGCGCCGCCGCGTGACCTCGCCGGCCGGGACTACAGAAGCTGCAATCAAATCGTTCCAGGCCGGTGGTTTCGAAGCCCTGGTAGAAAAAGCACTCGGCGCCGCCGCGCACCGCTCGGCCGAAATGGCCGAACAACTGGGCAAATAAGGAGCCTTACATGATTGGATTGAACACCGCAGCGGTTTACGTGCTGCAAACCCTCGGCAGTCTGTATTTGCTGATCGTGCTGCTGCGCTTCGTCCTGCAACTGGTGCGGGCGAACTTCTACAACCCGCTTTGCCAGTTCATCGTCAAAGCGACTCAGCCGCTGCTCAAGCCACTGCGCCGGATCATCCCGAGTATGTTTGGCCTCGACATGTCGTCGCTGGTACTGGCAATTCTGGTTCAACTGGCGTTGATGGCGCTGACCCTGCTGCTGACTTACGGCACCACCGGTAACCCGCTGCAACTGTTTATCTGGTCGCTGATCGGCGTGACCGCGCTGTTCCTGAAGATATTCTTCTTCGCCCTGATCATCAGCGTGATCCTGTCGTGGGTCGCACCGGGCAGCCACAACCCGGGCGCTGAGCTGGTCAACCAGATCTGCGAACCGGCCCTGGCGCCGTTCCGCAAGTTCCTGCCGAGCCTCGGCGGGCTCGACCTGTCGCCGATCTTCGCGTTTCTGGCGCTGAAGCTGATCGACATGCTGGTGATCAACAACCTCGCGGCGATGACGATGATGCCGGAAATCCTGCGCCTGCTGATGTGAGCTGGTTTCGCTGGGAAGGTGACGACCTGATTCTGGAATGTCACCTGCAACCTGCGGCCCGTAGCGATGACTTCGCCGGGCTGCATGGTGATCGGCTGAAGATCCGCCTGACCGCGCCGCCGGTCGAGGGCAAGGCCAATGCGTATCTAATGGGCTTTCTGGCCAAGGCTTTTGGAGTTTCCAAGAGCCAGGTGAGTCTGCTTAGCGGTGAGTTGAACCGGCAGAAGCGGGTGAAGATTTGCTCGCCGAAAAAGTTGCCGGAATTGCCGGGGCTGGTTGCGGGTTCGGGCTGAATTCACTGGCGCCCCTTCCCCTCACCCCAGCCCTCTCCCGAGGGAGAGGGAGCCGATTTGGTTGGTTTTCAGTAACTGAGTTCGCCCCGGATATATCAGGTCGGCGTCACTCGAAAGAACACCTCGGTCAGTCCCCTCTCCCTCCGGGAGAGGGTTAGGGTGAGGGCTGCTTGCCGCTAACCCCCCCGGTCTTTAGACTTACGCCTCATTTCAACGAGAGCAGGGTCGATGCCAACTGCCTTTCCCCCCGATTCTGTTGGTCTGGTGACGCCGCAAACGGCGCACTTCAGCGAACCGCTGGCCCTGGCCTGTGGCCGTTCGCTGGCCGCTTATGACCTGATCTACGAAACCTACGGCACGCTGAACGCGCAGGCGAGCAACGCCGTGCTGATCTGCCACGCCTTGTCCGGCCATCACCACGCCGCTGGCTATCACAGCCCCGACGACCGCAAGCCCGGTTGGTGGGACAGCTGCATCGGCCCCGGCAAACCGATCGACACCAGCAAATTCTTCGTGGTTAGCCTGAATAATCTGGGCGGCTGTAACGGCTCCACCGGCCCGAGCAGTATTAACCCGGAGACCGGCAAACCGTTCGGTGCCGACTTCCCGGTGCTCACCGTGGAAGACTGGGTACACAGCCAGGCGCGTCTGGCCGACCTGCTCGGCATCGGCCAATGGGCAGCGGTGATCGGCGGCAGCCTCGGCGGCATGCAGGCGCTGCAATGGACCATCACTTACCCGGATCGCGTGCGCCATTGTCTGGCGATCGCCTCGGCCCCCAAGTTGTCGGCGCAGAACATCGCCTTCAACGAAGTGGCGCGCCAGGCGATTCTTACAGACCCGGAATTCCACGGCGGTTCGTTCCAGGAAGCGGGCGTGATCCCCAAACGCGGCCTGATGCTGGCGCGGATGGTCGGGCACATCACCTACCTGTCCGACGACTCCATGGGCGAGAAATTCGGACGCGGCCTGAAGAGCGAAAAGCTCAACTACGACTTCCACAGTGTCGAGTTCCAGGTCGAAAGCTACCTGCGTTACCAGGGCGAAGAGTTCTCCGGACGCTTCGACGCCAACACCTATCTGTTGATGACCAAGGCGCTGGATTACTTCGATCCGGCAGCGAACTTCGACGATAACCTGGCGAAAACCTTCGAGAACGCCACGGCCAAGTTCTGCGTGATGTCGTTCACCACTGACTGGCGTTTTTCCCCGGCTCGTTCACGCGAACTGGTGGACGCGCTGATGGCAGCACGTAAAGACGTCAGCTACCTGGAAATCGACGCGCCGCAGGGCCACGACGCCTTCCTGATTCCGATCCCGCGCTATTTGCAGGCGTTCGGCAATTACATGAACCGCATTTCGTTGTGAGAAAGCCATGAGAGCTGATCTGGAAATCATCCAGGAATGGATCCCCGCCGGCAGCCGCGTCCTCGACCTGGGCTGTGGTGACGGCGAGTTGCTGACCTGGCTGCGCGACCACAAGCAGGTCACCGGTTATGGCCTGGAAAACGACGCCGACAACATCGCTCAATGCGTGGCCAAAGGCGTCAACGTCATCGAGCAGGATCTGGATAAAGGCCTGGGCAACTTCGCCAGCAACAGTTTCGACATCGTGGTGATGACCCAGGCGCTGCAAGCCGTGCATTACCCGGACAAGATCCTCGACGAAATGCTGCGGGTCGGGCGTCAGTGCATCATCACCTTCCCCAACTTCGGTCACTGGCGCTGCCGCTGGTATCTGGCGAGCAAGGGGCGGATGCCGGTCTCCGAGTTTCTGCCGTACACCTGGTACAACACGCCGAACATCCACTTCTGCACCTTCGAAGACTTTGAAGAACTTTGTCGCGAACGTGATGCGAAGGTCATTGATCGGCTTGCCGTGGATCAACAGCACCGCCACGGGTGGGCCAGTAAGCTATGGCCTAATCTGTTAGGTGAAATTGGTATCTACCGCGTCAGCAGCCCGGTGCTTGCAGATCATCGGGTCGCGGTCTGAGCCACGACATTTCGAGGAGGATGATCATGGGTCGTTTAGCGTTGTTGTTAATCACTGCCTGCCTGAGCGTCGGCGCCATGGCCGCCGATGTCATCAAGGGCGAGCGAAAGGAAGTGTTCGGTGATGTCACCGTGCACTACAACACTTTCAACTCCACCTTCCTGACGCCGGACATCGCCAAGGCTGCCGAGCTGATCCGCAGCAAGAATCAGGGCGTGATCAATGTCTCGGTGATCAAGGGCGGCAAACCGCTGATCGCCAACGTTACCGGCACGGTCAAAGACCTGACCAGCCAGAGCGTGCCGCTGAACTTCAAGCAAGTCACCGAGCAGGGTGCGATCTATTACATCGCCCAATACCCGGTGCCTCAGCAGGAAACCCGCACCTTCGAAATCAAGGTGCAGACCGGTGACAAGATCGACACCATCAACTTCAACCAAGAACTTTTCCCCGGCGAATGATGAATCTCAAGCAGCTCGTACTGGCCAGCCATAACGCCGGCAAACTCAAAGAACTCCAGGCCATGCTCGGCGACTCGGTGCAACTGCGCTCGATCGGCGAGTGGAGCAAGGTCGAGCCGGAGGAAACCGGTCTGTCGTTCGTCGAGAACGCGATCCTCAAGGCGCGTAACGCCGCACGTATTTCCGGGCTGCCGGCGCTGGCCGACGACTCCGGTCTGGCAGTGGATTTCCTCGGCGGTGCACCGGGCATCTATTCGGCGCGTTATGCCGACGGCAAGGGCGATGCGGCGAACAACGCCAAACTGCTCGACGCCCTCAAAGACGTGCCTGAAGCCGAACGCGGCGCGCAGTTCGTTTGCGTTCTGGCATTGGTGCGTCACGCCGATGATCCGTTGCCGATCCTTTGCGAAGGCCTGTGGCACGGACGCATCCTGACTGCCGCCAGCGGCGAACACGGTTTCGGCTACGACCCGCTGTTCTGGGTGCCGGAACGCGATGTTTCCAGCGCTGAACTGAGCCCGGCCGACAAGAATCAGATCAGCCACCGCGCCCGTGCAATGGATCTGCTGCGCCAGCGTCTGGGCCTGAAATGACCGACACCCCCTCTGCGTCGTCGCTGATCATCGGCGGCGCCGCTTCTTCGCCTCGGGCGCCGCTGCCAACGCTGCCGCCCTTGGCGCTGTACATCCATATCCCATGGTGCGTGCGCAAATGCCCGTATTGCGATTTCAACTCGCACACCGCCAGCCCGGTGCTGCCGGAGCAGGAATACGTCGACGCGTTGCTGGCCGATCTCGATCAGGACCTGCATGCGGTTTATGGCCGTGAAATCAGCTCGATTTTCTTCGGTGGCGGTACACCGAGCCTGTTCAGTGCCGAAGCCCTTGGGCGTTTGCTGAAAGGCGTCGAGCAGCGCATTCCGTTTGCCAAAGACATTGAGATCACTCTGGAAGCCAACCCCGGCACCTTCGAACAAGAGAAGTTTGTCGCGTACCGCAAGCTGGGGATCAATCGCCTGTCGATCGGTATCCAGAGTTTCCAGCAGGAAAAGCTCAAGGCGCTCGGCCGTATTCATAACGGCGACGAAGCAGTACGCGCGGCAGGCATGGCGCGGCAGGCCGGGTTCGATAACTTCAACCTCGACTTGATGCACGGCTTGCCCGATCAGTCGCTGGACGACGCCTTGAGCGATCTGCGCCAGGCCATCGAACTGCAGCCGACGCACATTTCCTGGTATCAGCTGACGCTTGAGCCGAACACGGTGTTCTGGAACCAGCCGCCGGTGCTGCCGGAAGACGACACGCTGTGGGACATTCAAGAGGCCGGGCAAGCGCTGCTGGCCGAGCACGGTTACGCGCAATACGAAGTGTCGGCTTACGCCCAACCCGGTCGCCCGGCGCGGCATAACCTCAATTATTGGAGTTTCGGCGACTTCATTGGCATCGGTGCCGGCGCTCACGGCAAACTCAGCCATCCGGACGGGCGCATCGTGCGTACCTGGAAGACGCGCCTGCCGAAGGACTATCTCAACCCGGCGAAAAGCTTCCAGGCCGGCGAGAAAGCCCTGACCAACGATGAGATGCCATTCGAGTTCCTGATGAACGCCTTGCGACTGACAGAAGGCGTGGAATCGCGCCTGTATCCGGAACGCACCGGCCTGTCGCTGGAAAGCCTCGCCGAAGGCCGGGCAGCGGCAGAACAAAGCGGTCTGTTGCAGGTCGAACCGTCACGTCTGGCGGCCACCGAGCGCGGACAGCTGTTCCTCAACGACTTGCTGCAACAATTCCTGAACTGAGCCCAACCCTCAACTTCTGTCCCAAGGGAAAACGCATGGATTTGATACTCGACCTGCTCGCTACCGTCTCCCGCTGGAGCCGCAGCAACCTCTCGGAAATCGCATTGGCGCTGGTCGGCTGCCTGCTGGTGCTGTTCGGCGCCGACTTCAAAGGCTGGGTCGAACAACGCTTGGGCAGCATCGCCGGCGCCCTGCGCGTACCGCTGATGGCCCTGCTGTGCTTGATCGGCAGCGGTGCAGCACTGATCTACGCCACGCCTTGGGTAATCAAGGGATTGAGCCAGTTCAACAACTACAGTTTGGCGCCGGTGTTGTTGGTGGTGCTGGTGTTGATCGGCGTAGTCGCAGACCGACGCTGATCATTGAATTCAAACAGGGAAGTTCATGAGTAAAAAACTGCTGGATGAAACAAGCAAGTTTCTCAGCTATGTGTTGCGCCACGAGCCTCAGGCCATTGGCCTGAGGCTGGACTCTGAAGGCTGGGCGAATATCGAAGCGCTGATCAGCGGCGCGGCACGCGACGGTCGCACTCTCGATCGCGCGCTGATCGAAACTGTCGTGGCGAGCAGCGACAAGAAACGCTTTTCGATATCCGAGGACGGCCAGCAGATCCGCGCCGTGCAGGGGCACTCGACCAAGAGCGTGGAGCTGCAGTTTGAGGAAAAGCAGCCACCAGAAACGCTGTATCACGGCACGGCGACGCGTTTCATGGACTCGATCAACCAGCAAGGCTTGATCCCCGGATCGCGTCATCACGTGCATCTCTCGGCAGAAACCACCACCGCCTCAGCCGTAGGCCAACGCTACGGCACCGTGGTGATCCTGAAAGTCGCTGCGCGGCAGATGCAGGAACAAGGCTTCAAGTTCTATCAGGCCGAGAATGGCGTCTGGCTGACAGAGCAAGTACCAGTGCGCTTCATCTCTACGTTGTAGTCCTCGACACGTTCGTCATCTATTCAGCGCTGGCTTTGACCTCACTTCGAATCATCGCACTGAGCCCGTAGTAGTCCTTACAGCCCAACGCTTCTGCATTGTCCAGATACGCAATATTCTGACCGTCGTGACGGTCATTCTCGTTTACACGCGTCAGCGCAAGAATGTAGTTGGCCTCAGCCCGATATTGATCTTCTGACAATAACAGCGCGACAGCGCGGGCCCGCATTGCCGCCAATTTGCCTTGCTGTCCGGCGGGCGCCCTCTCGTCGAAGAAGCACAGCGAACGCTTGGCCTGCAAAGGATAGACGTGGGCATAAGCGTCGGGCTTGCTCAATAACTGTTGCAGCGACTGCAAGAACTTCAAATGATCCGCGTTTTGCAGATCAAACCTTTCGTATGCCTTGTCGCATAAATGGTAGTAACCCACCGCAGCCGCCAGCAACCCCTGATCCATGGCTTTCTGGTAAAGGCCACAGGCCTCCATCCGCGTTCGCTCAGAGAACATCGGATTGTCCTGAAGGTTGGCCAGCAAGTACGTTGCGAGCATATGCCCGCCATCCGAGGCCTTTTTCAGATTGTCTGCAAGCGCTGCAAAATCGCCTTCGGCATTGCGCAACTGCTCCGGCGTATACGCGAGTTCCGGCTCCCCGGCGCCTTCCCGCCTGATCCGCTCATCGGCGTCACGCTGGATTTTTTCGGCCACTCTTTGCGCGCTGGCGAAGTATTCATCGGGCGTTACCACGCGCTCGCAAGCCGCTGAAAACAGCAGACCCAACAACAGCATGCAGGTGAAAAGGGCTTTCAAGACTCGTCTTCCTTTACAAGTGGGGGGGGGACGAAGATCTTTCGGCGGATCACCAGCAATCTTGAACAAACTCCGAAAACAATTGTGGGAGCGAGCTCGCTCGCGAAAACGTGGTGTCAGTCAACTCAGTGCTGAATGATCCATCGCATTCGCGAGCAAGCTCGCTCCCACAGGTTTATCTACAGATTTTATTGCGTAAGGCTCAGGACTGTTTTTCGAACTTCAGGTCCCACACGCCGTGGCCAAGTCGTTCGCCGCGGCGTTCGAACTTGGTGATCGGGCGTTCGGCCGGGCGTGGTACGCACTTGCCGTCTTCGGCGAGGTTGCGGTAGCCCGGGGCGACGCTCATCACTTCAAGCATGTATTCGGCGTACGGTTCCCAGTCGGTGGCCATGTGCAAAATGCCGCCGACCTTCAACTTGCTGCGCACCAGTTCAGCGAACGACGCCTGAACGATACGACGCTTGTGGTGACGGCTCTTGTGCCACGGATCCGGGAAGAACAGCATCAGGCGATCAAGGCTGTTGTCGGCGATGCAGCGGTTGAGCACTTCGATCGCGTCGCAATCGTAAACGCGCAGGTTGGTCAGGCCCTGAGTCAGCACGCCATTGAGCAGCGCGCCGACACCCGGACGGTGAACCTCAACGCCGATGAAATCCTGCTCCGGTGCCGCTGCAGCCATTTCCAGCAGCGAGTGGCCCATGCCGAAACCGATCTCCAGCGAGCGCGGCGCCGAGCGGCCGAACACCTGATCGTAATCCACTGGCGCGTCAGCCAATGGCAGCACGAACAGCGGCGTGCCTTGATCCAGACCTTTCTGCTGGCCTTCGGTCATGCGCCCGGCGCGCATCACGAAACTCTTGATGCGGCGGTGTTGGCGCTCGTCGCCCTCTTCCGTCTGGATAGGCGTGTCGTTCGATTCAGTCATCAATGGCTCTTACTTGATCAGACCATCCAGCGGCGAAGAGGCGCTGGCATAGAGTTTTTTCGGCATGCGGCCGGCGAGGTAGGCCAGACGGCCCGCGACGATCGCGTGTTGCATGGCTTGGGCCATCATCACCGGTTGCCCGGCGTGGGCGATGGCCGAGTTCATCAGCACCGCGTCACAGCCCAGCTCCATGGCAATGGTAGCGTCGGAAGCGGTACCGACACCGGCATCCACCAACACCGGGATCTTGGCTTCTTCGAGGATGATCTGCAGGTTGTACGGGTTGCAGATCCCCAGACCCGAACCGATCAGACCGGCCAGCGGCATCACCGCGATGCAGCCGATTTCCGCGAGTTGACGGGCGATGATCGGGTCATCGCTGGTGTAGACCATCACGTCGAAACCTTCCTTGACCAGCGTTTCGGCGGCCTTGAGGGTTTCGATCACGTTGGGGAACAGGGTTTTCTGGTCAGCCAGCACTTCCAGCTTCACCAGGTTGTGGCCGTCGAGGAGTTCGCGGGCCAGGCGGCAGGTGCGCACGGCTTCGATGGCGTCGTAGCAACCAGCGGTATTCGGCAGGAAGGTGTAGCGATCCGGCGACAGCACGTCGAGCAGGTTCGGCTCGCCTTCGATCTGGCCGAGGTTGGTGCGGCGCACGGCGAAGGTGACGATTTCGGCACCCGAGGCTTCGATCGCCTGGCGGGTTTCTTCCATGTCACGGTACTTGCCGGTACCGACCAGCAAACGCGACTGGTAAGTACGACCGGCCAGCACAAAAGGCTTGTCGCTACGAACGATGCTCATGGGGAATCCTCTTTAAAGGTGAGGGTCTTGCAGAATTCTGTGCCCTTGCGGGCCGAACGACTAGCCGCCGCCGATGGCGTGCACCACTTCGACATTGTCGCCGTCGTTGAGCGTGGTGTCGGCATGCTGGCTGCGCGGGACGATATCCAGATTGAGTTCGACTGCTACCCGGCGTCCGGTCAGATCCAGACGGGTCAGCAGGGCCGCAACGGTTTCACCGTCGGGCAGTTCAAGGGATTCGCCGTTCAACTGAATGCGCATGCGCAAGGCCGCCATCATTTTTAGGGGCTGGCATTCTAGCCCGATCAGACGGGGCGACCCAAGCCATTCATCGTGAAATGGACTACCCGGTCAGCTCAGCCGCCAGGCGGCCAGCCCCAGGCACAGCCAGCCGATCAGAAACGCCAGGCCGCCGAACGGGGTGATGATGCCAAGCTTGCTGATGCCGGTGATGGTCAGTAGGTACAGGCTGCCGGAGAACAACAAAATGCCGATGGAGAACGAAACGCCAGCCCAGGCCACCAGCCGACCCTGAATCTGTGTGGCCAGCAGCGCCACGCCGAACAGCGCCAAAGTGTGCACCAGTTGATAGGTGACGCCGGTGTGGAAAATCGCCAGATACTCGGGCGTCAGGCGGTTTTTCAGGCCGTGGGCGGCGAATGCACCCAACGCAACCCCGGTAAAACCAAAGAAAGCGGCCAGCATCAGAAAGCCACGCAGCATGTGGAACTCCAGTCAGACTCGATCGGCAGGGTCTGTATAATGGCCCGCTCCACGGGTTCGGCCAAGCCATCTCTATGCTGCGTTCAATTTTCCGTCGTCTCACGAAGGCCCTGCTCTGGTTCGCGGGCGGCAGCGTATTGCTGGTCCTGTTGTTTCGTTTCGTGCCGCCGCCCGGCACGGCGCTGATGGTCGAGCGCAAGGTCGAATCCTGGGTCGACGGCGAGCCGATTGACCTGCAACGCACCTGGAAACCGTGGGATGAGATCTCCGATGATCTTAAGGTGGCGGTCATGGCCGGCGAGGATCAGAAGTTTCCCGAGCATTGGGGCTTTGATTTCAGCGCTATCCAGGCCGCGCTGGCCCATAACGAACTCGGAGGCTCGATTCGCGGCGCCAGTACGTTGAGCCAGCAAGTGTCGAAGAACCTGTTTCTGTGGGCCGGTCGTAGTTATCTGCGAAAAGGTCTGGAAGCTTGGTTTACCGCGCTGATCGAGGTGTTCTGGCCCAAGCAGCGGATTCTTGAGGTGTATCTGAACAGCGTCGAGTGGGATGACGGGGTATTTGGCGCTGAAGCGGCGGCCCGGCATCACTTTGGCGTGAGCGCCAAGTCGCTGTCCCGGCAGCAGGCAAGCTATCTGGCGGCTGTCCTGCCGAACCCACGGGTCTGGAGTGCGAGCCATCCGACAGCGTATGTTTCGCGCCGAGCCGGGTGGATTCGCCAGCAGATGAGCCAGTTGGGCGGGACGAGCTATCTGCTCGGGCTCAATGATTCGCGCCGGGCGCCTTGGGCGCAGTAGCGCCATAAAGCAAAAGATCGCAGCCTTCGGCAGCTCCTACACGGGATTGCATTTCACCTGGAGAAGCTGCCGAAGGCTGCGATCTTTTGATCTGCTGAACAAAAACGCCCCGATCATTGCTGATCGGGGCGTTTTTATTTGCCGAGGCGCCGGTTACGCGGCAATCGACAACTTGAGCTTGTTCATCGCGCTTTTTTCGAGCTGACGGATACGCTCGGCCGACACGTTGTACTTCTGCGCCAGGTCGTGCAGCGTAGCTTTTTCTTCTGCCAGCCAGCGCTGGTAAAGGATGTCACGGCTGCGTTCGTCCAGCACTTCCAGCGCTTCGTGCAGATTGCTGTTGGAGTTGTCGCTCCAGTCGGCATCTTCCAGTTGACGCGCCGGGTCGTACCGGTGGTCTTCCAGATAGTTGGCCGGCGACTGGAAAGCGCTGTCGTCGTCCGCTTCCGCGGCCGGGTCGAAGGCCATGTCGTGGCCGGTCAGGCGACTTTCCATCTCGCGCACTTCCCGCGGTTCGACGCCGAGGCTTTCCGCCACACGGTGGACTTCCTCGTTGTTCAGCCACGCCAGACGTTTCTTCTGGCTGCGCAGGTTGAAGAACAGCTTGCGCTGGGCCTTGGTGGTCGCGACTTTCACAATGCGCCAGTTGCGCAGGATGAACTCGTGAATTTCCGCCTTGATCCAGTGCACGGCGAACGACACCAGACGCACACCCATTTCCGGGTTGAAGCGTTTCACAGCCTTCATCAGGCCGACGTTACCTTCCTGGATCAGGTCAGCCTGAGCCAGACCATAGCCGGAATAGCTACGGGCAATGTGTACGACAAAACGCAGGTGGGCGAGCACCATCTGCCGAGCCGCCCCCAAATCCTGCTCATAGTAGAGACTCTCGGCCAGTTCACGCTCCTGCTCCGGCGTCAGCAATGGAATGCTGTTCACGGTGTGCACATAGGCTTCCAGGTTCGCACCTGGAACCAACGCGTACGCAGGTTGCAAAGAATTGGTCATACGAAAAAACCTCCGACTTACATAACTCGCGCCTTTCGGCACTGCGAAAAATTGACCGGGAACTCAAGTACAAGTTCCCAAAAAAACCGCAAGGCCAATCACGCGCAAAAAAGATTCTACTTCGGCGCCAGCTCCCTGAGATGACGTGCGACTGCAATCCATGCACCGATATAACCCAACAGCACCGCGCCAAGCAAGAGCGACAGACCGTCGGCAACTGGCACTCCGGCCAGTGCGAAATCACTGCCGTACAAGCCGGCCAGTCCAACCACCGCATCGTTCAACCAGTTCAGGCCGAACGCCAATACGCCCCAGGACAGCAGTCCCGCACCGAAGCCATACAACGCGCCCATATAAAGGAAGGGACGACGTACATAGCTGTCGGTGCCGCCGACGAGTTTAATCACTTCTATCTCGGTGCGGCGGTTTTCAATATGAAGACGAATGGTATTGCCTATCACCAAAAGTAATGCAGAAACCAACAACACCGTCAGACCGAAGACAAAACGATCGCCGAGCTTGAGGATGGCGGCCAGACGCTCGACCCAGACTAGATCAAGTTGTGCCTGTTGTACCTTGGGCAGCTCGGAAAGTTTTTGTCTTAATGCTTCCAGGGTCGGCTTGTCGACCTCGTTCGGGGTCACCAGCACCACACCCGGCAACGGGTTTTCCGGCAGCTCGCGCAGGGCTTCGCCCAATCCGGACTGCTGCTGGAACTCTTCCAGCGCCTGATCGCGGCCGACATATTCAGCATCAGCTACGCCGGGCATGCCTTTGATCTGCTCGCGCAACGATTCGCCCTGCTCCGGGCTGGCGTCGAGTTGCAGGTACAGCGAAATCTGCGCCGCCCGCTGCCACGAACCGCCGAGACGCTCGACGTTGTTGAGCAACAGCGACAACCCCATCGGCAGGCTCAGCGCCACGGCCATCACCATGCAGGTGAAGAAGCTGCCGATCGGCTGCTTGCCGAGACGACGCAGGCTGTCGAGCAAACTGGCACGATGGCTTTCGACCCAGGCGCGGAACAGCGTGGCGAAATCCGGGCCGTCGTCATCGTCGTGCTTTTTCTTCTTTTGCGGCTGCGGATCGGCGGCCTTGGGGGCCACGCGCTCGGAAACCTTGGGGCTACGCGTCGCACTCATTCGCCGGCCTCCCCGTCGCCGATCAATCGGCCACGTTGCAAGGTCAGCATGCGATGACGCATGCGCGCGATCAGTGCCAGGTCGTGACTCGCGATCAACACGCTGGTGCCCAGCCGGTTGATGTCTTCGAACACGCCCATGATCTCGGCCGCCAGACGCGGGTCGAGGTTACCGGTCGGTTCGTCCGCCAGCAGCAAGGCCGGGCGATGGACGATGGCGCGGGCAATGCCGACGCGCTGTTGCTGACCGGTGGACAGGTCGCCGGGGTACAGATCGGTTTTATCCGACAGCGCCACGCGCTCCAGCGCCGAGTCGACACGCTTGGCGATCTCGGCCTTGGACAGCCCGAGAATCTGCAACGGCAATGCGACGTTGTTGAACACGGTGCGATCAAACAGCAACTGGTGATTCTGGAACACCACGCC
This sequence comes from Pseudomonas sp. N40(2020), assembly GCF_014472415.1. Lineage (GTDB taxonomy): Bacteria > Pseudomonadota > Gammaproteobacteria > Pseudomonadales > Pseudomonadaceae > Aquipseudomonas. Next base: position 53,011 of record NZ_JACSZV010000019.1, read on the forward strand.
GATCTGCCGACGCAGGAACGGAATCTGTGCGTTGCTGATGGTGCTCAGGTCTTGCCCGGCCAGCAGCAATTTGCCGCTGGTTGGACGTTCCATCGCCAGCAACAGGCGCAAAAGCGTTGATTTGCCGGCGCCAGAATGGCCGGTGACAAACAAGAACTCGCCACGACGGACTCGAAAGCTCAGCTCATGCAAGCCGACGTGACCGTTCGGGTACCGTTTACCGACCTGTTCGAAACGAATCATGAACGCTCCCGCTCGGCAAACAGTGCCTGGACAAAGGGTTCGGCTTCAAAAGTACGCAAATCGTCGATGCCTTCACCGACACCAATGTAGCGGATCGGCAGGCCGAACTGCTTGGCCAGGGCAAAAATCACCCCGCCCTTGGCGGTGCCGTCGAGCTTGGTCAGCGCCAGGCCGGTCAGTTCGACAGTCTGGTTGAACTGCTTGGCCTGGTTGATGGCGTTCTGGCCGGTGCCAGCGTCGAGCACCAGCAGCACTTCGTGCGGCGCGTCGGCGTCGAGCTTGCCGATTACCCGGCGAACCTTTTTCAGTTCTTCCATCAGGTTGTCTTTGGTGTGCAGACGGCCAGCGGTGTCGGCGATCAGCACATCGATGCCACGGGCCTTGGCGGCCTGCACGGCGTCGAAGATTACCGAAGCCGAATCAGCACCAGTGTGCTGAGCAATCACCGGGATCTTGTTGCGCTCTCCCCAGACCTGCAACTGCTCCACGGCGGCGGCGCGGAAGGTGTCACCGGCGGCGAGCATGACTTTCTTGCCTTCCAGTTGCAGCTTCTTCGCCAGTTTGCCGATGGTCGTGGTCTTGCCGGCGCCGTTGACGCCGACCACCAGAATCACGAATGGCTTGTTCTGCGAAACGATCTTCAGCGGCTGCTCGACCGGTTTGAGCATCGCGGCCAGCTCGGCCTGCAGGGATTTGTAGAGTGCGTCGGCATCGGCCAGCTCCTTGCGGGCGACCTTTTGGGTCAGGCGCTGAATGATCTGCGTGGTAGCTTCCACGCCGACGTCGGCAGTCAGCAAACGGGTTTCGAGGTCATCGAGCAGCTCGTCATCGATAGTCTTCCTGCCAAGGAACAGGCTGGCCATACCCTCGCCGATGCTGGCGCTGGTTTTCGACAGACCTTGCTTGAGGCGGGCGAAGAAACCGGCTTTGGTCTCCTCGGTACGCGGGGCTTCGGCCGGAACTTCGACGGGCGCAGCTTCAACCGCAACGATTGGCGCAACGACAACCGGCGCGGGTGCTGGCTCTGGCTCTGGCTCTGGCTCTGGTTGCTGGATGATTGGCGCAACTGGAGCAACCGGCTCGGCAAACACTGGCGCAACAGGCTCTGCCAAAACCGGCGCAGGCTCGACAACCGGCTCAACCACAGGCGCCGGAGCAACCTCGGCAACGAACGCGGCAGGCGCAGGAATTGGCGGTGTCACATGGGGCGCCGCCTCTTCCACCAGCGCCACCGGCTCTTCCGCCACTGGCAAAGTCAGCCACGGTTCGGCGGCCGGGGTCAGCGGCAATTCGGCGGCCACCGGGATTTGAGTCTCAGGCTCTGCCGCCGGTTGCAGCACCGGCTCGGCAATCGGCAGAACGATCGGCGTCGGCTCTTCTTCTATTACGAGAGCAGGCTCAGGGGCCGGCTCAGGAATCGCGGGCGGCGGTTCGACGACGGGTTCCTGCGGTTTTTTACGCAGCCATCCGAACAGGCTTTTCTTCTCGCCAGCCGCAGCTGGGGTCTTCTTGTCGTCGTTGGAACCAAACATGGAGGACGGCTATCTCACGGTAGCGACGCGCCATAAGGGCGCCCCGGCAAATAAATATTCGATGCAGAACAGACTGTGTTTCACCCAGCTTGTTCACGCGCAACATTTTGTCGAGGCGCCAAAGGCACCTCAAAGGTCGATTATTACGAAGGACTGGAACGGCATCGTCGGCGAAAACGCAGAGTTTAGCTGACAAACTCAAAGCTTCTGCCGGAAACCCATACAACCTATCGACTGATCAAAGGCCTGATAGGCGTGGCCGCCAGTAAAACGGATCAGTATCCTAGCACCTCCTCGCCCGCCTAGGCTAAGACCAAGCGGGCAGCCCAACAGGTTAAAAAACGAATGAATGCTCTAGCCCGCCGCGCTGCAGGCCTGCTGCTCAGCACAGTCTGCCTGCCCCTTTCGGCCCTGGCGGCCGACCCGCAACCGACTCACGAATTCACCCTCGACAACGGCCTGAAGGTCGTCGTGCGCGAAGACCATCGCGCGCCGGTGGTGGTGTCGCAGGTCTGGTACAAGGTCGGCTCCAGCTACGAAACCCCGGGCCAGACCGGTCTGTCCCACGCCCTTGAGCACATGATGTTCAAGGGCAGCGAGAAAGTCGGCCCCGGTGAAGCCTCGCTGATCCTGCGCGACCTCGGCGCCGAAGAGAACGCTTTCACCAGCGACGACTTCACCGCTTATTACCAGGTGCTGGCCCGCGACCGTCTGGGCGTGGCCTTCGAACTGGAAGCCGACCGCATGGCCAATCTGCGCCTGCCGGCCGACGAGTTTGCCAAGGAAATCGAAGTCATCAAGGAAGAGCGCCGCCTGCGCACCGATGACAAGCCGATGTCCAAGGCCTACGAGCGCTACAAGGCGATGGCTTACCCGGCCAGCGGCTACCACACGCCTACCATCGGCTGGATGGCTGACCTGGACCGGATGAAGGTCGAAGAGCTACGCCACTGGTATCAATCCTGGTATGTGCCGAACAACGCCACGCTGGTGGTGGTTGGCAACGTCACGCCGGATGAAGTTAAAACCCTTGCCCAGCGTTACTTCGGACCGATCGCCAAACGCGACGTGCCACCGGCAAAACAACCGCTGGAACTGGCCGAACCCGGCGAACGGCAGATCACCCTGCATGTGCAGACGCAACTGCCTAGCCTGATGCTCGGCTTCAACGTACCAAGCATCGCCACTGCTGAAGACAAACGTTCGGTCAACGCCCTGCGCCTGATTTCGGCGCTGCTCGACGGCGGTTACAGCGGTCGCATCCCGACCCAACTGGAGCGCGGCGAAGAGCTGGTGTCCGGCGGTTCGTCGAGCTACGACGCCTACACCCGTGGCGACAGTCTGTTTACCCTGTCGGCGACGCCGAACACCCAGAAGAAAAAGACCATGGCGCAAGCCGAGGCCGGTCTCTGGAAGCTGCTGGAACAACTGAAAACCACCGCACCGTCCGCCGAAGAGCTGGAACGCGTGCGGGCTCAAGTGATTGCCGGCCTGGTCTACGAGCGTGACTCGATTACCAGCCAGGCCACTGCCATCGGCCAATTGGAGACGGTCGGTCTGTCGTGGAAACTGATGGACACCGAACTCGCCGATCTGGAAAGCGTAACCCCGCAAGACATCCAGAACGCCGCCAAGCTGTATTTCACCCGCGAACGTCTCAGCGTCGCCCACGTCCTGCCACTGGAGACGACTCATGAGTAAGCGCAAGACCCCACGCCTGTTGCTCGGCCTGATCGCCGTAGCGATCCTCGGTTCCGCCGCGTTTTATCTGGCTCCCGGCGCGAAAACCGACGCCAGCGAAGCGCTGGACAGCGCCAAGTCCAGCCAGAAACTTCAATCGCTGGCCGAACTCGACGGCAAGGCTCCGGCCAGCCGCAAGCTTGACGTGCAGACCTGGAACACCGCCGAAGGCGCCAAGGTGCTGTTCGTCGAGGCCCACGAATTGCCAATGTTCGACATGCGCCTGATTTTCGCTGCCGGCAGCAGTCAGGACGGCAATGCGCCGGGTCTGGCAGTACTGACCAACGCGATGCTCAACGAAGGCGTTGCGGGCAAGGACGTCGGCGCCATCGCGCAGGGTTTCGAAGGTCTTGGTGCAGATTTCGGCAACGGTGCCTTCAAGGACATGGCGTTGGCTTCGCTGCGCAGCCTGAGTGCCACTGAACAACGTGAACCCGCGCTGAAACTATTCTCGGAAGTGATCGGCAAACCGACCTTCCCGACCGACTCATTCGCACGCATCAAGAATCAGATGCTCGCCGGTTTCGAATACCAGAAACAGAACCCCGGCAAACTCGCCAGTCTGGAACTGATGAAGCGCTTGTACGGCGATCACCCCTACGCGCACTCGAGTGATGGCAGTGCGCAAAGTGTGCCGAAAATCACCGTGGCACAGCTGCGCGAGTTCCACGCCAAGGCCTACGCGGCGGGCAATGTAGTGATCGCGCTGGTGGGTGACTTGTCCCGCGCCGACGCCGAGTCGATTGCCAATCAGGTTTCCGCCGCGCTGCCGAAAGGCCCGGCACTGGCGAAGATCGCTCAGCCACAGGAACCGAAAGCCAGCGTCGGCCACATCGAGTTTCCGTCCAAGCAGACCAACCTGATGCTCGCGCAGTTGGGCATCGACCGCGACGATCCGGACTACGCCGCACTGTCGATGGGCAACCAGATCCTCGGCGGCGGCGGTTTCGGTACGCGCCTGATGAGCGAAGTGCGCGAGAAACGCGGCCTGGCCTACGGCGTGTACTCCGGCTTCAGCCCGATGCAGGCCCGTGGCCCGTTCATGATCAACCTGCAAACCCGCGCGGAAATGAGCGAGGGCACCCTGAAACTGGTGCAGGACGTTCTCGCCGATTACCTGAAAACCGGCCCGACCCAGAAAGAACTCGACGATGCCAAACGCGAACTGGCCGGCAGCTTCCCGCTGTCCACCGCGAGCAACGCCGACATCGTCGGCCAACTCGGCGCCATGGGCTTCTACAATCTGCCGTTGAGTTATCTGGATGATTTCATGCGTGAGTCCCAGAGCCTGACCGTGGAACAAGTCCGCGACGCCCTGAACAAACACTTGAGCACGGACAAAATGGTCATCGTCACCGCTGGCCCGACCGTGCCGCAAAAGCCGTTACCGGCCCCATCTGATAAACCTGCCGAGCAACCGCTCGGGGTTCCGGAGCATTAATGGCTACTCGAGCACCGAAAAAACCTGCGCAAAACGTGCATAACGGCGTGAATCAGTTACGCATCATTGGTGGCGAATGGCGTAGCCGCAAGCTGAGCTTCCCCGACGCCCCGGGCCTGCGCCCGACACCGGATCGCGTGCGTGAAACCCTGTTCAACTGGCTCGCACCCTACGTAGCTGGCGCCAAGGTCCTTGACCCGTTCGCCGGCAGCGGCGCGCTGTTTCTCGAGGCGTTGTCCCGTGGCGCGGCCATGGGGCAGGCGCTGGACGCCAGCAATATCGCGGTTTCCAGCCTTAAAGAGCACCTCGGCACGCTGCGCTGCACCAACGGCCAGGTGCAGACTGCCGACGCCCTGCGCTACCTGGAAACCCAGACCGCTACGCCGTTCGATCTGGTCTTCCTCGATCCGCCGTTCAACCAGAACCTGCTGCCAGCCGTGTGCACGTTGCTCGAAGAGCGTCAGTGGCTGGCCGACGACGCCTGGGTGTATACCGAAAGCGAAACGGCACCATCGACCCTCGGCTTGCCCGCCAACTGGCGCTTGCACCGCGAACAGAAATCCGGACGCGTGTATTACGCGTTGTGGCAACGCAGCGCCTGATCCCGGGCCTGATGTGCGCTCAATGCATCAGCAATAAATAGATACCGCACATCGCTCCTCGCATCTCGCCAAAGTGGTTACCGCAATCTGCGTTAACCACTTTGGACGATTCATGTATGGATACGTTATGCAGCAGGATGCTGCTCATTCTTTGCCTGGCGCCATTGATGTCCCTGGCCGCCCCACCCCCACCGACTCACCAGTTCACCCTGGACAATGGTCTGAACGTGCTTGTGCGCGAAGACCATCGTGCACCGCTGGTGACCTCACAACTCTGGTTCAAGGTTGGCTCTGCCGACGAGGCGCCAGGCCAGAGCGGACTCTCTCACGCGCTCGAACACATGCTCTACAAAGGCAGCAGCAAAACCTGCGCCGGCGAGGCCTCGGCCATTTTGCAAACACTCGGTGCCCGGGAAAACGCCTTCACCAGCAAAGATGCCACGACCTATTACCAAACCCTGGCACCCAGGTATCTGGGCGTGGCATTCGAGTTGATGGCCGATCTGATGTCGACCGCGCACTTGCGCACCTCGGACTTGACCCCGGAAATGGCGGTAATACGCGAAGAACGGCGCTTGCGCACCGACGATGACCCCCATGATCTGGCACTGGAGCGTCTGACCGGTGTGGCGCATTTGGCCAATAGCTATCGCACACCGATTCTTGGCTGGATGCATGACCTGCACCGTTTGAATGCCGACGATCTGCGCCACTGGTATGCGACCCGCTACTCCCCTGGCAACGCCACGCTAGTGGTTGTCGGTGATGTGACGCTCGATCAGGTCAAACGGCTGGCGCAGCGCCACTTTGACCCCTTGCCAGCGCGACCTGTTCCTCGCCTGCTACGGCCCACTGAACTGGCACAGGCAGGTGAACGCAAACTGACGCTGTCTCTGGCCGTCCCGACCCCCCAACTGATCATGGCGTTTAACGTGCCGGGGCTTGCCACCGCTGAAAATCGGCGATCTGTACACGCCCTGCGCCTGATCGACGCATTACTGGGAGGGACCCACAGTGCACGCCTGAAAAAACGCCTGGAATTCACCGAACAGTTGTTCAGCGACGTCAGTACTTCTTATGACGCGCTCACACGCGGCGACAGTCTTCTGTTCGTGACGGCCGAACTCGCCAGCGCCCACGCTGACGATCTGGACGCGGCCGAGGCACGGGTCTGGCAACTGATTGAAGAACTGCATGCCCACCCGCCGACAGCTGAAGAGTTGGAGCGCGCACGCACTCAATTGATTGCCCGACAGATCTATACACAAGACTCCATCGTCGAGCAGGCCCACGAGCTGGCCACATTGGCGAGTATCGACCTGCCCTGGCAGTTGATGGATAAGGACTCAGACGAGCTTGCACAGGTGACACCGGCTGACATCCAGCAGGCTGCGTCAACGTTTTTGACCCGCGAACGCCTGACGGTTGCGCATGTATTGGCGGAGGCGGCTCATGAATAATGGCCTTCGGAAGGCCAGGGGCGTTTTGCTCGGGCTGGGAATCGTAGCAGGCCTGACGGGCGTTCAAACGCTGGCAGATACCGTGACGGTCGCGCCGGCAAATTACCCCGCGCCACGTCTGCAATCGCTACTGGGGCCGGTTCCTGTCGCCGGCACTGCGCGAGCACTGTCGATCAAAGGCTGGAAAACCCTGACCGGCACCAAAGTGTTGTTCATCCGCACCACAGAGCTGCCGATGTTCGATCTGCATGTCAGCTTCGCCGCAGGCAGCGCGCGAGATGGCGACACGCCGGGCCTCGCCGCCGCCACGTTCAGCATGCTCAATGAAGGCATACCGGGCAAAGACCTGTCCGCCATCGTTGAAGTCTTTGACGGTCTGGGCGCGCAACTCGACATGAACATCGATCATGACCGCGCCACATTGGCCTTGCGCAGCTTGAGCGATGAACAGAAACGTGCCCCGGCGTTGCAGCTGTTTTCGCAGATTCTCGGCGCGCCGACACTGACCGACGATGCGCTGAAGAGGGTGAAAATCGAGCTGCGCGACAGCCTCACTTCCGCCGCGCAGGATGCAGGAAATTCGCCAGTGCATCTGGTCAAGACACTGCTCGCCCCGGACGGCCCCTACTCGCTGCCGTTCTATGGCACTGATCAAGGGTTGCAGGCGCTGACCGGGACGGAGGTAAAAGATTTCCACCAGCGTTTCTACAGCGCCAGTCAGGCGCAAATCACCCTGGTCGGCGACCTGACGCTGGCGCAGGCAAAGGCGATCAGTCTGCAAATCAGCAACGCCTTACCGGTCATGCCTGCAGGCACCGCGGTCATGCCAATGCCCGGGCACAAACCCGTTGGCACCGAACGAACCCTGCACGAGGAACAGCCACTGACCCAAATCAACCTGATACTCGCCCAGCCCAGCGTGTCGCGAAGCCATGCGGACTATGCCGCGCTGTACACCGCCAACCTGATTTTTGGCGGCACGATCAACAGCCGACTGATGAGCGAACTACGGGAAAAGCGCGGGCTGGTGTACGACGTCTATTCAGAAAACGCCCCTTGGGCCACGGCGGGTTTGCTGACCATTTCCCTGCAGGTCAATCCGGCATTCAGCCAGGCTACGCTGGCGTTGACCCGGTCGTTGTTCAGTGACTACCTGCGCGACGGGCCGACACAACAGGAGCTCGATCAGGTCAAGCTGCAAGTCGCCAACAGGAGTGCACTGAACAGCTCCAGCAACTGGCAGATTCTCAAGCAACTGGTGACAATCAATCGCCATGATCTGCCACTCGACCTCGACTACACCGTGCAACAGGTGCAACGCCTGACACTCAAACAAATCCATGAGGCGCTGAATCGGCATTTGGCCGCCGACCGCTGGCGCGTGGTGACAGTCGGGGCCACCGTCGAGCAGCAGGCGCTACCCGCCCCCGCGCCGACACCGCCCGGCACGTCATCCCAGAGCATGTGTCGCGCCGAAGCAGGCTTTGTGGCAAGTTAGGTTCTTTCACTCAAAAGCGGCAGATGCCTGAAGCACCTGCCGCTTTGCGCAAGACCTGTCGAGATTTGCCGTGCAGTCACTGAACCCTGTTCCCAGCCCCCGCTTTGCACCGGCCTTCGGCCTGGGTAACCCACACCTGCAAACCTTGTGGGGGCCGCTGTGGCGCAAAACCGTTCACCTTGATCGTCAGCGCGAACGTCTGTGGCTTGATGATGGCGATTTCCTCGACCTCGACTGGCATGGCCCGCACAGCGCCGAGACTCCGCTGGTGTTGGTGCTGCATGGACTGACCGGTTCTTCTAACTCACCTTACGTTGCCGGCATCCAATCCGCGCTCGCCGCGCAAGGCTGGGCCAGTGTTGCATTGAACTGGCGCGGCTGCTCGGGCGAACCGAACCTGCTGCCGCGCAGTTATCACTCCGGCGCCAGCGAAGACCTCGCCGAAGCCATCCGCCATCTGCGTGCGAAGCGTCCGTTGGCACCGCTGTATGCGGTCGGCTATTCCCTTGGCGGTAATGTGTTGCTCAAGCATCTGGGCGAGACCGGGAGTGCCAGCGGCGTGCGCGGTGCGGTGGCAGTGTCGGTGCCGTTTCGCCTCGACCAGTGCGCGGATCGGATTGGTCAGGGATTTTCCAGGGTCTATCAAGCGCATTTCATGCGCGAGATGGTCGCTTACATCAAGAACAAGCAACGCCAGTTCCAGCACGACGGCCGCGATGATGGTGTAGCCGCACTGGCAGCGCTCGGCTCATTGGAAAACATGCGTACGTTCTGGGATTTCGATGGCCGGGTCACCGCGCCACTGCACGGCTTTACCGATGCCGAGGATTACTATCGTCGCGCCTCGAGCCGGTATTTTCTCGGTGAGATCCGCACGCCGACCCTTATCATTCAAGCGGCGGACGATCCTTTCGTGTTTCCGCACAGCCTGCCCCAGGCCAGCGAGCTGTCAGACCTCACCGAATTCGAATTGCAGGCTCGCGGCGGCCACGTCGGCTTCGTCGATGGCTCGTTGCGCCAGCCGGGTTATTACCTGGAACGGCGCATCCCGCAGTGGCTGGCAGGCCTGACGTCATGATTGATCAGGCTCGCTCCCACAAGGGTGTGGTGATTACTCGCCGGTAGCGACTCCGCGCGACGGCTCGTTGATCCACTCACTCCACGACCCCGCATACAGCGAACCCAACGGATACCCCGCCAGGCATAGTGCAAACAGGTTGTGGCACGCCGTCACGCCCGAGCCGCAATACGCGACCAGTTCTGACGGCGAGCGCTCGCCCAGCTTCGCGGCAAAGCGCTGTTTGAGCTGATCGGCCGGCAAGAATCGCCCGTCACTGCCAAGGTTGTCGGTAAACGCCGCACATTGCGCGCCGGGAATGTGCCCGGCAATCGGGTCGATCGGCTCCACTTCACCTTTGAATCGCGGCAAGGCCCGAGCATCGATCAGGGTCAGTTCGGGTTGGCCGAGACGTTGCTGCAATTGTTCGGCGCTGAGCAACAGGCTCATGTCTGACTGGCCGCTGAAATGGCCACGGGTGACGGTCGGCGCATCCAGACTCAGCGGCAGGCCAGCTGCATGCCACGCCTTGAGTCCGCCGTCGAGAATGAACACACCGTCGCGCTTGCCCAGCCACGCCAGCAGCCACCATGCTCGGGCCGCATAGGCTCCCGGGCCGTCGTCGTACAAAACCACGTCGCTGTCGGCATTGATGCCCCAGGCTTGCAGACGCTCGATCAGCTCTGCCGGCTCAGGCAACGGATGACGCCCGGTCACGCCCTTGACTACTTTGCCACTGAGGTCACGCTCCAGATCGGCAAAACTCGCCCCGGCAATGTGCCCTTCGGCATAGCTGCGCTGACCGTAGTCCGGGTCTTCGAGGGCAAAACGACAATCCAGAATCACCAGCCCGGGCTGCTCCTTGCGGGCATCCAGTGCGTTGGGGCTGATCAGTTGCGCAATCGGCATAACGGGCTCCTGTGGGATTTCAACGGGACGGTTTACTTCACATCTTCGAGGGCCTGGGCCAGTGGCACGTAGAACTCCTCGAACAGCGCATTGACCTGCTCGCGCGCCTGCTCGGTGACAAATCCGGCTTCCAGCACCAGCACCTGATACACGCCACGTTTAATGGCTTGTTCACTGAGGTGATTGGAGTTTTCCCGGGTGGTGCACAGAAAGCGTACCCAGGACGTCAGGATGATCCAGGCGTTGAGGGTCAGCGATTCGATCTGCACGCGATCCATGTCGAGGATCCCGGCCGCCACGAAACCTTCGTAGATCGCCGCGCCCTGGATCACACAACGCTGGGAGAAGCGCCGATAACGCGCGGCCAGTTCCGGATCGCTATCGAGCAAATGCTCGAGGTCGCGGTGCAGGAAGCGGTAGCGCCACATCGCCGAGAGCAGCTCCTTGAGGTAGAAGCGCTTGTCTTCAACGGTCGCGGCGCGCCCCTGCGGCGGGCGCAGGAAACTGTCGACAAGGCTTTCGTACTCACTGAACAACACGGCGATGATCGCCTGCTTGTTGGGGAAGTGGTAGTACAGGTTGCCCGGAGAAATCTCCATGTGGGCAGCAATGTGATTGGTACTGATGCTGCGCTCGCCCTGCTGATTGAACAGCTCGAGGCTGTTCAGCACGATACGCTCGCTGGTTTTTATTCGTGGGGCCATGGCTTGGGCTTTAATTCAGAGTGCGTTGACGGGCATCTTACGACCTAACCGGAAATGGATAAAACACTGCTGTGCATGGATGTTGATTGACTTTCTAGAGCATAGACTCTAAAAAGTTCCTCACTACAATAAATACGGAGCCGACCATGACTGCCGACATTGCCTACCTGCAGACGCTGCAATTGCCCCTGGAAGCGCTTGATCGGCAGTTCGCGGCGCAACGGGCTGCGTATGCCGCCAACCCGATGCCACCCGCCGCCCAGCGCCAGCAATGGCTCAAGGCACTGCGCGATTTGCTGAGCAACGAGCGTCAGGCTTTGATCGAGGCGATCAGCGCCGACTTCAGCCATCGCAGCGCCGACGAAACCTTGCTCGCTGAATTGATGCCAAGCCTGCACGGCATTCACTACGCCAGCCGTCATCTCAAGGGCTGGATGAAAGCTTCGCGGCGCAAGGTCGGCATGGCATTCCAGCCGGCTTCAGCGAAAGTGGTTTATCAGCCATTGGGTGTGGTCGGCGTCATCGTGCCGTGGAATTACCCGCTTTATCTGGCCATCGGCCCGCTGGTCGGCGCCTTGGCGGCGGGCAATCGGGTGATGCTCAAACTCAGCGAATCGACCCCGGCCACCGGCCTGTTGCTCAAGGAGTTGCTGGCGCGAATCTTCCCCGAAGATCTGGTTTGCGTGGTGCTCGGCGAAGCCGATATCGGAGTCGCGTTTTCCCGTTTGCGCTTCGATCATCTGTTGTTCACCGGCGCCACCAGCATCGGCAAACACGTAATGCGCGCAGCGGCGGAAAACCTGACCCCGGTCACTCTTGAGCTGGGTGGCAAGTCCCCGGCCATCGTCTCCCGCGACGTGCCATTGAAGGATGCCGCCGAACGCATCGCCTTCGGCAAAACACTCAACGCCGGGCAGACCTGCGTTGCCCCCGATTACGTGCTGGTCCCGGAAGACCGCATCGGTGGTTTCGTCGAAGCCTATCGCCAGGCCGTGCAGGGCTTCTATCCGACCCTCACCGACAACCCCGACTACACCGCAATCATCAACGAACGCCAGTTGGCGCGGCTCAACGGCTACGTCAGCGATGCCACCAGCAAAGGCGCGCTGTTGATTCCGCTGTTTGATCAGGGTCAGGGCCGACGCATGCCTCACAGCGTGCTGCTGAATGTCAGCGACGACATGACCGTCATGCAGGACGAAATCTTCGGCCCGCTGCTGCCGATCGTGCCGTACCAGGATCTGGAGCAGGCATTTGCTTACATCAATCAGCGGCCACGTCCTCTGGCTCTTTACTACTTTGGCTACGACAAACGCGAACAGAACCGCGTGCTGCACGAAACCCATTCCGGCGGTGTGTGCCTGAACGACACGCTGCTGCATGTGGCGCAAGACGACATGCCCTTCGGCGGCATCGGTGCGTCGGGCATGGGTCATTACCACGGTCACGAAGGCTTTCTGACGTTCAGCAAAGCCAAAGGCGTGCTGGTTAAACAGCGCTTCAACGCGGCCAGATTGATTTACCCGCCGTACGGAAAATCGATTCAGAAACTGATCCAGAAGCTGTTCATCCGCTAAATATTCGTCATCGCCGCCGGGTAATAAAAACAATGCACCCAAGCCTGACCGATACACCTGCACTGTCACGTCGTGGCCTGCTGAAATTCAGCCTCGGCGCCACGGCGTTCCTCGCCACCGCCGGTCTCGGCGCCAGCCTCAGCGGCTGTTCGTCGAGCGTCGCGGCCAATGGTTTCGTGACTTTGCGCGACGGCGATTTGCTGTTTCTGCGCGCGCTGATTCCGGTGATGCTTGATGGCGCCGTGGTCGCCGAGAAGATGCCGGACGCGGTGGCTGGCACCCTCAAGTCGCTGGACTACAGCCTCGATCACCTGTCGCCGGAAATGCTCAAACTCACCCGACAACTGTTCGACGTGCTGGGCATGGCCGTGACGCGCGGGCCGCTCACCGGGATCTGGGGCAGTTGGGAAAACGCCAGTCCCGAAGCGATGCGTCACTTCCTCGACCGCTGGCAAAACAGTTCGTTGAACCTGCTGCGCATGGGCCATAGCTCCTTGCAGCAAATGGTGATGATGGCCTGGTACACCCGCGCCGATTCCTGGGCGCACTGCGGCTATCCCGGCCCGCCCACCGTCTAAACATCAAACGAACCCTGTGGGAGCGGGCTTGCCCGCGATGGCATAAGTCGCTCCACCACTGCATCCAGAATAATAAAGAGAACCCGATCGATGCCCGTACCCGACCCGTTCCGCGAAGGCCTCGCCCGAGGCTGGAAAACCTACAACGGCGCCCAGCTGACCGACGACCTGACCCTCGAAGCCGACGTCGCCATCATCGGCAGCGGCGCCGGCGGCGGCACTACGGCAGAAATCCTCAGCGCCGCCGGCTATAAAGTGCTGCTGATCGAAGAAGGTCCGCTGAAAACCAGCTCCGACTTCAAAATGCTCGAAGACCAGGCCTACAGCAGCCTCTATCAGGAAGGCATTGGCCGCATGAGCAAGGATGGCGCGATCACCATCCTGCAGGGCCGCGCCGTCGGCGGCACCACGCTGATCAACTGGACCTCGAGCTTCCGCACGCCGCAACCGACCCTGGAACACTGGGCCAAAGAGCACAACGTCAAAGGCCACAGCGCCGAAGATATGGCCCCGTGGTTCGAAAAGATGGAGCAGAGCCTCGGCGTCGCGCCGTGGATGGTTCCGCCCAACGCCAACAACGACGTGATCCGCAAAGGCTGCGAGCAACTCGGTTATAGCTGGCACGTGATCCCCCGCAACGTGCGCGGTTGCTGGAACCTCGGCTACTGCGGCATGGGCTGCCCGACCAACGCCAAGCAATCGATGCTGGTCACGACCATCCCAGCGACGCTGGAAAAGGGTGGCGAGTTGCTCTATCTGGCCCGAGCGGAAAAGCTGCTGATCAGCGGCGATAGAATCACCGGCCTGCAATGCGTGGCCATGGACGAGCGCTGCGTCGAACCGACCGGCCGCAAAATCACCGTCAAGGCGCGGCATTACGTGCTGGCCGGCGGCGGCATCAACAGCCCGGCATTATTGCTGCGTTCGGATGCGCCGGATCCGCATAAAACCCTCGGCAAACGCACGTTTCTGCATCTGGTGAACATGTCCGCCGGACGCTTCGACGAGGTGATCAACCCGTTCTACGGCGCGCCACAGTCGATCTACTCGGACTATTTCCAGTGGAAAGACGGGGCGACCGGGCCGATGGGCTACAAGCTCGAAGTGCCACCGCTGCACCCGGCGCTGGCGGCGACTTTACTCGGTGGTTTTGGCCAGCAGAACGCCGAGCACATGGCCGATCTGCCGCACACCCACGCGATGCTGGCGTTGTTGCGCGACGGCTTTCACCCCGACAGCCAGGGCGGCAGCGTCGAATTGCGCGGCGACGGCTCGCCGGTGCTCGATTACCAGGTTTCGCCTTACGCTTGGGAAGGCCTGCGCCGCGCCTTCCACAGCATGGCCGAGATCCAGTTCGCCGGCGGCGCCAAAGCGGTGATGCCAATGCATGCCGACGCCCGCTACGTGAAAACCCTGGCCGAGGCGCGCACGCTGATCGATGGCTTGAGCCTGGAGCTGTATCGCACACGACTGGGCAGCGCCCACGTCATGGGCGGCTGTGCGATGGGTGAAGAGCCGAAAACCGCCGTCACCGACAGCCTCGGCCGCCATCATCAACTGCGCAATCTGTCGATTCACGACGGCTCGCTGTTCCCCACCAGCATCGGCGCCAACCCGCAGTTGTCGGTGTATGGTCTCACCGCACAATTGGCGACGTCCCTCGCCGATCGGCTGAAAACCCATGAAAAAGCGGATTATTCCTATCGTCTATAGTGCTTTCTTACCCAAAAGGCGACTTGGCCGACCGGGACGGCTGCGATACCATCCGACTCCCCAACGGACTCCCGCCAGGACGACGCGATGAACCGAGTGTTGTACCCAGGTACCTTCGACCCTATTACCAAGGGCCATGGCGATCTGGTCGAACGCGCCTCGCGCCTGTTCGATCACGTGATCATTGCGGTCGCCGCCAGCCCGAAGAAAAATCCGCTGTTCCCGCTGGAACAACGGGTTGAACTGGCTCGCGAGGTCACCAAGCACCTGCCGAACGTGGAAGTGGTCGGCTTCTCGACGCTGCTGGCGCATTTCGCCAAAGAGCAGAACGCCAATGTGTTCCTGCGTGGTTTGCGTGCGGTGTCGGACTTCGAATACGAATTCCAGTTGGCCAACATGAACCGCCAGTTGGCCCCGGATGTGGAGAGTCTGTTTCTCACCCCTTCGGAGCGTTATTCGTTCATTTCGTCGACGTTGGTCCGCGAAATCGCCGCACTGGGCGGCGATATCAGCAAGTTCGTCCACCCGGCCGTGGCCGACGCGTTGACCTTGCGCTTCAAGAAGTAACGACCGTTCAAACGGCGCCCGCGTGCACTGCGGGCGCCAATGCGGCACAATTGCGCGCATTGATTTATAGCGCCCGGGCCTGCCGCCCCGGCTGGAGTTAGCATGTCCCTGATCATCACCGACGATTGCATCAACTGCGACGTCTGCGAACCCGAGTGCCCGAACGCCGCCATCTCCCAGGGCGAAGAGATCTATGTGATCGACCCGAACCTGTGCACCCAATGCGTTGGCCACTACGACGAACCGCAGTGCCAGCAGGTTTGCCCGGTGGATTGCATCCCGCTGGACGAAGCCCATCCGGAGACTGAAGAACAGTTGATGGAGAAGTACCGCAAAATCACCGGCAAGGCCTGAGTCCTTCAGCGCCTGTTCGGGCCCTATCACCAGCAGGCTGGCTCCTGCATTGGATCTGTGCCAATCACAAATCCCCTGTGGGAGCCAGCCTGCTGGCGATAAGGCCATCAGCAATACTGCAATATCCGGATCAGCTCACTCCCGCTGCTCAAACCCTTCCCCGATACATCCCAGACACCGCACAAACGCCGCTTTCGCCGGATCGACCACCAACGCCTGCCCCGCATCACCAATCCCGCCACCTAGCGCGGTAAACGGCAGCGACACCACAAACGCCCCTGCACCGATCACTGTCGCCACAACCAGCAAAGGCCGGGCAATCAGCAAGTCGCCTATCATCGCGTAGGCCGGTGGGTTCTGGATGGTGTAGCGCGGATCACCGCTGCCGCTTTCCGTGGCTTGAACAGCCAGGCTGGAACACAGCAGCAGGGTGAAGAAGAGGATTTGCAAGGATTTCATGGCACGATCCTTCGGGCTGAACAGTGAGACAACTCACTATAGACCGTAGGACTTTTTCGGCGCTTTGCCTCAGGTCTGACAGCGCGGGCAGAACACACTCGCACGCTGGCCGAGCTTCACTTCGCGCAGACCGGTGCCGCAGACCTTGCAGTGTTCACCGCCTCGGCCATAAACAAACAGTTCCTGCTGGAAATACCCCGGCTGCCCGTCGCCGCCGATGAAATCACGCAACGTAGTGCCGCCACGCTCGATGGCAGCGGCGAGGATGCGTTTGATCTCGATCGCCAGCTTCAGATAACGCCCCCGGGAAATGCCCCCGGCCTCGCGGCGTGGATCGATGCCAGCGGCGAACAGCGCCTCGGTCGCATAAATATTGCCGACCCCGACCACCACCGCGTTGTCCATGATGAACGGTTTGACCGCCATCGAACGCCCGCGCGACAGCTGAAACAAGCGCTCGCCGTCGAACAGATCGGTCAACGGTTCCGGCCCGAGACGAATCAGCAATTCGTGATTGAGCGGATCGGTGCTCCACAACATCGCGCCGAATCGCCGTGGATCGGTGTAACGCAGGGCCAGGCCCGACTCCAGTTCGATATCGACATGCTCATGCTTGAGCGCCGGCATACCGGCCTCAACCAGACGCAGATTGCCCGACATACCCAAATGGCTGATCAACGTACCGACCTCGGCGTTGATCAACAGATACTTGGCCCGTCGCTCGACCAACACGATGCGCTGCCCGGACAGGCGCACATCAAGGTCTTCGGGGATCGGCCAGCGCAGCCGACGGTCACGCACGATTACCCGGCTGACGCGCTGGCCTTCCAGGTGCGGGGCGATGCCCCGGCGAGTGGTTTCGACTTCCGGCAGTTCAGGCATGGCGTCCTCGAATCAATGCGCGCCGAGGTCGCGGATCGTTTGTTTAAGGGTTTCGAAGTCGTAGTCCGACAACCCCACGTAATCGAGAATCAGCGGGCCGATGCTGCTCCATTCGTAGTCTTCGGTCTGATTGCCCAGCACGCGATACGAGGCGCAAATGTGCTCGGCCATCTTGAGGATCGCCAACAGGTTTTTCATTTGACTGTTGCGCGACGACTCGTCGCTGAAAATCGCCAGGGCATTGTGGTGATTGGCAATGGCCGTGCTGACGTGCTCCGGCAGACGCCAGGACTTGGCGGTGTAATAACCGACCACCGCGTGGTTGGTGTTGAACTCGGCGTTTTCGGTGTCGACCACTCGACATTCAGCGCTGGCATTGGCGTAGGCCGTTTCCAGCACCGACATGTAATTGGGGAAACGCTGCAACATCAACGGCACGCCGCAATCGTGAAACAGCCCCAATGCATAGGCTTCATCGCCTGCCTGAGTGCCGATGCGTTTGGCCAGGGTCAGGCAAGTCATCGCCACGTCCTGGGCGGTGTCCCAGAAACGATTGAGGGTGACGATGGTGTCGTCGTTCATCTCGCCCTTGATCGACTGCGCGTTGATCAGGTTGATGATCGAACGGCTGCCCAGCAGATTCACCGCACGCTGGATCGAAGTGATCTTGTTGCTCAAGCCGTAATACGGCGAGTTGACGATTTTCAGCAGCGCGCCGGACAGGCCGGGATCCTGGGCGATCAGCTTGGCGATCACCTCCAGGTCCGGGTCGGGCATGTACTGCTCCATTTGCAGATCCACCATGATCTGCGGCTGCGCGGGCACGCTGATGCCTTGCAGGGATTGTTGAATCTGTTCGGTGGTCAGCTCTTGGGACATAAGTACACACTCTGGGACAGGCGGCGATTCTAACCCCTAAAAACCGCAGGACGACACACCAGTGGGCAATTGTCAGGAACTTTCATTCAAGCCAAGGCTTCGGACTCTGTAATACCCAACGGATGATTTCGGTCCCGCGGGGCAGCAAATTCCCACAGACTCAGGAGCTTATTGATGGCCACTTCCCTCAACGGCAAGCGCGTCGCTTTTTTGGTAACCGATGGTTTCGAACAGGTTGAATTGACCGGCCCCAAACAGGCCCTGGAAGAGGCCGGTGCCCAGGTCGATATCCTTTCGGCGGAGGCAGGCAAGGTCAAAGGCTGGAACCACGACAAACCGGCGGACGACTTCACGGTCGACCAGACTTTCCAGGCTGCCAGCAGCGAGCAATACGACGCGATCGTCCTGCCCGGCGGCGTGCAGAATTCCGACACCATCCGCATCGATCAGGACGCCCAGCACTTGGTCAAGACCGGCACCTCCGCCGGCAAGCCGATTGCGGTGATCTGCCATGGCAGTTGGCTGCTGATTTCGGCGGGGCTGGTCAATGGCAAGACCATGACAAGTTACAAAACGGTCAAGGATGATCTGGTGAATGCGGGCGCCCACTGGGTCGATCAGGAAGTGGTCAGAGACGGTCACTTGATCAGCAGCCGTGAGCCGGATGATATTCCGGCGTTCAGTCGTGAGTTGATCGACGCTCTGTCGGCGTAGCTTTCGTGGCCTCTTCGCGAGCATGCTTGCGAAGAGGCCATCAGCGTTTCATCGCACGCCAAACCCGACACAAGTCGCAACACGGTATACTCCCGCTCTTTTTTCCGGAGCGACGTCATGTCCCTGCCTAGCTTGCGCCTCAAAGCCAACGCCGACCGTCGCCTGCGCGCCGGTCACCTGTGGGTCTACAGCAACGAAATCGACGTGGCCGCCACGCCACTGCACGGCTTTAATGCTGGCGATCAGGCAATCCTCGAAGCTGCCGGCGGCAAACCGCTGGGCATCGTGGCCATGAGCCCGAACAATCTGATCTGCGCCCGCCTGCTGTCGCGCGACACTAAAGTTGCGCTGGACAAATCGCTGCTGGTGCATCGCCTGAACGTCGCCCTGTCGCTGCGCGAGCGTCTGTTCGACAAGCCTTTCTATCGCCTGGTCTACGGCGATTCCGATCTGCTGCCAGGTCTGGTGGTCGACCGTTTCGGCGACATCCTCGTGGTGCAGATTGCCTCGGCAACCATGGAAGCGCACAAAGACGACGTGATCGCCGCGCTGACCCAAGTGCTCAAGCCAAGCGGCATTCTGTTCAAGAACGACTCCGCCGCGCGTGACGCCGAAGGCCTCAACCGCTACGTCGAAACCGTGTTCGGTCTGGTGCCGGAGTGGGTCGCACTGGAAGAGAACGGCGTGAAATTCGAAGCCCCGGTCATTCAGGGTCAGAAAACCGGCTGGTTCTACGATCACCGCATGAACCGCGCGCGCCTGGCCCATTACGCCAAAGGCAAACGCGTACTCGACCTCTATAGCTACATCGGTGGTTGGGGCGTACAGGCGGCCGCCTTCGGCGCCAGCGAAGTGTTCTGCGTCGATGCCTCGGCCTTCGCCCTTGACGGCGTCGAGCGTAACGCCGCGCTGAACGGTTTTGCCGACAAGATGACCTGCATCGAAGGCGACGTCTTTGAAGCCTTGAAAGAGCTGAAGGCCAGCGAAGAGCGTTTCGACGTGATCGTGGCCGACCCGCCAGCGTTCATCAAACGCAAGAAAGACATGAAAAACGGTGAAGGCGCCTACCGTCGTCTGAACGAGCAAGCCATGCGCCTGCTCAACAAGGACGGCATCCTGGTCAGCGCTTCGTGCTCGATGCACCTGCCGGAAGACGATCTGCAGAACATCCTCCTGACCAGTGCCCGTCACCTGGATCGCAACATCCAGTTGCTGGAGCGCGGCGGTCAGGGCCCGGATCACCCTGTACATCCGGCCATTGCCGAAACTCGCTACATCAAGAGCATCACCTGCCGCCTGCTGCCTAACAGCTGATCAATGCGGATAACGGGGAGCCTGCAGGCTCCCTGTTTGCGCCTGGCCCTGGCATTCATTCGGCGCCTTTTACTCCTTCCGACGCTTACGACTTCCTACACTTGCCTTCCTATGAGCGTGCAGGATATTTCCTTACGTCTTTTAATTATTGAAACTTGCCCTACAAAGTCCATCTCCAGCTAAAGATTATTCCGACAAAATTACTGGAGCATTCCTACTTAATATCCACTTGCCAATAATCCATTACAAACTATTATGAAGTTGTCGCCACGAGGCGACTTAAACTTTCAACGAACAAGGAGTTCACATCATGAAAAAGATTTCTCTGGAAACCAACAAAATCGCAAACCTGGCTTTTCTGGTTGCTGCTAAAACCCGTTAAGTAAGTCAGGACGCTGGGGAGTGCCGGCAACTCAGCGTCCTTCCGACTTCAGCCAGAGTGAATAACCCCATGCACATCAATCCTTACCTGTTTATATTGCCGCGCTCGCCAAATCAAATAGTATGGAATTACAAAGAACATACTCAATATGAACTGGACATTAACTATTCATCGCGCCTTGCCCAACTAATAAACAATCCAGACTTGTTCGACACACACAACATAATAGACACACAATTACTCAGCGCGGGCATTCTAACCATTTCAAAAATCGACACCCCGCAATGGGGCTGGGATGAATTATCAAAGATCTATCATATCGGCACCCAAAACATTCCCTGCGAACACGCTCCTCAGAATATTCATGAGTGGTCCAGACAATATCTGGCGCACTGCAACGAAGTATTGGCTAGCCCGGCTCCCGCGACAGAACGACCGCAGCATGAATCTGCACCGCGCATCGCCCTGCCCGTCCCCTGCGCACTGAGCAACGATAGCCTGAATAACGCGCTGCTCCAGCGAAAGACCTGTCGTTCCTTTACCGATGCAGCAATGACGCTCAGCGACGTCGGCACCCTGCTTTATCTTTCACTCGGTTATCTCCACGAGCGCGACATTGATCGCGACGACACCATCGCCCAAGACCTCGGCGCACGTCGCAGCAGTCCCTCCGGTGGCGGTCTGAACGCATGCGAAGGCTTTCTGCTGGTACAGAATGTCGAGGATCTGGAGCCCGGCATCTACGCCTATCACCCGGCGGAACACACCCTGAGCCGGGTTAATCCATTGCCAAAAGCGGCACCGGGCGATTTGCTCGGCGGCCAGCATTTCATCAACAACCTGCCGCTGGGGTTGTTCATCACGGCCCGAGTTGACCGGCTCTGGTGGAAGTACGCGCACTCACGGGCCTACCGCATGGCATTCGTCGAGGCCGGCCATCTGTCACAAACCTTTCAACTGGTTGCTACGGCGCTTGGCTTCAATACCTGGTTGACCGGCGCGTTTGCCGACAAGCAGGTCGAAACACTGCTCAAACTTGAGGAGAGCGCGGAACAGCCACTGTTCTTTGTCGGCTGCGGGAAAAGCGATGGACAGGCAATGTGCCAGGAAATGCGCGATCTGTTGCGTGAGGTCCGGACATGACCCTGCTGATCCCGGATCCGCACGAAGTACCGGTGTCATGGGCGCTCAAGTTCACCTTGGGGGACTGGGACAGTCGAGCCTCGGTACGCAGCAGCACCCACGACTATCAACTGCCGGACGATGTGCAGCAACAACTGCAAAGCCGCTACTGGTTCCCACCCGCCTTCCTGCCCTATCTGGCTCACCCAGCGATTCAGGCCGCGGGGCGCGAGGTATTGCATCGGCTGACGGCCAATCACCTGGTGAATTTTCTCGACTACACCACGCTGCTCGAACATCGCATCGTCAATCGTGCGGTTGAAGTCATCGCGCATCGGGAGCTGCCCATTTACGTGCCGCTGCCAATGAAACACGCGGCGCTGCAGCTCTACACCGACGAGGGTTACCACGCGCTGTTCTCCAATCGTCTCGCGGAGCAGATCGCCGGGCTTTACGGAATCACCGGACGGCCGACGATCCCCAAGCGGATCACCCGCATGAACGCACTGATCGCCCGTACCCCGGAGAAGAGCCGTGCACTGGCATGGTTTCTGCTCGGCTTCGTCTCGGAGACCATCATTGCCCGAGAGCTGCTGGACATCTGCCGCGACACTCTGGTGTCCAGCGTGAACGACATGCTGCGCGATCATCTGGCCGACGAAGCCCGCCACAGTCGCTACTTTGCCGAAGTGTTCCACTACTGCTGGCTGTCCATGAACAGCCGCCAGCGCACGTTCGTGAGCAGAACACTGCTGGAGATCATCGGGATTTTCTTCGAGGTCGACGAACGCTGGCTGCAACAGAGCCTGCGTGGCGCGGGTATCGCCGACAGCGACGTGATGGAGATTGTCGGCAGCATGGCGACGGTGCAAGCCAACCGCGCGCGTGCGCGATCAGGTTGCGTCGCTACGCTGGATGCATTGCGCAAGGCGGGATTTTTCGCCACGCCCCATAACCAGACACTTTTTGCCAAGGCAGGACTGATCGATGGATAAAGGAAAATCCGTGGCAACCGCCCGTCAACGTCGCGGGGCTGTCAGCCTGTTGCTCGCAATGGTGCTGCTCGGCGTGTTTCCACTGGATGTCCTGCTGCCTTCGTTTCCGGCACTGGCCGCGCACTTTCGCAGCACACCGGCGGACATCGCGCTGTCGATCAGTCTGTTCGCCGTAGGTATCGCGTTTGCCCAGCTGTTGATAGGCCCGCTGTCCGACGTGATCGGGCGCAAGGGCTTGTTGCTCGCCGGCATGAGCGTATCGATGCTCGGTGCCGTCGGTTGCGTGATAACCAGCGATTACGCACTTTTCCTGATGTTCCGGGTAGTACAGGCCGTGGGGTGCGGCTGCTTCGTGCTGTCCCAGGCACTGGTGCAGGATCTGTTCGAAGGTGAGGAGCGTGATCGCCTGCGCATCCTGATGGTCACGGCTACCGGGATTTTCATCTCGGTATCGCCGCTGGCCGGCACTTTTCTGCAAGCCACCCTCGGCTGGCGCGGCAGCTTCTGGGTGTTCACTGCGCTGGCTGCCGCGGTGTTGCTCAAGGCCTGGGTTTTCCTGGAGAACACCCGCCCCGCGGCCAGTGGCCCTCCCCTGAGTTTCCTCAGGGCCTATCGACGGGTGTTGGGAGATTTCGACTTCGTCGGCTACTGGCTGATTTCAGCCTTTGCGTTCGCCTGCCATTTCTCGTTTATCGTCATTTCACCGCTGATATTCATGGACCAGCTGCAATTGTCGGCCTATGACTTTTCGCTGATCCTGCTGGCGTATGGCGCCGCGTATGTCGTGGGGGGCATCATCGCCACCTTACTGAATCGACGTATCACGCCGAGCCGACAAATCATCACCGGGCTAAGCCTGATCCTGCTGTCGGGACTGGCGATGCTGTATCTGGCGGCCAACCATGTACTGGCCCCCGCGACAGTGCTGATTCCGATGCTGATCTGCACCGCCGGCACCACCATTGCGCGCCCGGCTGCCACCTCACGGGCCATGGGCCTGTTTCCCGAAAATGCCGGCACTTCAGCCTCGGCCGGCAGCACGATCATCTTCATCTGCGGCGGACTGATCAGTGCGTTGATCAGCCTCAGCCCGACCAATCTGCAATCGACGCTGGGCTACAGCTTCGTGTTGCTCAGCAGCATCGCGCTGATGCTCAACAGCCGGATCAGCCAGCGCGCCAGGAACCTGCAGGCCATTGCGATCGCGCAGACCGGTAGCGATTAAACCTGCCGGTCGTCATGCCACTCGCACCGTCGGCACGGGAACAACGCTTTGCGCCATTCCCTCCAGACGCCAGCGGTGTAGAATCGCCTGATTCATCGCCATTCATCCCCCGGCGGGTTTATGAGCTCAGGCTGAGGCAAGCGGCGATCCCGCAAAGTCATCGGCAACTTCAGGACACACGGCCATTTCTGAGTGTTCCAGACGTCAATAGAAGCTCACTCCCCTTTGATACCTGATTAGCCGCCCGGAGTGCTCCATGCCAGATTACCGCTCGAAAACATCCACCCACGGCCGCAACATGGCCGGCGCCCGCGCACTGTGGCGTGCCACCGGGATGAAAGATGACGACTTCAAAAAGCCGATCATCGCCATTGCCAACTCCTTCACCCAGTTCGTGCCGGGCCACGTCCACCTGAAAGACCTGGGCCAACTGGTTGCCCGCGAAATCGAGCGCGCCGGTGGCGTTGCCAAGGAATTCAACACCATCGCCGTGGATGACGGCATCGCCATGGGTCACGACGGCATGCTTTATTCGCTGCCGAGCCGCGAGATCATTGCCGACTCCGTCGAATACATGGTCAACGCCCACTGCGCCGACGCCATCGTCTGCATCTCCAACTGCGACAAGATCACCCCCGGCATGTTGATGGCTGCCTTGCGCCTGAACATTCCGGTGATCTTCGTTTCCGGCGGTCCGATGGAAGCCGGCAAGACCAAACTCGCTTCTCACGGCCTCGACCTCGTCGACGCCATGGTGATCGCCGCCGACTCCAGCGCTTCTGACGAGAAAGTCGCTGAATACGAGCGTAGCGCCTGCCCGACCTGCGGTTCGTGCTCCGGCATGTTCACCGCCAACTCGATGAACTGCCTGACCGAAGCCCTGGGCCTCGCACTGCCGGGCAACGGTTCGACCCTCGCCACCCACAGCGACCGCGAACAACTGTTCCTGCAGGCCGGCCGCACCATCGTCGAGCTGTGCAAGCGTTACTACGGCGAGAACGATGAATCGGTTCTGCCGCGCAACATCGCCAACTTCAAGGCGTTCGAGAACGCAATGATGCTCGACATCGCCATGGGCGGCTCGACCAACACCATCCTGCACTTGCTGGCGGCTGCCCAGGAAGCCGAGATCGATTTCGACCTGCGCGATATCGACCGTCTCTCGCGCAGCGTTCCACAACTGTGCAAGGTTGCGCCGAACATCCAGAAGTACCACATGGAAGACGTGCACCGCGCTGGGGGTATCTTCAGCATCCTCGGTTCGCTGGCCCGTGGCGGCTTGCTGCACACCGACCTGCCGACCGTGCACAGCCGCAGCATGGAAGAAGCCATCGCCAAGTGGGACATCACCCAGACCACCGATGAAGCGGTGCATCATTTCTTCAAGGCAGGTCCTGGCGGCATCCCGACCCAGACCGCGTTCAGCCAGTCGACTCGCTGGGAAACTCTGGACGATGACCGTGAAAACGGCTGCATCCGCAGTTTTGAACACGCTTACTCGCAAGAAGGTGGCTTGGCCGTGCTGTACGGCAACATCGCCCTGGACGGCTGCGTGGTGAAAACCGCCGGTGTCGACGAGTCGATCCACGTCTTCGAAGGCAACGCGAAGATCTTCGAGAGCCAGGACAGCGCCGTACGCGGCATCCTCGCCGACGAAGTGAAGGCGGGTGACATCGTCATCATTCGCTACGAAGGCCCGAAAGGCGGCCCGGGCATGCAGGAAATGCTTTACCCGACCTCGTACCTGAAATCCAAAGGCCTGGGCAAAGATTGCGCCCTGCTCACCGATGGTCGCTTCTCCGGCGGCACCTCGGGTCTGTCCATCGGCCACGCCTCGCCAGAGGCTGCGGCCGGCGGCGCGATCGGTCTGGTGCAGGACGGCGACAAAGTGCTGATCGACATTCCGAACCGCTCGATCAACCTGTTGGTCAGCGACGAAGAACTGGCTGCACGCCGCGCCGAACAGGACAAGAAGGGCTGGAAACCTGTTGAAGTGCGTCCACGTAAAGTGACCACCGCGCTTAAGGCATACGCCCTGCTGGCGACCAGTGCCGACAAGGGTGCTGTGCGTAACAAGGCGATGCTCGACGGGTTGTAAGCGTCAAATCGCCGAAACAAAAATGCCCCGCCAAGTGCGGGGCATTTTTTATCCAGCCGATTTAGACGGTGACCATGAGGGCCCCATCGCTGGCAAGCCAGCGATGGGAGCGACTCGGTCTTACTGAATCTCCTCCGGCTTGACGATCACCCAGCTCTTGTCCGCCGTCACCGGCAAACCTTCCTTGGCCTGCGCTGCCGCGTGCTTGGCCATCATGCCGTTTAGCTGGGCCATGTATTTGTCCTTGCGGTTGATCCACAAGTGAATACCGCCCTTGGCCACATCGACATCGTGGAACAGCATGTAGCCGTCACTGGTTGGCGTATCGCCGCCTACCAGAACCGGTTTTTTCCACTCATCGATGTAGGTCAGAATCGCCGCGTGCTTGCCGGCCATCCAGGTCGCCGGGGTCCACAGGTACGGGGTCAATTCGAGGCCGAGGTTGGCCTTCTCGTCATACTTGCCGGCGGTGATCTGCTTGCGCGCGGTGGTCAGTTCGCCAGTCTTCGGATCCTTGAGCAGCAGCGACACGCCGATGACGTTCTGCGGTTTGACGTTGTAGCCATACTTCGGATCGGCCGCGACCATGCGCACCAGTTCTTCGGAGGCCGCGGTCATCACGTAGACTTCGATGCCGTTCTCCATCAACTTGTTGTAGAGCTCTTGCTGACCGGTGAAGATCTTCGGCGGATTGACGTCGAGCTTCTTGACCACATCGCCTTCGTAATACGTCGCCGGCACCGGCTTGCCCGAGGTCATCAGCTCATCGACATAGCCTTTGAGTTCCTTGAGGGTGAAGCCGGAGAACACCTGCGCCACCCACGGGTAGCAGACCATGTCGTCGACTTCGCACAGACGATAGTAGTAACTGAACAGGCTTTCCTTGTGGTCGGCGGTGTCCTTGAACGGCATCAGTTTCAGGGAAGGATCGAGTTTGTCGCGGGTGATCAGGCCCTTGTTTTCCATAAACGGCAGCAAGGATTCTTCAAGGTCGTAGCGGTAACTGGTGTTGTCCATGTCGAACACCGCGTAGTTACCCTTGTTGGCGTTGGCGGCGATCATCGCATCCAGTGCCTTGGCCTGATCGACCGGCCAGTGTTTGAGGTCAGTGGCGAAAGCCTGACCGGCCAGGCCCAAACCTACCGTCAGTGCGACAGCCAGAAATTTCGGTGCGAATTTCATCGATGCTTTCTCCCTGAGCTAAAGACATCGACGCTAACAAATAAGTGTGACAGCCCTCGTCTGTCAGCGACCGTCCACGTCCCCATCGCGCCAGATGCATTCCCGAGAGCGACGCGCGCTTATTCCAAAAGCGACTATCACCATACGTTTTTGGTATTAATTCATTGGAAATCAAACTGTTAGGCTTGCCGGTTCGCAGCAGCCCCGGAAGGCTGCTGGCAAAGTCTTTCCTGGAGATCTCATGAATCTACCGCTGATTCTCAACCTGCTGGTGTTCCTCGCCCTGCTCTTCGGTCTGGCGCAAACCCGCCACACCTCGTGGAGCCTGGCGAAAAAAGTCCTGCTCGCGCTGGTGTTGGGCGTAGCGTTCGGCGTGGCTCTGCACACCATTTACGGTGCAGGCAACCCGGTGCTGAAAGCCTCTATCGGCTGGTTCGATCTGGTCGGTAACGGTTACGTGCAATTGCTGCAAATGATCGTCATCCCGCTGGTGTTCGCCTCGATCCTCAGCGCCGTGGCACGTCTGCACAACGCTTCGTCGCTGGGCAAGATCAGCTTCCTGACCATCGGCACGCTGCTGTTCACCACGGCGATTGCGGCGCTGATAGGCATCGGCCTGACCAACCTGTTCGGCCTCACCGCCGAAGGTCTGGTCGCCGGCACGCAGGAAATGGCCCGTCTGCAAACCATTCAGAACGACTACGCCGGCAAGGTCGCCGACCTGAATGTGCCGCAACTGTTGCTGTCGTTCATCCCGCAGAACCCGTTCGCCGATCTGGCGCGGGCCAAGCCGACCTCAATCATCAGCGTGGTGATCTTCGCCGCGTTCCTGGGGGTTGCCGCGCTGCAACTGCTCAAGGATGACGTCGAGAAAGGTCAGAAAGTGATCAACGCCATCGACACCCTGCAAGCCTGGGTGATGCGTCTGGTGCGCCTGGTGATGAAGCTGACCCCGTATGGCGTGCTGGCGCTGATGACCAAAGTGGTCGCCGGCTCCAACTTGCAAGACATCATCAAGCTCGGCAGTTTCGTGGTGGTGTCGTACCTCGGTCTGGGCCTGATGTTTGTTGTACACGGCTTGCTGGTGTCGGCGGCCGGGATCAACCCGCTGCGTTTCTTCCGCAAGATCTGGCCAGTGCTGACATTTGCGTTCACAAGCCGCTCCAGCGCCGCAAGCATTCCGCTGAGCATTGAAGCGCAGACGCGTCGTCTGGGCATTCCACAATCGGTGGCCAGTTTTGCGGCTTCGTTCGGTGCGACCATCGGCCAGAACGGTTGCGCGGGTCTGTACCCGGCGATGTTGGCGGTGATGGTTGCGCCGACCGTGGGCATCAACCCGCTGGATCCGCTGTGGATCGCGACGCTGGTGGCGATTGTCACGCTGAGTTCGGCCGGTGTGGCGGGCGTGGGTGGCGGTGCGACGTTTGCCGCGCTGATCGTGCTGCCGGCGATGGGCTTGCCGGTTTCACTGGTGGCGTTGCTGATTTCGGTCGAGCCGCTGATCGACATGGGTCGCACGGCGTTGAACGTGAGTGGTTCGATTACTGCCGGTGCGATTACCAGCCAGGTGATGCAGCAGACCGATAAAGAGTTGCTGGATGCGGATGAGCATGCGGAGTTGGCGCAGGCTTAAGTAGCGCCTGAAAGACCGCTTTCGCGAGCGGGCTCGCTCCTACAATTGGAATGCGTTCCCTTGTAGGAGTGAGCCTGCTCGCGATGCTTTTAAGCTCGATAAAAAACTTCGAAACGGTAGGAAGGTTTATCGCCCTCGGCAGCGATCTGCTTGAAGGTTTTCTGCTCCCAATCGAATGCGCTGAATTCAGGAAACCAAGCATCCCCTTCTGGGCTTAAATTCACACGGGTCAAATACAAACGATCTGCATGTGGTAATGCCTGCGCATAAAGTTGCGCGCCACCGATCAACATCAACTCATCTGCACCTTGTTCTAAGGCCCACTCCTCTGCCCGAGCCACTGCGGCTTCTAGGGAAGAGAAAACTTCTGCCCCTTCGAGATGCAGATCCGCTTGTCGACTTACGACAATATTCAAACGACCGGGAAGCGGACGCCCCAAAGAATCCCAAGTCTTGCGCCCCATGATGATCGGTTTGCCAAGAGTCGTTTCTTTGAAGTACTTGAAATCACCCGGCAGGTGCCAAGGCATGCTGTTATTCACGCCAATCACTCGGTTATCACCGAGAGCAGCGATCAGACACAAAGGAAGAGTATTGTTCATTCGAATGAGGATACCAGAGCTTCGGCATCCCGCAACTTGCCCCGACCAGTGCCACAGCGGTTATGCTCACGGCTCAATTGAGCGACGGGATGCCGCGTGACACAACTGACTCCACTGCAAAACCTCTGGTTGACCGAAACCGTGCGCCTGCGCGAAGAACACGCAGGCCCCCTGGATGATCTGGAAGCCAATCGTCTGGCCCGGGCGGCCGGCGGTGATCTGCCGAGCCGGATTCAGCGCCGTGCGCTGTGGCTGGCTGAGCGTGACGGGCTGACGAGCGCACTCAAACACTGGCTGCAAGGCGCACGTCTGGCGCTGGTGCTGCTGATGGTTTTCGCCGTGTTGAGCGGCGCCGGACTGGCCTTCGCCGCGCTGGGGCAGACCCCGGTCAACGTCTTTTGGGCCCTGGGCAGTCTGCTCGGGCTGAATCTGATTCTGCTGCTGAGCTGGGCGCTGGGGTTGATCTTTACCGGCGAACACGGCGCCACCCTCGGGCGCCTGTGGTTATGGCTCAGCGAAAAACTTGCCCGCGATGCCAAAGCCGCGCAACTGGCGCCGGCCCTGCTGCTGATGCTGCAACGCAAGAAACTCAATCGCTGGGCCCTCGGCGCAATGGTCAACGGCCTGTGGCTGCTGGCGATGCTCAGCGCGTTATTGTTGCTGCTGACCCTGATGGCGACCCGGCGCTACGGCTTCATCTGGGAAACCACCATTCTCAGCGCCGAAACGTTCATCAACATGACCCAGGCCCTCGGCTCGCTGCCGGCGCTGCTCGGTTTCAATGTGCCGACGGTGGAAATGATCCGCGCCAGCGGTGACGGTGCGCTCGATATCGAAAGCGCGCGTCAGGTCTGGGCGACGTGGCTGGTGGGCGTGCTGGTGGTTTACGGCGTGCTGCCGCGCCTGCTGCTGACGCTGTTGTGCTTCTGGCGCTGGAACAGCGGTAAAGCGGCGCTGCGCCTTGACTTGAACCTGCCCGGCTACGCCCAACTGCGCGAACGCCTGATGCCGACCAGCGAGCGCCTCGGTGTCACCGACGCCGCGCCTGAGCACCTGCACCGCGTCGAAAGCAGCGTCAGCGAACACGCCAGCGACGGCGCATTGCTGGTGGCAATTGAACTCGACGAGCAACGCCCATGGCCGCCCGCGTTGCCGAAAAACGTCAGCAATGCCGGCATCCTCGACAGCCGCGAATCGCGCAACAAACTCCTCGAACAACTGAGTCGCTTTCCCCCGGCGCGGCTGGCGATTGCCTGCGATCCACGGCGTTCGCCGGATCGCGGCAGCCTTGCGCTGATCGCCGAACTCGCACGCAATGCCAGCGCCACCCGCGTCTGGCTGCTACAGGCGCCACCTGGCGAAGCGCTGGACGCTGAACGCCTCGGTGACTGGCACGTCGCGCTGCAACAACTGGATCTGCCATTCGCCGATAGCGCACCGATGAACTGGCTGGAGAACGGTCATGACTGATGCCTTCAAAGCGCCGCTGAAACTCGCGGTGGTCGGCCACACCAACGTCGGCAAGACCTCGCTGCTGCGCACGCTGACTCGCGACGTCGGCTTCGGCGAAGTCTCGCATCGGCCGAGCACCACCCGGCATGTCGAGGGTGCGCGGTTGTCGGTGGATGGAGAGCCGTTGCTCGACCTCTACGATACGCCGGGCCTGGAGGACGCCATCGCCCTGCTGGATTTTCTCGAACGCCTGGAGCGTCCCGGCGAACGCCTCGATGGCCCGGCGCGATTGGCGCGGTTTCTCGACGGCAGCGAGGCGCGTCAGCGTTTCGAGCAGGAGGCCAAAGTGCTGCGGCAACTGCTCGCTTCCGACGCCGGTCTGTATGTGATCGACGCCCGCGAGCCGGTGCTGGCGAAATATCGTGATGAACTGGAAGTGCTGGCCAGTTGCGGCAAACCGCTGTTGCCGGTGCTGAACTTCGTCAGCAGCGCCAACCACCGTGAGCCGGACTGGCGCGAGGCGTTGGCGCGATTGGGCCTGCATGCGCTGGTGCGTTTCGACAGCATCGCACCGCCGGAGGATGGCGAGCGGCGACTGTATGAAAGCCTCGCGCTGCTGCTGGAAAATGCCCGGCCGCAACTGGAGCGGTTGATTGCTGATCAGCAGGCTCAGCGCCTCGCCCGTCAGCAAAGTGCAGCACGGTTGATCGCCGAACTGCTGATCGACTGCGCCGCGTGCCGACGCAGCGTGGTCAGTGAGGCCGAGCAGGAACAGCAAGCCATCAGCGAATTGCGCAAGGCTGTGCGTCAGCGTGAGCAGAAGTGCGTAGAGGCGTTGCTCAAGCTCTATGCGTTTCGCCCGCAGGATGCAGCGGCCAGTGATTTGCCGTTGCTCGACGGGCGCTGGGGCGATGACCTGTTCAACCCGGAAACCTTGAAGCAACTCGGTGTGCGGGTGGGCGGCGGGATCGCTGCCGGTGCGGCTGCCGGGGCGGGCGTCGATTTGCTGGTGGGCGGAATCACCCTCGGTGCTGCCGCGTTGGCGGGTGCGATTGCCGGTGGCGCGCTGCAAACCGCGCGCAGTTATGGCAGCCGTTTGCTGGGCAAGATCAAGGGGCAGCGGGAATTGACGGTGGACGATGGGGTGTTGCGGCTGTTGGCGTTGCGGCAGCGGCAGTTGCTGTTGGCGCTCGATCAGCGCGGGCATGCGGCGATGGATGCGGTTCAGGTGGCGACACCGCAGGACAAGACCTGGCGTGAGGGCAAGTTGCCTGAAGCGTTGAGCAAGGCGCGGGCACATCCGCAGTGGTCGTCGTTGAATCCGCACGCGAAGTTGAATCAGGCGGAGCGGCAGGAGCAGATTGAGTCTTTGGCCAAGGATTTGTAACGGCTGATCTGGCGCTATCGCGAGCAGGCTCACTCCTACAGTGGATCGCGCTCACCTTGTAGGAGTAAGCCTGCTCGCGATAGCCGCACCTCGGTCCAAAGACTCAAGCAGCAAGAAGTCGCACCGCTTTCTCCTTCAATACCCCAAGATCCATCACCGGCACCGCCGTCTCCTTCGCCAACTCATCCCACTGGCGCATCCGCAGACTGACGGCACACAAGGGATCGCGCGCAAACGCATCCGCCTCGGCCTCCGTCATCACCCCGCCCTGATAGTCCAGCGTCCTGCGGCTCGCTTCACTCAACCGCTCGAAATACCCAGGCTCGCGCAACGTCAGATACCGCTTGGCCTGCACGTGATACTCCACCAACCGCGCCATCCGCTCGCTGAATCCCGCCTCACGCAAATAATCCGCGCCAAGCCGTTCATGGCTGACCACACCATAGCCGCCCATGTTCTCCGCGCCCTCGGCACACAAATGGCCGATGTCGTGGAAGAACGCTGCGAGCACCACTTCATCATCAAACCCTTCAGCCATCGCCAACTGCGCAGCCTGAGACATGTGCTCGATCTGCGACACCGGCTCGCCGATGTAATCGCTGCTGCCAAAGCGTTCATACAGGGCAAACACCCGATCAACGACATGCTCGTGACCTGCCATCAAACCTCCTCCAGCAACTGCGCAATGTTGCGCTCGGCCATCGCCGGGCCGACGCTCATGCCGACGCCAGTGTGCATCAGCGCCACACTGAGCCCCGGTGCCGGGCGCAAGAATGAAAACGGCCCCGGCCCCCGAGAACCATAGACGCCCTGCCAGCGCTCGACCACTTGCACCTTGCAGCCCAGCGTCTGCTCGGCCAGTTCAATCATCCAGTCGTCCACTTGCTCGGCATTGAACGGCGAAGGGTCGCTGCCGTAATGGTGCGAGTCGCCGATGATCAGCTCGCCGTAGGGCGTGGGGCTGATCAGCAAATGAATGCCGTTTTCATGCAGGTGCGGTTGTTCACGCAGGATCTGCGCCTGCACTGCCGCCGCCTCTGGCAAATCGGCGAAGGCGCCGTAATGCACGCAGCTCAGGCCGGTGAGCAAGGCGTGTTGCAAATTCAGTTCGACTTGCGGTTTGGCGCGGAGCATTTGCAGGCGGCAGATTTGTGGGTCGAGTGCGGCAATCGGCTCGGCCAGCAGGGTCTGATAATCGTGGCCGGAGCAGACGATGATTTGCTCTGCGGTGAAGATCCCGGCCGTGCTGTGCAGGCGCCCCGGTTCGACATCGCGCACCAGCGTGGAGAAGTGAAACTCGACGCCGAGGTCGCGGCGCAGGTAATCGATCAGCGCCGGAATCGCTTCACGCGAGTACAACTGTTGATCATCCATGCCGTGGAGTGCGGCGCGGTGATGGCTGAACTGGCCGTGGTACAGATCGCGCAATGCGGCGCCGCGCAGCAAGTCCACGTTGTAACCGTGTTCCACGGCGCGCCCGGCGCAGAAGGCCTCAAGCAAGTGCTCTTCGGCTTCGGTTCGGGCGAACAGGTACGAGCCGTTGCGCTTGATCTGCAGGCCGGCGAGTTGCGCCCAGTCACCCCAGATCTCGCGGCTGGCCTTGGCCAGTTCGAGCATCGGGCCGGGTGGCTGGCCAGTGACCAGTGCCTGGCCGAAGTTGCGCACCGAAGCGCCGAGGGGTGTGGCGGTGCGTTCGAAAACCGTAACCTTCAGGCCGCGCTTGGCGGCGGCGTAGGCGTGGGAGAGGCCCAGAATGCCGGCGCCGATGATGAGCAGGTCTTTGTGTTGTGTCATTTAGAGGTGCTCTGAATGAGAGATAGCCATCGCTGGCAAGCTAGCTCCCACAGGGTTTTAGGGTGAACACCGATTGCGGGAACACCTTGAAACCTGTGGGAGCTGGCTTGCCAGCGATGAGGCCCTGTCAGTCGATAAAGATCTTACTTGGCCACGACTTTCTCGGACTTGCCGTCATAGCGCTTGCGCCACTCGGTGAGGATCTCGTCGCGGTTCTTCGAGGCCCAGGCAAAGTCGTTCTTGATCAAACGCTGCTCATAATCCGCCGGCAATTCAGTCTGCGGTTTGGCGATGCCTGGTTGGGCGAGAACGGCGAAGTTCTCTTTGTACAGATCCATCGCTTGGGCGCTGGCGGAGAAGTCGGCGAGTTTCTTCGCGGCTTCTTCATGCGGCGTGCCTTTGATCACGGCGGTCGCTTCGATCTCCCAGCCCAGGCCTTCCTTCGGCAGGATGATGTCCAGAGGCGCACCTTGACGCTTCAGCTGTACCGCCGGGTATTCAAAGGAAATGCCGATCGGGAACTCCCCCGCCGCCGCCAGTTTGCAAGGCTTGGAACCGGAGTGAACGTATTGGCCGATGTTCTGGTGCAGGCCGTCCATGTAAGCCCAACCCTGCTTCTCGCCGAAGGTTTGCAACCAGGCGCTGACGTCGAGGAAACCGGTGCCGGAGGACGCCGGGTTCGGCATGACGATCTTGCCTTTGTACTCAGGCTTGGTCAGATCCTGCCAGCTCACCGGTTTGCTCAGGCCCTGCTTCTCGGCTTCGACGGTGTTGAAGCAAATGGTTGCGGCCCACACATCCATACCGACCCAGGCTGGCGGGTTGGCGGCGTCGCGGTAGTTCGCGCCGATTTTGCCCAGATCCTTCGGCGCGTAGCTTTGCAGCATGCCTTGCTGATCGAGGATCGCCAGGCTGGAAGCGGCTAGGCCCCACACGGCGTCAGCTTGCGGGCGGGCCTTCTCGGCCAGCAGTTTGGCGGTAATGATCCCGGTGGAATCGCGCACCCACTTGATCTCGACGTCCGGGTTGGCCTTTTCGAAGGCTTCTTTGTAGGACTTGAGTTGTTCGGCTTCGAGGGCGGTGTACACCGTCAACTCGGTTTTTGCCGCGAAGGCATTCAGGCTGAAAGTAGCGAGCACAGCAGCGGCCAGGGCCATAGGCTTGAACATGATCGTTTTCCTGTCTTTTGAGTTGAAGGGCAGTTGAAGGTGCAAATCAGTGACCGGGCGCGGTTTGCCGCCAGGCCTGGGAACGGCGCAGCAAGCCGCGCGAAGCCCACGCCAGCAGCAAGGACACGCCCGCCGAAGTGAACAGAATCAGGGTCGACATCGCCGCCGCGCCGCCGACGTTGCCGGCGTCATCCATGTTCAGCACCGCCACCGCCGCGAGGATGGTGTCGGGGCTGTAGAGGAAGATCGCCGCCGACACGGTGGTCATCGCCGAGACGAACAGGTAGCGCACGATGTCGAGCAGCGCCGGCAGGCAGATCGGCACGGTCACACGCAGGTAATGCCGGTACAGCGGCGCCTTGAGCGACAGCGCGGCGGCTTCGAACTCGGCGTCGAGCTGACGCAGCGCGGTGGTCGCGGTCATTTGTGCGGTGGTCAAATAATGCGCAATGGTGCAGACGATCAGCAGCGTCATCGTCCCGTACAGCACGTGCAGCGGGTTGCCGGTCAGGTTGAAAAAGAAGACGTAACCCAGACCGAGCACCAGCCCCGGCACCGCCATCGGCACAAAACTGAGCATGCGCAGGGCCAGGTTGAGGCCGCGTTGGGTGCGGGTCTTTTCCATCAGATACGCGCCAGTGAAGATCAGCACACTGCCGATCAGCGCCGTGCCCAGCGCCATCTTCAAACTGTTGCTGTAGGCCAACCATCCACCGCCGGCGGTTTCGTTGAACTGGTAGTGGTTAAGCGACAGCGACAGGTTGTACGGCCAGAACTTCACCAGCGACGAAAACACCGCCATGCCGAACACCAGCAGCAATGCCGCGCAGATCAGCAGGACGGTTACCAGATAGCAGCCATCGCGCAGTTTCGACGGTGCCGGTTTGAACACCTGAGCGCGGCCACTCATGGAATCGCCGTGACGTCGACGCAACCACGCATCGACGCCGAAGCTGAACAGCGCTGGCAGCAACAGCACCATGCCGATCAACGCGCCGCGACCGAATTGCTGCTGGCCGACCACGGCTTTGTAGGCTTCCAGCGCCAGCACCTGATAGTCGCCACCGACCACCACGGGCACGCCGAAATCGGTGATGGTCAGGGTGAACACCAGACAGAATGCGGCGAACACAGCCTGCCGGGTTGCCGGCCAAGTGATGCTGCGAAACGCCTTGGCCGGGCTGGCGCCCATGCTCGACGCCGCATCGAACAGCCGCGCATCGGCCAGCGACAGCGCCGAGAGCAAAATCATCAGCGCATGGGGAAAGGTGTAAATCACCTCACCCAGCACAATCCCCCAGAAGCCGTAGATGTTGTCCGAGAGCAACCCGCGCAACATGCCCTGATTGCCGAATAGATAAACCAGCGCAATCCCCGGCAGCATCGATGGCGCCATCAGCGGCAGCAGGGAAATCCCGCGCCAGATGCCCTTGGCCGGAATCAATGTGCGTTGCAGGGCGTAGGCAAACAGGTAGGCCAGCGGTACGACGATGGCCGCAACGCTGAGGGAAACTTTCAGGCTGTTGCCGAGCAGCCAGTGGAAATTCTCGCTGCTCACCAGCTCCTTCGCCGCGACCCAGCCACCGCCCTGCCCCGCTTCGCTGCTGAAGCCACGCCAGAAGATCGCCAGCAACGGCAACAGCACCGCAACGCCGAGCAACACCAGCAGCAAGAGTTTGCCGCCGACCACAAAAATCCGGTCGCCGACTTCGGCACGGGAAGTCTGCCGCACCTGCTTGTGCGGTAGCGGCAGCGCGAGGTTGCTGTTCATCAGGCAAACACCTGCAAGCTGCGCGGCGGCAACGCGACCATGATCTGCTGGGCGCCGAGGCGCGGCATGGCTTCTGGCGCCAGTTCGGCGAGTAGCGCATGGCCCGGCAGTTGATCGAGTTCGAAGCTCATACGGCAGCGATTGCCGAGGAAGGTGATCTCGCGCACCTTGGCCGGGAACAGATTTTCCTCATGCACCAGCGGATTGACGCTGATCGCTTCCGGGCGGCAGAAAAGTCGACCCGAGGCGCCGCTGACGCTGCCATCAGCCAGACGCACATCCATCCCGCCAACCCGGGCGTGGCTGTCGCTGCTGCGCTGGAATGGCAGCCAGTTGCCCTGACCGACAAACTCCGCCACAAACGGCGTAGCCGGGCGGTTGTAGATTTCCTGCGGGGTGGCGTACTGCTCGACGCGGCCGTTGTTCATCACGGCGATACGGTCTGCCATCAGCATGGCTTCGTCCTGATTGTGGGTGACCATCAGGGTGGTGATGCCGAGGTTGCGTTGCAGCTGGCGCAGCTCGGTGCACAGATGCTCGCGCACCCGGGCGTCGAGGGCCGACATCGGCTCATCGAGCAACAACAGCGACGGTGCCGGCGCCAAGGCACGGGCCAGGGCAACCCGTTGCTGTTGGCCGCCGGACAACTGGCCCGGGTACTTTTTCTCACTGCCGGTGAGGCCGACCAGCTCAAGCATCTCACCCACCCGGCGGCGCACTTCATCGCGACCGCTGCCGGCGAGGCCGTAGGCAATGTTCGCTTCGACGGTCAGATTGGGGAACAGCGCGTAGGACTGGAACAGAATCCCGTAGTCCCGGGCTTGCGGGGCGAGGTGCGAGACGTCGCGGTCGCCGAGGTACAACTCGCCGCTGTCCTGTTTTTCCAGCCCGGCGATGCAGCGCAGCAGCGTGGTTTTACCGCAACCCGAGGGGCCGAGCAGACAGACCAGCTCGCCGGCCGCGACGTCGAGGGAGACGTTATCCAGCGCAGTGAACGCGCCAAAGCGCTTCTGCACGCCGCGCACTTTCATCGGCGCACCGGGGTTGGTCAGGGCAGTTGCGATTGCAGGATTCATGGGACAGACCTCATCAAGCAGATGAGGCCAATCCTAGAGTTGTAATGCGTCCGTCATGTGGCAGTGAGGCAAAAACGGCTGATAGTGGTATTCGGGGATTTGGGTTCACCCCCGATCAACAGATCGTTCCCACGCTCTGCGTGGGAATGAAGCCCGGGTAAGCCCGGCCAACCGCACTCAGCGGCACCTGCACAGGCGCCGCTGAGTGCGTTGATCACTCCGTCGGCACTAACTTATCCAACACCCGATTGACCGCCAGCTCTGCCAGCATCACCACTTGGGCGATGCCTTGCAGGGTTTTGCGGTGCGTGCCTTCAACCATTGCCACATGGTTGTGCAGCAACACGATGGCCGAGCCGAGGGTTTCACTGGCGTCCGCGATAAGGGATTCGGTGTCGGCCTCGGGGTGCGCCATGTACAGGGTGTTGGGTTTATAGGGCGCGGCCATGATGGCTGCAGTTGGCGGGCCGAGATAGTGGTCGAGGGCGCGCTCGGCGGCTTCGTGGAATTTCTTTGAATCGGGCGATTCGTAGGGGGAGCCCGGGTCGGTGACCGGCGGGTTTGGCGTTGGTTTAATCATCTTCAGGTTCCGAAATTAAGCTGGAACCGCTTCTCTGCTAAAAGAAGGGGTGGCAGCTGAACGCAGGTTAGCAGACCGGGGAACCTAAGGAAGCCGGCGCGCCGAAGCGCCCTGCGCACAGCCGCCATCGAGTGCAGGCACGGAGCCTGACTGATGATGTATGTGCACCCTTAGATTAACCACGGGCTGCTAAACCCGATCACTGGGAATGAGTGATGCGAACCAAGTTACGCAGCCCGCCCAAGGCGCACAAGCCGGCGGATTCTGGTGCATGCGTAGGCAGCGGCGCAAGGATTTGTAGGCTGTCGGGCGTAACACCGAGTGTCTTTAAACACCTGTGCTGGAAAGGGTTTATTGCACTACAGGGATTGTGGATTTGCCTGTCGGATTTTGCTGCGGCGACTGACGCCTTCGCGAGCAGGCTCGCTCCCACAGGGGATTTTGGGTGTTTACAAATTATGTGTTCACCACAGACCCTATGTGGGAGCGAGCCTGCTCGCGAAGAGGCCCGGCCATTCACCGCAGCATTCAGGCCGGAGACATCTCCTGCGCCAACCCCAAAAACGCCGCCGGCAACCGCGCACTCTTGCGCTCCTTGAGGCAGTACAGATATTCGGGAATCTGCGGCGCATTCTCGATGGTCAGCACGCGCAACTGCGGATCATGCGGCACTTCCTGGCGGGCAATGATGCTGATACCGATGTTGCGCAGCACCGCTTCACGAATCGACTCGCGGCTGCCGATCTCCAGCAACGGGCCGAAACTCACGCCCGCGCCAGCCAATAGCTCTTCGGTCAACCGCCGAGTGGTCGAACCGGTTTCGCGCATCAGCAAGGTATGCCCGGCCAGTGCGTTCAACGTCACATGCTCATGCACCGCCAACGGATGATTGCGATGCACCGCCAGCACCAGCGGATCGGTGCCGAGCACCCGGCGAATCAGCCGCGCGTCATCGAGCAACTGCGATGACGCGGCGACGTCCACCCGGTAATCCTCAAGCGCTTCCAGCACCTGCTGCGAGTTGCCGATTTCCACCGACACTTCCACCTGCGGCAGACGCTCGCGGAAGGTCTTCACCAGATCAAGGATGTAATACGGCGCGGTGGCGGCGATGCGCAGCGTGCCTTGCACCTGGCCGCTGTTGCGCAGGAAGAACTCGATATCGGCCTCCTGCTGCAACAGCGCCTTGACCATCGGCAGCAACCGCGCGCCTTCGTCGCTGACGCTGAGGCGGCGGCCGCCACGGTAGAACAGCTCTACCGAATACTGGCTTTCCAGATTGCGGATCTGCGTGGTCACGGTCGGTTGGCTGAGGCCGAGTTTCTTCGCCGCCAGGGTGATGCTGCCCAAGCGGGCCACCATGTAAAACGCCTTCAGCTCGGCACTCAGCACACCCGTTCCTCTCTTCTATTTGCGCAGCAGGCGCAACCCGTTGAACACCACCAGCAGGCTCACGCCCATGTCGGCAAACACCGCCATCCACATGGTGGCGAGTCCGGCGAAGGTTACTCCAAGGAAGATCGCTTTGATCACCAGTGCCAACGCGATGTTTTGTTTCAGGATGCTCGCAGTGTCGCGCGACAGGCTGATGAATGCCGGGATCTTGCGTAGATCATCGTCCATCAGGGCGACATCAGCGGTTTCAATCGCGGTGTCGGTGCCGGCGGCGGCCATGGCAAAACCGATCTCGGCGCGGGCCAGCGCCGGGGCGTCGTTGATGCCGTCGCCGACCATGCCGACGCGATGACCTTTACCGTAAAGCTCTTCAATTGCTTGCAGCTTGTCGGTCGGCAGCAAGTCGCCCTTGGCCTGATCGATGCCGACCTGCGCAGCAATCGCCTGCGCGGTGTGGACGTTGTCACCGGTCAGCATCAGGGTTTTCACGCCCAGTGCATGCAACTGACGGATCGCCTCGCGGCTGGTCTCCTTGACGGTGTCGGCCACAGCAAACAACGCCAGCGGGCCGGACTTGTCGAGCAGCAACACCACCGACTTGCCCTGTTTCTCCAGCGCGAACAGCTTTTCTTCCAGTGCCGGCGAGCAAAGGCCCAGCTCTTCAACCAGGCGATGGTTGCCCAAGTGATAGGTCTGGCCGTTGATATCACCCTTCACGCCACGCCCGGCCAGCGCTGCGAAGTTATCCACAATCAGCGCGGCGAAGTTTTTATCCACAGCATTCTTAGCGATGGCCAGCGACACCGGGTGGTCGGAGCGACCGGCCAGTGCGGCAGCAATTGCCGGGGCCGTGGCGTCGGCGGTCGGGTCGAGGGACACGTAGTCCGTCTGCACGGGTTTGCCGTGGGTGATCGTCCCGGTTTTATCCAGCGCCAGATAGTCGAGCTTGAAACCGCCCTCCAGGTACACGCCGCCCTTGACCAGAATGCCTTTGCGCGCCGCCGCCGCGAGGCCGCTGACGATGGTCACAGGAGTGGAAATCACCAAGGCACATGGGCACGCGACCACCAGCAACACCAGCGCGCGGTAGATCCAGTCGAACCACACGGCGCCCATAAACAGCGGCGGAATGATCGCCACGGCCAAGGCCAATACGAACACCACTGGGGTGTAGATGGTCGAGAATTGATCGACGAAGCGCTGGGTCGGTGCGCGTGCGCCTTGTGCCTGTTCGACGGCGTGGATGATCCGCGCCAGGGTCGAGTTGTTCGCCGCCGCGGTGACCGCGTATTCCAGCGAACCGGCCTGGTTGATGGTGCCGGCGAAGACTTTGTCGCCCACGGCTTTCTCAACCGGCAGGCTTTCACCGGTGATCGGCGCTTGGTCAATAGTTGAGTTGCCGCTGACGACTTCGCCGTCCAGCGCAATGCGCTCGCCGGGTTTCACCCGCACGCGGGCACCGAGTTCGACGCTTTTCACCTCCTGTTCGAGCCAAGTGCCGTCGGCCTGCTGCACTGTGGCCTGTTCCGGGGTCATCTGCATCAACCCGCTGATGGCGTTGCGGGCGCGGTCCAGCGAGCGCGCCTCGATCAACTCGGCCACAGTGAACAGGAACATCACCATCGCCGCTTCCGGCCACTGGCCGATGAGGATGGCGCCGGTCACCGCGATACTCATCAGCGCATTGATGTTGAGGTTGAGGTTCTTGAGGGCGATCCAGCCCTTTTTGTAGGTGGTCAGGCCGCCGCTGAGGATCGACACCAGCGCAATGATCGCCACCACCCAGGTCGGCGCGGCGTTGGTGAAGTGGATCACTTCCGCCACCAGAGCACCGACGCCGGACAACGCCAGCGGCCACCAGTGTTTTTTCACTGGCGCGGGGGCCGGAGCTTCGACGCCAGCCTCCACCGGCTCGGCGTGCATGCCGAGGGATTTGATCGCCTCGGTGATCGGCTCGGTGCCCGCCAGCGTGTGGGTCACGCCGAGTACGCGGTTGATCAGGTTGAATTCCAGCTGTTCAACGCCGGCCAGTTTGCCGAGCTTGTTCTGGATCAGCGTCTGCTCGGTCGGGCAGTCCATCGCCTCAATGCGGAAACTGCTCAGCCGGGCGTCCGCGCTTTTCGCCTCGCTCAGTTGCACCAGCGCAGGCGCGGTCGCTTTCGTCGAGCAGCATGAATCTGCGCTCGTTTGAACTGGCGCAGGCGCAGCGGCTTTCGACCCGCAGCAGGAATCGCCGCCATGGTCGTGCTTATGCACAGGCTGCAATTTTGGGCTGTGGTTATGATCGTGCCCGTCGCCGGGCTTGTGGGTGTGCTGGGAATCGCTCATTGGTCGCGTCCATGAAGGTGCCTGTTGCCAAGTAAAGACCCTGTAGCCACTATAGGGTCAAGCACCCTTTTGGAGATTGTCGTCATGAAGATCGGAGAACTGGCCAAACTGACCGATTGCGCCGTGGAAACCATCCGCTACTACGAGCGCGAAAACCTGCTGCCGGAACCGGCCCGCAGCGACGGCAACTACCGCGTCTACACCCAGGCCCACGCCGAACGCCTGACCTTCATCCGCAACTGCCGCACCCTCGACATGACCCTCGAAGAAATCCGCAGCCTGCTGGCCATGCGTGACAGCCCGCAGGATCAGTGTGAAAGCGTGAACACGTTGATCGACGAGCACATCCAGCATGTGAAGGCGCGGATTGATGGGTTGTTGGCGTTACAGACACAGTTGCTCGACCTGCGCCAACGCTGTGGCGAAGGGCCGGGGGCCGATCAATGCGGGATTTTGCAGCGACTGGAAGTGAGTGGCGGGGTGGTGGCGACGGAGGTTGAGCATTCCCATGTGGGCCGCAGTCATGGTCATTAGCAGCGATGGCTCGTTCCCACGCAGAACGTGGGAACGATCGGTACCGACTAGACCGCCATCGGCGCGGTCATTGGCGCGTGGTGCTCATAACCTTCCAGCGAGAAGTCGCTCGGCTCGACCAGCTCCAGCCATTCCGGCTGATACACGCCCGTCTTGGCAAACTCCGGCACACGATCCGAGATTTTCAGTTTCGGC
Source organism: Pseudomonas sp. N40(2020) (assembly GCF_014472415.1). Lineage (GTDB taxonomy): Bacteria > Pseudomonadota > Gammaproteobacteria > Pseudomonadales > Pseudomonadaceae > Aquipseudomonas. The sequence continues at coordinate 96,154 of NZ_JACSZV010000019.1, forward strand.
ATGGCGAAAGGCTCGCGCTTGAGCTGTTCGTTGAGCATGTCCAGGTGGTTTTCGTAGACGTGGGCGTCACCAATGAAATAGGTGAACCAGCGCGGCGTGTAGCCGGTCAGGCGACCAATCAGGCTCAGCAGCGCGGCGCCTTCGGTGAGGTTGAACGGCGTGCCCAGGCCCAGATCGTTGGAGCGGATGTAGAGGGTCAGGGAAATTTCCTTGGTCTCGACATTCGGGTGGAACTGGTACAGCAGATGGCATGGCGGCAGGGCCATTTCATCGAGCTGGGCGCAGTTCCAGCCGTGGAACAGGATGCGGCGGCTGCCCGGATCCTTGATGATCGTGTCGACGCACTGGCGAACCTGATCGATGGCTTTGTAAAGCACGACGTAGGCCTGACCGTCTTCTTCGCCTTGAGCGATCTGCTTGTAACCGTTGCTCAACGTTTGTTCGATGGCCGCTGTGTTGCTCAGCGGGATCTGCTTGTACGCCGGCCATTTGCGCCATTGCACGCCGTAGATTTCGCCGAGATCGTCGTCGCCCTGACGGAACGGGTTGGCCAGCCACTGGGCGTTTTCGTTGGCGTTCTGGTCCCAGACCTTGCAGCCCAGCTCACGGAATTCAGCGGCATTGTTCACGCCACGCAGAAAGCCGCACATCTCGCCGATGGCCGATTTGAAGGCCATCTTGCGGGTGGTGATAGCCGGGAAACCTTCCTGCAGATCGAAACGCAGCATCGCCCCCGGAAAACTGATGGTGTTGATGCCGGTGCGGTTGGCCTGTTTGGTGCCGTTCTGGATGACGTGCGAGACCAGTTCGAGATATTGCTTCATGAGTTACCTGTGTCCTTTGAGCCCCGGCGTCGCGCGCCGGGGTTCGTAGTTTAAGCCGTCGGAGCGAGCGGTGCCGCCGGCGCGCGACGATAGGCCAGCCAGATCAGGAACAGCCCGCCGATGATCATCGGCACGCACAGCACCTGCCCCATGGTCAGCCAGTTCCAGGCCAGATAGCCCAGTTGCGCGTCCGGGACGCGGACGAACTCGACGATGAAACGGAAGATGCCGTAGAACAGCGCGAACATGCCGGAAACCGCCATGGTCGGGCGCGGCTTGCGCGAGAAAATCCACAGGATCAGGAACAGCGCCACGCCTTCGAGCGCGAACTGATACAGCTGCGACGGGTGACGCGGCAGTTGTGCCGGATCGCTGAATGGCGGGAAGACCATGGCCCACGGCACGTCAGTCGCCTTGCCCCACAATTCGGCGTTGATGAAGTTGCCGATACGTCCGGCGCCCAGACCGATCGGCACCATCGGCGCGACGAAGTCCATCAGCTGGAAGAACGACTTGCCATTGCGCTTGCCGAACCACAAGGCCGCCAGCATCACACCGATGAAACCGCCGTGGAACGACATGCCGCCCTTCCACACTTCGAAAATCAGCGTCGGGTTGGCCAGGTAAGCGCTCAGGTCGTAGAACAGCACATAGCCCAGACGTCCGCCGACAATCACGCCCATCGACAGCCAGAAGATCAGATCGGAGAGCTTCTCCTTGGACCAGGTCGGGTCGAAGCGGTTGAGCCGGCGCGACGCCAGCAGCCACGCACCGCCGATGCCGATCAGGTACATCAGGCCGTACCAGTGGATTTTCAGCGGACCGATGGCCAGGGCCACCGGGTCGATCTGCGGGTAAGGCAGCATTGCGACTCCTCGTTAGAGTTGAAAGCAGAATTCCCGGGCGACGCTGCCACCTCAGGATTAAGTCAGTATTGCGACGCGATCAAAGCAAAAAGCTTAAACCCACGGTGAACAGCAAAGCGGCGAACAGTCTTTTCAGCAAGCGCGGCGACAATTTGTGCGCCAATCGCGCGCCGATACGGGCGAATACCATGCTGGTCAGAGCGATGCCCAACAGCGCCGGCAAATAGACAAAACCGAGACTATGGGCCGGCAGCAACGGATCATGCCACCCCAGAATCATGAAACTTAATGCACTGGCCAGGGCGATCGGCAAACCGCAGGCCGAAGATGTCGCCACGGCCTGCTGCATCGGCACGCTGCGCCAGGTCAGGAACGGCACGGTCAGCGAGCCGCCGCCAATGCCGAAAATCGCCGACGCCCAGCCAATCACACTGCCGGCCACGGTCAGACCGAGTTTGCCCGGCACGGTTCGGCTGGCCTTGGGTTTGACGTCCAGCGCCAACTGCACAGCGATCACCAGGGCGAAAACACCGATGATTTTTTGCAGGTTGGGCCCGGAAATCGCTTCGGCCGTCAGCGCACCAAAACCGGCGCCGAGCAAAATGCCCACGGTCATCCACATGAAGATCGGCCAGCGCACCGCGCCGCGACGATGGTGCTCACGCACCGCGTTGACCGAGGTGAAGATGATCGTCGCCAGCGACGTGCCCACCGCCAGGTGGGTGAGAATCGACTGGTCAAAGCCCTGCAAGGTAAAACTGAACACCAGCACCGGGACAATGATGATCCCGCCACCGACCCCGAACAGCCCGGCCAGCACGCCCGCACAGGCGCCCAGCGCCAGATAGAGCAGAAATTCCATGACCGTCTCCCAGACGCATCCCCAAAACCGGAGCGGTATGGTAACGGATGCATGGCCTCCTGCTCCACTTGCGATGGATGCACGGACGCCGGATGCGTAGAGTGGGCAAAAAACACACAAGGACCACCTTATGTGCCTGATTGTTTTTGCCTGGCGCCCGGGCCATGCCCAGCCGCTGATCGTCGCGGCCAACCGTGACGAGTTCTACGCCCGGCCGAGCCTGCCGCTGGCGCAATGGCCGGAAGCGCCGCAGGTGCATGCCGGGCGTGATCTTGAGGCCGGTGGGACCTGGCTGGGGATTGGCGCCAATGGGCGTTTTGCCGCACTGACCAATATTCGTGATCCGCATCAGCCGCCGGCGCGCAAATCGCGGGGTGAGTTGGTGGCGCGGTTTCTCACCGGTGATCTGTCGATTGATGATTATTTGATCGATGTGGTCGGTCGCTCGCCGGAATACGCCGGGTTCAATCTGCTGCTCGGCAACAGCCATGAGCTGTGGCATTTCAATGCGCGGATGTCGGAGCCGGTGATGCTCGCGTCGGGTGTCTACGGGCTGTCCAATGCCGGGCTGGATACGCCGTGGCCGAAGTTGCTCAAGGCCAAGGCCGCGTTGGGCGCAGTGCTTGAAGATCCGCAGCCTGAACGCTTGATGGGATTGTTAAGCGATGCGCAGACGGCGCCATTCAACGAGTTGCCGGATACCGGCGTGGGCCTGGCAACTGAATCATTGCTGTCGAGTGTGTTTATTGCCAGCCAGAGTTACGGGACGCGGGCGAGTACGGCGTTGATTGTGCAGGCGGATGGGACGCGGCGGATGGTGGAGCGCAGTTTTGGGCCGTATGGGGGGCATTTGGGCGAGGTGGAAATTCTGGTTTAGGCGGCGTTTTTACTGACGCCATCGCTGGCAAGCCAGCTCCCACAAGTGTCTCGGGTGTCCACAAATGTCGTGTTCACTGACGATCCCTGTGGGAGCTGGCTTGCCAGCGATGAGGCCATCAGCCTTTTAGAGGGCCTTGATGACCGCCGGCGGATTGATCTTCGACAACCCAAGGTTCTTCAGCGCCAATTGCAGCGAGCTGTGGATAACTTGAGGGTTGTCGATAGTCATCAACTCCGCCAGCAATTCCTGGGCCTTGCTCAGGTTCACCTGGCGAAGCATCCACTTCACCTTCGGCAAGTTGGTGGCGTTCATCGACAGGCTGTCGAAGCCCATCGCCATCAACAGCACTGCCGCCGCCGGATCACCGGCCATCTCGCCGCAGATACTCACGGGTTTGCCTTCGGCATGGGCGTCGCGCACCACGTTCTGCAAGGCTTGCAGCACGGCCGGGTGCAGGTAGTCGTAGAGGTCGGCCACCCGCGGGTTGTTGCGGTCAACCGCCAGCAAGTATTGAGTCAGGTCGTTGGAGCCCACCGAGAGGAAGTCCACCTGCCGCGCCAGTTCCTTGGTTTGATACACCGCTGCCGGAATCTCGATCATCACGCCAATCGGCGGCATCGGCACGTCGGTGCCTTCGTCGCGCACTTCGCCCCAGGCCCGGTGGATCAGGTGCAGGGCTTCTTCGAGTTCGTGGGTGCCGGAGATCATCGGCAGCAGAATCCGCAGGTTGTTCAAGCCTTCGCTGGCCTTGAGCATCGCGCGGGTCTGCACCAGGAAGATTTCCGGGTGATCGAGGGTGACGCGAATGCCGCGCCAGCCGAGGAACGGGTTGTCTTCCTTGATCGGGAAGTACGACAGCGACTTGTCACCGCCGATGTCGAGGCTGCGCATGGTCACCGGTTGCGGATGGAACGCGGCGAGCTGTTCGCGGTAGATCGCCAGTTGTTCCTTCTCGCTCGGGAAGCGCTGGTTGATCATGAACGGCACTTCGGTGCGGTACAGACCGACGCCTTCGGCGCCGCGCTTCTGCGCCCGCGCCACGTCCGCCAGCAGGCCGGTGTTGACCCACAGCGGCATGCGGTGGCCATCGAGGGTTACGCACGGCAGGTCGCGCAGGGTGTCGAGCCCCAGCGCCAGCTGTTTCTCTTCTTCCACCACCTCGGAGAACTGCTTGCGCAGCACGTCGCTGGGGTTGGTGTAGACCTCGCCGCGCGTGCCATCGACGATCATCTCGATGCCGTCGACCTTGGCGTACGGCAGGTCAACCAGACCCATCACCGTCGGAATGCCCATGGCCCGGGCCAGAATCGCGACGTGGGAGTTACCCGAGCCGAGTACCGACACCAGACCGACCAGCGTGCCCTCCGGCACCTCGCCGAGCATGGCCGGCGTCAGCTCTTCGCTGACCAGAATGGTTTTTTCCGGGTAGACCAGATTCTGCTGACGCTCTTCCTGCAAGTAGGCGAGCAGGCGGCGGCCGAGGTCTTTGACGTCCGACGCGCGTTCACGCAGGTAGGCGTCGTCCATCAGTTCGAAACGGTTGACGTGCTCGGTGACCACTTGGCGCAGTGCGCCCTGAGCCCATTGGCCGGTCTTGATCACGGTGGTTATTTCGCTGCCCAGCGAGGCATCGTCGAGCATCATCAGGTAGACGTCGAACAGCGCGCGCTCTTCCGGGCGCAGCTGGGTTGCCAGTTTGGCGGACAACGCGCGCATGTCGGCGCGCACGCCTTCGATGGCGGTCTTGAACAGCCCCAGCTCAGCATCGATGTCGGTGATGGTCTTGTCCGGCACCACGTCCAGATCGGCTGGCGGCAGCATGACCACTGCGGTACCCACTGCCGCGCCTGGCGAACCCGGTACGCCGACGAACTTGGCTTCCTGAATGCCTTTGCCCTGACGGCCCAGGCCACGGATCGAACCGGTGGCCTCGGCGTGGGCGATAACGCCGGCGAGCTGCGCGCTCATGGTCACGAGGAAGGCTTCTTCACCTTCATCGAACTGGCGGCGTTCTTTTTGCTGGATGACCAACACGCCGACAACGCGGCGGTGGTGAATGATCGGTGCGCCAAGGAATGAAGCGTAGCGCTCCTCGCCTGTTTCGGCGAAGTAGCGATAGCGCGGGTGATCCGCGGCGTTTTCAAGGTTCAGGGGTTCTTCACGCGTGCCGACCAGACCGACCAGACCTTCGTTGGGTGCCATGCTGACCTTGCCGATCGAGCGCTTGTTCAAGCCCTCGGTGGCCATCAGGACGAAGCGATTGGTCTCGGGATCAAGCAGGTAGACCGAGCAGACCTGGCTGCCCATGGCCTCTTTGACGCGCAACACAATAATCCCCAACGCCGCCTTGAGATCCTTGGCGGAGTTAACTTCCTGGACGATCTTGCGCAGCGTATTGAGCATGGCTCGGGGTCGAACTCCGTCGTCAGTCGCGCGCTAAAAGGCGCGGGGCAAGCTCTTTGAGGGCGCGGCGATACACCTCGCGCTTGAATGTCACCACCTGGCCCAACGGATACCAATAGCTGACCCAGCGCCAGCCATCGAATTCCGGTTTACCGGTCAAATCCATCCGCACCCGCTGCTCGTTGGAGATCAGGCGCAGGAGAAACCATTTCTGTTTCTGGCCGATGCACAGCGGTTGGCTGTGGGTACGCACCAGACGTTGCGGCAAACGATAGCGCAACCAGCCCCGAGTACAGGCGAGTATTTCAACATCTTCACGTTCCAGGCCAACTTCTTCGTTCAGCTCGCGGTACAAGGCGTCTTCCGGCGTCTCTTCGGGGTTGATTCCCCCCTGCGGAAACTGCCAGGCATCTTGATTGATACGGCGAGCCCATAGCACCTGGCCGGCGTCATTCGTCAGAATGATCCCGACATTGGGACGGAAACCATCGGGGTCGATCACGGCAACAACCTCGCAAACGCATGTCGCCGCATTGTTCCACAAAGCTTGATAAGGCGGCAACGAAGGTTCCTACCTTATGTGCACTCTTGTGAAAAGACCGTATTCTTGTCGCCTTTTTACTGACTTATCAGCGGGTAACTGCAATGCGCCTGGCACTCTTCGATTTGGACAACACCCTTCTGGGCGGCGACAGCGATCACGCTTGGGGCGACTATCTGTGCGAACGCGGCTTCCTCGACCCGATCGCATACAAGGCGCGCAACGACGAGTTCTATCAGGATTACCTGGCCGGAAAGCTGGATAACGCTGCTTACCTGAACTTCTGCCTGGAGATCCTCGGCCGCACCGAAATGGCCGTGCTCAATCAATGGCACAGCGACTACATGCGCGATTGCATCGAGCCAATCGTGCTACCCAAGGCGCTGGAACTGCTGAAAAAGCACCGCGATGCCGGCGACAAACTGGTGATCATCACCGCGACCAACCGCTTCGTTACCGCGCCGATTGCCGTGCGTCTGGGCGTTGAAACCCTGATCGCCACCGAGTGCGAGATGATCGACGGTCGTTACACCGGACGCAGCACCGACATTCCGTGCTTCCGCGAAGGCAAGGTGACGCGCCTGAATCGTTGGCTGGCAGAGACTGGTTTTTCGCTGGATGACAGCTATTTCTACAGCGACTCGATGAATGATTTGCCGTTGCTGGAGCAGGTGGCGAACCCGGTGGCGGTGGATCCGGACCCGAATCTGCGCGCTGAAGCCGAGAAGCGTGGCTGGCCGGTCATCACGCTGCGCGACTGATTACGCCATCGCTGGCAAGCCAGCTCCCACAGATTTCTCAGTTGTCCGCATAATCTGTGTTCACTGAAAATCCCTGTGGGAGCTGGCTTGCCAGCGATTGGCTCGACTCGGTCTCAAGCCTTAAACCGGCTTGGCCCCCATCAACCCCGCAATGGCGAGAAACCCGACGCCGCTGACAATCGCCAGCGCCAGATTGAATGTCCGGTTGCCAACCCCTGTTGTCCACAGCCGATTCAGCCGAACAAGCAGCCAGACCGCACTGAACGTGGCCACGGCATAGATCACGCTGGAACCCAGAATCCACAACTGCCCCAACGGCCAGCCCACCAGGTGTACCAACCACCAGCCGGTGAACGGCATGCTGAACATGCCGAGCAACATCAAACACCAGACGAACAACCACGGACGCTGCATCGTGCTCGCCGGCCCTTCGCTGCGATTACGCCAGGAAAGCGCGGCGAGCCCCAGCCCGCTCACCAGGATCACCACGGTAGCCGCGACGTGAAGGACTTTCAGGGTGGTCAGGGTTTCCATGTGTTTCTCTTCCTTGGGTCATGCCCATCAGCGTAGCCGTTCAGCCAAGAAACAGCTGATAGGCCGGGTTCTCGCTTTCATCCCAGTATGGGTAGCCGATTTCCTCGAGCGCCGCCGGCACCAGATGACGTTCGTCATGGGGTACTTGCAGGCCTGCGACCACCCGGCCATCCGCCGCACCGTGGTTGCGGTAGTGGAACATCGAGATGTTCCAGCGCCCGCCGAGCTTGTTGAGGAAGTTGAACAGCGCACCCGGACGCTCCGGAAACTCGAAGCGGAACACCACTTCATCGATCACATGCGCCGCGTGGCCGCCGACCATGTGGCGAATATGCAGCTTGGCCAGTTCGTTGTCGGTCAGGTCGAGCACCGGGAAGCCTTGCTCGGTCAGGCTCGCCAGCAATGCGCTGCGCGGGTCGTTTTCCGGGTGGGTCTGCACACCCACGAAGATGTGCGCTTCGCTGCCGGTGTTGTAGCGGTAGTTGAATTCGGTGATCTGGCGTTTGCCGATGGCCTCGCAGAACGCCTTGAAGCTGCCGGCCTTCTCGGGGATGGTCACGGCGATGATCGCTTCGCGGCCCTCGCCCAGTTCGGCGCGTTCGGCAACGTGACGCAAACGGTCGAAATTGACGTTGGCCCCAGAATCGATGGCGACGAAGGTCTGACCGCTGATGCCGCGCAGTTCGACGTACTTTTTGATCCCGGCCACGCCCAGGGCGCCGGAAGGCTCGGTGATCGAGCGGGTATCGTCGTAAATGTCCTTGATTGCCGCGCAGATCTCGTCGGTGCTGACGGTGATCACTTCATCGACATAGTCTTTGCAGATGTCGAAGGTGTGCTGACCGATCTGTGCCACGGCCACGCCGTCGGCGAAGATGCCCACGGTCGGCAGCACCACGCGCTCACCGGCAGCCATCGCCGCTTGCAGGCAGTTGGAGTCGTCGGGCTCGACGCCGATGACTTTGATGTCCGGGCGCAGGTATTTCACATACGCCGCGATGCCGGCGATCAGACCGCCACCACCAACCGGAACGAAAATCGCGTCCAGCGGCTGCGGGTGCTGGCGCAGAATCTCCATTGCCACGGTGCCCTGCCCGGCAATGGTGTGCGGATCGTCGTAGGGGTGGATGTAGACGTAGCCTTTTTCGTCGACCAGTTTCAGCGAGTAGGCCAGCGCTTCCGGGAACGAATCGCCGTGCAGCACCACTTTGCCGCCGCGCGAACGCACGCCTTCGACCTTGATTTCCGGGGTGGTCTTGGGCATCACGATAGTCGCTTTGACGCCCAGCACTTTCGCCGCCAGGGCCAGACCCTGCGCATGGTTGCCCGCCGACGCGGTGACCACGCCACGGGCGCGCTCTTCTTCGGTCAGCTGGGTCAACTTGTTGTAGGCGCCGCGAATCTTGAACGAGAACACCGGCTGCAAGTCTTCGCGCTTGAGCCAGATGTCATTGCCCAGCCGCTCGGAGAGCTGGCGAGCGTTCTGCAGCGGGGTTTCTACGGCAACGTCATAAACGCGCGAGGTGAGGATCTTTTTGACGTACTGTTCGAGCATCGGAAAGCATCACTGAGCGGGTTGTGCAGGGCCATGGAGTCTAACCCGGCTTTTGCCCGTGCGACCACACTAAACAGTGTGGTCATAACCCGGACACTGGTGATGGAGAACCTTTGTGGTGAGGGGATTTATCCCCGACCGGCGGAGCAGCCGTCGCAAAACTGAGATCAAGTTATTTCTGAAAGAATGCCGGGGGAGCGCTTCGCACTCCATCGGGGATAAATCCCCTCGCCACAGGAGGTTTTAACCAGGCATGGGGCTATAATGCCGGCCTTTCCGTTCTTACCTTGCCCGCTTCCGGAGCCCGCATGACCCAGGATCAACTCAAACAGGCAGTGGCTCAGGCCGCCGTCGACTTCATCCTTCCGAAACTCGACGACAAGAGCATCGTCGGGGTCGGCACCGGCTCCACCGCCAACTGCTTCATCGATGCACTGGCTCAGCACAAGGGTGCGTTCGATGGCGCAGTCGCCAGTTCCGAAGCCACCGCCGCACGCCTGAAGGGCCACGGGATTCCGGTGTATGAGCTGAACACCGTCAGCGACCTGGAGTTCTACGTCGACGGCGCCGATGAAAGCGACGCGCATCTGAACCTGATCAAGGGCGGCGGCGCGGCCCTGACCCGCGAGAAGATCGTCGCGGCCGTGGCCAAGACCTTCATCTGCATCGCCGATGCCAGCAAACTGGTGCCGGTGCTGGGCGAGTTCCCGCTGCCGGTCGAAGTGATCCCGATGGCTCGCAGCCACGTCGCTCGCGAACTGGTGAAACTGGGCGGCGACCCGGTGTACCGCGAAGGCGTGCTGACCGACAACGGCAACATCATCCTCGACGTGTTCAATATGCAGATCACCAACCCGGTGGAGCTGGAAGCGCAGATCAATGCGATTGTCGGTGTCGTCACCAATGGTCTGTTCGCGGCGCGCCCGGCGGATTTGTTGCTGCTGGGAACGAGTGAAGGTGTGAAGACGCTGAAGGCTGAGTAAGCCCCGTCACCCACACATTTGTGGGCAGACGAATAAACCTGTGGGAGCTAGCCTGCTAGCTCCCACAGTGTTTTGTGGTGTTGGTTAGTTCGGCGTTGGTTTTTTGAACACGTAAAACAGATTCGGCTCACTCACCAGATACAACGTCCCGTCGTCATCCATCGCAATGCCTTCCGCCTGCGGCACGGTTTTCTGCAAGCCTTGCCGGCCCTTGCTCAGCGACATGGTGCTGATCGGGCGCCCGTCCACATCCAGCTCCAGAATCAGCCGCGACTCGTCCGACAGCGCCAGCAAATGCCCGCTACGCTCGTCGTATTGCAGGCTCGACAGGTCACGCACGAACATCCCGGCATCGCGCTTGGGATTGTTGATCACGTGCACCGCGTAGGACTTTTCCGGATTGAAGTGAGGAAAGCCGTGCACTTCATAGATCAGCATCAGATCGCGCTCCTTGGCGACGAACAGGCGTTTACCCACCGAGTCGTACGCCAGGCCTTCAAACCCCTTGTTACCCGCCATGTGCACACCGAGGGTCATCTGCTCGGCGTCCGCCGCGTCGAGGAAAGTAGTGTCTTGCTCCAGATGAATCTTGATCAGCCGCTGCAGATGCTCATCGGTGATCACGTAAGTATCGGCGCTGATGAACTCGACCGCCTCCGCGTCGCCGAAGCCAATCAGCGGGATGCGGCGCAGGATCTTGCCCTCCAGCGATAGCTCGACCAGTTCGGAATTCTTGTTGGTCACGGTAAACAGACTTTTGCGCACCGGATCGTAGGTCAGCGCCGACACATCGTCGTCCAGTCCATCAATGACTCGCGCTTCGATGTCCACGCGATACTGATCCAGGCCAATGGCCTCGCTGCTTAGCGGCTGCCATAGGGTGTGCAGGTTGAACCAGCCACGCTCGAACAAACGCATGTATTGGCCGATCGCGATCAACGCGATCAGGGCAATCACCGACAGGATGATGACTATGGGTTTGGGACGGGCAAGTCGACGCATTCGGGCGGGCTCGGAATCAAAACAGGCGGATGAAATATCACGCCCGTCTGAACTGAAGCTTAATGGCCACTTGCCTGCGACGACAACTGCACAATTCTGCAATTGCCGTAGGGAAAGTTACTTCTGTTTTTCGAAGCGATAGAACAGGTTCGGCTCACTGACTATATACAGCGTGCCCGACTCATCCATGGTCACGCCTTCAGCGCGGGGGATGGTCGATTTCAAGCCGTTGAAACCGCCAAGCAAAGTCATGAAGCTGACTTGCTCGCCCTTCTCGTCCAGTTCCAGCAGCAGGTGCGAATCGGCGGAAAGTACCAGCATATGGCCGGTGCGCGGATCAATCGCCAGAGCAGACAGATTGCGGATATCCAGTTCATCACTGGCCAGCTTCTGCTTGTCGCCCTTCAGGGCCTGGCTACCATCACTCTTCCAGGTGAACAGCGCCGGCGGTCGCTCCTCGCCCAGCCACAGTTGCTGATTGCGCGAATCCCAGGTGATGGCTTCGAAAGCCTTGTTCTGGTCTTTCGACGGGCCGAGGTCGTATTTGGGAAAATTGGCGATATTGAGCTCACGGGTGTCAGCATCGACTTTGACAATCGACAGCGTGTGCTGACGCTCGTCGACGATCGCCATCAGGCCGTTTTCCATGACGGTCAGGCCTTCCGGATTGCTCCAGCCCACCAATGGCATCTTGCGCAGCACATCGCCTTGCAGCGTCAGCTCGGCGAGGAACGGGTTTTTGCCCATCACCGAGAACAGGGTTTTGGTTTGCGGGTTGTAAGCCAGGTCCGAAGCTTCGTCCTTCTCCATGCCTGCCAGCGGCTTGGCATCGATCACCGCCCGGTAGTCCGGCAGCCAGATGCTTTCCTTTTGCTCCGCCGTGCTTTCGAAGCGCTCCAGCACCCACAGCACGCCCCGATCATCCCAATGCATGGCGAACGCCAACCCATACGCCGCAGCAATCGCCAACAGCAGCCAAGCATACCAGCGCAGGGCAAAACGTGAGCGGCGAGGGGATTTGAGCTGAGTTTGAGATGACATCGAGGGACGCGTTCCGAAAATTCAGGCTATGGGTAATAGCACAAAGAGGCCGGCTAAGACGCCAGAATTGCGGAAATTATCCAGACGGGATGTGAAAAAAACGGCAAATGGCGCGATTGTCTTGTGATGTCCCCGATCTTAGGGCCACCACAAACCAGTGTGGGAGCGAGCCTGCTCGCGAAAGCGCTGGATCAGTCAACGATTATGTCGACAGATCTGACGCATTCGCGAGCAGGCTCGCTCCCACAGTGTGTATTGCAGTGTTTTGACTAGCGCACGCTGCTGCTGAAGCTGCTGGCGCCAACCAGTTCCAGCACGATGTCGTCGCCGACGTTCAGCGGGCCAACGCCCACTGGCGTACCGGTGAGAATCACGTCACCGGCCTGCAACGAGAAACAGCCGGCCATGTGCTGGATCATCGGCACGATCGGGTTGAGCATAGCGCTGCTGTTGCCGTCCTGGCGGACTTCGCCGTTGATGGTCAAGCGAATGCCGATGTCGGCCAGATCCGCGAAGGTGCTGCCGACCACGAAAGGCGCTAGTACTGCCGCGCCGTCGAACGACTTGGCGATTTCCCACGGCAGGCCCTTGGATTTGAGCTCGGCCTGCTTGTCCCGCAAGGTCAGGTCCAGCGCCGGGGCGAAACCGGAGATCGCGTCCAGCACTTCTTCACGGCTCGGCTTGGTCGACAACGGCTTGCCGATCAACACGGCAATTTCCGCCTCGTAGTGCACCGAACCGCGCTCGGTCGGAATGCTGAAACCGCCGTCCAGCGGCACCACGCAACTGCCCGGCTTGATGAACAGCAGCGGCTCGGTAGGCACCGGGTTGTCCAGTTCCTTGGCGTGTTCGGCGTAATTACGGCCGATGCACACCACTTTCCCGATCGGGAAGTGAATGCGCGTGCCGTCGACGTACTGGTGCTGATAGCTCATTTACCGACTCCTGCCTTCATTGATTCATCAAGAATTACAGATCAAACCGCGAAGATCTTGCCCGGGTTCATGATGCCGTTCGGGTCGAACACCGCTTTGACCGCTTTCATGTATTCGATCTCAGCCGGCGAACGGCTGTAGGTCAAGTAATCGCGCTTGGTCATGCCCACGCCGTGCTCGGCGGAAATCGAACCGTTGTACTTCTCGACGGTTTCGAACACCCATTTGTTGACGGTGGCGCACTTGGCGAAGAACTCGTCCTTGCTCAGGTTTTCCGGCTTGAGGATGTTCAGGTGCAGGTTGCCGTCGCCGATGTGGCCGAACCAGACGATTTCGAAGTCCGGGTAGTGTTCGCCGACGATCGCGTCGATTTCCTTCAAGAACGCCGGCACTTTCGAAACCGTGACCGAGATGTCGTTCTTGTACGGCGTCCAGTGCGAGATGGTTTCGGAGATGTACTCGCGCAGCTTCCACAGGTTCTGCAACTGGGTTTCGCTCTGGCTCATCACGCCGTCCAGTACCCAGCCCTGCTCGACGCAGTGTTCGAAGGTTTCCAGGGCGCTGTTGGCCACTTCTTCAGTGGTCGCTTCAAATTCCAGCAGTGCGTAGAACGGGCAGTCGGTCTCGAACGGTGCCGGCACATCACCGCGGCCCAGCACTTTGGCCAGGGCTTTATCGGAGAAGAATTCGAAAGCGGTCAGGTCGAGCTTGCCCTGGAAGGCATGCAGCACCGGCATGATCGAGTCGAAATCGGCGGTGCCGAGGACCATCGCGGTGAGGTTTTTCGGCGCGCGATCCAGACGCATGGTCGCTTCGACGACGAAACCGAGGGTGCCTTCGGCGCCGATGAACAGTTGCCGCAGGTCGTAACCGGTGGCGTTCTTGATCAGGTCTTTGTTCAGCTCCAGCACATCGCCCTTGCCGGTGACGACTTTCATGCCAGCGACCCAGTTGCGGGTCATGCCGTAGCGAATCACCTTGATCCCGCCGGCATTGGTGCCGATATTGCCGCCAATCTGGCTCGATCCGGCAGAAGCGAAATCCACCGGGTAATACAGGCCATTTTCTTCGGCGACGTTCTGCAAATGCTCGGTGACCACGCCCGGCTGACAAACGGCGGTGCGATCAGTGAGGTTCACGTCGAGAATCTGGTTCATGTAGTCGAACGACACGACCACTTCGCCATTGGCTGCCACCGCAGCGGCGGAAAGCCCGGTACGCCCGCCCGATGGGACCAGCGCGACTTTGTGAGTATTGGCCCAGCGCACAACGGCCTGTACTTGTTCGATGGTCTTGGGGAACACGATGGCGCTGGGCGCCGGGGCGAAGTGCTTGGTCCAATCCTTGCCATACGTGTTCAGGGAGTCGGCGTCGGTCAGGACCTTGCCAGGCTCGACCAGGGTCTTCAGTTCATCAATCAGGGCAGGATTGGTCATCGACAGAACTCTCGAACAATTCATGGTCATCCTGAGAACGCTTCACGTCGCAGGAATGAGTGTTTAGCGGGGTGGCTATGCTAGCATACCGACCCCGCAGAACAGTGCCCAAGGCCAGTTCTGCGGCGACGGCTTTCCTGCCGTTCGGGTCAGCTCCAAGCTGCTCCCCTCCCTGCCATTTTTCTCCGGGATACAGGTTTACGCAGATGAGCAAGACTTCTCTCGATAAGAGCAAGATCAAGTTCCTTCTTCTCGAAGGCGTCCACCAATCGGCTGTCGACGTCCTCAAGGCGGCGGGCTACACCAGCATCGAGTACCTCACAGGTTCTCTGCCGGAAGCCCAGCTCAAGGAAAAGATCGCTGACGCTCACTTCATCGGCATTCGTTCTCGCACCCAACTGACCGAAGAGATCTTCGATCACGCGAAGAAGCTTGTCGCTGTAGGCTGTTTCTGCATCGGCACCAACCAGGTTGACCTCAGTGCAGCCCGCGAGCGCGGCATTGCCGTGTTCAACGCGCCGTACTCCAACACTCGCTCCGTAGCCGAGCTGGTGCTGGCCGAAGCGATCCTGCTGCTGCGCGGCATTCCGGAGAAAAACGCTTCCTGCCACCGTGGCGGCTGGATCAAGAGCGCGGCCAACTCCTTCGAGATCCGCGGCAAAAAACTCGGCATCGTCGGCTACGGCTCGATCGGTACTCAGTTGTCGGTTCTGGCGGAAGGCTTGGGGATGCAGGTGTTCTTCTATGACACCGTGACCAAGCTGCCGCTGGGCAACGCCACTCAGGTCGGCAATCTGCACGAACTGCTGGGCATGTCCGACATCGTCACCCTGCACGTTCCGGAAACCGCTGCGACCCAGTGGATGATCGGCGAGAAGGAAATCCGCGCCATCAAGAAGGGCGGCATCCTGATCAACGCGGCACGCGGCACCGTGGTAGAGCTGGACGCCCTGGCGGACGCGATCAAGGACAAGCACCTGATCGGCGCGGCCATCGACGTGTTCCCGGTGGAGCCACGCTCCAACGACGAAGAGTTCGAAAGCCCGCTGCGTGGCCTCGACAACGTGATCCTGACCCCGCACATCGGTGGTTCGACCGCTGAAGCGCAAGCCAACATCGGTCTGGAAGTGGCGGAAAAACTGGTCAAGTACAGCGACAACGGTACTTCCGTTTCGTCGGTGAACTTCCCGGAAGTGGCCCTGCCGGCTCACCCTGGCAAGCACCGCCTGCTGCACATCCACGAGAACATCCCGGGTGTGATGAGCGAGATCAACAAGGTCTTCGCCGAAAACGGCATCAACATCTCCGGTCAGTTCCTGCAGACCAACGAGAAGGTAGGTTACGTGGTGATCGACGTCGACGCCGAGTATTCGGATCTGGCGCAAGAGAAGCTGCAGCACATCAACGGCACCATCCGTAGCCGCGTGTTGTTCTGATCGAACGCTGAGCGACAAAAAAGGGAGCCCTCGGGCTCCCTTTTTCATGCTCGTGTCCCGTCCTGAATAAGGTTTACACCTTCTGACCCATTCTCAGGAGGGAGTAATGAATACGGGAGAAAGGCGCAGTCAGCGTGATTACACGCTGACCTTTAAATTGTCGGTCGTCGATCAGGTCGA